>NZ_JAPEOR010000002.1:2845000-3571565 GCF_026341125.1 Streptomyces sp. NBC_01142
CCGTGGGTGCGGCGGGCATGGGGCTGTCGAGCAGCGTGCCGGCCGTCGTGCTCTCCGCCGCGCTGCTCGGAGCGGGGACCGCCGTGATGCAGCCGGCGCTCGCGACGATGATCGTCTGGTGCTCGGACACCTCGACCCGTACGCGTGCCTTCGCCATGCAGTTCTTTCTACAGAACCTGGGACTCGGCATCGGCGGGCTGATCGGCGGGCACATCGTCGACGAGAGCCGGCCGGCGAGCTTCACTCTGCTGTTCGGCATCGAGGCCGCGATGTTCCTGGTGCTCGCGGGGATCACGCTCACTGTGCGGCTGCCGCGTTCGCTCTCCCTGCAGGACGCGATGCCCGAGAACGCCGAGGCCAAAGCAAAGGGCGGGATGCGCGCCCTGTTCCGGCACAAGGCCATGGTCCAGCTGTGCGTGCTGGGCTTTGTCCTCTTCTTTGCCTGCTATGGACAGTTCGAGTCGGGTCTGGCGGCGTACGGCACCGAGGCCGCCGGGATCGAGCCCGCGACTCTGGGGACGGCGCTGGCCGCCAACACCGCGGTGATCGTGGCCGCGCAGTTCCTGGTACTCAGGTTCGTGGAGCGGCGCAGGCGCAGCCGGGTGATCGCCGCTGTCGGTCTGATCTGGGCCGTGGCCTGGATCGCGGCGGGGTACGCGGGTCTCGGCCACGGCAGCCAGGCGATGGCCACGGCCGCGTTCATCTCGACGTACGCGCTCTTCGGACTCGGCGAGGCCATGCTGTCGCCGACCGTTGCCCCGCTGGTCGCCGATCTGGCGCCGGAGTCGATGGTCGGGCAGTACAACGCCGCTTTCGCCCTCGTGAAGCAGCTCGCACTGGCGGTCGGTCCGGCTGTGGGCGGGCCGATGGGGGCCGCGCTGCACGGGCCGTACGTCGTGACGTTCGCACTCTTCTCGCTCGGCATCACCGTGCTGGCACTGCGGCTGGGCAAGCAGCTCACTCCCGTACAGGACCAGCCCTCGCTCGCGACCGTGGGGAAGTCGCGTGTGGTGGTCATGCACAAGCCCGAGACCGAGGCCGGGGACGGGGACGGGGCCGAGGCCGAGCAGACCGGGAGCAAGCAGGCCGTGGCCGCGCAGCGCGTCGCCTCAGCTCACTGAGGCAGGGCGAACTCGCACCAGACCGCTTTGCCGCCGCCCGGCGTGCGGCGGCTCCCCCAGGACGAGGCGATCGTCGCGACGATGGAGATCCCGCGGCCCGCCTCGTCCTCCGTTTCCGCTCGGCGGCGGCGCGGCAGATGGTCGTCGCCGTCCGTCACCTCGATGATCAGGCGGCGGTCGGTGCGGCGGAGTCCGAGGCGCATGGGCGGGGTGCCGTGCTGGAGGGAGTTGGCGACCAGTTCGCTGGCGGCCAGGACCCCCAGGTCGTGCAGCTCCGGGGAGAAACGCCAGGAGGCGAGGACTCCGGAGGCGAAGGCGCGGGCGCGCGGTGCCGCCTCGGTGCCGCCCAGCAGGTCGAGGGCGGCGTTGTGGAACAGCTCGGCGGTCGGGCCCGTACGCGTCGGGTGCTGGACGACGAGAACGGCGACATCGTCGTCGTGCTCCGCGGTCACGCCGAGGGAGCGGATCAGACGGTCGCAGACGACCTGCGGGGCTCCGGTGGCTCCGGAGAGTGCGCGCTCCAGGGCGGCGACTCCCTCGTCGATGTCCTCGCCGCGGCGCTCGACCAGACCGTCCGTATAGAGGACAGCGCTGGATCCGGGCGGCAGGGCGATCGTGCCCGAGGTGTGGAGCCATCCGCCGGTGCCGAGCGGGGGTCCTGTCGGCTCCTCCGCCCGGCGGATCGTGCCGTCCTCGTCGCGGACCAGGATGGGGAGGTGACCTGCCGAGGCGTAGACGAGCCGGCCCTCGTTCGGGTCGTGAACGGCGTAGACGCAGGTGGCGATCTGGCTGGCGTCGATCTCGGAGGCAAGGCCGTCGAGCAGCTGGAGCACCTCGTGCGGGGGAAGATCGAGACGGGCGTAGGCGCGTACGGCGGTACGGAGCTGGCCCATGACCGCGGCCGCACGCACCCCCCGGCCCATGACGTCGCCGATGACGAGCGCGGTGCGGCCCGCGCCGAGCGTGATGACGTCGTACCAGTCCCCGCCGACCGCCGCGTCCGTCCCGCCCGGTTGGTAGGTGGCGGCGATCCGCAGATCGTCGGGCTGCTCCAACTCCTGCGGGAGCAGGGACCTCTGGAGCGTGACCGCGGTCTCGCGGTGCCGGCGCTCGCTGGCGCGCAGCCGCTCGGCGGCCTCGGCGTGGTCGGTGACGTCGGCCGCGAAGACGAGGACTCCCCCGCCCTCCTTGGGGCTCTCGGCGGGCAGGCAGGTGACGGTGTACGACCCCGAGCCCAGGACCTTGCGGGACTTGACCGTGCGGGGCTTGCCGCTGCGCAGCACCTGGTCCATGAGGGGGAACAGCCCCAGTTCGCCGAGCTCGGGGCAGCTGTCGGCGGCGTGGGTGCCGGGCGTGCGGTGTCCGAAGGCCGCGGCGTAGGCGTCGTTGACATACGCGACGCGGTGCTCGGGGCCGTAGACGACGGCGACCAGGGCGGGGAGACGGCCGAGGATCTCGCGTACGGAGAAGCCCTCGAGGGCGGGGACGTCGGGCAGGGGCTCCGGCTGCTGCTCGTACTCGCCGCGGGCCGCGGGCACCGAGCCTTCCCCTCGCTGCGCCGGGGAGGTCCCGTGGTCGGTCCTCCGCGCTGCGGCGCGACGCTGCGTACCGGGGAGCCTTGGGCTCCAACGCGTGAAGTTCACTGACTTTCTAGCCTCAATGGTTGTCGCCAAGGGTCACTCTGTGCAGGTGTGAGCCCACCTATGGTCACACGTCCAGTGTGACCGACCGGACTGACAGTCGTCGTTGTCTAGCTGTCTCCGGGACCGCCCTGCGATCCGCCCTTCGGCCCTTTCTCCAGCCCGTTCTGCGGGCTCTTCCCGGGTCCGCCGCCGTCTCCGATGCCGTGGCGTCTTCCGCCTGCGGCGAGTTCGAATTCGGCGCGCGGATGTTCGAGCGAGCCCAGCGAGACGATCTCGCGTTTGAAGAGTCCGGAGAGGGTCCACTCGGCGAGCACACGGGCCTTGCGGTTGAAGGTGGGGACGCGGCTGAGGTGGTACGCGCGGTGCATCAGCCAGGCCGGATAGCCCTTGAGCTTACGGCCGTAGACATGGGCGACGCCCTTGTGCAGACCGAGGGAGGCGACCGAGCCGACGTACTTGTGGGCGTACTCCTTGAACGGCTCCCCGCGCAGCGACGCCACGATGTTCTCGGCGAGCACCTTGGTCTGGCGCACGGCGTGCTGGGCGTTGGGCGCGCACTCCGCGCCCGACTGGTCCGAGGTGACATCGGGTACGGCGGCTGCATCACCGGCCGCCCAGGCATGTTCGACGCCGGCGACGGTGAGCTGCGCGGTGCACTTGAGGCGGCCGCGCTCGTTGAGGGGCAGGTCGGTGGCGGCGAGGAGGGGTGCGGGCCTGACGCCTGCCGTCCAGACGACGGTGCGGGTCGGGAAGCGGGTGCCGTCGCTCAGCACGGCGACGCGGCCCTCGCAGGAGTCCAGCCGTGTTTCGAGGCGTACGTCGATATTGCGCGCGCGCAGCTCGCGGATGGCGTACTTGCCCATCGCCTCGCCGACTTCGGGCAGGATCCGGCCGGCGGCCTCGACGAGGATCCACTTCAGGTCCTCGGCCTTGACGTTGTGGTAGTAGCGCGCGGTGTAGCGAGCCATGTCCTCCAGCTCGGCGAGAGCCTCGACGCCTGCGTAGCCGCCGCCGACGAAGACGAAGGTGAGGGCGGCGTCGCGAATGGCCGGATCGCGTGTGGAGGAGGCGATGTCCATCTGCTCGATGACGTGGTTACGCAGACCGATGGCCTCCTCGACGGTCTTGAATCCGATGCCGTAGTCGGCGAGGCCGGGAATCGGGAGGGTACGGGAGATCGAACCCGGCGCGATGACGAGTTCGTCGTACGTCATCTCGATGGGGCCGGTGCCCTCCTCCACGGTGGCGAGGGTGGCGACGGTCGCGGTGCGCTTGGCGTGGTCGACGGCCTTGGCCTGACCAATGACGATCTTGCATCTGCCGAGCACGCGGCGGAGGGGAACCACGACATGCCGTGGAGAGATGGAGCCGGCCGCGGCCTCCGGGAGGAAGGGCTGATACGTCATGTAGGGCTCGGGCGTGACCACCACGATCTCCACCTCGCCCCGGGCCAGCTCGGGCTTCAGCTTCCGCTGCAGGCGCAGCGCGGTGTACATCCCGACGTAGCCGCCGCCGACAACGAGAATGCGCGCAGGTTCCTTCACCACCCCATGACGCAACGGGCTCAGTCGTTTGTCCACAGGCCCGACAAATTGTGTGACCGGAAGGTGTCGGCGGGCCGGCGCGGGCGGGTCACCGGATGGAGGGAAAGGTGCGCAGGTCAGGGGCTGCCAGGGGGGTGGTGCGAGGGGGCGGAATAGGGAACCTTCCGGCCCTTGCTCCGATCGGGGGGCGCTCTGTGCGGAACTACCCTCTTCTGAATTGACCCTGGCTCAACTATGTTCGTACTTCGTCGGCGTGTCAGGCCTAGGCACGTCCGGCAGTCAGGGCGGGAAGGTCTCCGGGGGGAGACATTCCAGGGGGAGACATCATGACCGGGGGAACACTTATGCACATTCAGGATTCGCATTTGCAGGCTGTCGTCGTCACGGCCACGGGTACGGGCACGGCAGCGGACGGCAGCGGGAACGGGACCGTCGACCACGGGACCATCGGCCTCGGGAACGGTGGGAACGGACGGACGGGATCGGGCGGGACCAGCCGCTCGGCGCCGCTGCGTGTGGACGCCCAGCGCAATCTCGAGCATGTACTGCGGGCCGCTCGCGAGGTGTTCGGCGAGCTCGGCTACGGAGCGCCGATGGAGGACGTGGCGCGCCGGGCCAGGGTGGGAGTCGGGACCGTATACCGGCGCTTTCCGAGCAAGGACGTCCTGGTACGCCGGATAGCCGAGGAGGAGACCTCCCGGCTGACCGAGCAGGCGCGTACGGCTCTGGGACAGGAGGAGGAGCCGTGGTCGGCGCTCTCCCGCTTCCTGCGCACATCGGTGGCGTCAGGTGCGGGCCGGCTGCTGCCGCCCCAGGTGCTGCGGGTGGGCGTGGAAGCCGACGACTCTTCGGTCGTTGTACGGGACGAGGTGCGGGTTCCGCAGCAACGGGTGGGCGCACAGCCCGATCTGCGGGTCGTCGGGCAGCGTCCGGTGCCGGCGGAGGAGCAGGACGACTCGGGCGCCGCGGAGCTGCTGGAGGTCGTGGGACAGCTGGTCGACCGGGCGCGGGCGGCGGGTGAGCTGCGCGGCGATGTGACCGTGGCGGACGTCCTGCTGGTGATAGCCACGGCCGCGCCGTCTCTGCCGGACGCCGCGCACCAGGCGGCCGCCTCGGCACGGCTGTTGGACATCCTGCTGGAGGGGCTGCGATCGCGTACGGCGTGAACCGACCCGCACCTGCCGGCACACCAACTGACCGCTGGGGCAGGGGCGCTTGCGCCTTCCCGAACGCCTTCCCGAACGGGTGATGGGTGTGCCCGGATTCGGGAAGTCTCCCCGGATGAGTGGTTGCCGGGCATGAGGGTTCGACCGGCTGCCGCTCTGTGGCACTCTGGCCCGGTGTTGGGGTCTGAAGGTGCTTACGGGGGCTTCCGCGATGAGCGGTGACGGTCGGGACGAGTCACTCGGCGGTACGGACGGCGTGGGCGGCGGTTCGGGGTCGGCCGGTCTGCCCTCTCCACAGGTGCCGAGCCAGGGCGGGCCCGCAGGCTCGTCCGGAGCTCCCCGCCCTGGCAGGGCGCACGGTCCCACCGGACCACTCGGTCCCGGTCCCGGTACGGGTATGGGCGCGGGCGCGGGGCGCTCGGGCGAGCACGCCGTGCCGCAGCAGCGCGAGGGTGGTGGTCTCGACTCCGTACTGCCGCCGCCCCGCGAGCTGCCCACGTCCGACCTCGAGTTGATCCAGCGCATGCGGGAGGGCGACGACAGCGCGTACGAGGAGCTGTTCCGCCGCCACTCGAACTCGGTCCGGCGGTACGCACAGACCTGCTGCCGGGACGCGCACACCGCCGACGACCTGACGGCCGAGGTGTTCGCGCGGACGTTGCAGGCGGTGCGCGGGGGTGCGGGGCCCGAGCAGGCCGTGCGGGCCTATCTGCTCACCACGGTACGGCGGGTGGCGGCAGCCTGGACAAAAACCGCCAAGCGGGAACAACTGGTCGAGGATTTCGCGGTGTTCGCGGGAGAGGCCGCCCGCAGTTCGGACGTCTCGGACGACACCTTCGATCTGGGCGCGGACGTGCGCGCGATGCACGAGGCCGAGCAGTCGCTCGCCCTGCAGGCCTTCCGTTCCCTGCCGGAGCGTTGGCAGGCGGTGCTCTGGCACACCACCGTCGAGGAAGAGTCACCGAGCGAGGTGGCGCCGCTGTTCGGACTGACCGCCAATGCCACGGCGGTGCTGGCCGGCCGAGCGCGCGAGGGCCTCAAACAGGCCTATCTGCAGGCCCATGTGAGCTCCGCGCTCACCTCCGGCGGCGACTGCGCCCGGTACGCCGACCGACTGGGGGCGTACGCCCGTGGGGGTCTGCGGATGCGGGCCGAACGGGGTCTGCGCAAGCACCTGGAGGAGTGCGCCAAGTGCCGGCTGGCCGCGGGCGAGCTGGCGCATGTCAACGCCGGGATTCCGGCGCTGCTGCCGGTCGCGGTCATCGGCTGGTTCGCCGCCGGATACTCACTCAAGGCCGCCGGGATCGTGGCCGGCGGCGCCGCGGGGGCGGGCGTTGCCGCCGCTGCGACGGGCGGCGCGTCGGGAGCCTCCGGAGGCGTGGCGGGCGGCGCCGCGACGGAGGGCCTTGGCACGTCGGCGAAAGCCGGGATCGCGTCGGCAAAGGCCGGGATCGCATCGGCGGTGGCCGTTGCGGCGGCGGCCGGGCTGGTGTGGGCATTTGCCGGTGATCCCGAGCCCGCGTCGAGGCCCGAGGCCAGGCCGCCGGCCGCGGACCCTGTCGTACCGCTGAAGCCTGCCCCGACGCCGAAGCCTCCGGCTGCGCCTGAGGCGGACCCCACCCCGCCGCAGCCGAAGAAGTCCTCGCCCAAGGGCACCCCGACACCGACACCGGCCCGGGCGCACGCCCCGACATCCGCCCCGGCACCCATCCCGGTACCCGCCCCGACAGCGAAGCCGGTGCCACCGAAGCCCACGCCTCCGGCGCAGCCCGCGCCCGAGCCGAAGCCGACACCCACCCCACCGCCTCCACCGCCCCCGCCCCCGGCCCCGGCCCCGGCCCCGGCCCCGGCCCCGAAGGTCTACCAGGTGAACCGGCTCGAGTACGGCGTGTTCGGAGACCACACCGCCCCCGAGGTGCGCCTGGGCGAGAGCGGCTGGCTCTGGCGGCGCTGGGGCATGTCGATCGGCGGCACGCGGTACGGGCACGGGGTGACCATGCGCGGCAAGTCCTCCGTCACCATCGACCTCAACCGTCAGTGCTCCGCCTACGACGCCCTGGTCGGCGTCGACGACCTGACGCTGGGCAGGGGGGCCGTGCGGTTCTCGGTGTACGGGGACGGCGGGCGGCTGTGGCGGTCCCCCGTGATGCGCGGCGGGGACGCGGCCGTGCCGGTGCATGTCCCGATCGCGGGCCGGAAGACCATCCGGCTGGTCGTGGAGCCGCACACGGCCTTCGACTCGCCGGCGCTCGGGGACTGGGCGCAGTCCCGCATCAGCTGCGGCTGACCCGGACCTCCGGATCAGCTGATGCCCCGGGGGCCGAGGGCGCCGTTCCCCTGGCCCGGGGGCCGAGGGCCCCGTTCCCTATCCCCGCCCGCCTCGCCCCGCCCCGCCCCACCGCAGCCGCAGCCGCAGGCAGCTGCAGCTGCTATGGCCGGAGCGTCGGCCTCGGGGGGACCCCTCCCGCCACCGCCCGCTGGCGGGGTGCCGCCGTGCCTGTCCAGCACGTGCCCCTTCGCGAGAGCAGCCTCCGCAGCCACAGTTCCGTCGAGATCAGGTCCGCGAGGCCGTCCAGCGGGACCGGTTCGCCCTCTGCCGCGGCGCGTAGCGCCTTGCGGACCACCCGCGCCTCCACCAGGCCCGCGTCCGCCAGCAGCGGCGCGTCGAAGAGGGCCATCAGGTGCGGGAGCGAGACACGCAGGCCCGCCCGGGCCGCCGCCGTCGACGATGCTTGGGTCGTCGCGCCCCAGCCCGGGGGCAGGTCGTGGATGCCCGCGCCCGCGAGGACCGTGCGGAGGATCTCCGCGCGGGCGCCCGGCCGGACCCGCAGCGATTCGGGGAGGTCGCGACAGGCCCGTACGACCTGATTGTCGAGAAAGGGCGCGTGCAGACGCTGGCTTCGGATCTCCGCGGCCTGTTCCAGAATCCGCTGGCCCGTCGCCTGGCGGGCCAGCGCCGCCCGTGCCCGGGCCTCCCCCGGCCGCTGCACGGACGTAGGACGCATCGCCGCCTCCGTCAGGCGAACCGATACTTCAGCCAGCGCCTCGCCGGTGAGCCAGCGCGCCGCGGGTCCCGGCCGGGACCAGGTCAGAGCGGCGAGCGACGCCCCCAGCGGGCCGCCGCGCGAACCGTTCAGCAGGCCGCCGCCGGGGCGGTTGGCCTCCAGCAGCCGGTCCGCCGCCACCTCCAGGCCGGTGCGGTACGGCATCCGGGCCAGCCGCCGCGCCGCCCGGTACACCGTCAGCGGAATGAACAGCGACTGCGGCGAGGCGCCCTCGGCCCGGGCCAACGCCGCGACGGGACGCAGCAGATGACGCCGCCGCCGGTCCAGCAACAGGTCCGCAAGCCGCGCCGGATGCGCGTCCAGAACCTGCCGCGCCCCCGCTCCCGTGAAGTGATCGGCGCTCCCCGCGGCCAGCCGTCCGCGGTGACGTTCGGCCACAACCAGCGACGGAGCCGGCTCATCCGTCAACGGCCCGGCGTCCAGGCCCGCGTACGGCAGGCCCTCCTCGTGCGCCGCGACGACCACATGGTGCAGCCGCGGGTTCGAGGCGATCGCGCGCGCCCTCTCCAGTTCGGCCTCGCGCCCGCCGGTGGTCAGATCGTTGAAGGTGACGGCGAGCAGCCGTTCGCCCGCGCCCGTGCCGTGGCCGAGGACCGTGCCGGGTGCGCCGGGCAGCCCTGCCGCCAGCAGCGCGAGCGTGCCCGACGCGCTGCCGCCCGACAGGTCCGCGCCGATCCCGGGCACGGGGCCGGCGCGCCCGCCCCGCGCGGCACGCCGGTCAGCGGGCCCCATCCCCGGCACGGGGCCCGGGTCCGGCGGCAGGGTCTCGGGCGCGTGCCGGGGAGCGGTGAGCCTGGCCCGTACCGCCTCGATCAGCGCGTCGCGTACGCCGTCGATGGCGCGCTCCGCCTCGATCTGCGGCCCCGCGACGGCGAGCGACGCCACCGGCTCGTACCCGGTGACTTCACGCGAGCCCTCGCGCAGGATCAGCGCGTGCCCGGGCGGGATGCGCTTCACACCGTCGTACGGGGTCGAGTCGCGCAGCGCCTCCGGCGTCTCCGGGCAGGCGAGCAGCGCCGCCAAGTGCCCGATGTCCAGCTGGGCTTCGATGAGGTCGGCGAGCGGAAGCGCGGCGGTTGCGTACGCGGTGCCGTTCGCCCACGGGGTGTAGAACACGGGTCTCGCCCCGGCCAGGTCACCGGCGACGGTGACCCGTCGGCCGACCTGCACGACGGCCGTATAGCTGCCGGCCCACGCGGTCAGATGCCGCAGCGCCCCGCCGCGCGCGGCGAACAGTCCCACCCGCAGCTCCTCGTCGCTGGCCGCGCAGCAGCCGAGGACGGCGAGCTTGGTGAAGGAGTCGACGGTGACGACACGTACCTCGTCGGGGCGCCAGTCGCCGACCGCCCAGAGCGGATCCGGGTCGCCCCACAGCAGTTGTGCGCCGACGGGGTGGACGGTGTGGGCTTCCCCGGACGCACCTACAGCCCCTGCCGTACCAAAGTGCGCGGCGATACTGCTCCAGCCCACCAACCACCGCATCGCCGCCTCCACAGGCTGTGGACAAACCCTGGCCCGCCGAACCTCGGACCTGCCGGGGATCCCGGGCACACCGGACCCCGACCCGTCAGACCCTGGGCCCGTCAGACCTTGGGCGCGCCAGACCTTGGGCACGCCAGACCTTGGGCACGCCAGACCTTGGACCCCGGATCTCGGCCTACCGTGGCCGTTCGGGAACATGCTGCCACGAAGGCGGCGCACAGGAGGGGCTCCGGGTAGCGCCCGCAAAAAGGGAACACGCCCCTGGCAATGGCGATTTGACGACGGTCGGGAGGGAAGCGGGGAGTCCGGCGAACGCCCACACGGGCGCAAAAGGGACCCGGGGGACAGGCAGTATTCAGCCATTCTCCGAACACCGCAACGATCGCACAGCTGTCCCTCACCCGTCTGCACGCACAGTCCGGGAGGCGCTGTTCGCCTCCCGGACCGGTCCGCCGCCCGCGGGGATTGAGACGACGGGATCCCCCAGCCCACTGGTTCCAGTACGCAGTGGGCCGACCCACGCAGCACTCATGCAAGCGCCCCCCCTTCAGCCGGGCCAGAGCGCACGGACGGGCGCACGGCCACACAGCCGGAGCACAATGGCGACGCGTCCACGGCCGGCCATCCACCCGATCGCACAACAATCCCGCCATACGGAACACCGCCCCTTAACGGTCGGGATGCGGCGAACTACGCTGTGTTTACTGATGTTCTCCGCGGGGGGCATATTCCGAGGGGCTCGGCCACATGCTTTTGCAACCGGGATCCAGGAGCTGTTCACCGGGGAGGACACGGCACGAATGCCGTGCGCCCAGGCGCGACGCGGCGGCCGTCTGTGTGTCGAGGGGTGGCGCATGTCCAGGGAGCAACGCGGGCCGAACGAAAAGCTCGGCACCGTTCTCGCCCTCGCGGGAATCAGCAACGCCGGCCTCGCCCGGCGGGTCAACGACCTAGGTGCGCAGCGCGGTCTGACCCTTCGCTACGACAAGACGTCGGTCGCGAGGTGGGTGTCCAAGGGCATGGTGCCGCAAGGCGCCGCGCCCCATCTCATCGCCGCCGCCATCGGCGCCAAGCTCGGCCGTCCGGTGCCGCTGCACGAGATCGGTCTGGCGGACGCCGACCCGGCCCCCGAGGTCGGGCTCGCCTTCCCGCGCGATGTGGGCGAGGCAGTGAAATCAGCCACTGAGCTGTACCGCCTGGACCTGGCGGGGCGGCGGGCCGGCGGGGGCGGCATCTGGCAGTCGCTGGCCGGATCCTTCGCAGTGAGCGCTTATGCGACGCCCGCGTCGCGCTGGCTGATAACCCCCGCCGACTCCTCGGTAGAGCGCTCGGTGGACACCGCGGACGACACTCCCGCACGCGTGGGCCACAGCGATGTGGCAAAACTGCGCGAGGCGGCGGAGGATGCGCGCCGCTGGGACTCCAAGTACGGCGGTGGGGACTGGCGTTCGTCGATGGTGCCGGAGTGTCTGCGGGTGGACGCGGCCCCGCTGCTCCTCGCCTCCTACTCCGACGAGGTGGGCCGGGCGCTCTTCGGGGCAACGGCCGAACTGACGCGCCTCGCCGGGTGGATGGCCTTCGACACCGGGCAGCAGGAGGCGGCGCAGCGGTACTACATCCAGGCGCTGCGCCTGGCCCGTGCGGCCGCGGACGTCCCGTTAGGGGGGTATGTGCTCGCTTCGATGTCGCTGCAGGCAACGTACCGGGGCTTCGCGGACGAGGGCGTGGACCTGGCGCAGGCGGCGCTGGAGCGCAACCGCGGTCTCGCCACGGCCCGCACCATGAGCTTCTTCCGGCTGGTGGAGGCGCGGGCGCATGCGAAGGCGAGCGACGCGGTGGCTGCCGGAGCGGCACTGAAGGCGGCGGAGGGCTGGCTCGAGCGCTCGCGGGAGGGCGATGCGGACCCGTCCTGGCTGGGTTTCTACTCCTACGACCGGTTCGCGGCGGACGCCGCCGAGTGCTACCGCGATCTGAAGGCACCGCGCCAGGTACGCCGCTTCACGGAGCAGGCGCTCTCCCGGCCGACGGAGGAGTTCGTACGCTCGCACGGGCTGCGGCTCGTGGTGTCGGCCGTAGCCGAACTGGAGTCGGGGAACCTGGACGCGGCCTGCGCGGCAGGTACGCGCGCGGTGGAGGTCGCGGGCCGGATCTCCTCGGCGCGCACCACCGAGTACGTACGGGATCTGCTCCACCGCCTCGAGCCGTACGGCGACGAGCCGAGGGTCGTGGAACTGCGGGAGCGGGCCCGGCCGCTCCTGGTCGCCCCGGCATAAGGCGCGCGCCCCCCTGGTTCATCTGGTTTAAGGGCATTGTCAGTGGGCCAGTGCACTATCGGGGTGGGAGGTGACGCGGTGACGGCGTTCGGGCATGGCTCGGGACATGGCTCCGGGTATGACTCTGGGCATAGCTCGCGGCATGGCTACGGGCACGACTTCGACTGTGACGTGCTGGTGATCGGCGGCGGGATCGTCGGCCTGTCGACGGCGTATGCGCTCACGCGTGCGGCTCCCGGGACACGGGTCACCGTCCTGGAGAAGGAACCGGGCCCGGCCAGGCACCAGACCGGGCGGAACAGCGGAGTGATCCACAGCGGCGTCTACTACCGGCCGGGGTCGCTGAAGGCGCGGTTCGCGGTGCGGGGCGCGGCCGAGATGGTCAAGTTCTGCGCGGAGTACGGCATCGAGCACAAGGTCACCGGGAAGCTGATCGTGGCGACCGGGCGGGACGAGCTGCCGCGACTGCACGCTCTGGTCCAGCGCGGCCGCGAGAACGGCATTCCGGTGCGGGAGCTGGGTCCGGCGCAGATCACGGAGTACGAACCGCAGGTGCGGGGCCTCGCTGCGATCCAGGTCGGGACGACCGGGGTGTGCGACTTCGGGGCGGTGGCGGCGCAGCTCGCGACCGCCTCCGACGCGGACGTCCGGTACGGCGAGGAGGTCACCGCGGTCGATCGCAGGACCTGGGGTGTCGCGGTGCGCACGGCGTCCGGGACGGTGGTCAGGGCGCGGGTGCTGGTCAACTGCGCGGGTCTGCACTGCGACCGGGTTGCCCGGCTGGCGGGCGACGACCCAGGGATGCGGATCGTCCCCTTCCGTGGCGAGTACTACGACCTGGCCCGCCCCGATCTCGTACGCGGACTGGTCTACCCGGTCCCCGACCCCGCCTTCCCGTTCCTGGGTGTGCATCTGACGCGCGGCATCGACGGCGGCGTCCACGTAGGGCCGAACGCCGTCCCGGCGCTGGCCCGCGAGGGCTACAGCTGGTCGGCGGTCCGCCCCCGGGAAATGGCTCAGACGCTGGGCTGGCCGGGCTCGTGGCGGATAGCCCGCAGGCACTGGCGGTACGGCGCCGGGGAGCTGCACCGCTCGCTGTCGAAGCGCGCTTTCACGACGGCGGTGCGCAGACTGCTGCCGGCCGTGACGGAGGACGATCTGCGACCGGCCCCGGCGGGCGTACGGGCGCAGGCGGTACTGCGGGACGGAACGCTGGCGGACGACTTCCTGATCCGCGAGGCCCCACGGACGGTGCATGTGCTGAACGCCCCGTCCCCGGCGGCGACGGCGTCTCTCCCGATCGGCAGGGAGGTGGCGCGCAGGGCTCTGACGGCCCTGGCGGACGGACAGCGGGCGCGGGCCGGGAGATAGCGGGCGAGCGCGGATCCCCGGCCCGCGCCGCCCGTCCGCCCGTTCCTCCGCCCCTCCGCCCGCCCCTCCGCAGGTCCGCCCGTCCGTCCGTCCGCATGGCCACCCAAGGCCACTCATGGCCGCCCATGGCCGCCCCGGCCGAGGAGAGGGCTCGGCCCGGCGCCGTAGAATCAGGGCATTGTGTCTGAGCTCCGTAACTCCACCCCCGACGCCCCCCAGCCCCCTGTCCGCGCCAAGGGCGAGCCCCGTTTTCCCGGGGGGCCCGCCGCCGATCCGGCCGGGTCGCATCATGAGCGGCGCATCCGCAGCTTCCAGCCGCGGCGCAGCCGTGTGACCGTCGGTCAGGCCGATGCGCTGCAGCGACTGTGGCCGACCTGGGGCATGGACATCGACGGGCACCGCGTCCTTGATCTGGAGAAGATGTTCGGCGGGCTGCCCGTCGTCCTCGAGATCGGATTCGGGATGGGCGAGGCCACCGCGCAGATGGCCGCCGACGACCCCGGCACCGGGATTCTGGCCGTCGACGTCCACACCCCCGGCCAGGGCAATCTGCTCGGTCTCGCGGAGCGGAACGGACTGTCCAACATCCGGGTGGCCAACGGCGACGCGATCATCCTGCTCCGGGAGATGCTCGCGCCCCGCTCGCTCGACGGGCTGCGGGTCTACTTCCCCGACCCCTGGCCCAAGAAGCGGCACCACAAGCGGCGGCTGATCCAGCCCGAGTTCCTCACCCTCGCGGCACAGCGCATGAAGCCCGGCGCGGTCATCCACTGCGCCACCGACTGGGAGCCGTACGCCGAGCAGATGCTCGAGGTCCTCTCCGCGCACCCGGACTTCGAGAACACCCAGGAGGACGGCGGTTACGCTCCCCGTCCCGGCTTCCGCCCCCTGACCCGCTTCGAGGGGCAGGGCCTGGACAAGGGGCACAAGGTCCACGACCTGTTGTTCCGCCGCCCGTTGCGGGACACGCCCCCCGACGGTCAAACCGACGCACACCACGACATATCCCCCGAAGCACACCGGGACGCACCACTCGGCGCATAACCCGACGCACCACTCGACACACAAGACGCACCACTCGACACACCATTCGACGTGTAACCCCCAGTAGTACCGCGGACGTCATCGCCAGTTGTCAGTGCGCCTCGTTAGGGTCATTGGGTGTCCGATTCGCCCCCGCACCACTCCCCACCGCATCCGGTGGTTCCGGCGTGCGAGCAGCAGCCGCTGTTCGACGCCGTGCCGGAGCGTGCCCACTGGCGCTACAAACCCCGCCGCGCGTCCCGGCTCTGGCGCAGCAAGGCGGTACGGGCCGGGGTGCTGATCACGCTCCTCGCCCTCTCCGGTCTGATGATCCTCGCGCTCGTCCGCGAACAGACCGGCACCCACGGCTTCCTGGTCGGCCTCGGTCTTGCGACCCTGCCCGTCCCGCTTCTGGTGGCCGCCTTCCGGTGGCTCGACCGGGTCGAGCCCGGCCCCTGGCGGAATCTGCTCTTCGCCTTCGCCTGGGGCGCCTGCGCCGCAGCCCTGGTCGCGATCATCGCGAACACCTTCGCGACCCGCTGGATAGCCACCGCCACCGCCGATCCGGCGAGCGCGGACACCCTCGGCGCGACCGTCATAGCTCCGGTCGTCGAGGAGAGCGCAAAGGCCGTGGCAGTCCTGCTGATCTTCATTTTCCGCAGACGGGACTTCACCGGGATCGTCGACGGCGTGGTCGTGGCCGGCATCACCGCGACCGGCTTCGCCTTCACCGAGAACATCCTCTACCTGGGCAGTGCCTTCGGCGAGGACCAGGAGATCGGCACCTCGGGCCTCGCCTCGGTGACCGCCGCGACCTTCTTCGTACGGATCGTCATGTCACCGTTCGCGCATCCGCTCTTCACCGTGCTCACGGGTATCGGCTTCGGGATCGCCGCGCTCGCCGCGCAGCGCCAGAGGATCCGCCGGGTCGTCCTGCCGCTGCTGGGACTCGCCCTCGCGATGGGCATGCACGCCCTGTGGAACGCCTCGGCGTCACTCTTCGGCCCGTGGGGGTTCTACGCCGTGTACGGGGCGTTCATGGTCCCCGCCTTCGGCCTGCTGACCTGGCTGGCGATCTGGACGCGGCAGCGCGAACTGCACACGATATCCACCGAACTGCCCGCGTACGCCGCGGCCGGCTGGCTGACGGATGCGGAGCCGCGCGCCCTCTCCTCCATGCGGGCGCGCACGATGGCGCGCGACTTCGCCCGGCACAGGTACGGACCGGCCGCCGCGCACACCGTGTCGGAGTACGAGCGGTTCGCGACCTCCCTGGCGTTTCTGCGCCATCGGGCCCGCCGGGGTGCGGCGGGCCCGGACTTCATGGCGCGCGAGCAGGAACTGCTGCACCACCTGTGGCAGCGCAAGGAGGCGGCCGGTCCGGCGCTCACGTACGCGGCGCGGGCGACGGGCCGGGTGCGGGTGCCGCCGCCGCACCGCGACTACAGCGGCCACAACCCGTACCGCTACTAGCTACTCCCGACCCGGCCCGTACGGCCACTACGCCCCGTCCCGCCCGTCGCCCCGTCCCGCCCGCTACGGGGCAGCGGCCGCCGTCAGCTCGGCCAGCTCCTCCGCCGTCAGCTCCAGGTCCGCGACGGCCAGCAGGGCGGGCAGCTGCTCCACCCTGCGGGCCGAGGCGATCGGCGCGGCGACCGTCGGCTGCGCGGCCAGCCAGGCCAGCGCAACAGTCGCGATCTCGGCGCCGCGCGCCCCGGCCACGGTGTCGAGCGCGGCGAGCACCTTGAGGCCCCGATCCGTCTGCAGGTGCCTGGCCGCACTCCCGGCCCGCGGGCTGTCCACCGACGTATCCGGCCGGTATTTGCCGGTGAGGAAACCGGACGCGAGCGCGTAGTAGGGGACGGCGGCGAGTCCGGCGCGGGCGGCCGTGTCCTGGAGCTCCCCCTCGTAGGTCTCCCGGGAGACGAGGTTGTAGTGCGGCTGCAGCGCGACGTAGCGAGCGAGCCCCTCGCGCTCCGAGAAGTCCAGCGACGCCTGCAGCCGTTCGGCACTGAGGTTGGAGGCGGCTATGGCGCGCACCTTGCCCTCCCTCACCAGCTGGTCGAGGGCGATGATGATCTCCTCGACCGGGACGGACGGGTCGTCGAAGTGCGTGTAGAACAGGTCGATGCGGTCGGTACGGAGCCGGCTCAGCGACGCCTCGGCCGCGGCCTTGATCGTCGTGGCGGAGAGGCCCCTGTACTGGGGGTGGGCGCCGACCTTGGTGGCGACAACGATCTCGGAGCGGTTGCCACGCGCGGCCAGCCAGTCGCCGATGACGGTCTCGGACTCGCCACCTGCGTTGCCCGGCACCCACGAGGAGTAGCTGTCGGCGGTGTCGATGAAGTTGCCGCCCGCGGCGGTGTAGGCGTCGAGTACGGCGAAGGACTGCGCCTGGTCGGCCGTCCAGCCGAAAACGTTGCCGCCGAGGGCGAGCGGGAACACGGCGAGGTCGGAGGAGCCGAGGGTACGGAGTGACATCATGCGTTGATCAACGGCCGTACCAGGGCGGGCTATTCCGGCCGGCGGGCCCGCACAGCCCGGCAGCCCTGGCGTCGGGGGTGTACGCCAGGGCTGCCGGGGAATACGAGAGCTGCGCGCGGCACCACGAAGGCTGCCGTAGTGCCGGAGTGCTCACATGCCGTGGAGACAGGTACTCGGACAAGTCCCCGGGCAGGGACAGGGACTCAGACGGAGAGGCCCATGCCGCGCAGCCACGCCATCGGGTCGACGCCGTCGCCGGACGCCGTGTGAACCTCCAGGTGGAGGTGCGGCCCTGTCACATTGCCGGTGGCGCCCACGCGACCGATGACATCGCCGGTGCCGACCTTCTGCCCGACGCTGACGGCGATTGAGGACTGGTGGCTGTACGAGACCTCCGTACCGTCCTCGAGCTCCAGCACCGTGTGGTAGCCGTACGAGCCGGACCAGCCCGCCGACTTGACGGTGCCACCGTGCACGGCCTTGAGTGGCGTGCCCGTCGGGGCGGCGAAGTCGAGACCCGTGTGATACCCGGAGGACCACATCGAACCGGACTGACCGAAGGTAGAGGTGATCGTGTACGAGGAGAGCGGGACGGCGTAGCTCTTGGCAAGCTCGGCGAGCCGATCAGCCTCGGCCTTGGCCGCCGCGGCCTCCTCGGCCTTCCGCTTCTCGGCCTCGACCTTGGCCTCCGCCTCGCTCTGCTGCTTCCTCGCCTCGGACGCGGCTTTCTCGGCGGCGAGCTTCTCAGCGGCTGCCTTCGCTTCGGCGTCCGCCTCGGCCTGCTGCTGCTCGGCCTGCTGGAGGATGCGGGCGCGCAGTGCCTCACCCGCGCTGCTCGAGCCTTGGTCCGCTACGCCCGTGGTGCCCGAGCCGGTGTCGGCGGCAACCGTCATGGCGGTGAGCGGGGCGGCGTTCGCGATCCCCGCATCGCCGTCGGCGTCGTCGGACATCAGGGAGCCCACGCCCGGCAGGGACTTGGCGTCGGGGAGGTTGTCCGAGATCGAGTCGGGAAGCGAGATGGAGACCGCAGGCTTGTCCTGCGCGGTGGCGATGCCGCCCGCGCCGACCGCTGCGATCACACCGACGCCGAGGACCGTGGAGCTACGCGCGAGTCCGCCGCGCTGCTTCAGGACACGGTGCCGACCGCGCACCGGACGGACGGAGTCCTCGGTGGGGTTCCATTCCTCCCAAGTCCGCTCCGCTCCCTCGTCACCGAAGTAGTCAGTCGCGAAGGGTGCTTCGGGGGCAGGTTTGTTGGACGCCACGGAGGCGTGCTCCTTTCCTTCCTTCTCGCCTACCGGGTTAGCTGACGGGTTCGGAGCAGGAAGGTCTCCTACGAGCGCCTCGGCCGCCGAAAAAAAGCGGCAAAGAATGCCCGATTCACCCCAATTGGTGGTTCCCCGGTTCCCTTGCGGGATTCGGCGCGTGCGCACGGTGCCGTCTCTTGCGACGACTGGGACGACCGCGCTGCGTTATCGAACGTTAATAGACTCGGGGGCCGGATTCCAAGCTGTTCCGAGTGATCATTAACGACTTTGATCACGACTTACCGGGACACAAGGGGCCGGAAGCGGGCGACTTGATCGCCCCTCAGGCAGGCTCCGTATCTGACGGTGCATCACATGCTATGCGGAGGGGTATCTTCCGACTACGCACCGTGCGGATCTGCTGATCCTCAGGTCTGCTGATCCTCAGGTCTCCCGCTCCTCGGCCCTGTCCGCCGTGCCGACCCGGACGGTCGTTTCGGCTTTGACGACCGGCACGGTCCTGCGGCGGTCCTGCTGCCCTTCCGCGGGGCGGCTGACCGCCAGCAGCGCCATGTCGTCCGTGGACCGGCCACCCGTGTACCGGCGCACGTCGGCGACCAGCGCGTCCAGCAGCTCCTCCGGCCCGGGAAAGATCCGGCCGCCGAGCCGCCCGGCGGGGTCGTAGAAGACGCCGTCCGCGTCGCGCGCCTCGGAGAGCCCGTCCGTGTAGAGGAGCAGCGTGGCCCCGGCGGGGTACGGATGCTCCTCGGCCCGGTCCGGCAGCATCCCCAGGTCGCCCATCCCCAGCGGCAGCGCGGCCACGGTCGGCTCCAGCATGTCCAGGTCCCCGTCCGCGTACAGCATCAGCGGCTGCGGATGCCCCCGGTTCACCACCCGCACCACGCCCCCGCCGCGCGGGACCTCGGCGAGTACGGCCGTGGTGAACCCCTCGAAGATGTCAAGGGTGTCCCGCCGTGTCCCCTCACGGGCCAGGGCACGCTCCAGTCGCTCGGCAACGCCCTCCAGCGACCTCTCCTGCTCGGCGGCCTCCCGGAACGCCCCGATGACGACGGCCACCGCCTCGACTGCCTCCATCCCCTTGCCGCGGACGTCGCCCACGACCAGCCGCACGCCGTACGGGGTGTCCTGTACGGCGAAGAGGTCGCCGCCGATGAACGCGTCCGCCTGCGCCGCCTCGTACCGCGCGGCGACCTGCAACCCGCCGATCCGGTCGACGGGGGTGGGCAGCACGGCACGCTGGGCGGTCTCGGCGATGACGCGGGCGGAGGCGAGCCGCTCGCCGCTGCGCATCACGACCCTGTTGATGAGCAGCGCGAACCCGGCGACGGTCAGCACGGTGAACAGCTCGGTGTACGCCGGGACGCGGCCGATGGTGCCGTTGTAGATGTGCAGGCCGAGCACGGCCGCGACCGCCGCGATGCCGGTCAGCAGGGTGGTGCGCCAGGAGAAGAAGGGGGCGGCGATCAGCGGAGCGGCCGAGAAGAGCGGCGCGGCCGTGAACTGGGGCGGGGTCGCGAGGTCGTAGACCAGCCCGCCGATGATCAAGAGTGTGGGCAGCGCCCGGACGAAGCGGCGAGCCTTGTTGATGCCGGCCTTGTCTCGCTGCCCCACCGCTGTTCTCCTGCCAGTCCACCCACGGCCACGGCTGCGGACGGAACCGCGCCCTTCGCCCTACCCAGGCTGGCCGCAGCGGCGCCGGGCGGCGACTCGCCTTCGGCCAAGTGGGCGACAGGAGATGGGGACGGACGGAAGCGTACGGGGGGGCAGCCTGGGGCGTACGGGAGCAGACGAGCGCGTACGGGCCAGGGCCGGAGCGCACGGAGCACGGCGCCCAGCCGACTCCGGTCGGCTCCGATCGGCCCCGTCGGCACCGGTCAGCTGCAGTCAGCCGCGGTCCACCCCGAGGGCAATGACCCCGACCAGGCCGGCGGGCGCGAGCACGCGCCCGTCGCCGCCACCGCCACCGCCGCCGGCGCCCTGCCAGACACCGATCAGCAGGGCGCAGAGGGCGAGCAGCGCCGCGACGGCAGAAGCCGTCCGGGCCGCCACCTCACCATCCTGATCACGCCGAACATCCCGAACGCATTGATCACTCATAGCGCACGCGACACTACTCCACGCATTCACGGGACGGCATACGACAACGGCCCGGCACTCTCATCGAGTGCCGGGCCGTAGCCTGCAAGTAGCGGGGACAGGATTTGAACCTGCGACCTCTGGGTTATGAGCCCAGCGAGCTACCGAGCTGCTCCACCCCGCGTCGGTAAACACAACCTTACGCCATCCGGAGCAAGATCCACACCATTGATGAGTACGAACGCTCTGTCGCCCCTCCTGCCACTCCGCCACCATGCTCCGCATGGGGGAAATCGTGAGGGAGAGCAGGGAGCAGAGCCAGCAGGGTGAGCGGGGCGAGAAGACCTGGGCCCTGACTGCGGGACATCTGCTGCTCGTCTGGTTCTTCGGTTCGGCGGTGGCGCCCGCCCTGGGTTTCGCGATAGTCGGCGCCGGGTGGGGCGGCGGCATGCCCGCAGCGCTGATCACCCTGCTCGTCGGCGGGCCGGTCGCGGTCGCGGCGCTGGCCGCGCTGGGCCGGCTCGCACGCGGCATGGTGCCGCTCTGCGCGACGACAGGCGGCCTCATCGGCTGGGCGGTGACCGTCTTCGCAGGCGGCACGCTGGGTGCGATCGCCGGGGCGGCCGCGTGGACGACGGAGGAATTCGGCAGGGGCAGCGCCGAGGTGCTCATTCCGCTGAGCGGCATCCCGTATGCGCTGACCGCCGCGTTCTTCGTCCCGGGCCGGGCCGTACGCCTCACCTCGGCGGCCGCGCTCGCCGGGACCCTGGCCTTCGCCGCGTACACCCTCCACCAGGCGCGTGAACGCGACACGTTGAACGAACTCCTCGCGGGCGACCCACTCTCCCGCGAACAGCGCCTGCTCATCGACCCGCCCGGCGACTACGAGTTCGAGGAGGACAGCGGCACCCTCGGCCCGACCGATTTCCGCGTCCACTTCACGGCGGGCGGCGGACAGGGCGCGTCTCCCGGATTCCCCTACCAGGTCACCGAACGCCGGGACGGCGACTGCCCCGAGGACCTGCCCGGCCGGATCAGCTGCGAGGACGTCGGTGACGGTTTCACCGTGGTCACCCAGCGACACGACGACGGGGATGTGTGGTCGTACGTCCATCTGCGTCGCGGCGGGCTGCTGTTGGCGGCGCGTACGGCCCCGGGACTGGGCGTACCGGAGTTGCGCGCCGCCCTCGCGGCGGCGCGTCCGGCGACGGACGACGAGCTGTTGCGGGTTCTGCGCGAGTGAGGGTCGCCGGCCGCCGGCTCACCCGGCGGGGTGAGGTCGCGCCGCCCGGCTCGCCCGCGCTGGTCGCTCGCCCGCGCTATTCGGCGATCTCTGTCCGTTCCCACCACTCGTAGACAGGCAGCCGTCCCTCCGGGCCCTCCTGATGCCGCGCGGTGACCTTGAAGTGCTCGTACCCGCCGCGGTGCGGAATCTTCAGCTCTTGTCCGGGAGGGGTGATCGGAACGATCCGCTCGGGCAGATCGTCCGGACCACCCTCGAGGACTGCCTTGTTTGCCATACCCCAGTCTTGCCACCCACGGGGCCCGCGCGCACGTCGGACCGGCGGACGGGGTACGCGGGGCGGCCGGCGCAGCAAACCCTTCGGGCACTGGGACAGCTGACCGACCAGGTCCGGCCGTCCTCACCACTGTCTACGCCGACGCGATGCGGGAGACCTTCGAGGGCCCGCTGAACGTGCTGGGCCTCTCCACAGGCGGGTCCCTCGCCCTCCAGCTCGCCTCCGACAGCCCCGAGCTGGTCGACCGTCTGGTCCTGGGTGGTACGGCCTGCGCTCTCGGACCGGTCGGCAAGCGGGCGCAGCGCGCCTACATCGAGCGCGCACGCCGGGGCGAGCGTCCGAGTCCCGCGCCGGCCGAGATGCTCACCGAGTCGGTGATCGGCCGGATGCTGCTCAAGGGGCCGCCGTGGCTCATGAACGGCCGGAAGGACCACGCCGATGCCGCCACCATGATGGGCGCCGAGGACGGTTTCGACCTGCGTGGCCGACTGATCAGGCCTCATGAAGGCCCTGACCACTCATCTGGCGGGGGCCTTCGATTCATTTCAGACGGCGCTCACAGGACGATCACACGCATGGCTCGACATGCCTGCTTACGAGGCCCATCCGGCAAAGCGTCCTCGTAGGACTGCAACCCCTTGGTGACCGCCAGCTTCGCGTAGTGGGGGGCATCGCCCAATACTTCGTAGAGCTTGGCGAATTCGTAGTAGGTCTCTACGGCGCCGTCGACCGCCTCAACGAAGCCGTCGACCGCCTCGGTCAACAACTCCTCGACGACACCTTTCGCCAAGCTCTGCGCCGCAGCCCCCACCGCTACACCTGCGGCCGCTCCAGGAGGCCCTCCCATGGCCGCGCCCACAGCTGTGGGCACCCCAGCGCAGATGGCTGCAGCCGCAGCAGAAATCACGTGTTCTTTCTTGACCCTGCGGGCCACGACAGAGCCGATGTCGATCACGGTTCACCTTCCCGCGCCGCGCGGGCACGCCGCCCCTCCGGCGACAGCACGCTTACTACAAATGGTTCTACCGCCTACGCCTGGCGGATGTTCCGGACCAAGTCAGGCACAGCAGTGAAGTAGGGGCGCACGGATGCAAGACAGAGGCGCACTTCCGCGGCCGAAGCGAGCGGCCCGTGCTGTTCGCCGGCCGCGCCGTGGCGGACGCCGCTGATCCAGCTGACGGCGACGTCGGAGGACCAGGTTGCCAACGCCTACCGGCCGCTGCAGTCGAATTGAAGTACGGCCCGCTCGGCTCATTTGATGCGAGTGGGCGGGGAGTTCACGCGCATCGGGGACCAAGGCCACATCGATGTATGTAACTGCCTTGATCGTCCGCCGCTCGGGCCGGCAGCCGACAGCGGGCCGGCAAACACCGGAATCAGCCCGAGAGACAAGATCAGCCCCAGGTCAGACACTGTCTGACCCGGGGCTGAGATGTAGGCCGTGTGGGACTCGAACCCACAACCAACGGATTAAAAGTCCGCTGCTCTGCCAATTGAGCTAACGGCCCTCGGCAAGAGGCACCCCCGCAGCATAGCCGGGACAGAGCCCGGGAGCCGATCGGGTATCGATCATCACCCTCCGGACGGCGCAGGTGGCTCGCGACGGACCGATGGGAGACGGGCCTGCCGGGTGCAGTGGTGGGTGCACCCAGCCCTCGCAGCACCCGGAGCAGTAACAGGCCAGTCGTTCGGAACGCGGCAGGGCCCGTACGACACCGAGGTGTCGTACGGGCCCTGCCGTCAGGCGATCAGGCGATCAGGCGATCAGGCGCACTGACGTGCGATCAGCCGTTGCGCTTCCAGCGCGGCTTGTCGTCACGGCGGCCGAAGGTACCGGTGTTCGTACCGGTGCCGGTTCCGCCGCGGTGGTCGTCACGACGGGCGTGCGGACGGTCGCCGCCACCGGAGCGGAAGCCGCCGGAGGGGCGGTCGTCGCGGCGGTCGCGGTTGAACGGGCGGTCGCTGCCACGGTGGCCGCCGGTCGGGCGGTCGTCACGACGGAAGCCACCGGACGCCGGGCGGTCGTCGCGGTTGAAGCCACCACGGTCGTTGTCACGGCGGTCGCTGCCACCGGAGCGGAAACCACCGGACGGGCGGTCGTTGCCACCGGAGCGGAAACCACCGGACGACGGACGGTCGTTGTCACGACGGAAACCACCGGAGGCCGGACGGTCGTTGTCACGACGGAAACCACCGGAGGCCGGACGGTCGTTGTCACGACGGTCGTCACGGCGGAAGCCGCCCGACGGACGGTCGTTGTCACGACGGAACCCGCCACGGTCGTTGTCGCGACGCTCGAAGGAACGGCCACCACGGTCGTCACGGTCGCGGTTGAAGCCACCGCGGTCGTTGTCCCGGCGGAAGCCACCACGGTCGCCACCGCGGTCACCGTCGCGACGGTCGTCACGGCGGAAGCCACCACGGTCGCCACGGTCGTTGCCACGGCGCTCGTAGTTGCCCCGCTCGTCGCGACGCTGCTCCTCGCGACGCTCCGGCTGCTCCGGCACGGACGCCGCCGCGACCGCAGCCTCGACCTCGGCCTCCGCGGCCTCGGTCACCTCGGCGATCGCGGTCTCCGGGTCGTCGCCCCGCTCGCGCGCGGCGCGCGCCACCAGGCGGTCGGCCTCCTCGCGGAGTTCGGCCGCACGGCGCTGGATGCGCTCCAGCTGCTTGGTCAGGTCGACGACCTCGCGCTCCGCCTGCTTGGCGGCGTTGTTCGCGGAGTCGGCCTGGACCTCGGTCAGCGAACGGGCGCCGGTGATCTCGGCGACCTCCGGGTCGAACGCGCCCGCTCCGCCGACGATGTGACGCGAGGCGTCGACGCCCGCGTCCTCCATCAGCCGGAAGATCTGGCGGCGCTGGTGCGGCAGGGACAGCGAGACGACCGTGCCGGACTTGCCGGCGCGGGCGGTACGGCCCGAGCGGTGCAGGTAGTCCTTGTGGTCGCCCGCCGGGTCCACGTTCAGGACCAGGTCGATGCCGTCGACGTGAATACCGCGGGCGGCGACGTCAGTCGCGACGAGCGCGTTGACGTAGCCCTTCTTGAAGTCCTCGAGGACGCGGGTACGGGCGCCCTGCGTCATGCCGCCGTGCAGCGCGTCGGCCTTCACGCCCGACTCGCACAGCTGCTCCGCGATGCGGTCGGCGCCCAGCTGGGTGCGGACGAAGATGATGGTGCGGCCCTTGCGGGCGGCGATGGCAGCCGTGACCGGCGCCTTGTCCTTCGGCTTCACGACGAGCACGTGGTGCGTCATGGTCGTGACGTTGCCCTGGGCGCTGTCGACCTCGTGGCTGACCGGGTCGACGAGGTAGCGGCGCACCAGCGTGCCGATCTCGTTCTCCATGGTGGCGGAGAAGAGCATCCGCTGGCCGCCGGCCGGGATCTGGTCGAGAAGCTCGGTGACCTCGGGCAGGAAGCCCAGGTCGGACATCTGGTCGGCCTCGTCGAGGACGGCGACCTGGACCTTTTCGAGCGAGCAGGCGCCGCGGTTGATGATGTCGCGCAGTCGGCCCGGGGTGGCGACGAGGACGTCGACGCCGCGCTCGAGCGCGTAGATCTGGTTGCCCATGGACGTACCGCCGCAGACGACCTTCATCTTGAGGCCGAGCACGTCGCCGTACGGCTGGAGGGCGTCCGCGACCTGCATCGCGAGCTCACGGGTCGGCGTGAGGATGATGCCGCGGGGCTTCTTCTTGTCGGTGTGGCCACCGGCCAGCGAGGCCAGCAGCGGCAGACCGAAGGAGAGGGTCTTGCCGGAGCCGGTACGGCCGCGGCCCAGGATGTCCTTGCCTGCCAGGGCGTCCGGGATGGTCGCGGCCTGGATCGGGAAGGGGCTGGTGACGCCGTTCTGCGCGAGCTTGCGGACGATGCCCTCGGGCAGGCCCAGGTCGGCGAACGTGGTCTGGGGCTCCTCGGGAGCCTTGGCGCCGCCGGTCTCGACAATCTCGACGATCTCTACGGTCTCGTCGACGGACTCGGTCGCCTCGATGGACTCGACGCTCTCGGCGACCGCTACGGCCTCCGCGTTCTCGTCGTTCTCGGGCATGACGGCGTGGTCAGAACTGAAAATGGACATGCGAAATGCGAAACCTTCCGGAGTCTCGGCACGCGCCCAAACTCCGTGATTTCGCAATTCGACCGCCTCAATGCGGTCAGCCACGGCTAGGGAGAGTACGCGCCACGCGGCGCTCTTCTGTGTCGGCGCCGGGCAATGGGATCAAACGATCTACCACCATACGCACCCTCCCCCACGGATGGCAAACCTCGCCCGAAGTGACACCCGTTACACGGGCCCCACCTGCGGTGATGCCGTCGGCTCGGCGAGCATGCCCTGTCCGTCCGCCAGTCGCATCGCCCCCGCGTGCACCTCGGGAGCGGACGAGGCGGTCGGCGGATCGGTCGGCTCGCTCGGCTGTGGCGTTGGACTCACCGGCGGCGGCTCGGTCGGCTCGGTCGGCTCCTGCGGTACCGAAGGCTGCACGGACGGTGAGGTCCCGCCGCGGGTCGGGGCGGGCTCCTTCGGGGGCTGCGGCCGCTGCCCGCCCCGCGTGGGCTTCGCCGCGGCGGGCCCGGAACCGCTCGCACTCGGCGAGGCATCCGGGCGGTCCTTCGCCTTCTTCTTGCTCTTCTTGTCCGACCCGCCCTTGGCGTCGCGGACCTGGCGCCCGCCGGACACTGCCTGTCCGCCGTCCGGCTCGGCCACCGCCCCACGCCGGTCCGTGGAGGAACTGGGCGCGGGCTTCTTGCCCTCGTCGTCGCTCACGCTCATGCAGCCTGCCGAGGCCGCGACGGCCAGCGAGGCGGCGATCCAGACAGCCAAACGGCCGGGGACGGGCAAGCGGGCAGGCAACTGGCGCACGGGCGGCACCTCCGGGGCACATGACATGGTTTCCCTGCCCAACTCCCTGTACCCCACAAGGGACACGCCCGGACGCGCCCGGACGCACCCCCGCAACGACCCTCGTACGGGCCCTCGTACGGCCTCCAGCGCTCCTGGCGCGACCGGCTCCGCGCGCCGTGCACGCTCGGGCCGCGCGCCCTCACCCGACCAGGCCGCGCGCCAGCTCCGCGCCCAGGAACACCGCTCCGAGCCCCACCAGCAGCGACGCCGCGACGTTCGCCCCGGCCAGGAACCGCCGGCCACGCTCAGCCAGCCGCAATGTCTCGTACGAGAAGGTCGAGTACGTCGTCAGTGCACCGCACAGGCCCGTACCCAGCAGCGCATACACGCCCGCCGAGGTCCCGGTCGCCCCCACCCCCGCCCCCGCGAGCACCCCCAGCACCAAGGACCCGGCGGCGTTGACGACGAAGGTCCCCCACGGAAACAGGGAATCGTGCCGCGCCTGCACCGCACGGTCCGTCAGATAGCGCAGGGGCGCGCCCACCGCGGCTCCCAACGCCACGAGCAGCCAGTTCACTTCAGGGCCGCCCGGGTCGCGGAGGCCGCGAGCCACACCGCGCCCATGGCTCCGGCGAGCGTCCCGCCGGCGTACGCCAGCGCCATGCCCGCCTCCGTATGCGCCAGCAGCTCGGTGACGTCCAGTGCGTACGTCGAGAAAGTCGTGAACCCGCCCAGCACGCCCACCCCGAGGAACGGCCGCGCCAGCGGGTGCGCGGACGCGGACCGGCCGCCCTCGCCCACCAGCACCATCAGCACACCGATCAGCGCGCAGCCCAGCACATTGACCCAGAGGGTCGCCCACGGGAACGCGCCCTCGGCGGCGGGCCATCGCAGGGACGCCGCGTACCGCGCCAGAGCCCCGGCCACACCGCCCGCCGAGATCGCGGCGAGCACCGGCCACTTCCTGGCTCCCGCGGTCTCCGCGCGCTGGGCGGGCACATGCAGATCGACATCCGGGTCGATCGCTTCCGGAACGCCGTCCTGGGGGACGGGCGAGGTCACCCGTACCCCAGGGCGTGCAGCCGTTCGTCGTCGATACCGAAGTGATGGGCGATTTCGTGTACCACGGTGATCTCGGTTTCCGCGACCACGTCCTCGCGGGTCTCGCAGATCCGGAGTGTCGGCCCCCGGTAGATCGTGATCCGGTCCGGCAGCACGCCCGCGTACCACTCCCCGCGATCGGTCAGCGGAGTTCCCTCGTAGAGCCCGAGCAGCTCGGGATCGTCCGCGGCCGGTTCGTCCTCCACGAACACCGCGACGTTGTCCATCAGTCGCGTCAGCTCCGGCGGGATCCTGTCCAGCGCCTCGGCGACCAGTTCCTCGAACTCCTCGCGCGTCATCTCCAGCACGTGGCCATTGTCACGTACGCCGTGCGGGCGGTCGCCCCGGGCACGGGTCGCGAAGCCGCCGCATGGCCGCCCGCGCCTTTGGGCATACGGGACCAATGGCCCGCGAAGCCCCGGAACCGATCCCCTCGATCCGCGCCGCGCTCACCCGGCTCCGGCGTCACTACCGCTCACGCGACACCGGCCCCACCAGCACCCTGGTCCACACCCCCCACCCGTGGGCACGCGTCCTGGGCATGACGGCAGTGGTCGCGCTCGGCGCCTGGCTCGGGCTCCTGATCGTCGGCAGCGTCCGTACGCCGGTGGGCCCGATGGACACCAGCATGACCCTGCGCCCCTCCCTCAGCGGCGGCACAAAGATCAACGTCTCCCCGCTGGGCGCCCTGGAGCTCGACTCCCATGTCGCGCCCATCCGTCTCGACGTCGACGTCGACCAGCTCGACCCGGCCCGCTCCCAGGCCCTGGTCGAACACCCCGAGCGACTCTCCGGCCTCCAGGACGAGGTGGCCCGCGACGTGGCGGACGGCACCACCGAGCTGGCCGTCCGCTCCTGCGTCGCCGTCGTCTCCGGCGCTACCGCCCTCGGCCTCGCCGTCTACCGCCGCCCTCGCCGCGCCCTCGCGGCAGGCGGCCTCGCCCTGGCCCTGCTCACGGCCTCCGGCATCTCCGCCTACGCCACCTGGAACCCGAAGTCCGTCCTGGAGCCCAGATTCTCCGGGCTCCTGTCGAGTGCCCCCTCGGTCGTCGGCAACGCGCGCTCCATCGTCACCGAATTCGACGTCTACCAGCAGGAGTTGGCGCGCCTGGTCACCAACGTGACCAAGCTGTACGACGCGGCCTCCACCCTCCCCGCGTACCAGCCCGACCCCGCCACGATGCGCGTGCTGCACGTCTCCGACATCCATCTCAACCCGGCGGCGTGGCACATCATCGGCTCGCTCGTCGAGCAGTACGACATCGACGTGATCATCGACTCCGGCGACACGATGGACCATGGCACCGCCGCCGAGAACGGCTTCCTCGACCCGATCCCCGACCTCGGCGCGCCCTATGTCTGGGTCCGCGGCAACCACGACTCCCTCACCACCCAGGCGTACCTCTCCCGCCTCAAGAACGTGCACGTCCTCGACGACGGAAAGGCCGTGACCGTGGCCGGCCTGCGCATCGCGGGCAGCGGCGACCCCCAGTTCACCCCCGACCGCTCGGTGGTCGCCCAGGGCGACCCGGCCGAACGCATGACGGGAATCCGCCTCGCCTCCGCTCTGCGCGACCAGGAACGCGCCGGCACCCCCGTCGACATCGCGGTCGCCCACAACCCGGTGGCCGCCCGCGAGACCGACGGCGAGGTTCCGCTCGTCCTGGCGGGCCATGTCCACCAGCGCAGGACGGAGGTCCTCGAACACGGCACCCGCCTCAAGATCGAGGGCTCGACGGGCGGCGGCGGCCTGCGCGCGGTGCAGAACGACAAGCCGGAGAAGGTGCGGACATCGGTGCTCTATCTGGACCGTACGACCAGACGGCTGCAGGCGTGGGACGAGATCACGCTGGGCGGTCTGGGCCTGACGACGGCCGAGGTCAGCCGCCATCTCCCGGAGGAGAACAGCCCCGGAGCGACCCCGTCCCCGAGCGGTCCGTCACCCGCCTCCGCCCCCACCCCGTAAACCGTTTTGGCGATAGCTCCCCGGATCCCATATGCTTCTCACGTCCCCGACGCGCTGCAAAGCGCCCAGGTGGGCCCTTAGCCCTCATCGTCTAGTGGCCCAGGACGCCGCCCTTTCAAGGCGGTAGCACGGGTTCGAATCCCGTTGGGGGCACGCAAAACTGTGTGCGAGACTTGTGCTCGCACATTGCTTGGTCCTGTGGAGCAGCTTGGAGTGCTCGCCACCCTGTCAAGGTGGAGGCCGCGGGTTCAAATCCCGTCAGGACCGCTGCAGCTCGCAAGAGCTGCGTGGCTGGGTAGCTCAGTTGGTACGAGCGATCGCCTGAAAAGCGATAGGTCGCCGGTTCGACCCCGGCCCCAGCCACAATTCGAGAAGCCCCCGTCGAGATCCTCGACGGGGGCTTCTTCGTACGCGCCCGGCAGCAGCGAAGGGCCCCGCCCGCCCGGACGGGGCCCTTCGTTCGTTACGCGCTTTCCCGGCGGCGCCGGCCCCGTACGCCGAGCACCACCGCGGCCACCGCCACCGCCACGATCAGCAGCACCCAGTCCGGGACCGCCCTGCCGATGCCGCTCGCCCACTCCTCCGCCGCGAACGAGTCGTCCACCGAGAGCAGACCGGGCAGAGCCGTCGTGCCGTCGAAGGCCAGGAAGACCGTGCCCAGAAGGATGAAGAAGAGGCCGGACAGCAACGACGACGTATGCAGCTCGAAGCGGCCCAGGCGCAGTGAACGGCCGCGCAGCCACTGGCGTTTGCCCAGGTCGAAGCGTTCCCACAGCAGCGCGAGCAGCAAGAGCGGGACGGCCATGCCCAGGGCGTAGACCGCGAGCAGCAGGCCGCCGTAGACCGGGCTGCCGCTGAGCGCTGCCACCGTCAGGACGCTGCCGAGGATCGGACCCGCGCAGAAGCCGGCGAGGCCGTAGACCAGACCGAGGGCGTAGACCGAGACGGCGGTCGTCGGGCGGATCCGGCCGGACATCGCGGCGATACGGCGGGAGGCGAAGCCCATCCCCAGGATCTGCGCCACGCCGAGCGCGATGATCAGCCAGCCGCCGGCGGAGACGAGCAGATCGCGGTGGCCGTAGAAGAGCCGCCCGGCGAAGGAGCCCGCGGCGCCCAGCGGGACGAGAGTGGTGGCCAAGCCCGCGTAGAAGATGCCGGTACGGGCCAGCAGCTTGCCGGCCGAGTCGATGGAGTACGCGAAGAACGCCGGGAGCAGCAGCGCGCTGCAGGGGCTGATCAGAGCGAGCAGGCCACCGAGAAAGGCAGCCAGATATCCGATGTCCGTCACTCGGCCGCCTTCTTCCCGGCGGCCTTCTTCCCGGCAGCCGTCTTCGCCGCCTCGACGGCCTCGGTGAAGGTCTCCATGGGCTGGGCTCCGGCGATGGGACGCCCGTTGATCAGGAAGGAAGGAGTGGAGGTGGCACCGATTCCGTACGCCTCGTCCTGGTCCTTCTTCACGGCCTGCCGCGCGCCGTCGCTGTCCAGGTCGCGCAGGAAGCGGTCGAGGTCCTTCACACCGGCGTCGCGGGCGAGGGCCTCCAGGCGGTCCTCGGCGAAGCCCTGCTCCTTGGCGCCCTCTGCGTACGCGGCGGCGTGGAACTGCCAGAAGCGGCCCTGCCGGCCGGCCGCCCAGGCGGCGCGGGCCGCCGACTCCGACTCCTCGCCGAAGATCGGGAAATTGCGCCACTCGATGCGCAGGGTGCCCTCGTCGACGTACTTCTTCACCAGTTCGGGCTCGGTGTCACGGGCGAACTTCCCGCAGTAGCCGCACTTGAAGTCGGCGTACTCGACCATCACGACGGGCGCGTCGGCGCGGCCCACGGCGAGCGGGTCCTTGGCGTCGCGCCGGGCGAGCTTCTCCAGCTCGGGGTAGGTGCCGGCCTGCGGGGCGGACGAGGCTCCGGCGGCAGCCGTCGGGCCCGACGGCGATTCCGGCTTGGTGGCGGTGTACGAGGCGAGGCCGAGCAGCAGCGCGGCGACGGCCACGCCCGCGCCGATGACGAGCGGCTTGCGGGCGGAGGAGACGGAGGAAGAAGACATGGTGGGTCGGTGCTCCTGAGCGAACGGCAAGAAAGCCGGAAGAGGCCGGGAAGGCCGGGAAAGGTGCGGAGAGCGGGCGCAACGCCGAAGCGCGCGCCGGCAGGCGGCCTAAGGGGGTGTCTTTTGGATCAGGCTGGATCAGTGAGCGGGGTCTGGTGATGGGGGCACCTCCCGTGCACGAAGGGCTACGGGGGAGCAGCGCAAGGCGGAGGAGGGAGTCCACGCGGAGCGTCGGCGACTGACGACAACGCAGCGAGGTGCCGTGCCAGGGCACGCGAGCCCAGCAAGATCCGAAAGACGCTCCCTACACGCGCAGGATGGACAGATCCACGGGAGAGGGCGGGTCGAGCGGCGGCGGGCCACGCTCCGGTGTGAGATCCACGACCGCCCCGGCCACGCTCCAGGCGGAGCCGGACGCGCCGTGTGCGTCGTGCAGGGCGGGGAGCAGTTCGCCGCAGGAGCCGCCGCGCGGCGGGGTCGCGGGGTGCGACGTGTTGTCGTCGTCCTCGGCGCCCCTGCCGCAGCCGGGTGCCCGGTCCTGCTCGCCGGCCGCGACAGCGACAGCGACCGGATCGCCCGTCGGGGCCGTACTCACGCCCGTACGCGCACCGTCACCCGCACCGCCACCACCGCCACCACCGGCGGCACCGGCGGCAATCGCGCTCGCGCTCGAGCAGACGAGCAGCGCGAGCAGCAGGCTCAGCAGCACGGTCGCGGCGGCCGGAACGCGGCACCGGCGGTCGCGGCTGAGCAGCATGAAGACGCGTTCCCTTCCTGGGAATCCGAACGGATCCGCTCCATACTGCACCAGTCCGCGAGGGAAATGCGTTCGCCAGCTCTTTCCCGGGGGTGCGATCCTGGGATCCGTATGTCTACTTCCTTCGCCGCCCTTCAGACCCTGCTGGCCGGGGCGTCGCTGCGCGACGCCCACCGGCTCGGCCGCCGTCTCGAAGGCGCCCGCCGCATCCGTAAGCCCGAGGCGCGGCAGGCCGTGCTGGACGAGATCGCCGCCGAGGCCGAGAGGTCCGCTGCCCGCATCGCGCGCCGCGCCGACCGGGTGCCCGAGATCTCGTACCCCGAGCAGCTGCCCGTCAGCCAGAAACGGGACGAGATTCTCGAGGCGATACGGGACCACCAGGTCGTGATCGTCGCCGGCGAGACCGGCTCGGGCAAGACCACGCAGATTCCCAAGATCTGTCTGGAGCTGGGCCGGGGCGTCCGCGGGATGATCGGGCACACCCAGCCCCGCCGTATCGCCGCGCGCACCGTCGCCGAACGCGTCGCGGACGAGCTGAAGACACCCCTCGGCGAGGCGGTCGGCTGGAAGGTCCGCTTCACGGACCAGGTCAACCAGGACGCGACCTTCGTCAAGCTGATGACGGACGGCATCCTGCTCGCGGAGATCCAGACGGACCGCGAGCTGCGCGCGTACGACACGATCATCATCGACGAGGCCCATGAGCGGTCCCTCAACATCGACTTCCTGCTCGGCTATCTCGCGCAGCTGCTGCCCAGACGCCCGGACCTGAAGGTCGTGATCACCTCCGCGACGATCGACCCGGAGCGCTTCTCCCGCCACTTCGGGGACGCACCGATCGTCGAGGTCAGCGGCCGTACGTACCCGGTCGAGGTCCGCTACCGCCCCCTCCTCGAGGACGAATCCGAGGAGTCCGACCGCGACCAGATCACCGCGATCTGCGACGCCGTCGAGGAGCTCCAGGGTGAGGGCAAGGGCGACATCCTGGTCTTCCTCTCGGGCGAGCGGGAGATCCGCGACACCGCGGACGCGCTCAACAAGAAGCAGTACAGATTCACCGAAGTGCTTCCGCTGTACGCACGGCTGTCGCACGCCGAGCAGCACCGCGTCTTCCAGCCCCACACCGGGCGCCGCATCGTCCTCGCCACGAATGTCGCCGAGACCTCGCTGACCGTCCCCGGCATCAAGTACGTCATCGATCCGGGCACCGCCCGTATCTCCCGCTACAGCCACCGCACCAAGGTCCAGCGCCTCCCCATCGAGCGGATCTCGCAGGCCAGCGCCAACCAGCGCAAGGGCCGCTGCGGCCGTACGTCCGACGGCGTCTGCATCCGTCTGTACTCCGAGGACGACTTCGACTCCCGTCCGGAGTTCACGGACGCCGAGATCCTGCGGACGAACCTGGCCTCCGTCATTCTGCAGATGACCGCGGCCGGCCTCGGCGACATCGAGAAGTTCCCCTTCCTCGACCCGCCGGACCATCGCAACATCCGCGACGGCGTCCAGCTTCTCCAGGAGCTGGGTGCGTTCGATCCGGCGCAGAAGGATCCGAAGAAGAAACTGACGGACCTCGGCCGCAAGCTGAGCCAGCTCCCGGTCGACCCACGCCTGGCCCGCATGGTCATCGAGGCCGACCGCAACGGCTGCGTACGCGAAGTCATGGTCATCGCGGCCGCGCTCTCGATCCAGGACCCGCGCGAGCGGCCCGCCGAGAAGCAGGCACAGGCCGACCAGCAGCACGCCCGCTTCAAGGACGAGACGTCCGACTTCCTCGCCTTCCTCAATCTGTGGCGCTATGTCCGCGAGCAGCAGAAGGAGCGCGGCTCCTCCAGCTTCCGCCGGATGTGCAAGCAGGAGTATCTGAACTTCCTGCGCATCCGCGAATGGCAGGACATCTACGCGCAGCTGCGTACGGTCGCCAAGCAGATGGGCCTGCACATCGAGGAGCCCTCGGCGGACACGGTCGCCCCCGAGCAGGCCGTCCACACCTCGCTGCTGGCCGGCCTGCTCTCGCACATCGGTCTGAAGGACACCGACAAGAACGAGTACCTGGGTGCCCGCAGCGCCAAGTTCGCGGTCTTCCCCGGCTCGGCGCTCTTCAAGAAGCCGCCGCGCTTCGTCATGTCGGCGGAGCTCGTCGAGACGTCCCGGCTGTGGGCACGCGTCAACGCCAGGGTCGAGCCCGAGTGGATCGAGCCGCTCGCCCAGCATCTGCTCAAGCGCACCTACAGCGAGCCGCACTGGGAAAAGGACGCGGCGGCGGTGATGGCGTACGAGCGGGTCACGCTGTACGGCGTTCCGATCGTCGCCCAGCGCAAGGTGAACTTCGGGCGGATCGACCCGGAGACGTCCCGCGATCTGTTCATCCGCAACGCGCTGGTCGAGGGCGACTGGCGTACGCACCACAAGTTCTTCGCCGACAACCGCAGGCTTCTCACCGAGGTCGAGGAGCTGGAGCACCGGGCGCGGCGCCGCGACATCCTCGTGGACGACGAGACGCTCTTCGACTTCTACGACCAGCGGGTGCCCGAACACATCGTGTCCGGCGCGCACTTCGACTCCTGGTGGAAGCACAAGCGCCAGGAGGAGCCCGAGCTTCTCGACTTCGAGCGCGAGATGCTCATCAACGAGAAGGCGGGGACGGTCACCAAGGACGACTATCCGGACTCCTGGCGCCAGGGCCGGCTGAAGTTCCGGGTGACGTACCAGTTCGAGCCGGGCGCGGACGCGGACGGCGTGACCGTCCATGTCCCCCTCCAGGTGCTGAACCAGGTCACCTCCGAGGGCTTCGACTGGCAGATCCCGGGCCTGCGCGAGGAGGTGGCGGTGGAACTGATCCGCTCCCTCCCCAAGCCGATCCGCCGGCACTATGTCCCCGCCCCGAACTACGCGCAGGCGTTCCTGGAGCGGGCCGTGCCCCTGCAGGAGCCGCTGCCCGCCACGCTCGCGCGCGAGCTCCAGCGCATGGTGGGCGTCCCGGTCACGGCGGACGACTTCGACCTCTCCCGCGTCCCGGATCACCTGAAGATCACGTTCCGGATCGTCGACGAGCGGCGCAGGAAGCTCGCCGAGGACAAGGACCTGGAGGCGCTGAAGCTCCAGCTGAAGCCGAAGGCGCGGCAGGCCCTCTCCAAGGCCGCGGCGGCGGCCACTTCCGGACCGGCGGGCGGCGAGGGCATCGAGCGCACGGGCCTGACGGACTGGACGATCGGCACGCTGCCCCGTGTCTTCGAGACCCGCAGGGCGGGCCAGCCGGTCAAGGCGTACCCGGCGCTCGTCGACGCCGAGGCAGCCGCGGCGGGCACAGTCTCCGTACGGCTCTTCGACACCGAAGCCGAGCAGCAGCAGGCGATGTGGCAGGGCACGCGCAGGCTCATCCTGCTCAACATCCCGGTGAACCCTGCCAAGTTCGCCTCGGACAAGCTCACCAACCAGCAGAAGCTTGCGCTGTCCCGTAACCCTCACGGCTCGATCCAGGCGCTCTTCGAGGACTGCGCCATGGCCGCGGCGGACAAGCTGATCGCCGAGCACGGCGGCCCGGCCTGGGACGAGGAATCGTTCCGGAAGCTGTACGACAAGGTCCGCGCCGACCTCGTGGACGTGACCGTACGCACGATCGGCCAGGTCGAGCAGATCCTGGCCGCCTGGCAGGCCTGTGAGCGCCGGCTGAAGGCCACGAACAGCCTGACCCTGGTCAACAACGTCCAGGACGTACGGGAGCAGCTGGCGGCGCTGATGCCGCCCGGCTTCGTCACCCGGACCGGCCTGCGCCGGCTGCCGGACCTGATGCGCTATCTGGTTGCCGTGGACCGCCGCCTCCAGCAGATGCCGACGGCGGTCCAGCGCGACACCACGCGCATGGAGAAGGTCCACGAGATGCAGGACGAGTACGCCTGGCTGCTGGAGCAGATGCCACAGGGCCGCCCCGTCCCCCAGGAGGTCAGGGACATCCGCTGGATGATCGAGGAGCTGCGGGTGAGCTACTTCGCGCACGCCCTGGGCACGGCGCAGCCGGTCTCCGACAAGCGCATCGTGAAGGCGATCGACGCGGCGGCGCCGTAAGCCCGCGCGACTGCGTGCATCGAGTTCGACCGCACGCCCTGACCTGCTGTACAGTCTCACTCGCAGCCAACGCACATCAACGGCTGCGAAACCTGGTCCTGTGGAGCAGCTTGGAGTGCTCGCCACCCTGTCAAGGTGGAGGCCGCGGGTTCAAATCCCGTCAGGACCGCAGTAGATCGAAGGCCCGCTTCCCTCAGGGAAGCGGGCCTTCGTCGTGTGCCCGCCCCACGTCGGCACATCCGCTCCGGCAACGCCCCGCACCCCACCTCGCGAGCCTGCGTCGTACGCCGGAGGCCGAGCCCGCGGCGCAGTCGGCGCAGTCTGCGCGGCCTCCAAAGACGATGGCAGGGCGCTCCCGTGGCGCTCCGCCAGGATGCGGGCGCATGCTTCCTCGTGCGGGCGTCTTGACTGCGTCATCTGCCACCGGTACCCAGTCATGAGGGGACGGCACACACCCGGAGGTGACGTGCATGGCGGCGACCGTAGCGAGGCAGCACGAGACCAGGGCGCTTCTGCGCGCCCATCTGCAGGCCGCATCCGGCTATCGGCATCGCACGCGGCACTGCCCCATCTGCCTTCGCCTCCTGCGGCTCGCCATGGAGCCTGCCGCTTCCGATCCCGACCCCGCCCCCACACCCTGCCTCGCGCCCTCCCGGCGTCCGGCGCCGGCCGAGGAGGCCACGGAGGCCACGGACAGAGGGCCCATCGCCGAGTGACCCGAGCCCGTCTTCGTGCCGGTTTCTCGGTGGCAGCCTCGCATTTGGCAAGAGGCGTGCGGTGTGACGGGTGTCACCGAACGGGTTTCCAGAACCGTGGAACTTACCCCCTCCCTACAACAAGCCAATTTAATATGTGCAATTGCACGACTCTTTGAGTGCCTCGCCGGTCGCCGGCCACCCCACCGAACGGGCACAAAAAAAGATCGCGCTGGACTCGGCGGAGTCCAACGCGATCAATGACGAAGTCTGTTGGGGCAGACGCCGGTCATGTGGAGCTATAGGTGGGCCTACCGGGATGGGGGACCCGGAAATGCCCGATCAGCGGGGTGTTCAGGCCTCGCTGCGCTGCTGCGGAATACCCGCAAGCAGTGCGCGGACCTCTGCCTCGCGGTACCGGCGATGTCCACCGAGCGTGCGGATGGACGTGAGCTTGCCAGCCTTTGCCCAACGGGTGACCGTCTTCGGGTCCACGCGGAACATCGTGGCAACCTCAGCCGGGGTCAGCAGCGGCTCGGCATCAGGGGTGCGAGCGGTCATGAGCGGCCTCCTCGGGAGAACCGAACCATCTCGGTTCTTTCCTCTAAATTCTGCACCTTGACCCGCGTTGCCCGAAATGGCGGACGCGGGCCGAGTCGGTTATAGGACGAACGGCTTGTCCTCGGCACTACAACTACACCATCTGTCCAGCCACGTCGGCCAAACCGATGGAATTGCCCTCTCAGGTGTTCATCAGCGGCGGAAGTCCGATGGACCATGCCATAGCGGACAGTCACACCACAGTGACGATCAGTCACAGAGCGATCAGGAGTCATCAGACCCCCCATAGAGTGCAATGCAGAGTAATCCGCCCACAGTTGGACGGAAGGAGCCCTCCCCGGACTCCTTGTCCTATTTTGACACGAGGGTGGGTGATGGGCGCAAGGGCCCAGTAAGTGCCGTCCGTCACGCTTGAGACAAAGGCCCGGATCGGGACCTACGTCCCGAACAAAGGGCCGCGATGGCCCCAGGTGCGGTCCCGGCCCCGCCCGACAGCCCGCCCGACAGCCGGCCCGAGAGACGGTCCAAGACGCGGCCCAAGAGCCGTCCGGGGGCCGCGGGCGACGCCCGGCAGCAGCGCTCAGTTCGCGAACTGACGGTCCCTGACGGTCCGCCAGCGCTCCATGAGCCGTCCGTACGCCTCACCCGCGCCCTCACCGTCTCCGGCCGCCAGCGCCGCGATCCCCTCGGCCACATCCGCCGCCGAGCGGTCCTCGGCGAGCTGCGACCCGGGAAGGGCGTGCACCAGGCCGCCGTAGTCCAGCTCGACCAGGGAGCGCGGATGGAACTCCTCCAGCCACCGACCCACTTCTAGCAGGCCATCGGCCAGCAGGCCATCGTCGACCGACTCCCTGAGCGTCTTCAGGGTCCGGGCCACCCGCCGCCTGGCCTGCACCATCGGCGTCCGGTAGCGCAGCACCGGCACCACGGCCGGCCCCGCGGCCTCGTACTCACGCTCCTCGTCACCGAAGAGCACGAACCAGCGCACCGGCACCTGCCACAGCGACGTCATGATCCACGGCCGTGCGTCCGGATTGCGCTCGCGCCACTGCTCGTAGTCCGCGGCCGCCTGCCCGCGTACCACCGGCGGCAGCACCGCGTCCAGCAGCGCGGGGGGCAGCCGCTCCGCCAGCTCCTCCAGCGCCAGCCAGCCGCGCAGCCGGGTCCGCCACGGACAGACGCACACCACCTCGTCCACCTCTGTGACGAAGGCGTCACCGCTCTCGTGGACCGGCACCGGGACGGGCGGAGTGGGCAGCAAGTCGGCCAGGGAACGTCTCAGTTCGTCCTGGGCGGTGGGGGTGGCCTCCCGGCGGGCATAACGGGCCCAGTGGCTCCGTTCGGGCTCCGGAAAGGCAGCCAGCGGCTCGTAGACCCGCAGATAGGACGCGTACGGGATGAGGACCGAGGACAGCGCTGGCATGCCCCGAATCCTTCCACGCCGGTACTCCGCCAGGGGGTGATCCTGAGCACTGCTTCGGATCTACGCACGCGTAGGACTTACCCTCTTGCCAAACTCGGGCCTTCCCCACCCACAGGAAGGCCTTCCCCCGCCGCTTCGTACTTGGGAGTCACCACCGTGACCGATGTGACCGGCGTTCCTGATGTACTGCACACCCTGTTCCGGTCGGACCAGGGCGGCCACGAGCAAGTCGTGCTGTGCCAGGACCGCGCCTCCGGCCTGAAGGCCGTTATCGCCCTCCACTCGACCGCCCTGGGCCCGGCCCTGGGCGGCACCCGCTTTTACCCCTACGCCACCGAGGAAGAGGCCGTCGCGGACGCGCTGAACCTCTCCCGGGGCATGTCGTACAAGAACGCCATGGCCGGGCTCGACCACGGCGGCGGCAAGGCCGTGATCATCGGTGACTCCGCGAAGATCGAAGGCCGCCAGCGGACAGAGCTGCTGCTGGCCTACGGCCGCTGCGTGGACTCCCTCGGTGGCCGCTATGTGACGGCCTGCGACGTCGGCACGTATGTCGCGGACATGGACGTCGTGGCGCGCGCGACACGCTGGGCGACCGGCCGCTCCCCCGAGAACGGCGGCGCGGGCGACTCGTCCGTGCTGACCGCCTTCGGCGTTTTCCAGGGCATGCGGGCCTCGGCGCAGCACTTGTGGGGCGACCCGACGCTGCGCGGCCGCAAGGTCGGCGTCGCGGGCGTCGGCAAGGTCGGGCACCACCTGGTCGAGCATCTGCTGCAGGACGGCGCCGAGGTCGTGATCACGGATGTGCGCGAGGAGTCCGTACGCCGGATCCTGGACAAGCACCCGGGCAGGGTCACCGCGGCCGCGGACACCGACGCCCTGATCCGCACCGAGGGCCTGGACGTCTACGCGCCCTGTGCGCTCGGCGGCGCCCTCAACGACGACTCCGTCACCGCTCTCACGGCGACCGTGGTCTGCGGCGCGGCCAACAACCAGCTGGCGCACCCGGGTGTGGAGAAGGACCTCGCGGACCACGGGATCCTCTACGCCCCCGACTACGTGGTGAACGCCGGCGGTGTGATCCAGGTCGCCGACGAGCTGCACGGCTTCGACTTCGACCGGTGCAAGGCGAAGGCTGCGAAGATCTTCGACACCACGCTGGCAATATTCGCACGTGCGAAGGATGACGGTATTCCGCCGGCCGCGGCGGCGGACCGGATCGCCGAACAGCGCATGGCGGACGCCCGCGTCCGCTGACCGGGGCGGGGCCCGGCCCGCCTGCCTGGGGAGACAAGACTCACCCCGGTCGGCGGGTCGACCGCCAAGAAGAGGTTAAAATCGCAGTTGACCAGCGAGGACGGGGCGCCTCGAGGGTTCTGCGAAGTGGCGCGTCATGCGGGCGGCGTACCGTATGGCCGCGGAAGCAGGTACCGTTGAAGCCCTACGGACCGGTCTCTCCACGGAGAGCCCGTTCTGAATCATGAACGCGTGTCAAGACTCTGGGGCCGTCGAGCCCCGTCACCGAGGGGGTCGAGCCATGGGGCGCGGCCGGGCCAAGGCCAAGCAGACGAAGGTCGCCCGCCAGCTGAAGTACAACAGCGGCGGGACTGACCTCTCGCGTCTGGCCAATGAGCTGGGCGCATCGCCTTCGAGTCAACCACCGAACGCTGAGCCGTTCGAGGACGACGACGAGGAAGATGACCCGTACGCACAGTACGCGGAGCTGTACAACGACGACGATGACGAGGACGAAGAGTCCGGCCCGTCGTCGCAGCGCCGCGGCGCTTGACGTACGTACACCTCAAAAAGCATTTCCACGTGACCCGGTCCGAGGCCCACGCCCCGGACCGGGTTTCGCGCTGCCCGTGCGGGCTCGGCCTCAGCTTGCGTAGTCGCCGGTCAGGGTCGCGCCCGTGGTGTGGTCGCCCCGCTCGGTGATCTCGCCGGCGACCCAGGCGTCAACGCCCCGGTCGGCCAGGGTGGCCAGTGCCGCGTCGACCGACTCGCCGGGGACGACGGCCATCATGCCGACACCCATGTTCAGGGTCTTCTCCAGCTCCAGGCGCTCCACCCGGCCGGCCTTGCCGACGAGGTCGAAGACCGCGCCCGGCGTCCAGGTCGAACGGTCGACCGTCGCATGCAGACCGTCCGGGATCACCCGGGCCAGGTTGTTGGCAAGACCGCCGCCGGTGATGTGGCTGAACGCATGCACCTCGGTCGTCCGGGTCAGCGCCAGACAGTCCAGCGAGTAGATCTTCGTGGGCTCCAGCAGCTCCTCGCCCAGGGTCCGGCCGAACTCCTCGACCTCCTGGTCCAGGGACATGCCCGCGCGGTCGAAGACCACATGCCGCACCAGCGAGTACCCGTTGGAGTGAAGGCCGGAGGATGCCATCGCGATGACCAGGTCACCCGTACGGATACGATCCGCGCCCAGCAGCCGGTCTGCCTCCACCACACCCGTACCGGCGCCGGCGACGTCGAAGTCGTCCTCGCCCAGCAGGCCCGGGTGCTCGGCGGTCTCGCCGCCGACCAGCGCGCAGCCGGCCAGGACACAGCCCTCGGCGATGCCCTTCACGATCGCGGCGACCCGCTCGGGGTGGACCTTGCCGACACAGATGTAGTCGGTCATGAACAGCGGCTCGGCACCGCAGACGACCAGGTCGTCGACGACCATACCGACCAGGTCGTGGCCGATCGTGTCGTACACACCCATCCTGCGGGCGAGATCGACCTTTGTGCCGACGCCGTCGGTGGCGGAGGCGAGCAGCGGGCGCTCGTAACGCTTGAGGGCGGAGGCGTCGAAGAGGCCGGCGAAACCGCCGAGGCCGCCGAGGACCTCGGGGCGCTGCGTCTTCTTCACCCACTCCTTCATGAGCTCGACGGCGCGGTCGCCCGCTTCGATGTCGACGCCCGCGGCTGCGTAGCTGGCACCGGTGCCCGCGTGCGGCGCACGCTCAGAAGATTCAGCAGGCATGCTGGAGAACTTTCGTGTCGTACTGCAGGGGCTTACGGGCGACGGAGCGCGTCGGCGGCATCGGAGCCGCCCGCCAGCTCGGTCTCCAGAAGCTGCTTGCCGAGCAGCTCGGGGTCGGGAAGGTCCATCGGGTACTCGCCGTCGAAGCACGCACGGCAGAGATTGGGCTTGGCGATCGTGGTCGCCTCGATCATGCCCTCGAGGGAGATGTACGAGAGGGAGTCCGCGCCCATCGAGGTGGCGATCTCGTCGACGGTCATGCCGTTGGCGATCAGCTCGGCACGGGTCGCGAAGTCGATGCCGAAGAAGCAGGGCCACTTCACCGGCGGGGACGAGATCCGGATGTGGACCTCGGCGGCGCCGGCCTCGCGGAGCATCTTGACCAGGGCGCGCTGGGTGTTGCCGCGGACGATCGAGTCGTCCACGACCACCAGGCGCTTGCCCCGGATGACTTCCTTGAGGGGGTTCAGCTTGAGGCGGATGCCCAGCTGGCGGATGGTCTGGGACGGCTGGATGAAGGTACGGCCCACATAGGCGTTCTTCACCAGGCCGGAGCCGTACGGAATGCCGCTGGCCTCGGCGTAACCGATGGCGGCGGGGGTGCCGGACTCCGGCGTCGCTATCACCAGGTCCGCGTCGACCGGGGCTTCTTTGGCGAGCTTGCGGCCCATCTCCACACGGGAGAGATAGACGTTCCGGCCGGCGATGTCGGTGTCGGGGCGCGCCAGGTAGACGTACTCGAAGACACATCCCTTGGGCTTCGCTTCTGCGAACCGGGAGGTGCGGAGGCCGTTCTCGTCGATCGCGATGAGCTCGCCCGGCTCGATCTCCCGGACGTAGCTGGCGCCGCAGATGTCCAGGGCGGCGGACTCGCTCGCGACGACCCAGCCGCGTTCGAGGCGGCCGAGGACGAGCGGGCGGATGCCCTGCGGGTCGCGCGCCGCGTACAGGGTGCCCTCGTCCATGAAGACGAGGGAGAAGGCGCCCCGGACACCCGGGAGGACCTTGGCGGCAGCGGCCTCCACGGTGAGCGGCTTGCCGTCGTCGTCGGTCTGGCCCGCGAGGAGCGCGGTGACCAGATCCGTGTCGTTGGTGGCGGCGAGCTGGGTGGCCCGGCCGTTTTCCTTGGGGAGCTCGGCGACCATCTCGGCCAGCTCGGCGGTGTTGACGAGGTTCCCGTTGTGGCCGAGCGCGATCGAGCCGTGGGCCGTGGCCCGGAAGGTCGGCTGCGCGTTTTCCCACACGGAGGCACCCGTGGTCGAGTAGCGGGCGTGACCGACCGCGATATGACCTTGGAGGGAGCCGAGGGAAGTCTCGTCGAAGACCTGGGAAACCAGGCCCATGTCCTTGAAGACGAGGATCTGGGAGCCGTTGCTCACCGCGATTCCCGCGGATTCCTGGCCTCGATGTTGGAGGGCGTAGAGCCCGAAGTAAGTGAGCTTCGCGACCTCTTCACCCGGAGCCCAGACACCGAAGACGCCGCAAGCGTCCTGGGGGCCTTTCTCACCGGGGAGCAGGTCGTGGTTGAGTCGTCCGTCACCACGTGGCACGGCACCGAGTGTAGGCGAGATCGACCACTGGTCCGAATTGGGGATGCCGGAAGGCCGGGAATCGCGTACAGGGCGGGGTGTACGGAGGGTCCGTGGCGGGGTGGATACGAGGTGGGCGGCGGGGCGTTGACCGCGGCCGCGCCGGGTGGGCGAGTGTCCACATGACCGTCCACATTGCGGGACGATCGTTGACAGGTACGCGGAGACTCGACAGGTCCTGACCCATGCAGCGTCTCAGCCCCTTGGTGACCGCACGGTCACGCTGGCGGAGCGCCGCCACGTCGATCCGGTCCGTGCCGCGAGCGCGATCCAGTACGAACCACCCCCGCGCCTCCGGCTTACCGAGGACGCGCGGGAGCAGGCGGACACGGCCGGCGTCGAGCCGGGGCGGCTCGACGCGCTGCGGGCCGCGTGGGAGGCGACGGACGCCGGGCTGCTGCCGTGCTCCCGCTGATCACTTCGCGGCACTCATCGCTTCGCGACACTCCGCGACACTCCGCGTCACTTCGCGGCGGGAGCCGCCATCGCCGCCAGTCCCTTGCCGTTCGCCGCGGTGAGGGACAGGCCGCGGTGCTGCAGCTCGTACGTCACCGTCCCCTTGAGGACCTTGAGCACTTCGCGCTCCAGGTCCATCTCGGGGCCCGGGCACAGCTTCCGGGTGCTGGCGATGCGGCCGAAGGTGACGCTGGAGCCGGAGACCTTCGCGGTGCTGGTGAAGTTGTTGCAGCCGAGGTTGCCGCGTACCGCACCGTCCTTGCCGAAGGTCAGATGTGCCTTCTTCTCCGTACCGGCGGGCAGGGAGGTCGCGGTCTCGTCCGAGAGCAGCGAGTTCACGGACCACTTGGTGCCCACCAGCGGGGACGGGCGCTCGGCGGTGAGAGCGATCGCATCGCCCTTCTCGGTGGTCAGGGTGAGTTTGCCGTCGGTGAGCCTGGCCTTGAGCTTGCCGGAGAAGGCGGCCCGCAGGGCGTCCTCGAAGCCCTGGATCTTCTTGGCGCAGCCCATCTCGGTCATCTCGCCCGGGCCCACGGTGATCGTGTCGCCCTTGACGTCGACGTCGGCTCCGAAGTGGTTGCAGCCGTAGTTGCCCTGGGCCCGGCCCTTGGTGGTGATCTCGACGTTCGCGCCGGCCGGTGCCGCGGACTTCCTGCCGTCGACGGTCACGCTGTCCACGGACCAGTGCACGCCGGTGACGGGCAGGTCGGTCGTGACCGACCCGCCTCCGTCGCCGCCGTCACCTGATCCGGAACCCGATTCCGTGCCGCAGGCGGCAAGAGCGAGGAGGGCCAGGGCGGTGACAGGAATGCTCAGCTGGTTACGCATACCGATGGGACGGGGCACCTGGGGCTCCGGTTCCCTGGCTGCTCCGGATGGCTGTCGGCCCTGTTGCCGGGCCGCTGCCGGGCCCCTGTCGTCGGCGGGGGCGTGGGCAGGGGGCTCGGCGGGGGCGTGGGCAGGGGGCTTCGGCAGGGGCGTGGGCAGGGGGCTCGGCAGAGGTCAGCCGAGGATCGGCAGCAGTGCCGAGAGATCCGCCCGCTCGCCGCTCGCGCTGACCTTCGCCGCCTCGATGGCCTCGCTCCACTCCGTACGTCCGGTGGCGAGCCGGATCCAGGTCAGCGGGTCCGTCTCGACGACATTGGGCGGAGTGCCGCGCGTGTGCCGCGGACCCTCGACGCACTGGACGACGGCGAACGGCGGGATCCGCACCTCCGTGGAGGCTCCGGGCGCCTTCACCGCGAGGGCGTCCGCAAGGAGCCGGGTGCAGGCGGCGAGCGCCTGACGGTCGTACGGGATACCGAGCCCGGTCGCGTCGTTCAGGTCGTCGGTGTGGACGATGAGTTCTACCGTTCGGGTGACCAGGAAGTCTCCGAGGCGCATGGCACCGAACCGGGTAGGCAGCAGCCGGGCGTCCGGAACGCCGGGCAGCAACTCCTGGATACGGGCGGCCGTTCGCGCGTACAGCTCGCCGGTCTCCGCGCCCGCCGCGATCGCCCTGGTGTCCTCGTCGACCTGCCCGGCGACGGTGACCGTCGCGAACGGCCAGTCCAGCAGAGCGACTTCCTGCTTCTCCGGCTCCACGAGCGCGAGGTTCCGGCTGACGACCCCGACAGACATGGCGAGATGCGCGGCCAGATCGCGCACGGACCAGTCCCCGAGGCGGGTGGGCAGGGTGAGCTGCTCGGGCGTGAGGGTGCCCACGGCCTGCCGTACGTTCTCGAACTGGGCGAGCACGGCGGCGCGGATCTTGGCCGGGTCGTAACTGCGGGTGCGCTTCTTGGCCGGTGGCATGAGACCGACAGTAAAGGGTGGGTACGACAACGGGCGGGGCGCTCACCGTCCCTACGCGGGTCCGCCGGTCCGCCGGTCCCTGCGCCGGTCCGCCGGGCGTGAGCGCAGCCGCCGAAGCCGTCAGACTGCGGGCAGCGCCTGCTCCCCGGCGGTGAACGCCTCGCCGTTGCGCGGGACGCCGACGCCCCGCCACCGGAACGGGATCCCCCGCGCCGCATCCAAGTCCGGTCCGTCCATCAGCTGGAAGTGGACATGCGGCTCGCTGGAGTTGCCGGAGTTCCCGCAGCGGGCGAGCTGCTGGCCGGCCAGGACGCGGTCGCCCTCGCGGACGGCGAGCGAGCCGCGCTGGACGTGCGCGTACATGGCGTACGTGCCGTCGCCCAGGTCGAGAACGATGTGGTTGCCCACGATGCGGGAGGCGCCGCTGATCTCCCGTACGGCCCCCTCGATGAGCAGCATGAAGACCAGCGCCGGGAGGGAGTTCCGGCTGAGGTGGTCGCGCTGGCTGTCGCTCGCGTGAACGACGGTCGCGTCGGCCACCGAGAGCAGCGGGGCGCCGAAGGCCGGGAAGTCGCTGTTGCGCCGGACTATCGGCCACAGCCACCGGAAAGGCGGACGCGCACCATTGTCGGCACCCTTCTCAGCCCCGCCCTCGACGCCCTTCTCGGCACCGTTCTCGACACCGCCCTCCGCCTCCGGGTCGGCCACGATGTCGATCGCGTACGTCTGCCCGTAGGCGTGCGTGCCATGGCTGGGGACCTTGTCCGCCGGGCTGTTCAGCGCCGACCAGCGGCCGGTCACCGGCGCGTCCACCTCGACCGTCGGCGGCCTCTGTGCCTGTTCCGCGCGGGCCTTGCGGCTCATGCCGAGCGCGATGGCGACCACGATCGCCGCCGGCAGCCAGACCCACGCCATGGCCATCTCGGTGAGAGTGGCGACGACGACCAGAGCGAGGAAGGCCACGATGCAGCAGCGGTAGAGGATCATGAGCAGTTTGCGGACGGACATGTCGTTCCCCCTTCTCGATTGCGCGAAAGCGTGAATGCCGCGATTACGGGCGGGCGGCGGTCAGGACCACGAGCAGCGGCACGACCCGGGTGCCGGGCACCTCGTAGCGGCCACGGCTCGGCGTGTGGAGCCAGCCCGCGCCGGTCAGCAGGCGCAGATGGTGGTAGATCTGGCCGGTTGTGCCGAGCCCTTCGAGCTCGGTCAGTTCGGCAGCCGTGCGCCGGCCGCCGAGAATCTCGCGCAGCAGCCGCAGCCGTACCTCGTGACCGAGCGCGGTGAAGGACTCGGCGGTCTCCGCCCAGTCGGCTTCGAGGAGCCCTTCGGTGAGCGCGCCGTACTGCCACTCGTAGTGCTCCTGTGTCGGCAGTCGTACGGCGCCGGTGAACAGGACGCCCCCGTCGGGCGCCTCGGCTTCGGCGAGCTGCTCCTTCAGGCCTTCGAGCGCCCAGAACCTGCCGTCACCCAGCTGCGGGGCGGACGGGGCCTTCGGGGTGCCCTCGGCCGTCCCCGCACTCTCCAGCGCCGCGAGCCGGCGTTCCAGCTCGGCGACGCGCTCTTCCAGATCCATGTTCCCAACCTACGTAATTACGTAATCTCATGCAACCCCAAAACGACAGAGCCCCTGCCCGGGTGCGGGCAGGGGCTCTGTCGGCTGTCGGTGGTCGGCAGTCCGCAGTCGTGGTGCGTCAGACCAGCAGACCGGGGATGGTCTCCTCGTGGGCAGTGCGGAGCTCGGTCAGCGGGATACTGAACTCGCCCTGGACCTCGACCTCGTCACCGTCCACGACACCGATACGGGTCACGGGCAGACCCCGCGCTCCGCACATGTCGTTGAAGCGGAGCTCCTCGCTGCGGGGGACGGCGACGACCGCACGGCCGGCGGACTCGCTCAGCAGGAAGGTGAAGGCGTCCAGCCCCTCGGGGACGATCAGACGTGCGCCGGTGCCGCCACGCAGACAGGACTCGACGACTGCCTGGATCAGGCCGCCGTCGGACAGGTCGTGGGCGGCATCGATCATGCCGTCGCGGGAGGCGGAGATCAGGATCTCGCCCAGCAGCTTCTCGCGGTCCAGATCCACCGCCGGCGGAAGCCCGCCGAGGTGGTCGTGGACGACCTCGGACCAGGCCGAGCCGCCGAACTCCTCCCGCGTGTCACCGAGCAGATAGAGGAGCTGGCCCTCCTCGGCGAACGCGATCGGCGTGCGGCGGGTGACGTCGTCGATCACACCGAGGACCGCCACCACGGGGGTGGGGTGGATCGCGGTGTCACCGGTCTGGTTGTAGAGCGAGACATTGCCGCCGGTGACCGGGGTGCCCAGCTGCAGGCAGCCGTCCGCGAGACCACGGGTGACCTCGGCGAACTGCCACATGACGGCCGGGTCCTCGGGCGAACCGAAGTTCAGGCAGTCCGAGATCGCGAGCGGCCTGGCCCCGGAGGCGGCGACATTGCGGTACGCCTCCGCGAGCGCCAGCTGCGCACCGGTGTACGGGTCGAGCTTGGTGTAGCGGCCGTTTCCGTCGGTGGCCATGGCCACACCCAGGTTCGTCTCCGCGTCGATGCGGACCATGCCCGCATCCTCCGGCATCGCCAGGATGGTGTTGCCCTGCACGAACCGGTCGTACTGATCGGTGATCCACGCCTTCGACGCCTGATTCGGCGACGCGACCAGCTTCAGCACCTGCTCCCGCAGCTCGGCCGAGCCGGCCGGCCGGGGAAGCTTGTTCGCGTCGTCGGCCTGGAGCGTGTCCTGCCAGTCGGGGCGGGCGTAGGGCCGGTGGTACGTCGGCCCCTCGTGCGCCACCGACCGCGGCGGTACGTCCACGATCTGCTCGCCGTGCCAGAAGATCTCCAGCCGCTCGCCCTCGGTGACCTCACCGATGACGGTGGCGATGACGTCCCACTTCTCGCAGATCTCCATGAACCGCTCGACGTTGCCCGGCTCGACGATCGCGCACATCCGCTCCTGCGACTCGCTCATGAGGATCTCCTCGGGCGAGAGCGTCGCATCGCGCAGCGGCACCGTGTCCAGCTCGACCCGCATACCGCCGGAGCCGGCGGACGCCAGCTCGCTCGTGGCGCACGACAGGCCCGCGCCGCCGAGGTCCTGGATACCGGCGACCAGCTTCTCCTGGAAGATCTCCAGGGTGCACTCGATGAGGAGCTTCTCCTGGAACGGGTCACCGACCTGGACGGCCGGACGCTTGGCGGGACCCGTCGAGTCGAAGGTCTCGGACGCGAGGACCGAGACGCCGCCGATGCCGTCGCCGCCCGTGCGGGCGCCGTAGAGGATGACCTTGTTGCCCGGGCCGGACGCCTGCGCGAGGTGGATGTCCTCGTGCTTCATCACACCGATGCATCCGGCGTTGACCAGCGGGTTGCCCTGGTAGCACGCGTCGAAGACGACTTCGCCGCCGATGTTGGGCAGACCGAGGCAGTTGCCGTAGCCGCCGATGCCCGCCACCACGCCCGGCAGGACGCGCTTGGTGTCGGGGTGGTCGGCCGCACCGAAGCGCAGGGGGTCGACGACGGCGACCGGGCGGGCACCCATGGCGAGGATGTCGCGGACGATGCCGCCGACGCCGGTGGCCGCACCCTGGTAGGGCTCGATGTAGCTGGGGTGGTTGTGCGACTCGACCTTGAAGGTCACCGCGTAACCCTGGCCCACGTCCACCACACCGGCGTTCTCGCCGATCCCGACGAGCATCGCGTCGTTGGCGGGGACCTTTTCGCCGAACTGCTTCAGATGCACCTTGCTGCTCTTGTACGAGCAGTGCTCCGACCACATCACCGAGTACATCGCGAGCTCGGCACCAGTCGGACGGCGGCCCAGGATCACCCGGATCCGGTCGTACTCGTCCTGCTTGAGGCCGAGCTCCTTCCAGGGCTGCTCGGCCCCGGGGGTCTCGGTGGCGTGCTTGACGGTGTCGAGAGTCATGCGTTGACCAGCTTCTTCAGGATCGAGGTGAAGAATCCGAGACCGTCGGTACGGCCCGTACCGATCAGCGGCTCCACGGCGTGCTCGGGGTGCGGCATCAGACCCACCACATTGCCCGCGGCATTGGTGATGCCCGCGATGTCACGGAGCGAGCCGTTCGGATTGAAGTCGAGATACCGGAAGGCGACACGGCCCTCGGCCTCGAGCTCGTCGAGCGTGCGCTCGTCGGCGACGTACCGCCCGTCCATGTTCTTGAGGGGAATCCTGATCTCCTGACCGGCGGTGTAGTCCGCCGTCCAGGCCGTCCCGCTCGTCTCCACCCGCAGCTTCTGCTCACGGCAGATGAAGTGGAGGTGGTTGTTCTGGAGCATCGCGCCCGGCAGCAGGTGCGACTCGGTGAGGATCTGGAAGCCGTTGCAGATACCGAGGACCGGCAGACCGGCCTTGGCCTGCTCGATGATCGTTTCCATCACGGGCGAGAACCGGGCGATCGCTCCGGCCCGCAGGTAGTCGCCGTAGGAGAAACCTCCGGCCAGCACGACAGCATCGACCTGCTTCAGGTCCTTGTCGCGGTGCCAGAGCGAAACGGGCTCGGCGCCCGCCAGCCGGACAGCCCGAAGGCTGTCCTTGTCATCCAGCGTCCCGGGGAAGGTGACGACTCCGATACGAGCGGTCACGACTCCACCTTTACGACGAAGTCCTCGATGACGGTGTTGGCGAGGAACGTTTCGGCCATCTCATGGATGCGGGCGAGGGCGGCGTCATCGACCGGCCCCTCCACCTCCAGTTCGAAGCGCTTTCCCTGACGTACGTCCGCGATTCCATCGAATCCGAGACGGGGCAGTGCGCGCTGCACCGCTTGTCCCTGGGGGTCGAGGATCTCGGGCTTGAGCATGACGTCAACTACGACGCGTGCCACGGGCACTCCCGGTGGTGTGTTGCGAGGGCGGTTCCCTCAGCGTACCCGCCCGAAAAATCTACGCGGGTAGATATCAAGAGAACACTCGGGGAAAATTCAGGGAAAAATCCATCCCACCATTGCCGCGGGACACGCGCATGTAATTGGCTGGGCTTCCCACTGCGCCACCGACCGCTGTACAAAGGAATACAGAGGAAAGCAGCATTGCCCCTCAACAGCCGGAAAGCCGGTATCCCCGCATGCCAGAACCGGTGATACCGCAGGAAAGGACCGATATCCGTGGCTCAGCGAGTAGTGGTCACGCTCTCCGACGACATCGACGGCGGAGAAGCGGCGGAAACGGTCGCCTTCGCCCTGGACGGGAAGTCGTACGAGATCGACCTCAATCCCTCCAATGCAAAGAAACTGCGCAAGGCCCTGGCCCCGTACATGGCGGCCGGGCGAAAGCAGACAAACGCCAGCAAGCATGACAAGTCCCGCATCTCGTACCGGCACACCGCCCTGGCGCCCGCTCCGGCCGCCGTACGGGCCTGGGCGCAGTCCAACAAGATGGAGGTGCCGGCCCGCGGCCGGATCCCCAAGCGGGTCTACGAGGCCTTCCGCGAGGCGAGTTGAGGTCGCGCGCCGCACCGAGTTGCGCTGCACCCCTGCTGATCGGCTAAAGTCTGGAACACGCCGAGGGGCGAGGCCGCAAGGCCCCACCTCACGCAGCGTGCGGGTGTAGTTCAGTAGTAGAACATCCCCCTTCCAGGGGGAAGGCGCAGTGTGCAATTCCTGTCACCCGCTCTGCATCGCTTTACCGATCCACTGAAGTGGATCAGGTAGAGTGGTGGTCGCACCGTTCAGTGAGAGCTGAGCGGCAGCAATGCGGACGTGGCTCAGTTGGTAGAGCATCACCTTGCCAAGGTGAGGGTCGCGAGTTCGAATCTCGTCGTCCGCTCAGAGAACGAAGGCCCTGGTCGAATCGACCAGGGCCTTCTTCGTATGCGCACGCCCCCGTGCGACCGGCTGATCCCCGGCCTTTCCCTCCGATGACATTTGTCATGAGCAGTGGTGACAGCACGCACTGCTGCCCGCCCCGCGACGGCGGAAGGCTGGAGTCATGGCTGAAGGCATGGCAGATGTGATCGAGGTCGAGGAGCTGCGGCGTACCTACGCCGGGGGCTTCGAGGCCGTATCCGGGATCTCGTTCTCGGTGGCGCGCGGCGAACTCTTCGCGCTGCTCGGTACGAACGGCGCGGGCAAGACCTCCACAGTGGAACTGCTGGAGGGACTCGCCCGCCCGACCGCCGGCACCGTACGGGTACTCGGCCACGATCCGTACACCGAGCGCGCCGCCGTACGGCCCCGTACCGGGGTGATGCTCCAGGAGGCCGGGTTCTCCTCCGAGCTGACGGTCGCCGAGACCGTACGGATGTGGGCGGGCTGCACCAGTGGCGCACGGCCGGTCGACGAGGCCCTGGACATGGTGGGGCTTCCGCGGCGCGCGAACGTGCGGGTGAAGCAGCTGTCCGGGGGCGAGAGGCGCCGGCTGGACCTGGCCATGGCGCTGCTCTCCCGGCCCGAAGTGCTCTTCCTTGACGAGCCGACGACCGGACTGGACGCCGAAGGGCGGCGCGAGACCTGGGAGTTGGTGCGGACACTGCGCGACAGCGGCACGACCGTGCTGCTGACCACGCACTATCTGGAGGAGGCCGAGGAGCTGGCCGACCGGCTCGCGATCCTGCACAACGGGCGGATCGCGGCCCGCGGCCGGGTCGACGAGGTCGTCGCCGCGCAGCCCTCGCACATCTCCTTCGAGCTGCCCGACGGCTACCTCGTCGGCGATCTGCCGCCGCTCGCGCCGCTCGGGATCAACAGCCACGAAACGGCAGGGCGGACCGTACGACTGCGGACCTCCGAACTCCAGCGTGCCGCCACCGGGCTGCTGTTGTGGGCCCAGGAGAACCAGGTCGAACTGCGCGGGCTCGATGTCCGCTCCGCCTCGCTGGAAGAGGCCTTTCTGCACATCGCCCGGGAACAGGAGACCACCCGATGAGCACCACGGACACGGCGCCGGCCACTCTCGGCACGGAGGGCGCCGGTGCCGCGGCATCCGCGCGGCCGGTGAAGAGCGCCGGGACCCGGATGGCCGCGCTCGCCCGCGCCGAACTGACGCTGCTGGGGCGCAACAAGGCCACTCTTCTCACGGCACTGGTCCTGCCCGCGATGCTCACCCTGTCCATGTCCTCGGCGGTCGACGGCATGGAACTGGAGGACACCGGGCTGACGATGGGAACCGTGCTGCTGCCCGGTGCGCTCGGCTTCTCGCTCCTCTTCACCGTCTACTCGACGCTGGTCGGCGTGTTCGTCGTACGGCGCGAGGAGCTCGTACTGAAGCGGCTGCGCACCGGCGAGCTGCGCGACCGGGAGATCCTGGCCGGTGCCTCGATCCCGTCGGTGGTGCTCGGCCTGGTGCAGTGCGTCGCGCTCGCGGTCGGCTGCACGGTCGTGATGGACGTCCCCGCTCCCCAAGCGGTGTGGCTCGCCCTGGCCGGCCTGGTGCTGGGGTTGGCGATGATCTGCGCGCTGGCGGCGGCGACCGCGGCGACGACCAAGTCCGCCGAGGGCGCCCAGATCGCGGTGCTGCCCATGCTGCTGCTGTCGATGGCGGGTTCGGGCATGGTCGTCCCGCTGGATGTGATGCCGGACAAGCTCGCGTCGGCCTGTGAACTGCTGCCGCTGACCCCGGTGATCGGCCTGATCAGGAGCGGCTGGACGGGCGGGGCGAGCGGGGCCGAGACCCTCGGTCAGGCTGCGGTCGTGGTGGCCTGGACCATCGTCGCCGTGTTTGCTGTGCGCAAGTGGTTCCGCTGGGAGCCGCGACGCTGACGGAGCAGAGACTCAGGACGGCAGACGGGGGCGGGGAGATGGTGGTCGGACGGGTGCGCCGCTGGCGCGATCGGTGGCAGGCGCGCAGCAGGCTGCAGAAGATTGACCTCTACTCGCGCGCCACCCTGTGCGTCCTGGTCTGGTTCCTGATGGCGACCTGGAGCGCACTCCCGCTCCTCTCAGGCCTCCGGGACGAGCCGCTGCACCTGGCCCTCGGCGCGGCGCTGTTGGCGGTGAACATCGCGCAGTGCGTGGTCAGCAACCGCTCCATCGGCCCGGCGTTCGACCACTATCTCGGCACATCGGTCTTCCCGCGTGTGCGGCTGGTGGCGCCGCTGGTGCTGCTGGGCGTGGCGGTGGCACTGGTGGCGGCACTGGTGGCGGTGAACGGCATCGAGGACGGCGGGGTCGCGTTCCTCATGATGGACATTCCGCTGGCCTTGACGATTCCGTACTCCCTGCTCGTACCGGTCCGGACCTTCCTGCTGCAGTACGTGGTGTTCGCCGCGCTGCACTTCGGGGTCTTCGCGGCCGTCGGAGTGCGCGGCGGCGCGCTGGCCGCGCTGCTTCCGATGCTGCTGCTCAGCTGCTTCCTGACGGTGGTGACCGTACGGCCCGGGGCCTGGAGTCTGCAGGTGATGTGGCAGGCGGAGGAGGCCAGGGACGTACAGGCGCGGCTGGCGGTCGCGGAGGAACGGCTGCGCTTCGGCCGGGACATGCACGACGTACTCGGGCGGAATCTCGCGGTGATCGCGTTGAAGAGCGAGCTGGCCGTGCAGCTGGCCCAGCGCGGGAGGCCCGAGGCGGTGGCGCAGATGGTGGAGGTCCAGCGGATCGCCCGGGAGGCGCAGAAGGAGCTGCGGGAAGTGGTACGCGGATACCGGGAGGCGTCGCTCGGGGTGGAACTGGAAGGCGCACAGAGCGTGTTGAAGGCGGCGGGCATCGACTGCCGGATCGAGGGGGACGGCAGGGAGCTGCCGGAGGCGGTCCAGTCGGCGCTGGGATGGGTCGTACGGGAAGCGACGACCAATGTGCTGCGGCACGGGGACGCCCGGCGCTGCACCATCTCCCTGGCGGCACTGGGGGGACGCGTGGCACTCGTCGTCGAGAACGACGGACTCGACGACGGACTCGACGACGGGGCGACCGGGGCGGATGGGATGGCCAGGGTGGATGCGGCGGATGGGATGGATGGGGTGCGCGGGGTGGCGGATGCGCCCGGCACCCCCGGTTCGGGGCTCGCGGGACTGCGTGAGCGGCTGGCCGCGCTCGACGGCACACTGGGCGCCGGCCGTACCGACAAGGGCCTGTTCCGGCTGACCGCGAAGATCCCCCTCCCGCAGGAGGCACGATGACCATGCCCGTACGGGTACTGCTCGCCGATGACGAGCATCTGATCCGGGGCGCGCTGGCGGCGCTGCTCGGGCTCGAGGACGATCTCGTGGTGGTCGCCGAGGCCGCGACAGGGCCCGAGGCGCTCGCCATGGCGCGGGCGCACCGGCCGGACGTGGCGGTGCTGGATCTTCAGATGCCCGGCGCGGACGGTGTGAGGGTGGCCACATCTCTGAGAGCGGAACTGCCCGGGTGCAAGACGATGATCGTGACGAGCCACGGGCTGCCCGGCCATCTCAAACGGGCGCTGGTGGCGGGCGTGCGGGGCTTTGTACCGAAGACGGTCAGCGCCCAGCGGCTGGCCGAGATCATCCGCACGGTGCACGCCGGAAACCGTTATGTGGACCCGGAGTTGGCGGCCGACGCGATCTCGGCAGGGGACTCTCCGCTGACCGCCCGGGAGGCGGAGGTGCTGGAGCTGGCGGCGGACGGGGCGCCGGTCGCGGAGATCGCGGAGCGGGCGTCGCTGTCCCAGGGGACGGTACGGAATTACCTCTCCTCGGCCGCCTCCAAGCTCGGGGCCGAGAATCGCCATACGGCAGTACGGCTCGCACGGGAGCGAGGTTGGGTATAGTGGTCTCCGCGCCACGGCGCATGCGGACGTAGCTCAGTTGGTAGAGCGCAACCTTGCCAAGGTTGAGGTCGCCAGTTCGAACCTGGTCGTCCGCTCAGTGCAAGAAGGCCCCGGTCATCGCGACCGGGGCCTTCTTCGTGCTCTATGACCAGGTGTTCCCGGTGAGGAGCTCGTACGCCTCCAGGTACTTGGCCCGGGTCGCGTCGGTGATCTCCTGCGGGAGGGCGGGCGGCGGCTGCTCGCACTTGCGGTCCCAGCCGGAGGCGGGCGAGGTCAGCCAGTCACGGACGTACTGCTTGTCGTACGACGGCTGGGCGCGGCCCGGCTCCCAGGTCGCGGCCGGCCAGAAGCGCGACGAGTCCGGCGTCAGCACCTCGTCGGCGATGATCAACCGGTCGCCCTCGAAGCCGAACTCGAACTTTGTGTCGGCGAGGACGATGCCGCGGTCGCGGGCGATGCCGCGAGCCCTGCCGTACACGGCGAGGGTCGTCTGGCGCAGCTGGGCGGCGGTCTCCGCGCCGACCTGGCGGGCCACTTCCTCGTAGCTGACATTCTCGTCGTGATCACCGACGGCCGCCTTGGTGGCGGGCGTGAAGATCGGGGCGGGGAGCTCGGAGCCGTCGCTGAGGCCCTCGGGCAGTGCGAGGCCGCAGACCGTACGGGACTCGTTGTACTCCGCCAGGCCCGAGCCGGTGAGATAGCCGCGGGCGACGCACTCGACGGGGACCATCCGGAGGGACTTGCAGACGAGGGTGCGGCCCGCCCAGTCCGCGGGGGCGCCCGCGGGCACCTCGGTGGAGATGACGTGGTTCGGGACGAGGTCCTGGAGGCGCTCGAACCACCAGAGCGAGAGCTGGGTGAGGACCCGTCCCTTGTCGGGGATCTCGGTGGGCAGCACCCAGTCGTAGGCGGAGATACGGTCGCTGGCGACCATCACGAGGTCGCCCGCCTCGTTCTCGTACAGGTCGCGCACCTTGCCGGTGTGCAGATGTACCAGGCCCGGCACCTGAAGCGGCTCGGGCTTTTCGACGAATCCGGACACGGTTCCTCCCCGTGGTTATGTCCAACGGGTCCGATTCTCCCGTATGCCGGGAGGGCGGGCCCGGCCAGGGGGGCCCGGAGCCTCTTCGCCGTTCTCGCCGTTCTCGAAGCCTCTAGTCCCGCTTGCAGATGCGGTCGAGGAGATTGGCGGTCGCGCGCTGTACTCGGGTGTCGATATGGCCGGGCCGGTCCAGCGCCGGGGACCAGGCGAAGGTGCCGGAGGCGAAGACCAGGGCGCCGGAGGGGGCGCGGTAGAGCGAGGTCTCCTGGTGGCGGGTGACGCCGTCGCCGTCCTGGTAGGGCGAGTGGGCGAGCAGGATCCGGCCCTGGTGCTCGGGGAGCGCGGTGCGCGGGAAGTAGCGGTCGGCCTCGCCCGCGACCAGCCCGGGGATCTCGTCGCCGTCGCCTGCGCCGGCCGCCTCCCAGAGCCAGTGGTCCGCGTTCCGTACGACCAGGGGGTGCGGCTCCGGGACCCGTCCCGCGTACTGAATGCCCAGCAACTGCTGCTCGGCCCGGTCGATCTCGCGCCACAGCGCGGGCTTCCCGGGGCCGCGGCGCTTGCGGCAGGTGAGGAGGCGGTCGGGTACGCCGGAGGCGGACGGGCCGAGCTCGACCTGCCAGTACATGGTGTTGGCGGAGAGGAAGACGAGTGAGGTGCCGTGGTCGCGGGCGCGCTCGACGGTGCGGCGCATGGGGGCCGACCAGTACTCGTCGTGGCCGGGGAAGACCAGTCCGCGGTAGCGGGTGGGGTCGACGCGGCCGGCGTGGAGGTCTCGGGTGTCGGCGTAGGCGACGTCGTAGCCGTACCGCTCGGCCCAGCGGATGAAGTCGTAGGCATGGCCGACATGGAGGGGCAGGCCCGCGCCCGCGTACGGACGGTCGAAGGAGACCGTGATGGCGGCGTCCTCCTCGCCCAGGAGCCGGCCGGCTTCGTCCCACGCGTGGTAGAGGCTGGCGCCGGTGCGGCCGTCCTCCGGGTAGAGGTTGTACGCCTGCCAGGTGATGTCGGGCAGGAGCAGCAGGAGGTCGGCGGGCTGGTCGTCGCGGACCGTGAAGGGGATGTGGGAGCGGTAGCCGTCACCGGTGGTGAGCACGGCGACATACGCGCCGATCGACCAGTAGGAGGGGATCTGCAGCCGCCAGGAGAGCCACCAGTGGTGGCAGGAGACGGTGCGGTCGGCGGTGAGCGGGGACGGCTGGACGATGCCGGAGAGGCGGGGGCTGGTGGTGATCTTGGCCGCTCCGTCGCCGGCGTAGTGCCCGATGCGGTAGATGTCGACGGAGAACTGCTGCGGCGGGTCCACGGTGATGTGGAAGTCGATCGACTCGCCGGGCGCCGCCGCGCCGGTGGACGCGAAGCCCTTGATCTGGCGGCGTACGTCGTCGGCGGTACGGGGTCCGCCGGAGCCGCCCCGGGCCAGGTTGGGGTCGGCGTACCAGGGGACGACCTGGCCGGTGTCGCCGAAGTAGTGCTCGCCGCCGCGCAGCCAGGGGAGCGGGCCCTGCCCGAAGGGGTCCGTGACCGCGTGGGCGAGAGCGCCCGATTCCCATCGCCGGATCTGCTCCGCCCCCATGCTGCGCCCTCCCTCGGTGTCCCCGGGACCGCTGTGATGCGCCGATTGTTCAGCGCCGGTCTCCAGCACATCACATAACGCACGCACTCCGTCACCGTTCGTCGCGAATTGACGTGAATGGAACGTTGGACTCCGCACGGGCGGGGCATCCGCCGCCCCGGCACCGGCAGCAGTTCCCCGTCCGCACCGCCGGAGGGGCGCCCGGCGGCGGACCCGGCTCTACACCAGGCGGACGGGCTTCTCCGGGCGGACGCCCAGGGAGCGCAGCCAGGCGCGCAGCGGGGTCGCGTTGCCGTCCTCGACCAGGCTCAGGACCGGGCTGCCCAGGTCCCCCCGGCGTTCACCGTCGATCAGGAGGGCCGGGCCGTCGAGCCAGTCGAGGCCGGGGGCCGCGCCCGCGGTGTCGACGGCGGTGCAGCAGACCATCGCGGTGACATGGTCGGCGAGCAGCTCGCGGCCGGTGCGAGGCGGCTGCAGCGGGAACAGCGGCAGCGGGTCCGTGCCCCCCAGCGCCAGGACGTCGCCGGTGCCGTCCGTCGGAGCCGCCAGGGCCGCCGGTGACGCGGCGGAGGGGGTCGCTGCGGCCTCGCGGGCCGCCTCCTCGCGGGCGACCTCCGCGCTGATCCCGGCCGCCAGGGCCTCGCTCGCATCGACCGGAACCGTCCCGAGGACACCGCGGGCGGAGAGATGGTCCATCACCCGCGCGAGAGTCGGACCCTCGGGGCTGGTCGACGGAGGTACGCCCATGCCGTCCAGGACCCGGTGGAGACGGGCCGCTTCCGTACGCCACTTACGGTCGACGACCTCTTCCGGATACTGCTGCCAGTCCACCGGGGACCAGTCGGGGCCCGCATCGGCCGGGCCGCCGTGGAAGAGGCGGGCGGCCAGCAGCGACGCGGCCTCGTCGACCGCGCCCGGCTCCTCGAGGAGATCGCAGGCGGGGCGCTCGCCCAGCCGGGAGGTGAAGCCCTCGGCGAGGCGGTCGCGGCGGGAGAGCTCGGTCAGGGCGGAGACGACGCCCGCGTCGAGCCGGGAGGGCCAGCGGCCCATGCGCCAGGCGGGCAGTGCCACCCGGGTCAGCAGCCGGTCCCAGCCGGCGTAGGCGAGGCCCACCTGCTCCTGGGCGACGATCCGCAGACCGTAATCCACAGCCTGTGCACGCTCCGAGGCGGCGGCCGCGACGCCCCGCTCCATCTCGGCGGCATGGACCTGGCAGCTGCGCAGCAGCACCCGCGTGACCTGGCCGACGAAGCCGAACGCCAGCGTGCGTATGAAGCCGTGCCCGGGGCGGGCGGCGTCGGCGACCGCGGCATCCAGGCCCCGCACGAAACGGCGCGCCGCGGCTATGTCGGGGTGGGCGGAGGGGCCGGTCCCGGCGACGACCGGCGCGAGCACCGCCCGCAGCTCCGCCACCCGCATCCACCACAGGAAGGGCGAGCCGATCACCAGCACGGGCGCGTCGGCCGTCCGGCGTCGGCGCCCGCCCCGTATCGCATGCGCAGGGTGCGTACGGTCCTCGAGCCAGCTGTCGCAGTCGGGGGTGAGGGCCAGCGCGGAGGGCGCGGGCACCTCGAGCCGCTCCGCCAGATCCCGCACCAGCCGGTACAGATCGGGGGCCGCCCGCTCCGCGAGCTCCACGGTCGGGCTGAGCGCCGGACTGGCTCGTACGATCACGGCGGAGACGGCCGCGGCGAGCAGCAGGACGACGACCGCGCAGACCGTCACGGCCCAGCGCGCCGCATCCCAACTCCCGCCGGCCATATGTCCCGTCGCACCGCCCGCGAGCAGCACCACGGCGACGGCCGCGGGCAGCAGTGCCACGGCCAGTGCCCTACTGCGGATGCGCAGCACGGCGAGAGCTCGTGAGCGCGCGCCCAGCGCGCCCATCGACTCACCGATACCGGTACCGGACACAGCCGGACCTCACCCCCTCTGCCCTGCGACGGTGTTGCTCACTCCCCCACTGTGGCACCCACCACTGACATCGCAATGCCGGTGGGCCAAGTGCCGGAACGCCTGCGCCGCACCCTAGTTGGGGGCTTCGGCGGGCGTCATCCGGATAGCTCAGCCGTCACTCGATGGAATGGCTTTGGGTAAAGGTGATGACGGTTTCCGGGCCCTAGGGGTTCACTCCCCCGCGGCCTTGCGTGCGATGTCCGTACGGTGCTGCGAACCGTCCAGCCGGATCCGGGCCACCGCCCGGTACGCCCGCTCCCTGGCCTGCGAGAGGTCCTTGCCGGTCGCGGTGACCGACAGCACCCGGCCGCCGGCACTCACGACCGCGTCACCGTCCCGCTTGGTTCCGGCATGCAGGACGTACGCATCGGGGGCATCCTTCGCCGTGACCTCGTCCAGTCCTTCGATCGGGTCGCCGGTGCGCGGGGTGTCCGGGTAGTTGTGCGAGGCGACGACCACGGTGACGGCTGCTTCGTCGCGCCACCGCAGCGGCGCCTGGACGTCCAGGGTGCCCTGGGCGGCGTTGAGCAGGACACCCGCGAGCGGCGTCTTCAGACGGGCCAGGACCACCTGGGTCTCCGGGTCGCCGAAGCGGGCGTTGAACTCGATGACCCGCACACCGCGCGAGGTGATCGCCAGACCCGCGTACAGCAGCCCCGAGAAGGGCGTACCGCGGCGGTGCAGCTCGTCGACGGTGGGCTGGAGGACGCCGGCCATGACCTCGTCGACCAGGTGGGGGTCGGCCCACGGGAGCGGGGAGTACGCGCCCATGCCGCCGGTGTTGGGGCCCTCGTCGCCGTCGAGGGCGCGCTTGAAGTCCTGGGCGGGTGTCAGCGGAAGGACCGTACGGCCGTCGGTGATGGCGAAGAGGGAGACCTCGGGGCCGTCGAGGAACTCCTCGATGACGACCCGGCCGCAGGCCAGCGCGTGCTCGCGGGCGGCGGCGAGGTCGTCGGTGACGACGACACCCTTTCCGGCGGCGAGACCGTCGTCCTTGACCACGTAGGGAGCACCGAAGGCGTCGAGGGCCTCGTCGATCTCTTCGGGGGTCGTACAGACATAGCTACGGGCCGTGGGCACTCCGGCCGCCGCCATCACGTCCTTGGCGAAGGCTTTGGAGCCCTCCAGCACGGCCGCCTCGCCGGAGGGGCCGAAGCACGGGATGCCCGCCGCCCGCACGGCGTCGGCGACCCCGGCGACGAGCGGCGCCTCCGGGCCGACGACGACGAGCTCGGCCGCCAGCTCGCCGGCGAGCCGTGCCACGGCAGCGCCGTCCAGCGCGTCCACCGGGTGCAGCTCGGCGACCTCGCCGATGCCGGCGTTTCCGGGGGCGCAGTGCAGCGCGGTGACGTCGGGATCGAGGGAGAGAGAGCGGCACAGGGCGTGTTCGCGGGCGCCGCCGCCGATGACAAGGACCTTCACGGCAGCCAGCCTAGCCGCCGGGGCGGATGTCCTTGTACGGGTGTCCGAGGGGCAGGCCCCTACTCGTTCGTGTATTCCTCCACGACCGTGGCGCCGAGCTCGCGCACGATCACGTCGACGCCGGAGAGCGCGGAGTCGACGAGATCCGGGTCGTCCTCCTCCGGAACATCGTCCTCGAGCGCGACCGGGGGCGGGGTGTGCACCTGCGCGGCGCGCGGGGGCTCGGGCGCGGGGGCCGAGGAGCCGTGGCCGGGTGCGGGCCGGGAGCCGGACGGAGCCGTCTGTGCGGGGCGGGGCGCGGGGGCTGCGGGGACCGAGGGACCCGGGGCCGGGGATACGGGGGGCCTGCCGCCGTACCCTCCACCGCCTCCGCCTGCGCTTCCTCCACCGGACGGGGGCTGCGCGCCGCCGCCGGGGCCGCCCACGCCGCCCGAGGGATCGACGATCGCCTCGACCTTCCACTGCACGTTGAACTGTTCGGCGAGCGCCTGCTTCAGCACCTCTTCGCTGCCGCTGCTCGTGAAGTTGTCCCGGGCGCCGGCGTTGATGAAGCCGAGCTGGAGGGTGGTCCCGTCGAACCCGGCCACCTGGGCGTTCTGGCTGAGGAGGATCCAGGTGAAGCGGCGACGGTTCTTCACGGCCTCCAGAATGTCCGGCCACATGTTCCGCACCTGGACCGCGCCCTGCGCCATGCCCGGGCTCGGCGCGGCCTGGCCGGGGGCTGCGGAGCCGGCCGGCGGTGCGGGCGCGGCCTCCTGGGGCTGGGGCGCGGCGGGCTGTCCGCCGCCCTGTCCCGTGCCCTGTCCCGGCGTCGATGCGGTGGGCCAGCCGCCGGGACGCCGCCCGTTCTCCGCTCCGGCCGCGGCGGGCCAGGCACCCGGGCGCTGTCCGGGGTCCTGCTGCTGCACGGGCTCGGCCATCGGCGCCGGTGTGGGAGCGGAGGCAGGCTCGGGCGCGGGAGCCGGAGCGGCCTGGGGCGCGCCCCCGCCCCGGGCGGCCGCGCGGGCCGCCGCGGGTCCGCCGTCTTGGGCCACCGGCGGTGCGGGCTGCTGCACGGGCTGTGCGGGCGGTACGGGAGCGTGCGCCTGGGCCTCGGGCCCGGGGACGTACCCCATCGCGGGCCCCTGGCCCCCGGTCGTCAATGTCACGCCCCGCTCCAGCCGGTCCAGCCGGGCCTGAACGGACCGCTCGTCGTCGAAGGCGGCCGGCAGCAGCACCCGCGCACAGATCAGCTCGAGCTGCAGCCGCGGCGAGGTGGCACCGCGCATCTCCGTGAGCCCGGTGTTGACGAGATCGGCGGCGCGGCTCAGCTCGGCCGCCCCGAACACCGAGGCCTGTGCCTGCATCCGCTCGACCGCATCGGCGGGCGCGTCGATCAGACCCGTGCTGCCCGCGTCCGGCACAGCGGCCAGGATCACCAGGTCCCGCAGCCGCTCCAGCAGGTCGGCGACGAAGCGCCGCGGGTCGTTGCCGCCCTCGACCACCTGGTTCACGACCTCGAAGGCCGCGGCCCCGTCGCCCGCCGCGAAGGCGTCCACGATCGAGTCGAGCAACGACCCGTCCGTGTAGCCGAGGAGGGCGGTGGCCATGGCGTACGTCACACCCTCCTCGGTCGCGCCCGCCAGCAGCTGGTCCATGACGGACATCGAGTCACGCACGGACCCTCCGCCGGCCCGCACGACGAGCGGCAGCACACCGTCGGCGACCGGGATCTGCTCCCTGCCGCACACCTCCCCCAGGTACTCGCGCAGCGTGCCCGGGGGCACGAGCCGGAAGGGGTAGTGGTGCGTACGCGACCGGATGGTGCCGATGACCTTCTCGGGCTCGGTCGTCGCGAAGATGAACTTGAGGTGCTCCGGGGGCTCCTCGACCACCTTCAGCAGAGCGTTGAAGCCCTGCGGGGTGACCATGTGCGCCTCATCGATGATGTAGATCTTGTAGCGGCTGCTCGCGGGTCCGAAGAAGGCCTTCTCACGCAGGTCACGGGCATCGTCCACACCACCGTGCGAGGCGGCGTCGATCTCGATGACGTCGATCGACCCCGGCCCGTTGCGCGCGAGGTCGCGGCAGGACTGGCACTCGCCGCACGGCGTCGGCGTGGGCCCCTGCTCGCAGTTCAGACAGCGGGCGAGGATGCGCGCACTGGTCGTCTTTCCGCAGCCGCGCGGCCCGCTGAACAGGTACGCGTGATTGACCCGGTTGTTCCGCAGGGCCTGCTGCAGCGGGTCAGTGACATGCTCCTGCCCAATGACCTCGGCGAACGACTCGGGGCGATAGCGGCGGTACAGCGCAAGGGACGACACGCCTACGAGGTTATCGGGGCCCACTGACAAGCGGCGCCGCCGCCAAACGCAAAGCGCCCCCCACGCACCCGCCAGAGCCGACCTACCCTTGCTGCCTTCCGGCCCTGGGGGAGTTCAGTCAGATAGCGCCACGTGAGGGGCTCCGCACAGGGTACCTGATGGCCGGGGGTGGGAACGAGTTCGCGAGCACTCCTCAACGTCTTGTATTGTTTGCCGCGGAGGATTCGCCTAGTGGCCTAGGGCGCACGCTTGGAAAGCGTGTTGGGGGCAACCCCTCACGAGTTCGAATCTCGTATCCTCCGCCAGTGCCTCACCGGGCACGATGTCGAAGGGCCCCACCGTTCGCGGTGGGGCCCTTCGGCGTGCACCGGCTGCATTTCCGGTTGCATCCATAAGCGACGATTTCCGGCATTTCGGTGAGCAGATGGCTCCCTCGCGCTGCGAGTAGATGCAGCCCGCGAGGCGCCGACGCCCGCCAGGGGGAAGCTGCTCTCGTGCGCCCCCTCGGATCGCGGGTATGCGCCATCCTGAACCCGGCGCCGGACCGGCTCCGGCCCCGCTGCGGCGCTCCCTGGACTGGCGAGGTGCACCCCACATGACGTCCCGATCAACACTGCCGACATGGCTGGGCAGCCTCGACGGCTCTCGTCTGGCGCGCGTGCTCGTGACGCGGAAGGACGCTGTGTCCCCTCCGGAGCCGTGCTCGGTGGGGGAGTTGGCGGACCGTCTTCAGCGCCCGGGGTCGGTGGCGCTGGCCCTGCCGCGGCTCGCGCTGCCACACCTGCAGGTGGCCGAGGCGCTGGCGGCGCTCGGGGCACCCGCGTCGCGCGATGCCCTGGCGAAGCTGCTGGGAGCGACGGACGACGAAGCCGCTCGCGAGCTGGACGCCGCGCTGGAGGTACTGGCCGATCATGCTCTGGTCTGGCCGGATGACGCGGGGAAGTTCCGCATGGCCGCACCCTTGCGGCAGGCATGGGACGCACCCCTGGGGCTCGACGCTTCGTCGGAAGAGCTGTTGGCGGGCACGACCTCCGACCGTCCTGACCGAGAAACGGGTGGTGGCAGCCGAGCTGCCCCTCTCACTGCACCCGTCGAAGGAACGCCGCTACCGAGTGGCAGACCCTTACCTGCGGTTCTGGCTCGCTTTTCTGGATCCGCACATGGCGGAGATCGAGCGGATGCGGGGAGATCTCACTCTGAGCCGGATCAAGGAGCAGTGGACGAGCTGGCGGGGCCGCGCGATCGAGCCCGTGGTCCGGGAATCCCTCGCCCGTCTCCTGCCGGACGGGCTCCTGCCCGCCACCCCGGCGATCGGCGGGTACTGGACCCGGAGCAACGACGTCGAAATCGACCTGGTGGGCGCCGACCGGCAGCCGGTGGCCGGGCAATTGCTCTTTCTGGGGTCGGTCAAGTGGCTGGAGAAATCCGCGTTCGACAACCACGACCTGGCCGCGCTGCAAAAGCACCGGGCGGCGATCACCGACGAGCCGGTACCGCTCGTGGCGGTCTCCCGCAACGGGACCAGTTGTTCCGGGCTCCAGGCAGCGTACGGCCCCGAGGAACTGCTCAGCGCCTGGCGCGGGGCATGAGCAGGGGCCGGGCTCCTGCGGTTGCAGGTGGTCCTTCTCGAGGAAGTTCTCGGCCAGTACCCGGCCCGGGTTGCCCAGGCCGATGACAGGCCGCCGCGGTGTGAGGTGCGTCATGAAGCCGCGAAAAGTGGTGCCCCTCGGGCCGCGGTGCCCCCGTCCCACCGGGTCGCCGCGCCTCCCCGCATCTGCTGGGGCGGCCGTTACCGAACCGTCTTCTTTCCGCGCGCAACTGCTGTCTCCCCTTGGCCGTCTACCACTCGGAACTCGCACCACCTGCGCACAAGGAGCCGACAGCCGTGGGGGACATACGCCGACGAGGAGTCGTCGCACTCGGGATCACCGCGCTGGTGGCCCCGCTCACTCTGGCCATGGGGAGCACGACTGCTCAGGCAGCCTCCTGCACGACGCAGACCGGGGCGTACCAGAAGCAGGTCGAGAAGTTCCTCGGCCGCCCGGTGGACGGAAAGCAGTCGGCCGGCGACTGCAAGGCGATCCAGGCCTTCCAGACGAAGCACTCGATCACCCCGAACGCCGGGCTGGCGGGCCCCGTCACCTGGGGCGTCATGGATCTCATGAACAAGCAGAAAGCTGTCGGGAAGAACCCGAACAAGGCCGGCACGTGCCCGACGAACAAGGGCCGTATCGCCTGCGTCGACCTGACGCTCCAGCTCAGCTGGATCCAGGACGGCACGAAGCTGGTGCACGGACCGGTCGCGGTGCGTACCGGCCGCAAGGGGCACCAGACCCGCACCGGCCTGAAGAAGATCTACTGGCGCCACATCGACCACGTGTCCAGCCTGTACGACGTGCCGATGCCGTACAGCCAGTTCTTCGACGGCGGCCAGGCCTTCCACTCAGTCGGCATCAGCGTCTGGGCACCGCCCGGCTCGCACGGGTGCGTGAACATGACCAAGAGCGACGCCGCCACGTACTGGAGCCTGCTCCGCAACGGCGACGACGTCTTCGTCTACGGCCGCAAGTCCGGAACCTGAGACACACCCCGGCCGCGGGCGCCGCCGCGGCCCCAGGGGGCGACCGGCCGGCAGACGTCCGGGCTTGTGGAGATGTGTCTGCAGGTCGGCGGAACGCTCGGCACGGCACTTGTGGGGGCGGCACTCCTTCACGCCCACTCCGGGGCGGCCCCGCTGCCGGGCGGTGCCTTCGCCTCCGGCTTCTCTCTCACCGCGGGCGTCCTGGCGGCCGCCGCACTGACCCAGACACTTCTGATCGCCTCCACGCGCGCTGCCGGCAGCGCCACATCGCTGTGAGGGACGGGACTGTCCCGGTTCCGGTCCCCTCCGCATCCGGCGGTCGCACTCCTTCGCAGCGACGCGTCGGTGGGAGTGACCATGCGACCGGACCGCTCCGGCGTAGTCCCGGAGAGTGGTTCCGAGGAAATCTTCCGCGAGGTGTCGAGAATCCGTCGACGGCCACGACGTCCCCTGTGAAAGTTGCCCACAAGGGCGACTGCGCATCCGAGGAGCGAGGTCATGAAGTATCTGGTGATGGTGCAGGGCTCACAGGCCGACTACGAAGCCATGCGCGGCACAGCCACCGCGAACAGCCCGGCCTGGAGCGAGAAGGATCTGCAGGCGATGTTCGCCTTCATGGGCGCGGTCAACAACGACCTCGCCGAGTCCGGTGAACTCGTGGACGGGAACGGGCTGGCCGAGCCCGCCCAGACCCGCTGCGTGAGTGCGGGCAAGGACGGACGGCCCGTCATCACGGACGGTCCGTACGGCGAGACCAAGGAACTGCTCGCCGGTTACTGGGTGCTCGAGTGCGAGAGCCTGGAGCGGGTGACCGAGATCGCCGCGCGCGTCGCCCAGTGCCCGATCCCCGAGGGCGCCCCCGACTACCCCGTGGTCATCCGTCCCATCCTCGACAGCGGAGGCGATGTGTGAGACGTACGACCGAGGTCGAGGACCTGCTGCGCCTGCACGCGCCGCAGGTCCTCGGCGCGTTGGTACGCCGCTACGGACACTTCGGCATGGCCGAGGACGCCGCGCAGGAGGCGCTCCTCGCCGCCGCGCAGCAGTGGCCGGAACAGGGCCTCCCGGACAATCCGCGCGGGTGGCTGATCAAGGTCGCATCGCGGCGGCTGACGGACCAGCTCCGCAGTGACGGGGCACGGCGCAGACGCGAGGAGACGGCCGCGGCGCTCACGCCACGGGACGCCTTCACCGCGCCGCCGCCCGGTGAGAGCCGCGCCCCGGCCGAGGACGACACCCTCACCCTGCTTTTTCTGTGCTGCCACCCCGGGCTCGCCCCGGCCGCGCAGATCGCGCTCACCCTGCGGGCCGTCGGCGGTCTGACCACGGCCGAGATCGCCCGCGCGCACCTGGTGCCCGAGCCGACGATGGCGCAGCGCATCAGCCGGGCCAAGCAGAAGGTCAAGGGGGAGCCCTTCCGGCAGCCGGGGCCCGAGGACCGCGATCAGCGGCTCGCCGCCGTGCTCCAGGTGCTCTACCTGATCTTCAACGAGGGCTATACGGCAACCTCCGGCAGCGCCCTGCACCGCTCCGACCTCGCCCGCGAAGCCATCCGGCTGGTCCGGGCCGTACGCCGGCTCCTGCCGAAGGAGGGTGCGGTGACCGGGCTGTTGGCGCTCATGCTGCTCACCGAGGCCCGCAGCGCGGCGCGCACCGGACCGCACGGCGAACTGGTCCCGCTCGACGAGCAGGACCGCACCCTGTGGGACCCGCAGACGATCGCCGAGGGCACCGCCCTGGTGGAGGAGGCCCTGTCCGAAGGCCCCGCCGGCGCCTACCAGTTGCAGGCGGCGATCGCGGCCCTGCACGACGAGGCGGCGCGTGCCGACGACACGGACTGGCCGCAGATCCTCGCCCTCTACGACATCCTCGTACGCCTCGCCCCCGAGCCGATGGCCGAACTCGGCCGGGCCGTGGCCGTCGCCATGGTGCACGGCCCGCGGGCGGGGCTCGCCGAAGTCGCCAAGCTGGAGGACCGGTTGGCGGGCCACCACCGGCTCGATGCCGTACGCGCTCATCTGCTGGAGAAGGCGGGGGACGTCGAAGCTGCGCGGGCCGCCTACCAGTCGGCCGCCAGGCGCACGCTCAGCGTCCCCGAGACGCGTTACCTCCAGACGCGCGCCGCCCGGCTGACCCCCTAGGCGCCCTCGCCGGCCCCCGGCGTCACTACTGCGGGGCGGGCTCGATGTTCTGGTTGGCGTGGAACAGGTTGTACGGGTCGTAGGTCCGCTTGATGTCCGCGAGCTGGTCGTAGCGGTCGCGGTAGGTGGCCCTGACCCGTTCCTGGCCCTCGCCCGCACCGATGAAGTTCACGTACGCGCCGCCCATGGAGTACGGGTGCAGCTCCTCCCAGTAGTCGGCGCACCACTGCCTGATGGTCTCGGCGTTGTCCGGATCGGGGTCGATGCCGGCGATGACACCGGACCAGACGGCGTCCCGGTAGGCCCAGGCGGTGGCGTCCGGGTCGACGCGGCCGGCGGCCCCGTCGACCGGGTAGAGGTGCATGGTCGACAGGGCGGTGGGGAGGCTCTCGCCGTACTTCAGGTGTACGTCGATGGCTTCGTCCGTGATCCGGTCGAAGAAGTGCCCGCGCCAGTACCACTGCAGGCCGGTGGGGATCAGCTCGTCGAACATGGTCTGCAGCGCGGGGTAGGGCATCGGCGTGGTGAAGTGGAAGGAGGGCGGGCCGGGCTCGTTCACGACCGTGAGGGTCTCCTCGAGGCGGGCCAGGTCCCCTGTCCAGCACCAGATGACGCCGCACATCTTCTGCCCGTGGATCTCCTCCGGGAACGGCGGGCCGGGAGGTATGGCAAGCAGTGCGAAGAACCCGTTCAGATCGTCGGGCGCCTGCGGCAGGAAGTCGCGGTACCACCGCAGCACCTCGCGGGTGCTGTCGACCGGCCACACGCTGATCGCGACGCCCACGGTGTGCACCGGGTGCTGCCTCAGGCTGAACGAGGTGACGATGCCGAAGTTGCCGCCGCCGCCGCGCAGCGCCCAGAACAGGTCCGGGTGCTCGGTCTCGCTCGCCGTGACGAAGCTGCCGTCGGCCAGTACCACGTCCGCGGCCAGCAGGTTGTCGACCGTCAGACCGTACTTGCGGGTGAGGTGGCCGTGCCCGCCGCCGAGGGTGAGGCCCCCGACGCCCGTGGTGGACATGATGCCGGCGGGGGTGGCCAGGCCGAAGGCGTGGGTGGCGTGGTCGAGGTCGCGGAGCAGGCTGCCGCCGCCGACCCGGGCGGTCTTCGCGACGGGGTCGACGCGCGTCCAGCGCATCGGCGACAGGTCGAGGGTGACGCCGTCGTCCACCAGGCACAGGCCGGGGCCGCTGTGTCCGCCGCCCTGGACGGCGAGTTCGAGACCGTGGTCGCGGACGAAATCGACCGCGTTCATGACGTCGGCCACGTCCGCGCACCGCACGATGGCAGCCGGGCGCCGGTCGATCATTGCGTTGTAGATCTTGCAGGCCCTGGTGTATTCCGCGTCCTGTGGTCCGATGACGGGGCCGCGCAGCGCTGCCCGCATCGCTTCCAGAATGGTGCCGTCCATGGCGACCTCTCCTCGACGGGGTGCGGACCGCAACGGGGCGGGTGCAAACCCCAACCCGCCATGGCTTTCGGCCGTTCCGGCCGCAACATCCATTGCCCCGTAGTCGCGGTACTCGCCGTCGGCAGGGGGCTGCGCCCGGAGCCGTCGCGAAGCCCGGGCTCTCTCAGGCGTACGAGAACTCCGCTCGGCGGCTCGCCCTGGGGGCACTTTCAGGTCGCCGCGCTCGATCGCACGCCGCAGGGCTGACATGTCCAGCGTCCCGCCGGTCGGCGACCCGCGCAATTCCGCGTTCCGAGGGCGTCACAGACCTCGCGCCGAGAGCCACCCGCGCCGTGAGGTGCCCGCGCCGTGAGGTGCCCGCGCCGGGCGCGGGGAGCACCATGAAGTCATGGACGGCGGCATCGGTGACCGACACATCGGTGACATCAGCACGCCGGGGCGCCTCGCGGAGTCCGGCGAGGGAATCAGCCTGGAGGAACTGGCGCTCGCAACCCGTAACCACGGGCTGCCGCTGGAGGCTCTGCGCTACGACCTCACCCCGGCCGGCCTCCACTACGTACTCGTCCACTACGACATCCCCGCCGCCGACGCCGCCACCTGGGAGCTCACCGTGCGCGGCCGCGTGCGCACCCCGCTGACCCTGGGCATGCGGACGCTGACGTCCTACCCCGCCGCCACCCAGCGCGTGACGATGGAGTGCGCGGGCAACGGCCGGGCGCGTCTCACGCCACGACCGGTGAGCCAGCCCTGGCTGGTCGAAGCGGTCGGAACCGCCGAGTGGACCGGAGTGCCCCTGCGTACGCTGCTGGCCGACGCCGGGGTGGCGGCGGATGCCGTCGAGGCGGTCTTCACCGGAGCCGACCATGGCGTCGAGCGCGGCGTCGAGCAGGACTACCAGCGCAGTCTGCCGTTGCCGGTCGCCACGGGCGGCGATCCTGAGGTGCTGGTGGCGTACGCGATGAACGGCCGCCCCCTGCCCCCGCAGCACGGCCATCCCCTGCGGCTGGTCGTTCCCGGGTGGTACGGCATGGCGCAGGTGAAGTGGCTGCGCGACATCTCCCTCACCGACAGCCCGTTCACCGGCTTCCAGCAGGCGGTGGCGTACCGCTGCCGGCAGAGCGCCGACGACCCGGGCGAGCCGGTCACCCGGATCGCGCCACGGGCCCTGATGATCCCGCCCGGGTTCCCCGACTTCATGTCCCGGGCCCGTGTCGTACGCCCCGGCCGGGTGCGGCTGGAGGGCCGGGCGTGGTCCGGCCACGCCCCGGTGACCCGGGTGCGGATGAGCACCGACGGCGGCCGTTCCTGGAGCGAGGCGGAGCTCGCTGCGCCGGACGGACACGGCTGGGCCTGGCGGCGCTGGCAGGCATCGTGGACCGCCACGCCCGGCAGTCATGTGCTCAGCGTCCGCGCCGAGGACGCCGAGGGCCACACCCAGCCGCTGGACCAGCCGTGGAACCGCGGCGGCTTCGCCAACAACCTCGTCCAGCGGATCTCCGTGCTGTGCCTGCGGGACGGCTGATGCGGCTTCTCGCCGGTGCGGGGGCCGTCCGCACAGCCGCCGCGCGCAGGAGCCCGGGGATCCGCACGTCGGTGCAGCGCCTTGACGATGCGGGCCTGCTTCCCGGGGCCGGGCTCGTGCGGCGCGCCGCGCAGTACGGCACGGAGTGCGGCTTCGCTCAACTCGCGGTCCACAGCAGGCACTTCGGGGACGACGACGCACAGCGTCCGGGCGGAGAACCGGTGATCGTGCCAGTCCGCCTCGGCGGGATGCGTGACGGCGAGCTCTTCGATCGCAGGTCGGAGCGTACGAGCCGCCGGATCGCACGCGCACTCGGATTCCCCGTCGGCCGGCGGGGCCCGCCGGGGTCAGGAGCCGGGCAGCACGACCACCGCGAGGGCGGTCACCGTGGTGCCGTCCCGGAACCGCAGCAGGAACTCCACCTTCTCGCCGAGCTTCAGCTCGGGCGGGTCCTGGACCATCACATCCGCCACCGCCGGGGACATCTTCACGTCGCTGCCGGCGGGGACTTTCAGCGCGGGCACCGCCTTCATCCGGCCCGCACCGTCGACCACCACATCGCGGGCCAGCATGGTGGTCGTGCCGAGCACCGGGGCCTCCACCGAGACGAGGGTGGCGTCGGTGCCGCCGGTGTTGCGCAGATCGAGGTAGGCCACCGTGTCCCTGGCCGCGAGGGGCTGGACGATCCGGGCGCGGGTGACGGTGATCTCCGCCGGGGGCGCGCCCGCCGAACCGCTCTTCACATAGGCCACGAGCAGGGCAAGCGTCACGGCGCAGGCCCCTACGGGCACCAGTACGGCGGCAGCCATCGCCGCGTTCCTTGTCTCGCGCAGCCCGGACTCCGCGGACTGGTCGCCGGAGTCGGCCACGTTCCCGGACTCGGCCGGATCCCCGGAGTCACCCGGGCCTTCGGCGGTACCAGGGGGACCGGCGGGGTCAGCGGAGGCTGAGGTCATCGGAACCCTTCCAGGAGCCGGTGGCGGGACGGCCGGACCCCAGGCCGTGGCCCAGGGTCCGGGTGCGCGGCCCGGCAGCCGCCCGGTCGGCGCGCAGCCGCAGGCTGTTGCCGACGACGAGCACCGAGCTGGCGGACATGGCCAGCGCCGCGAACATCGGGTTCAGCCAGCCGGTAGCGGCCAGCGGCACGGTGACGGCGTTGTATCCGAACGCCCAGACGAGGTTGGCCCGGATCGTGGTGAGCGTGCGGCGGGTGAGCAGTACGGCAGCGACGACGGCCGCCATGTCCTCCCGTACGAGCGTGATGTCGGCCGCCCCGATCGCCGCGTCCGTACCGCTGCCCATGGCGATTCCGAGGTCGGCCGCGGCAAGGGCGGCCGCGTCGTTCACGCCATCGCCGATGACCGCGACCCGCCGCCCCTCGGCGCGCAGGGCGGCGACCAGTTCCGACTTGCCCTGCGGAGTGACGCCCGCGTGCACGGCGGTGATGCTCAGCTCACGGGCCACCGCCTGCGCCGCGGCCGGCCCGTCACCGGTCACCAGGATCGGCTCGATGCCCAGGCGTTTCAGCTTGGTCACCGCCGCCCCGCTGGAGGGCCGCAGGGTGTCCCCGACGGCCAGCAGGGCTACGGGGGCGGAGTCGAGTTCCACGACGACGGCCGTGTGCGCGGCCCGTTCGGCGCGCAGCAGCGCGCCGTGCAGGGCATCCGGGAGGGGGACGCCGGCCCGGGGGCTGCGTACGGAGACCTGCTGTCCCGCCACCCGGCCGTGCACCCCCTCGCCGTGCACCGCCCGGAAGTCCGTCACCTCGGGCAGCGCACCACCGCCCGTCCCCTGCCGCGCGGCGGCCACCACCGCCCGGCCGATGGGGTGTTCGGAGCCGTACTCCACCGCGCCCGCCAGCCGGAGCACGGTGGCGACGTCCGGGCCCTCGGGTGTCACGGCGGTCCCCACCAGGGTCATACGGCCGGTGGTGAGGGTGCCCGTCTTGTCGAAGACCGCCGTGTCGACGCGGCGCAGCCGCTCCAGTGCCCCGGGATCCTTGATGAGTACGCCGAGCTGCGCGCCCCGGCCGGTGGCGGCGAGGAACGCGGTGGGCGTCGCCAGTCCGAGCGCGCACGGGCAGGCCACGACCAGGACGGCGACCGCCGCCGTGACGGCCGACTCCGCCTCGGCACCGGCGCCGAGCCAGAAGCCGAGCACACAGGCCGCCACGGTCACGATGGCCGGGACGAACACCCCCGCGACGGAGTCGGCGAGCCGCTGGATGCGCGCCTTGCCCGCCTGGGCATCCGTCACCAGCTTGGTGATGCGGGCCAGTTGGGTGTCCGCTCCGACGGCGGTGGCGCGGACGACGAGCAGCCCGCCGGAGTTGACGGCGGCACCCACCACGGGGAAGCCGGGGCCCACCTCCACCGGCGTCGACTCGCCGGTGACCAGCGAGAGATCCAGCGCGGAGCTGCCCTCGGTCACCACCCCGTCCGTGGCGACCTTCTCGCCCGGCCGGACCATGAACTCCTGGCCGGTGCGCAGCGCGGAGACCGGGATGCGTGTCCCCCGGCCGTCGTTGCCCTTCACCTCGACGTCCTTCGCGCCGAGTTCGGCCAGCGCCCGCAGCGCGGATCCGGTGCCGTGCTTGGCGCGCGCCTCCAGGTAGCGGCCGGTGAGCACGAACAGCGGCACGCCGACCGCGGCCTCCAGATAGAGATGCGCGGCGCCGCCCTCCGCGCTGGGCAGCCAGCTGAACGGCATGCGCATGCCCGGCTCGCCCGCGCCGCCGAAGTACAGGGCGTACACGGACCAGAGGTAGGACGCGGCGACGCCGAGGGAGACGAGGGTGTCCATGGTGGCCGTGGCGTGCCGCAGGCCCGCGAGCGCCCGCGCGTGGAAGGGCTGCGAGCTCCAGATGACGACGGGGGTGGCAAGGGTGAAGCAGAGCCACTGCCAGTAGTCGAACTGCAGGGCGGGGACCATGGACAGCACGAGGACCGGCACCGCCAGGAACGCGGTGACCAGCAGCCGGTCGCGGTCCACGTCCCGTTCGTCGTCCGTCTCCGTCTGCGGCGCCCGCTCGGGCGGCGGGGGCAACTCGGCGGTGTAGCCCGCCCGTTCCACCGTGGAGATCAGCACGTCGGTGCTCACCTCGGGCGGATGGGCGATCCTGGCCAGCCCGGTCGCCAGGTTGACGGTGGCGCTCACCCCGTCGACCCGGTTCAGCTTCTTCTCCACCCGGGCCACGCACGCGGCACAGGTCATACCGCCGATCAGCAGGTCCGTCACCGGCACCCCCGCCGTCATCGGCTCTCCCGCATCCCGTGCATGCCCGGCATGCCGCCCGGCCCGCCCGGATCCCCGTCGCCGGGGCCCGCCGGGTCCTCGACGCGGTGCAGCCCCGGCGCCACCGGACCGACGGCGCGCCCCACCCCGTACGAGACGGCCGTCAGCGCGAGCACCAGGAGCACGAACCCGACCAGAGCCGGGGGGACGGGTATCCCTGAAGTCCTCATACCTCCATACCGTACGGGGGTATAGGGGCGCCGCGCACCCCTACACGCTGTGAGAAAGACCGGCACCCCCGCCGGGAACCCCCAGGGGCTGCGGTGCGACTGCAGGCCCGTCGTACGACGTCCAGCCCAAGGCGCCCCGGCGGCAAGGGGGTTGAACGCTCCACCGGGCGTCCGGCTGCCCTCGAGAACCGGGTCCGAAGGACCGCAGGAGCGCCGGGACCTCGGGAGCCGCCCGGACGCCGTCCGGTCAGATGCCCAGCCGTGCGGCGATCCCGTCGAGGACGGCCTCGAGACCGTTGTCGAACTGCCACTGCGGGTCGTCCTTGCGGCCCGCCTCGGTCAGATAGCGCTGGAAGTGCGGGTAACGGCCGGTGCCCATCAGCCAGATCATCTGCGGAGCCATCCCCAGGCGCGCATCGTCCCCGCCGCCCCAGCCCTCGCCCTCCAGCAGTTGCAGCCAGGCGACCTCGGCGTGGGCAGTGCCGTACGCGTACGCCCCGACCGTGCGGAACACCGACATCGCCGTGTCGGCGTCGAGCCCCAGTCCGTCGAGGGCGGTCAGCGCCCGCTCGGCCACTGCCATCCGGTTGGGGGTCAGCGCGAGCACCGACTGCGGCGAGGAGAGCCGGCCCAGCCAGGGGTGCCTCAGCATCAGGGCGCGGGTGCCCAGAGCCAGGGCACGCATGGCCTCGCGCCAGCCGGTGACGTTCTCGGGGAACTCCAGCTCGCCGTAGACCTGGTCGATCATCAGCTGCAGCAGATCCTCCTTGCCCGAGACATAGCGGTACGCCGCCATGGGCGCGACACCGAGGCCGGAGGCGAGCCGCCGCATGGTGACGGCCTCGAGGCCCTCCGCGTCCGCGAGGGCGACCGCTGCGACCGCGAGCCGCTGGGGCGACAGCGCGGTGCGGGGGGTGGGCGCGGGGCGGGCCAGCCGCTCCCACAAGGACTCGGCGCCCTTCTTCTGCGTCGTCATGCGTACATCGTATCCCCAGTGGACAACGTACACACCGCTGTGTACGTTGTATTTACTTCGGATACGACGTACACAACGAGGGGGATCCCCATGCCCGACACCCGTCACTCCGCCGACTGTGCCGACTCCGCTCATTCCGCCCACTCCGCGCGGCCGCTCCGCATCGCGGTCATCGCCGGCAGCACCCGGGACGGGCGCTTCGGCCCGGTGGTGGCCGGGTGGACCCTCGGTCACATCCAGCAGCGCGAGGACATGAGCGCCGACCTCGTCGACCTGGTGGAGACCCCGCTGCCCACCGTGTTCCCGGCCTTCGGGCAGCCGCCGGCCGCCGGCACCGAGGAGCTGCTCGCCGCCGTGTCACCGCGGCTGGCCGAGGCCGACGCGTTCGTCGTCGTCACCCCCGAGTACAACCACAGCTTCCCGGCCTCGCTGAAGAACGCCATCGACTGGCACAACAAGGAGTGGCACGCCAAGCCGGTCGGCTTCGTCTCGTACGGCGGAATCTCGGGCGGCCTGCGGGCGGTCGAACAACTCCGGCTGGTGTTCGCCGAGTTGAACGCCACCACGATCCGCGAAACCGTCTGCTTCCCGGGCGGCTGGGCGAAGTTCGACACGGACGGCGCGGCGACCGACCCGGCGAGCGACGCCGCGGCCAAGACGATGCTCGACCAGCTGGCCTGGTGGGCACACGCGCTGCGTGACGCCAAGGCTGTCCGTCCCTACGCCGCCTGACGGCAAGGGAGAACACTCCGATGGACACCACGAGCGGCCTCAGCCGCCTCGGCGCCTTCGGGCTCCTGCTGGGCATGTTCCTGGCCATGCTCGACGGCCTGATCGTCGGCACCGCGCTGCCCACGATCGTGGGCGACCTCGGCGGCCTCAACCAGCTCTCCTGGGTGGTGACGGCGTACCTCCTCGCCACCGCGGCGACCACCCCCATCTGGGGAAAGTTCGGCGATCTGTACGGCCGCAAGGGCACGTTCATGGCCGCAATCGTGATCTTCCTGGCCGGCTCCGTACTCGCCGGACTGGCGCAGTCCATGGGCCAGCTCATCGCGTTCCGCGCCGTGCAGGGCTTCGGCGCCGGCGGGCTGATGGTCGGCGCGCTCTCGATCATCGGCGTGCTGGTGTCGCCGCGGGAGAGCGGAAAGCTCCAGTCGATGATCGGCGCGATCATGCCGGTCGCCTTCATCGGCGGACCGCTCCTCGGCGGCTTTCTCACCGACCGTCTCGACTGGCGCTGGACGTTCTATGTCAACGTCCCCGTCGGGGCCATCGCCCTGCTGATCGTCGCGCTGAGGATCAAGGTGCCGACCCGGCGGATCAAGGCCCGTATCGACTACCTCGGCGCCGGCCTGCTGACCGTCTCCATCGTCGCCCTGACCCTGCTCGCCGGCTGGGCCGGCACCCACTACGCCTGGACCTCTCCGCAGATCCTCGCCCTGGCCGCGGTCGGCGTCCTCGCGGCAGCCGCCTTCATCCGCGTCGAGCGGCGGGCCGAGGAGCCGGTCATCCCGCCCCGGCTCTTCCGCGACGGCAACTTCGCTCTCGCCCAGCTGCTGGCCCTCCTGGCCGGTGCGGTCATGCTCGGCGTGAGCAACTTCCTTCCGCTGTACATGCAGTTCGTTCGGGGCATGTCGCCGACGGCGAGCGGGATGCTGCTGCTGCCGCTGATGTTCGGCATGCTCGGCGCCCAGCTGACAACCGGTCACCTGATCAGCCGAAACGGCCGCTACCGCAGCTATCCGATCCTCGGCGGCGCCGCGCTGACCCTGGGCTCCCTGGTCCTGCTGCTGCTCGACGTCCGTACCGCCACCGCCCTGGCCTCCGGGCTGACCCTGGTGATCGGGATCGGCATGGGCCTGCTGATGCAGAGCACCATGATTCTCACGATGAACAGCGCCGACCCCCGCGACATGGGCGCGGCAAGCGGCACCGTCACCCTGGTGCGCACCATCGGCGGCTCGCTCGGCATCGCCCTGCTGGGCGCGGCCTATACGGGCCGGATGGAGGCCGGTCTCGCCGGACAGCTCGGCCCGGAGGCCGCGCACCGGATGGCCACCGGGGGCGGCGGTCTGACTCCGGCCCTCGTCGACGCGCTGCCGCCGCCCCTCCGCGAAGCCTTCCGTGCGGCCGTCACCGGCGGACTGCACGCCGTTCTGATCGCCTCCGCGGTGATCGCGGTGCTCGCCTTCGCCGCGTCCTGGTTCGTACGGGAGGTCCCCCTGCGCACCCGGGCGGAAGCCGAACCACAGCCCGCACCCGTCCCTCCCGTCACACGGTCGGCCGCCTGAACCGTCGCCGGGCGGTGGCGGTTCGCTGGCGGTGCGCCTGCCCCGGGGTGATCATCGGGGAATGATCACCCCGATTCATCTCGCCCAGCAGCCCGAGGCCGACGAACTGCTCGGCCGCAGTCCGCTCGCCGCCCTCGTCGGCATGCTGCTCGACCAGCAGGTCCCCATGGAGTGGGCCTTCTCCGGCCCGTACACCGTCGCGCAGCGCATGGGCAGCGACGATCTCGACGCTGCCCGGATCGCCGCGTACGACCCCGACGCCTTCGCCGAGGTGCTCAAGGAGAAGCCTGCCGTCCACCGCTATCCGGGGTCCATGGCCAAGCGGATCCAGCAGCTGTGCCAGTACCTGGTCGACGAGTACGACGGTGACGCGAGCGCCGTCTGGCGGGATGTGGCCACCGGTGCGGAGCTGCTGGCGCGGCTGAAGGCACTGCCCGGCTTCGGCGAGCAGAAGGCGCAGATCTTCCTGGCGCTGCTGGGCAAGCAGTTCGGCGTACAGCCGGCGGGCTGGCGAGAGGCCGCCGGCGCGTACGGCGAGAAGGGCTCCTATCGCTCCGCGGCCGACATCACCGGGCCCGAGACGCTGGCCAAGGTGCGGGAGTACAAGCAGGAGATGAAACGAGCCGCGAAGGCCGCGAAAAAGACCTGATCAGCGGCGTGTTGAAGCGGACGGTGGGATTCACCGTGTCAATGCGATGAATTGCGCAGTGACTTCCGGCACAACTGTTCAAAAAACCTTCAGAGATCGCTAGCTTCCCCTCAACCCTCGTCCTCACCGGGAAGGACCTCTGTGAACGCATCCCATCGCAGAGCCGTGGCCACCCTGGCCGCAGCCGCACTCGCGACCCCGCTCCTGCTGGCATCTGCCTCCCCCTCCGTCGCGCACCGCCAAGACCCCGCCAAGCAGGCGGCGAAGGACGCGTCGAAGCTGGCCAGGCAGCTGGTCGAGAAGTCGTCCGCCAAGGACGCCTTCAAGCACCTGAAGAAGTTCCAGCAGATCGCGGACACCACCGGCGGCCACCGCGCCGCCGGTACGCTCGGGCACGACGCCTCCGCGGCGTACGTGTACCAGCAGCTGAAGAAGTACGGCTATGACGTGTCGTACGAGCAGTTCGAGTTCGTCTACACCGAGACACAGGCCGAGAAGCTCGCGGTGGTCTCCCCCGCGCCACGGGACATCAAGATCGCGGCCATGACGTACACCAAGTCCACTCCGGTGGGCGGCATCAAGGCCGACCTGGCCGCCGTGCCGGTGGACGACACCAGCGGCTGCGAGCCGGCCGACTACGCCTCCGGCACCTTCACCGGCAAGGTCGCGCTGATCAAGCGCGGCGGCTGCACCTTCGGTGCGAAGCAGGCGGCCGCGGCAGGCGCGGGCGCGACGGGCGCGATCATCTACAACAACACCGAGGGCGCGCTCGGCGGCACGCTGGGCGACCCGGCCACCGGCAAGATCCCGACCGGTGGAATCACCAAGGCCGAGGGCGAGCAGCTCGTCGCCGACCTCGCCAAGGGCGCGGTGAACATCTCCTTCGAGATTCGCCAGCTCCAGCAGAAGCGCGTCACCAACAACGTCATCGCGGAGACCCGCGGCGGCAACGCGGCCAACACCGTGATGCTCGGCTCGCACCTCGACTCGGTCACCGCGGGCCCCGGCATCAACGACAACGGCTCCGGCTCGGCCGGTCTGCTCGAGGTCGCCGAGGAGCTCGCCAAGAAGGAGAAGCGGCCGCCCAACAAGGTCCGCTTCGCCTGGTGGTCGGCGGAGGAGAACGGTCTGCTCGGCTCGGAGGCGTACGTCGCCAACCTGAGCGAGCTGGGCAAGAAGGAGATCAAGCTCTACCTGAACTTCGACATGATCGCCTCGCCGAACTACGGGCTGTTCGTCTACGACGGCGACAACTCCGACGGCGTGGGCTCGGGCCCCGGCCCGGCGGGCTCGGCCCAGCTGGAGCGCGACATCAACGAGTTCCTCGACAAGCGGCGCACCCCGCACGAGGGCACGGACTTCACCGGACGCTCCGACTACGGGCCGTTCATCGAGGTCGGCATCCCCTCCGGCGGTACGTTCACCGGCGCGGAGGGCGTCAAGACCGAGGCCCAGGCGAAGAAGTTCGGCGGCACGGCGGGCGTCGCGTACGACCCGAACTACCACGCGGCCGGCGACAACCTGAGCAACATCAACATGAAGGCGTTCGCCGTGAACATCGGCGTCATCGCCAACGCCGTGGGCACCTACGCCCACGACCTGAGCTCGCTGCGCAAGCCGGTCGTGACGGTCCCCACGGACGGCGACGCGGGCAGCGGCGGCGGCCTGCACGACGGCCACGACCACGAGGTGACCGAGTAACACCCACGTCCCACCCGCCCGCGGAGCCCCAACGGTCCGCGGGCGGCGGGCGGGCGGGCCCCGCGAAGAGCCCTGCGGTGCAGGTGATTCCGCCCCGCCAACCACCCGAGCCGTCTCGCGCCAGGCGTTCGGCCCACCCCGCCCGCGGGGTGGCGAAGAAAACCCGCCCCCGGTCGGTCAGCAGGCCCCCGCACCTCCGTGCGGAGCAGGCGCTACAGCCCGCCGGCGGACCACACCGCACGCACCTCGAAGCGGTCGCACCACGAGCCCCGCGTGGGATCCCGTCGTCCTCTGCGCCACTCCGTGGCAGGGGTTGACGGTGGGGCCGCCGGACACCACTCGGTCGTACGCGCCGCGAAGCAGGCCCACCACCAGGCCCGGCGGACCCCGCCCCCGCTACCGCCGGCGGCTGGCCGTGCCGAAGATCGAGCGGGAGATTTCGCGGCCCAGCTGCGTCCCCACCGACCGTGCCAGCGACTTGAAGATGCCGCTGCCCATCACCTGCCCGACCAGCGACTCGTCCTCCTTGGGCGCGGCCTTCGACGCCTTCGAGGCCTTGGCCTCGTGCGCCGCCTCGTGCACCGCCTCCTTCGCCCGGTCCGCCTCCACCGCCGCCTGTACCGCCGCCGCCTCCGCCCGCTGCTGCTCGGCGGTCAGCTTCTCGTACGCCGACTCCCGGTCGACCGCCTCCGCATAGCGCGAGTACAGCGGCGAAGCCTTCACCATCCGGTCCAGCGAGCCCGCGTCGATCGGGCCCATCAGCGACTGCGGCGCCGCCAGCCGCGTCACCGCGACCGGCGTCGGCGCACCCTTGTCGCTCAGCACGGTGATCACCGCCTCGCCCGTGCCGAGCTGCGTGAGCACCTCCTCCAGGTCGTACGGCGAGTTCGGGAAGGTCTTCACCGTCGCCTTGAGCGCCTTGGCGTCGTCGGGCGTGAAGGCACGCAGCGCGTGCTGCACCCGGTTGCCGAGCTGCGCCAGCACATCCGTCGGCACGTCCTTCGGCGTCTGGGTGACGAAGAAGATGCCGACCCCTTTCGAGCGAATCAGCCGTACGGTCTGCGTGATCGACTCCAGGAACGCCTTGGTCGCCCCGTTGAAGAGCAGATGCGCTTCGTCGAAGAAGAAGACCAGCTTGGGCTGCTCCACATCGCCGACCTCGGGAAGGTCGTTGAAGAGATCCGCGAGCAGCCACATCAGGAAGGTCGAGAAGAGCTGCGGCTTGTCCCGCACGGCGGGCAGTTCCAGTACGGAGACGAGCCCCCGCCCGTCCGGCGCCGTACGCAGCAGCTCACCGGTGTCGAACTCCGGCTCCCCGAAGAAGCCGCCCGCCCCCTGCTGCTCGAAGGCGGTGATCGACCGCAGGATCACCCCGGCGGTGGCCGTGGAGAGCCCACCGAGCCGCCTGAGCTCCGCCTTCCCGGAGTCCGAGACGAGGAAGGCGACCACGGCCCGCAGATCCTTCAGATCCACCAGCTCCAGCCCCTTGGAGTCGGCGTAGTGGAAGATCAGCCCGAGCGACTGCTCCTGCGTCTGGTTGAGCTGGAGCACCTTGGAGAGCAGGACGGGTCCGAAGCTGGTGACCGTCGCGCGCAGCGGAATGCCGGGGCCGATGCCGCCGAGTCCGTAGAACTCGCAGGGGAAACCCTTGCCCTCCCACTCCTGCCCGACCTGACCGGCACGCTCCCGGACCTTCTCGCCCGCCTCGCCGGGGGCCGAGATGCCGGAGACATCGCCCTTGATGTCGGCGAGGAAGACGGGCACACCGTTGGCGGAGAGCTGTTCGGCGATCAGCTGGAGCGTCTTGGTCTTCCCGGTGCCGGTGGCCCCGGCGACCAGCCCGTGCCGGTTGAGCATGGACAGGGGGATACGGATCTGGGCGTCGGCGTAGCACTGGCCGTCCCAGAGCAGGGCGCCCAGGTCGAGCGCGGCGCCGGTGAGGGCGTATCCGGCGGCGATCTCCAGCGCGGGCTGCGGCAGTGCGGGCGCCGAGGAGACGGTCTCGGGGGCCACGGAGGCGGCCGACGCCTGTTCGCTCTCGCTCATGAGGGTCCCCTGTTTCCTGGTATGCGCAATTTTGCCCAGGATCGCACTGCGCCGCCGTGGCTGCGCCCGGAGCCTCTTGCCCGGTAGGCTTTCCGTGTGATCTTCAAGCGCATCGGTAACGGGCGGCCGTATCCCGACCATGGCCGGGAAAGCACCCGGCAGTGGGCGGATGTTGCGCCGCGCCCGGTCCGCCTCGATCAGCTCGTGACCACCAAGGGCCAGCTCGATCTCGAGACGCTGCTCGCGGAGGACTCCACGTTCTACGGCGACCTCTTCGCCCATGTCGTGAAGTGGCAGGGCGACCTCTACCTGGAGGACGGTCTGCACCGCGCCGTGCGCGCCGCGCTCCAGCAGCGTCAGGTGCTGCACGCCCGCGTTCTCGAGCTGGGCTGAGGCCACCGGCGCGGGCCGGCGACGGCTCGTCGAGGCGGCTTCCGTGACGGGCCGCCCCGCCCCCGGCGACAGGGCGTCAACTGACCCTTTCGGACCCTTTACGGACCGTACGGACGCAATCTATTGATCATCTAGTAGGCATCCGCACCGGGCCGCACTACGCTGCGCCCATGAGCATGCTGACTCCCCCCGGCATGGGTGGAAAGTACCGCATCACGGGCGACAAGTACCCGCGCATGCGACGCCCTCGCAACCGCCGCAGAAGCGTATCGGCCGCCCTGGCCGCGGTGGTCGCCCTCGCCCTCGCCGGCTGGGGAACACTGCAGCTCATCGACGTCTTCGCCGGCGACGGCAAGAAGACCTCGACGGCGGGCCGCAAGGGGGAGTGCAAACCCGCCCCCAAGGCTTCCGTGGCCCCCCTGCCACCCAGGCCCCGTCAGATCACGGTGAACGTCTACAACGCGACCCCGCGCAGCGGCCTCGCCAAGGCGGCGGCCGACGAGCTGAAGAAACGCGGCTTCGCCATCGGCAAGGTGGGCAACGCCCCGGCCGCGTACGACAAGAAGGTCGCGGGCACCGGAATACTGCTGGGCGCGCCCGAGGCGAACGAAGGCGCCTTCCGGGTACTCGCCACCCAGCTCAGGGGCACCCAGCTGAAGAACGACACCCGCGACACGGCGGACGTCGACCTGATCCTCGGCACGGCCTTCAAGAACCTGGCCGCAAAGAAGAACGCCGACGCGGCCCTGGCCGTCATGGCCGAGCCCGCACCGGCGTCCGCGGGAAAGTGCTGATCCCCCGCCCCCCGAGGCCGAGGCACACGGTCCTCAGGGCGTCCGGGGAGCGGTGCACCGACTAGTCCACCGTGCCGTACATGCGGTCGCCCGCGTCGCCGAGGCCCGGCACGATGTAGCCGTGCTCGTTGAGCCGCTCGTCGACCGAGGCGGTGACCACGGTGACCGGCGTGCCCGCCAGCTCGCGCTCCATCACCTCGACGCCCTCGGGCGCCGCGAGCAGCACGACCGCGGTCACATCGTCCGCGCCGCGCTTGATGAGCTCCCGGATCGCCGCGACCAGGGTGCCGCCGGTGGCCAGCATCGGGTCGAGGACGTACACCTGACGGCCGGAGAGGTCCTCCGGCATCCGGGTGGCATACGTCGACGCCTCCAGGGTCTCCTCGTTGCGGATCATCCCGAGGAAGCCCACCTCGGCGGTCGGCAGCAGCCGGACCATCCCGTCGAGCATGCCCAGGCCTGCCCGCAGGATCGGCACGACCAGCGGGCGCGGGTACGACAGCTTCACGCCCGTCGTCCCGGTCACCGGGGTCTGGATGTCGACCTGCTCGGTGCGCACGTCCCTGGTGGCCTCGTACGCGAGCAGAGTGACCAGCTCGTCGGCGAGACGCCGGAAGGTCGGGGAGTCGGTGCGCTTGTCGCGCAGCGTGGTGAGTTTGTGCGCCACCAGCGGGTGGTCGACGACATGGATCCGCATGCGCCCAACAGTAGCCCGGCTCGCATCAAGCCAGAATCCGGAGGGAAGGTGGTGGGGGTACCCCCAGGCCGCAAGGCCGAGGGGGAGTACGGACTCAGCCGTGGGGTGGTGTGTGGCCGATGCCGGAAACGGAGCCGGAGCGTGACGAGGAAATCGAGACAGAGGAGGAGCGCAGGAGGCGACGCGCCCACTTCCTCCGCGAACTCAAGGAAGCCAAGGCATTGCGCGACCGCGTCCAGCCACGACGGGCCCGAGCGGCCCGGATGCGCCAGCAGATGCGCATGCGGACCTTCCGCTGGTAGCCGGTCCTCGGGAGAATTGGTGGAGAACTGGTGGCCGACGCAACGGCGGAAGACCTCTCGCAACGGCCTGGTTTCTGCCACGATTCCGAGTGGGCGGGGCACAGAGCAAGCGCACCGCCGGTCGTCACACCTCTGATCAGTGGGAGAGTCACGGTGTACTTCGCCGCACTGCTCGCGCGCACTCAAGACGGGTGGGAAGCGAGCGACACAGAGCTCGACGATGTGGAGACCCTGTCGGATCTGACCGACCTGGCCCGCGAAGCCTCGGTGGACGAGGACACGGTGCTCGTCTTCATCGAGCAGGAGGACGCGTGGTTCGGCCTCGTCCGCGTGGAGGGCGAGGAAGACCCTCGTATCTACGTCTCGGACGCGGCCGCGGCCGCACGCTCCTCGTACGGGGAGATCCTCACCAAAGAACTGCTCGGCGGGGAGGACCCCGACCCGGCCGACGATCTGGACGCGCTGGACCTCGACGGCACGGAGGACGGGGAGCCGGACGAGGACGAAGAGGACGAAGCGGACGGCGAGTCCGGACCGGTCGGCGAGTTCGTGCCGGCGGGACCGGTCGGCGACCGCCAGATCCTCATGGACTTGGGCCTGTCGGAGAGGGAGCTGCTGGCACTGGACACGGACGCACTGCCGGAGATCGCGGACTCACTGGGCGCGGCCGACGTGCTGGAGGCCGTCCGCTAGTGACCGGCCCGGCGCACGATCCCGTACCACCCCTCCCGGTACCACCCGGATCCGTACCACCCCCGGCACCACCCCCGTCCGATCCCGTACGCACTCGGTGGGAGGGGCCGATGCGCCTCGCCCTGGACGAGGCGGAGCGCGCGGCGCTGTCCGGCGATGTGCCGGTCGGCGCTGTCGTGCTGGCCGGGGACGGCACGGTGCTCGCCGCCGGGCACAACGAGCGTGAGGCGACGGGCGACCCGACGGCGCACGCCGAGGTGCTGGCGATCCGCAGGGCCGCCGCGCGCCTCGGCGAGTGGCGGCTGACCGGCTGCACGCTCGTGGTCACGCTGGAGCCGTGCACGATGTGCGCGGGCGCGATCGTGCAGTCCCGGGTGGGCCGGGTGGTCTACGGCGCCCGGGACGAGAAGGCCGGCGCGGCCGGTTCGCTGTGGGACGTCCTGCGGGACCGGAGGCTGAACCACCGGCCCGAGGTCGTCCTCGGAGTACTGGAGCAGGAGTGCGCGGAACAGCTGACGGGCTTCTTCCGCGACCGGTGAGGGAACCCTCGTCGGATACCGATTTCAAAGCACGGCCCACCTTGGGCTAAGCTCTCTCCCGGTAGCGTGTCCGAGCGGCCGAAGGAGCTCGCCTCGAAAGCGAGTGTGGCGCAAGTCACCGAGGGTTCAAATCCCTCCGCTACCGCTGGCAGAACGAAAGGGCGGTCCCGATGGGGCCGCCCTTTCGCGATCTTCCGTCCGTCCGACCGGGCGAACCGGTAGCCCTCTGCCCACCGGGCCGCATCCGGACTGGTGGCCCCTCCCGGTCGCATGACTGCTCGTATGACTGCTCGTATGACTGTCAGCCGTGTGTGCCGAAGCCGTATGCGTACAGATTCGGCGCTCCGTCTCGGATTCCGCCCCATTGGTACCGGGTCGTGCCTGAGCCCGCACCGTGAACGGAGATGAACTCGCCCGGAAGGCTTCGGATCACGCTCCGAGGGCCTCGATGGCCGGGTCCTCGGCTCCCGAGGGCTCGGTTAGACTCTCGCGACCGCATGCTCAGGAGACAGCAGGGGAGATAGGGGCTGATGGTACAAACGAAGAAGATCGCTCTGTACATCGTCGTCGTCTTCGTGCTGTACACGATCATCACGTCCCCCAAAGAGGCCGCCGACCTGGTCGAGATAGGCTTCGAAGGCATTTCGACGGCCGCGCAGAGCGTCGGAGAGTTCATGACCGAGCTCATCAAGTAGGAGTCCCCTTGATCCGCCATCTGGTCCTGTTCAAGCTGAATGAGGGCGTCGATCGCGACGAGCCGCGGGTGACCGCCGGCGTGAAGGCCTTCCAGGAGCTCGAGGGAGTCGTCCCGGAGCTGGAGTTCTGGGAGTGCGCCTGGAACATCACCGACCGGCCGATCGCCTATGACTTCGCCATCAACTCCGCGGTGGCCGACCAGGATGCGCTCAAGCGGTACCTCGAGCATCCGGCCCATCAGGCGGCCGCCGGAAAGTGGCGCGAGTTCGCCACGTGGGTGATCGCCGACTACGAGTTCTGACGTCCCGCACCCTCCCCGGGCCCCGGCCCCTCGCCACTGCGGCGGGGGGCTTTTTGCTGTTTACCCCAACTTGCCCTTCAACACGGTGTTATCGGGTGCTTGCACACAGTGCACATGTCTTGTGATGCTATGACCGCTTTTGACGGATGAGTTGACCGAAGTTGACCGCAAAGGGGTGGCGTGACCGTGCCGGCCAGTACTGCGCCTCAGGTGCCGCCCCAGAACGAGCGGCCGGACGACACCCCGGCCCCGGGGAGACCGCAGGGCAGGGGCGCGGACACCCGGGCACTGACCCAGGTGCTCTTCGGCGAGCTCAAGGGACTGGAGCCGGGCACCCCGGAACACTCCCGGGTGCGTGGGGCGCTGATCGAGGCAAATCTGCCGCTGGTGCGATACGCCGCGGCCCGGTTCCGCAGCCGCAACGAACCGATGGAGGACGTGGTCCAGGTCGGCACGATCGGGCTGATCAACGCGATCGACCGGTTCGACCCCGAGCGCGGGGTGCAGTTCCCGACCTTCGCGATGCCCACGGTGGTCGGTGAGATCAAGCGGTACTTCCGCGACAACGTAAGGACCGTGCATGTGCCGCGGCGGCTGCACGAACTGTGGGTCCAGGTCAACGGCGCCACCGAGGACCTGACGACGGCTCACGGCCGGTCCCCCACCACCGCCGAGATCGCCGAGCGGCTGAAGATCGGCGAGGACGAGGTACTGGCCTGCATCGAGGCGGGCCGCTCGTACCACGCGACATCCCTGGAAGCAGCCCAGGAGGGCGACGGGCTGCCGGGCCTGCTCGACCGGCTCGGCTACGAGGACCCGGCGCTGGCCGGTGTCGAGCACCGCGATCTCGTACGCCATCTCCTCGTACAACTGCCCGAGCGGGAACAGCGGATCCTGATGCTCCGGTACTACAACAATCTGACGCAGTCCCAGATCAGCCAGGAGCTCGGCGTCTCCCAGATGCATGTGTCAAGACTTCTGGCCAGAAGCTTCGCACGACTGCGATCCGCAAATAGGATCGAAGCGTAGCTGGAACGGGTAGACCGCCTCAGGGCCCTTACGGGCAGTCAGAAAGCCGCACACCCCCAGTCTCCTGCGGAGATTTGCCCGATACTTATCGACATGTCACTACAGCGTGTTGCCGACATGTGACATTCTGCTGGAACCGCGTTTGCCGCAGCTCCACCTCCGGTATTCAGGTGGAGGCTGCGTTCCTCAGATGGTCGTGGCCGCCGCGACCGTCCGCGACCTCAAGGGGGTGGCATGTCCGTAGAACAGGGCAGCTCGAAGGTGCTCACGCTCACGAAGAGCGCACCCGCACCTGTCGTACCTGACAGCTCGGAAGCCATCGACACCCGTACTCTGTCCCGCTCCCTGTTCCTGCGGCTCCGGGCACTGGACTCCGAGGGATCCGAGGGAACGGGCACCAGCCCGGAGCGCACCTATGTGCGCGACACCCTCATCGAGCTCAATCTGCCCCTGGTGCGGTACGCCGCGGCCCGGTTCCGCAGCCGCAACGAACCGATGGAGGACATCGTCCAGGTCGGCACGATCGGCCTGATCAAGGCGATCGACCGGTTCGACTGCGAACGGGGCGTGGAATTCCCGACGTTCGCGATGCCGACCGTCGTCGGCGAGATCAAGCGTTTCTTCCGCGACACCTCATGGTCGGTGCGAGTGCCGCGCCGGCTCCAGGAGCTGCGGCTCGCGCTCACCAAGGCCAGCGACGAGCTGGCCCAGAAGCTCGACCGCTCGCCGACCGTTCCCGAACTCGCCGCGGTGCTCGGGGTGTCGGAGGAGGACGTCGTCGACGGTCTGGCGGTGGGCAACGCCTACACCGCCTCCTCGCTCGACTCGCCCTCACCCGAGGACGACGGCGGCGAGGGCTCGCTCGCGGACCGGCTGGGGTACGAGGACACGGCCCTGGAGGGCGTCGAGTACCGCGAGTCGCTCAAGCCCCTGCTGGCCAAACTCCCGCCCAGGGAACGGCAGATCATCATGCTCCGCTTCTTCGCCAACATGACGCAGTCGCAGATCGGCGAGGAGGTCGGCATCTCGCAGATGCATGTCTCACGACTGCTGACCCGTACGCTCGCGCAGCTGCGGGAGGGCCTGATCGCCGACTGAACCGCAGCGGCGGGGTTCCTTATTGACGGTGCGTCAGACACACTATCGCGATGCGACGACGTCAGGGAGCAGTTCTCGCCGCGGTCGCGCTCTGCCTCGGCGGGGCGCTGACCGCGTGCGGAAGCGGCAGCGGCGGCGGCTATGTGGCGGTCGGCGCCGCCGGGTCCACGCCGGAGGAGGCACCCACGGCTGCCATGCCGCCGAAGGGGAAGGTCGTGCTGGTGCCGCTGGACGGCGGCCCGTCGGCCGGCCGCGGAGGCCCGGGGAAGCCACCGGAGACGTCGGGGAAGCCGGGCGATCCGGGCGATCCGGGCGATCCGGGCGATCCGCAGACGCCGGGAAGCACCGGTCTGCCTTCCGTACCCGGTGGCACCAGCGGTAGCGGTAGCGGTAGCGAGGGGACGAGCGGTACGGGAAGTCCTGGCGGCGGTACGGGCGGTACGGGCAGCCCCGGCGGAGACCCCGCCACCCCTGCCCAGCCCGGCACCACTCCGCCGAAGCCCACCCCCGCGCCCACTCCGGCACCCAGGCCCACGCCCCCGGGACCCGCCGCGCTCAGTCTCGGCGAGCCGGTCCGGTCGGCGCTCGACGAGCGCTGGTGCGAGAAGGTGACCGTGGAGTTCCGCAACACCGGCGGCTCACCGGTGGCCTCGGGCACCGTCACCTTCGCCACGCACATCATCGGCGCGCTCGGCATCGACTGGGCGACCGTCGAGTCGGCTCGGCCGCTGCCCGCGCCGATCGCCGCGGGAGCGGTCGAGAAGAAGGCGTACACCGTGTGTGTGGACGCCTGGCGGGTGCCGCTGGGCATGCATATCGAGACCCAGGACGTCACCGCCGCATGGAAGTGATCCGCGCGACCTGACCGGGCGAGCGATCCTGCCGAGCGGTCTGGCGAGCGATCTAGCGGAGGGCGAGCCAGGCCACCGCGCCGAGAATCGCGACGGCCGCGACGACACCGAGGATCAGTCCGACCCGCGAGCCCGACTGGGCGGCGGGAGTCGCCTGCCGGCCCTGCGGCGCGGCCTCGTCGACGAAGGCGCGGAACATCTGGGTGCTGCCCGCGGGGTCGTAGTTGCCCTCGGGGCCCTGACCTTGGGGAGCATGGGGGTTGTGTGCCATGGGGATGGACCCTAGCGAACCCGGGTCCCCCGCCCAACCCCGGGCAGCGGGCGAAGCCGTTCCCGAGCAGGCCGTGAACCGAGCCATGACCGGGCCGTGACCCGCATTGACCGGGCGCGGGGGAAGGCTTTGGGGTTCCTTTACCCCTCTCCACCCGTTTTCGTTTGCCTGTAGCAACCAACGGCTTCTATGGTTGCCCTAAGCAACAAGATGCCGGGGAGGGCCATGGCCGAGCGAAGCGGGTACGAGGAACTGGCCCGGCAGGTCAGTGCCGTGGGAGCCGTGAAACGGAGCCTCGCGCGGATTCTGCCCGCCGAGTGCCCCTCCGGATCCGCCGCCGTACTGGCCCTCGTCGACCGGTACGGCCAGATGCGGATGAGCCGCCTCGCCGAGCTGCTCGCCGTCGACATGTCGGTGACCAGCCGGCATGTGGCCCACGTCGTGGAACGCGGCTGGATCGAGCGCTCGCCCGACCCGGACGACCGGCGCTCCCGCATCCTGCGGCTCACCCCCACGGGCGAGGACATGCTCGACGACCTCAGCCGTCGGACCACGGACATGTTCGCCCACTACCTCAAGGACTGGTCCGACGAAGAAGTCGGACAGCTCAACGCGCTGCTGGCCCGCCTCCGGGAATCCGTCGGGGACTGCCGGGCCCACGCCACTCGTACACCCGCACAGACCCGTACACCTGCACAGACCCGTACACCCGCATAGAAACGTAAGGAAGTTCATGGCTACGACCCGTCCCCTGCCTCCGGCGGGGAGGACCCATCCAGCCGATGGTGCGGTCGGCCACGTCAAGCATGGAGGCCACTCCCCCGCGGACGGCGCGCCGATGACACACCGGCAGATCATGGAGGCGTTGTCCGGGCTGCTGCTCGGCATGTTCGTCGCCATCCTGTCGTCGACGATCGTCTCCAACGCCCTGCCGGAGATCATCACCGACCTCGGTGGCGGGCAGAGCGCCTACACCTGGGTGGTGACGGCCTCGCTGCTCGCGATGACCGCGACCACCCCGCTGTGGGGCAAGCTCTCCGACCTCTTCTCCAAGAAGCTGCTGGTCCAGATAGCTCTGGTCATCTATGTGCTGGGATCGGTGGTCGCCGGACTCTCGCAGAGCGCGGGCATGCTGATCGCCTGCCGCGTGGTCCAGGGCATCGGCGTCGGCGGTCTCTCCGCCCTCGCGCAGATCGTGATGGCCGCGATGATCTCCCCGCGCGAGCGCGGCCGCTACAGCGGCTACCTCGGCGCGACCTTCGCCGTCGCGACCGTCGGCGGCCCGCTGCTCGGCGGCGTGGTCACCGACACCGACTGGCTCGGCTGGCGCTGGTGCTTCTATGTCGGCGTGCCCTTCGCGATCATCGCGCTGATCGTGCTCCAGAAGACCCTGAAGCTCCCGGTCGTGAAGCGTCAGGTCAAGGTCGACTGGTCGGGCGCCTTCTTCATCAGCGCGGCGGTCTCGCTGCTGCTGGTCTGGGTGACCTTCGCGGGCGACAAGTACGACTGGATCTCGTGGCAGACGTACGCCATGGTCGGCGGCTCGATCGTGCTGGGCGCGCTCTTCCTCCTGGTGGAGTCGAAGGCGAGCGAGCCGATCATCCCGCTGCGGCTGTTCCGCAACCGCACCATCACGCTGGCGTCGCTGGCCTCGCTCTTCGTCGGCGTCGCCATGTTCGCGGGCACGGTCTTCTTCAGCCAGTACTTCCAGCTGGCGCGCGACAAGTCGCCGACCATGTCCGGCGTCATGACCATCCCGATGATCGGCGGCCTGTTCGTCTCGTCGACCGTCTCGGGCATGGTCATCACCAAGACGGGCCGCTGGAAGGCCTGGCTGGTCGTGGGCGGCGTGCTGGTGACGGCGGGTCTCGGGCTGCTCGGCACGATGCGGTACGACACCGAGTACTGGCGCATCGCGATCTTCATGGCCGTCCTGGGCCTCGGCCTCGGCATGATGATGCAGAACCTGGTGCTCTGCACACAGAACCAGGTGGCCCCCGAGGACCTCGGCTCGGCAAGCTCGGTCGTCACCTTCTTCCGGTCCCTGGGCGGCGCGATCGGCGTCTCCGCGCTGGGCGCGGTCATGGCCAACCGGGTCACGCACTACGTCAAGGACGGGCTCACCGAGCTCGGCCCGCAGGGCGCCTCGCTGGGCCACGGCGGCACGGGCGGCGGAGGCATCCCCGACCTGGACAAGCTGCCCGCTCCGATCCGTACGGTGATGGAGACCGCGTACGGACACGGTGTCGCCGACGTCTTCCTCTACTCGGCACCGTTCGCGCTGCTCGCGTTCCTGGTGACCGTGTTCATCAAGGAGGTCGCGCTGAAGAGCAACGCGGCGCCGGAGACGGCGGCGCCGGAGGCTGTCGCGGCTGCCGAGGCACCCGTTCCGGCCGTGGCCGTCGAGACCGTTCCGCTCCCCACGGCCGGCGGCACACCGGTAGGGGGCGTGGTGCGCGGCTCCGAGGGCGCGGCGGTGCCCCGGGCCGCTGTCACCCTGATCTCGCCGGCCGGACGGCAGTTCGGCCGCTCGGTCGCCCAGGCCGACGGCAGCTACGCGCTGGACGCCCCGGGCCCGGGGTCGTACGTCCTGATCGCCTCCGCCGACGGCTTCCAGCCGCAGGCATCCACGGTGATCGTCGGCGATGAGCCGCTGGCGTACGACATCCTCCTCTCCGGCACGAGCGGACTCGCCGGGACCGTGCGGGCAGCCGAGGGCGGGACACCGGTCGAGGGCGCGATGGTCGTCGTCACGGATGTACGCGGCGAAGTGCTGGCCGCCGGGAAGAGCTCCGGGCAGGGCGAGTTCGCTTTCGCCGAGCTGGTCCCCGGTGCGGTGACGGTGGCGCTGAACGCCGTCGGCCACCGGCCGCTGGCCCTGCCCGTGGAGATCGGCGGCCAGGGTGTGACCCGTATCGAGGTCGTCCTGCAGGCCGGAGCCCTGGTCCGGGGCACCGTCAGCGGCGGCATCGGCGGGCAGCCGCTGGCGGACGCCCGGGTGACGCTGGTGGACGCCGCGGGGAACGTGGCCGCCACCGCGAGGACCGGGGACGACGGGGCGTACGCCTTCGCCGACCTGGACGCGGGGGAGTACACGGTCATCGCGACCGGGTACCCGCCGGTGGCGAGCGTGCTGACGGTGGCCGGCCGCGGGATCGAGGGCCACGACATCGAACTCGCCCACCCCGGCGAGTAATTGAGCCCCCGGGCCGGACGTTCGCCCTGTAGCGGAGGCGAGCGCCCGCCCGGTGCGGGAATGGGGGCGGCAGGCAGGGACGGCCTGCCGCCCCCGACTTTTCGGCAAGGAGAAACGCGATGGGTGGCGTGGGACTTCACGCACAGGTACGGACGCGGGACGGCTGGGCGGTCTCGCACGCGATCGTGACGGTGACCGACATGACCGGCGCACAGATGCTGCGGGCGGCGGCGGACGGGGACGGCGTGGTGACCACGGCCGGTCCCCTGGCCCCGGGGCCGTACACGGTGATCGTGACGGCGCTCGGGTACGCGCCCGCCGCCTCCACCGCGCTGGTGACGGCGAGCGGCCGGGCCGAGGTGGGCACGGTGGTGCTGGCCCGCCGGGGCGGCGTGGAACTGCCACCGCCGGGGGCGTGGTCGCTGGACCCGGCGCACTCCTCGGTACGGGCGGCCGCCCAGCATCTGGGGATCTCCAGCGTGCACGGCCGTTTCACGGAGTTCGGCGGCCGGATCGAGATCGCGGCCGACCTGGCCCGGTCCCGGGTCGACGCGGTGATCCGGGCAGCCTCCATCGACACCGGCAACGGCCTGCGGGACAAGCACCTCACGTCCCCGGACTTCCTGGACGCGGAGCGGTTCCCGGAGATCACGTACCGCAGCCACGGCCTGACCCCGGCGGGGCCCGACCGCTGGACGGTACGCGGTGAACTCACGCTGCACGGTGTCGTACGCGCAGTGGACCTGGACCTCGGCTACTTGGGTACGGGCCCGGATCCGTGGGGTGGGGTGCGGGCGGCGTTCCGCGCGACGGCGGAGCTGCACCGCGAGGACTTCGCGATGAACTACAACCAGGTGGTGCAGGCGGGGATCTCGGCGATCGGCACGACGCTGAAGGTGGAGCTCGACATGCAGGCGGTGCAGGGCGAGTCCTTGCCGACGGGCGAATAGGCTGCCGCGCATGGCACCCAATATCGCCACCAACACCACGGTGGACCTGGACCGGTTGCTGGAGTTCGTACGCCCCCGGCACCGTGCGATCCTGCTGACGGCCCGCGCCTCGGACGGCGGCCCCCAGGGCTCCCCGCTGACGTGCGGCGTCGACGACGCGGGCCGGATCGTCGTCTCCACCTACCCCGAGCGCGCCAAGACCCGCAACGCGAAGCGTGACCCGCAGGTCAGCGTGATCGTCCTGTCCGACGACTGGGACGGCCCATGGGTCCAGATCGACGGCACGGCGGAGGTGATCGACTCCCCGGAGTCGGTGGAGCCGCTGGTGGAGTACTTCCGCAACATCTCGGGAGAGCACCCGGACTGGGACGAGTACCGGCAGGCGATGGTGAAGCAGGGAAAGTCGATCATCCGCATCACCCCGGACCGGTGGGGGCCGATCGCGAAGGGCGGCTTCCCGGCGAGACTCGGCGGGGCGTGACCGGGACCCCGGAGCCCGCACCGATACCGGATCCCGCGGCACACGGCCCGGACACCGGCAGGCGGCACACCCCCGAGCCCGCGCCAGGACAAGCAGCCACGCCAGGACACGAACCCGCGCGAGGACACGAACCCGCGCCACGCACCCGGCTCGGCCCGGACGGGTCACAGGCGCCCGGGGTACGGGCGCCCGGGGTACGGACCCGGAGTACAGGCGCCCGGAGTACAGGCGGCCCGGGATACGGGCCCGGGGTACAGGCCCGGGGTACAGGCCCGGGGTACAGGCCCGGGGTACAGGCCCGGGGTACAGGCCCGGGGTACAGGCCCGGGGTACAGGCCCGGGTACAGGTCACCCGGGGCCCAACAGGGCCCGGCGCCCCGGGAAACCTACGCGCGAGCGACCATCGCTTCGATGCCCGCCACCAGCAGGTCCAGCGCGAACCCGAAGTCCCTCTCCCGCATCTCCTCCACCGTGTCGCCCCCGCGGGCCTCCATCAGTTCCGATGCGTGCTCGAAGCTCTTCTTGAACGCCGGCTGCTCGCTGATCGTCCCCATCGCCTGGTGGAAGTACTCGTCCTGGCTCATCCCCGCCGTCGCGCACCGCTCGATGAAGTGCCCCTCGATCGTTCCGAACCCGTACACGAACTGGAACACCGCCGCGAGCCCGCCCATCTGCCCGTGCGGTGGCAGCCCGGTGTTCCGCATGACCTGCTGCACCGCGAGCGAGAACCCCATCGAGTGCGGGCCGATGTTCAGGAACGTACCGATCAGCGGCGACACCCACGGGTGCCGCACCAGCAACGCCCGGTATCCGCCCGCCAGTTCCCGCAGCTGGTCCCGCCAGTCCCCCTCCGCGCTCACGTCCGGGAGCGGGAAGGTACCGAAGGCCGCATCGAGGGCAAGCTCCAGCAGATCGTCCTTGGTGTCCACGTACCAGTAGACCGACATCGCGGTGACGTTCAGCTCCGCGGCCAGCCGCCGCATCGAGAACTTCGCCGCCCCCTCCGCGTCCAGCAGCCGGACCGTCGCCTCGATGATCTTGTCGCGGTCCAGACCGTCCGGCTGGCCCGACCTTCGGCCGCGGTCCGCCTTGCCGTCCAGCCACACACTGGTCCGCGCGGGACCCTTCGCGCGGTCGGCCGCACTCACCATCGCGCACCCTCCTCGGTTCTTGCCGGCCGGGCGGACGGGCCGGAACGGGCTGGTCCGCCCCCTTCCGATGCTATGCCGCGGCCTTGGGTGAGTCTGCCTGCTCCGCCCGCCGCAGCAGCATCGCCGCCAGCAGTCCGCCGAGCAGCACCGCCACCGCGCCGACCAGCTGGCTGGTCTGAAGCCCCGAGGCGAAGGCGTCCGAGATCCGCTCCTGTTCCCCCGCGTCCCCGGCCGCTGCCAGCGCCGTGGGAAGCGAGGCCGCCCCCGCCACCGCCGGTACGAGCGCGGTGAAGCGGGAGTTCAGTACGGCACCGAGGACGGCGACGCCGAGCCCGTTCCCGAACTCGGCGAGGGTGCCGTTCACCCCCGCCCCCACACCCGCCTTCTCCGGCGGAATCGCACTCATGATCGCGTTGGCCATGGCCGGCATGGAGAGCGCGACGCCCGCGCCCATCACCACCAGTCCGAGCAGCATCCCTCCGTACCCGTCGCCGCCGAGCACCGCGATCGCCGCGAGGCCGGCGGACACCAGGGTCATTCCGGCGGCAATGGTCCCGGGAGTGCCGAGCCTCGGCAGCAGCCGCGCCCCCACACCCGTGAGGTTGAGGGCGATGACGGTCAGCGCGAGCGGAGCCGTACGCAGACCGGCGTCCAGCGGCCCGTACCCGAGGACGAACTGCAGATGCTGGGTGAGCAGAAAGAGTGAGCCGCCCATGCCGAAGGCAACGAGGATCGCGCCCGCCACCGCGCCGATGAAGCGCTGGTTGCGGAAGAAGTGCATGTCCAGCATGGGGTACGGGATCCGCAGCTCCCAGAGCACGAAAACGCCGAGGACGAGTACGCCGGCGGTGGCCGGGGCCAGCACATGGAGAGAGGTCCAGCCGTGCTCGGGCCCGGAGATGATCGCGTACACGACAGCGGTCATACCGACCGTGGAGAGCAGCGCGCCGAGCAGATCGGGGCGGTCGCCCTGAACTGGGGATCCGGAGGCCGTTCCCCGGAAGTACGAAGCCTTCGACTCCGGCACGAGCGCGACCACCGCGAACAGTCCGATCGCCGCCACCGGGATGTTGATCAGGAAGATCGCGCCCCACCAGAAGTGGTCGAGCATGATCCCGCCGATCAGCGGACCGGCCGCGAAGCCGAGGGAGTTGACGGTGGACCAGAGGCCGATGGCCTTGACCCGCTCGGTGTCGTCGAAGATCTGGACGACGACGGCGAGGGTCGTCGTCATCAGCAGCGCGCCGCCGATGCCCATGCCTGCGCGGGCGGCGATCAGCTGGTTCGCGGACTGGGCGAGCCCGGCCGCGAGCGAGCCGACGCCGAAGAGGGCGAGGCCCGCGACGAGCATCTTCTTGCGGCCGTAGCGGTCGGCTGCGCTGCCCGCGGTGAGCAGCAGGCCCGACTGGACCAGCGAATAGGCGTTGATCATCCACTGGATGTCGGCGGTGGAGGCGTCGAGCTCCCGGGTGAGGGAGGGGATCGCGACGCTGAGAACAGTGTTGTCGAGCAGCACGGTGAGCTGGGCAAGACAGATGACCCCGAGGATCAGCCAGCGCTGCGGGTGGCCGGTGGGGGACGGGTGGGTCTCGGCGGTCGTCGCCGTCATGCACGCTCCTTGTACGGTGTACGGGAAGTCTTCCCGTACACCGTACAAGTATTCCCATACGCTGTATAGGAGTTACTTCCTTCCGGTCAGGTCGTAGAGAGTTGCGCCGTCCACGGTGACCTTGGTGAAGGTGGCTTCGACCCAGGTGGTGATCCCGGAGCTGGAGTTGCCGCCGGGGCCGCCGCCCCGGCCGCCACCGGCGATGAAGTAGTGGATCTTCCCGTCGGTCACGTACTGCTTGAACTGCGCCAGGGTCGGGGACGGGTCACTGCCGTTGAAGCCGCCGATCGCCATGACCGGCTTCCCGGTGGCCAGTTGGTAGCTCGCGGCGTTCTGGGAGCCGATGGCCGCCGCGACCCAGGTGTAGGCACCGGCGTTCTGCGTCAGCTCGGCCTTGACGGCGGAGCCGACGCTCGCGCCGTTGAGGAGACCGCCCATGCCGCCACCGCCGCCTCCGGCGCCGCGTTCGCCCAGGCCGTCGCCGCCCGGCATCAGGCTGCCGGTCGGGGGCTGTCCCGGCCCGCCCGCCGGCATGCCGCCGTCCCGCTGGTTCTGACCCCGCTGGTTCTGCCCCTGCTGGTTCTGCCCCTGCTGGTTCTGCCCCTGCTGGTTCTGACCCTGCTGCCCGGGCGGCTGCATCCGGCCGGCGAACCCGCCATCGCCGCCACCGCCGCCGGGACCGCCGCCGGGACCGCCCCGGCCGCTCGCCACCGCCGGTCCCGCCGTCACGATCGAGCCCGCATGACCCTCGCCCACCGTGGTGAGCGAGTACGCGAGCGGCCCCGCCAGCGATGCCGCAAGCCCCAGCGCGGCCGCTCCGAGGGCCAGTCGACGCCCCACCCGGCTCGCCAACAGCAGCCCCGCCGCGGCCGCCAGGCCGCCGATCAGCACCGCCCAGCGCAGCCACGGCAGATAGTCCGCACTCCGGCCCAGCAGCACGTACGACCAGACTGCCGTCACCGCGACCGTGCCGCCCAGCGCCGCCGAGCCGAGCAGCTTCGTCCGCTCCTCCCACAGCACCGTGCCGCCCATACCGACGAGCGCCGCGATGTACGGCGCCAGCGCCACCGTGTAGTACTCGTGGAAGATCCCGGCCATGAAGCTGAAGATCCCTGCGGTCATCAGCAGCGAGCCGCCCCAGACCAGGAACGCCGCGCGCGCGGTGTCGGTCCGCCCGGCTCGCCAGGTGAGGACGAGCCCCGCGACGAGCAGCAGCAGCGCGGCGGGCAGCAGCCAGGAGATCTGGCCGCCGATGTTCCCGCTGAACATCCGGTCGATGCCGCTCTCGCCCCAGCCGCCCCCACCGCCACCGCCACGGCCTCCACCGCCACCGCCGCCCACGCTCCCGGTCTCGTTGCCGTTGATCCGGCCGAGGCCGTTGTAGCCGAAGGTCAGCTCCAGGAAGCTGTTGGTCTGCGAGCCGCCGATGTACGGACGCGAGGCGGCCGGCCACAGTTCGACGACGGCCACCCACCAACCGCCCGCGAGAATCATTGCCAGCCCCGACAGGGCGAGTTGGCCGAGCCGTCGCCGCAGGGGCGTCGGCGCACACACCGCGTACACCAGCGCCAGCGGCGGCAGGATCAAGAACGCCTGCAGCGTCTTCGTCAGGAACGCGAACCCCACCGCGACGCCCGCCCACACCAGCCACGTCGTCCGCGCGCCGTCCAGCGCGCGCAGTACGCAGTACACGGTGACGGTCATCAGCAGCGCGAGCAGCGCGTCCGGATTGTTGAAGCGGAACATCAGCGCGGCGACCGGTGTCAGCGCCAGCACCGCGCCCGCGATCAGCCCGGCGGCGGGGGTGAAGCGCCGGCGCACGGCGGCGTGGAGCACGCCCACCGTCGCGACGCCCATCAGCACCTCGGGCAGCAGAATCTGCCAGGAGCCGAGCCCGAAGAGCCGTACTGACAGCGCCATCGGCCAGAGCGCGGCCGGGGGCTTGTCGACGGTGATGGAGTTCGCGGCGTCGGACGAGCCGAAGAAGAAGGCCTTCCAGCTCTCGCTGCCTGCCTGGGCAGCGGCGGAGTAGAAGGAGTTGGCGTACCCGGACGCGCTCAGGTTGTAGAGGTACAGCAGTGCGGTGGCCAGCAGGAGGGCGAGGAAGGCGGGGCGCACCCAGCGGGCGTCCTCCTGCCGCCCGCGCCACAGCCGGACGGTCCGTCCTCCGGCCGCGTCTCCTGCCGCGTCTCCTGCCGCGTGTCCTGCCGTGTGTCCTTCCGTGTGTCCTGCCGGGCGCAGGGCTTCATGGGGTCCGCCGTGCCCGGAGCTTCCCGGAGCCGGGCCGGTCATCAGCACATCCGTGCCGGGTGGCTGGGCCGGAGGCGGGTAGGCGTGGTCGTCGCGGGCAGGCGTCATCGTGCAGTCCTCGAGTCGTCGTCCTGCGGGAGGCCGGGCAGCTGCACCGTCGCGTCCCAGGTGTGATCCGCCGTCGCGGCGGTGCGGAATTCGGGCGCGAAATGCGCGGGGTACGCCGGGTGCGCGGGGTGCACGGGGTACGCCGAGTGCACGGGGTGCACGGGGTGCACGGGGTACGCCGAGTGCACGGGGTGCACGGAATGCGCCGACCGCGACGGGTCCGAAATCGCGGCCACCGACGGCGGTCCGCCGTCATCGCTCCCGCCCGCCGCGGGCACATCGCGCCGGTCCGCGAAGACCCACGCCCGGAAGAGCAGGAACCGCAGCACCGTCGCCGCCAGATTCGCCGCGATCAGTACCGCCAGTTCCGTACCGTGGGAGGGATCCCCGGCGGCCGCGTCCAGGGCCGCCAGCGAGCCGCTCGTCAGCGCGAGCCCGATGCCGAAGACGACCAGCCCCTGGGCCTGATGGCGTACGGCGCGGTCCCTGCCTCGTACCCCGAAGGTGAGCCGCCGGTTGGCGGCCGTGTTCGCCACGGCGGACAGCAACAGGGCGCCCCCATTGGCGACTTGGGATCCGACTCCCGCCCGGAAGACCGAATAGAGCAGCAGGTACAGGAGTGTGGAGAAGGCGCCCACCACACAGAAGCCGACCAGCTGCCTGGCCAGTCCGCCCGGCACCCCGCTGAGCCCGCGGTCCCTCGGGTCGTCCCCGAAGGGCCGTGCCAGCCGGTCCAGCGGCAGCGCGCCGACCGCCAGCGCCCGCCCCACCCGCCACACGCCCTTGAGGTCCTCCGTCGCCGTGCTCACGATGTGCACCGTGGAGTGGGGGTCGTCCACCCAGTCCACCGGCACCTCGTGGATGCGCAGCCCGGCGCGCTCCGCCAGCACCAGCAGCTCGGTGTCGAAGAACCACCCGGTGTCCTCGACCATCGGCAGCAGGCGTTCGGCGACGTCCCGGCGTATCGCCTTGAATCCGCACTGGGCGTCGGAGAACCGGGCCGCCAGCGACGACTTGAGAATGAGGTTGTACGCCCGCGAGATGAACTCCCGCTTCGGTCCGCGCACCACCCGTGACGAACGCGCGAGCCGGGACCCGATCGCGAGGTCCGAATGTCCCGAGATGAGTGGCGCGACCAGCGGCAGCACGGCGTTGAGGTCGGTGGACAGATCCACGTCCATATAGGCGAGGACGGGTGCGTCGGAGTGCGACCACGCGGTGCGCAGCGCCCGGCCCCGGCCCTTCTGCTCCAGCCGGTACGCCCGCACCTCGGCGATCGAGCCGTCGAGCCGGGCCGCCACCTCCGGGGTGCTGTCGGTGCTCGCGTTGTCCGCGATGGTGATCCGGAAGCCGTACGGGAAGGTGCGCGCGAGATGCTCGTGCAGCCGCAGCACGCACCGTTCGAGGTCGTCCTCCTCGTTGAAGACCGGGATCACCACATCGAGTACGGGCAGCTCGGCCGGGTCGGCGAGCAGATGCTCCCGGGCCGGCAGAGTCCCTCTTGGGGTGTCTGTTCGCATACACCGACACTCGACGGGCGCGCTGTCACGGCTGTGTGATCAGCCTGTGCCCCGTCTGTGAGTCGCGCGCGGCCGGCAGGCGTACACCGAAGACGGTCTGTCCCGGCTCCGACCGCACACCCACCGTGCCGCCGTGCGCGACGACGATCGCGTGCACGAGCGCCAGGCCGAGACCGGTGCTTCCGGCGTGCCGGGATCTGGACGCGTCGCCGCGCGCGAACCGTTCGAAGACGTGGGGGAGCAGCTCGGGCGGGATGCCGGGCCCGTCGTCCTCGACCTCGAGCACGGCGTACGACTCCGTCCACACGACGCGCGCGGTGACGGTTGTCCCGGGTGGGGTGTGGGTACGGGCGTTGGCCAGCAGATTGACCAGCACCTGATGGAGGCGGGCTCCGTCGGCCCGTACGGTCGCCGGTTCGGCCGGCAGCTCGAGACGCCACTTGTGGTCCCGGCCGGCCGCCCGCGCATCGCTGACGGCGTCCACGACCAGCGGAGAGAGATCTGTGCTCTCGTACGAGAGCGGGCGTCCGGCATCCAGCCGGGCGAGCAGCAGCAGATCTTCCACCAGGCCCGTCATCCGGGTCGCCTCGGCCTCGATCCGCCCCAGCGCGTGCCGGGTGTCGGCGCCGATCTCGTCGTGGCCGCGCCGCGTCAGTTCGGCGTACCCCCGGATCGACGCCAGCGGGGTACGCAGCTCATGACTGGCGTCCGCGACGAACTGCCGTACGCGCGTCTCGCTCTCGTGCCGCACCGCGAGCGCCGAACCGACGTGTCCCAGCATGCGGTTGAGCGCCGCACCGACCTGACCGACCTCGGTCCGCGGATCGGCCTCGGCGTCCGGGACCCGCTCGTGGAGGGCCACCTCGCCGCTGTGGAGCGTCAGTTCGGAGACCCGGGTGGCGGTCGAGGCGACCCGACGCAGCGGCCGCAGCGCGACCCCGACCAGGGCGGCGCCCGCGATCCCGGCGGCGATCAGTCCGGCGCCGGTGACGCATACCTCGACGACAACGAGGGTGCTCAGCGCGTCCTGCACGTCCTTCGTCGGGATCCCGACGAGGAAGGAGCCCCGGCCTCCGGCTTCGTACTCGACCCGGTAGCTGCCCAGGCCGGGGAGCTCCACGCTGTGCTGCTCACTGTCGCGCGGGACCGCGGCAAGCGCCGCGGCCTGCGCCTCGGTGAGCGGGGCCTCCTGCGGCCCGATCCCGTCCGTCGCGGGCTCGGTGCTGGCGACCGCCTTGACGACCCGGCCGTCATCGTCGAGCAGGGCGCCGACGGTGCCCACCGGCGTACCGCCGACGGTGACGAAGTCGAGCGGCCCCCGGGACAGCTTCTCCAGGGGCGACGGACCGTTCCCGGCGTCCGGCGGGCCCGCGGCCCGCATCGCGACCGCGCCCAGCTGGGCGTCCAGCTGTCCGTACAGATAGGTGCGGAAGGCAAGGGTGGTGACCGTGCCGATCACCGCCGCGACGACCGCGATCAGCGCGACCGCCGAGACCACCAGCCGGGTCCGCAGCGACCGTCTGCGCCCGGTCGCCCGGCGCACGCTACGCACCGGGCTTGATCAGATACCCGGCCCCGCGCCGTGTGTGAATCATCGGGGTCCGCCCCGCATCGATCTTCTTCCGCAGATACGAGACGTACAGCTCGACCACATTGGCCTGCCCGCCGAAGTCATAGCTCCACACCCGGTCGAGGATCTGCGCCTTGCTCAGCACCCGCCGCGGATTGCGCATCAGAAAGCGCAGCAGCTCGAACTCGGTCGCCGTCAGATGGATGGAGTCCCCGCCCCGGCTGACCTCATGGCTGTCCTCGTCGAGCGTCAGATCCCCGACCGCGAGCAGCGACTCGCTCCGTACGGCCGCCGTCCCCGACCGCCGGATCAGCCCGCGCAGCCGGGCCACGACCTCCTCCAGGGAGAACGGCTTGGTGACATAGTCGTCGCCGCCCGCGGTCAGCCCGGCGATGCGGTCCTCGACCGCGTCCCTGGCGGTCAGGAAGAGCACCGGCACCTCGGGCAGTTCGCGCCGCAACCGCCCCAGGACCGCAAGACCGTCCATGTCGGGCAGCATCACATCGAGCACCACCGCGTCGGGCCGGAACTCGCGCGCCGAGCGCACCGCGCCCGCGCCGTCGCCGGCGCTGCGCACCTCCCACCCCTCGTAGCGCAGGGCCATGGACAGCAGCTCGCTCAGCGCCGCCTCGTCGTCCACGACGAGGACCCGGACGGGACTGCCGTCGGGCCTGAGCAGTTCGGTATGCCTGTGGGGCGAGGTCGCGGTCATGCTCGTACCCTGCGACCCCGCCCTGAGAGGGCTCTTGCGCTTTCCTGTGAATTCCCTGAGAAAGAGCTATCCGGCGGACCGCGCGAACAGCCTGGTGCCGTTCCCGTGGCAGACGGCGCGCAGCCAGTCGTCGCCGAGCCCGAGCCGCTCCAGCGCTTCGAGCTGATGGACGTACGGATACGGGATGTTGGGGAAGTCGGTCCCGAGCAGAATCCGGTCCGTCAACTCCAGCAGCCGCCCCCGCTCCGCCGCCGGGAACGGTGTGAACCGCTCGCTGAAGTCCGTGAACGCCATGGTCGTATCGAGCATCACCCCGCCGTACCGCTCCGCGAGATCCAGGAAGTCGGTGTACTCGGGCATCCCCATGTGCGCCACCACCAGCCGCAGCCGCGGATGCCGCGCGAGCAGCCGCCCTACCGGCTCGGGCCCGGTGTACTTGCCGGGCGCGGGCCCGGACCCGCAGTGCATCACCACGGGGATCCCGGCCTCGGCGAGCAGCCCCCAGACGGGGTCGAGCCGGGAGTCATTGGGGTCGTACGCCCCCACCTGGAGGTGCGACTTGAAGACCCGCGCCCCGCTCTCGACCGCCTTCCGCACATACCGCTCCACGCCCTCCTCGGGGAAGAGGGTCGCCGTGTGCAGGCACTCCGGCGTCCGCGCGGCGAAGTCCGCCGCCCAGCCGTTCAGCCAGCCGGCCATCCCGGCCTTGTGCGGATAGAGCATCGAGGTGAAGGAGAGCACCCCGAACTCCCGGAGCAGAGCGACCCGCTGCTCCTCCTCGTGCCGATAGGTGATCGGCCACTCCATCCCGGTCAGCGGCCCCACGGCGTCGAAGTACGCCCACACCTTCTTGAGGACCTGCTCCGGCATGAAGTGCGTATGGACGTCGACGAGCCCGGGCAGCCCGAGCCGCTCCCAGAAGCTCCGCACGCCCGCAGCGTCGATTGCCCCACCGACGCCGCCGGCCTTGTCCGCCGCGCGGGCCTCGTCCACCGCGTCGGCCTCGTCCACCGCGTCGGCCGCGTCGGCCGCGTCGGCCTCACCGGCCGCCCGGGCCTCGCCGGCCTCGCTAGCCGCGCTCAAAGCCGTAACTCCGCTCGACCTTGGCGACATGGATGCTGTACCTCTCGTACCACTCGGCCCGCCCGCGCCTCTGCGCCGTCTGGTGCTCCATGTTCCGCTGCCAGGCGGAGATGGCTTCCTCGTCCCGGAAGTACCCGACGGATATCCCGAGCCCGCCGGGCGTCCGCGCCGACTCGTACCCGAGGAATCCGGGGACTTCCCTGACCAGCTCCTCCATCCGCTCACCGGTCTCGGCGTACCCCTCCAGTTCGCCGGTCTCGATGGAGGTGAAGACCACTGCGCAATAAGGCGGTTCGAGTCCCGCGACAAGTTCGATGCTCATGCCACTCACCCTCCGCTCCCGGTCAGGGCGGCGTCCAGCCTCATTGCCGTACGGGATCCAAAGGGGATCCAACTCTTGACCATACGGTCAGAAGAGCCCGTCCTGCACGGCCCCGCCACCACCGGTGCCGACGACGGGGACGGTCACCCCCGACCCGGCATCCGCCCCGGTCAGTCCCCACCCGGTCATCAGCCGCGTATCGAGGACGACCAGAGCGTCCGCTGCGGTCCGCAGATGCAGATCGGGCCCGGCGGCCGCCACCAGCCGCCCGGCGACCACCCCGCCGTCCACCAGCTCGCGCACCACCCCGCTCGCGGTCGGCAGCCCGTCGAGCCCGAACGCCTCCGCGTGGTCGACGGCCTCGAAGGCCACCCGTTCCAGCGACTCGGCCCACCCGTCGAGCGCCACCGCGCGCCGGTGCAGCGCCTCGATCTCCACGGCACGCTCCACCATCCCCGGCAGCTCGGCGCGCACCGCCCGCTTGGCGGCGTACGGAATCCGGTCCGGCACCCCCAGCGCCGTACGCAGCAGTTCCTCGGTCCGCCGCGCGGCCATCAGCGGCCCCCGGCCCAGCCAGCTGAAGACCACGGCCCCCTGCTCGAGCAGCCGCGCCGCGCCACGCTCCTCGGCGGTGATCCCGACCTTCACCATCCCCGGCCCGAACCACGCGAGATACACGCGGTACGTCCGCGGGTCGTCGGCCATGGTGTCGGCGGCCACCGAGTGAGCCCGGTCCAGCCGCGCACACTCGCCGCACCGCGCCTGCATCGCCCGCCCGGACACCACGGCCGCCGGGGGACAGGGATTCCCGCGCGCCCCGACACACCGCCGCTCCCCCTCGGCCCGGAACCCCAGCTCCTTGCCGGAGGCCAGCGGACTGACCCGCCCGCCCTCCCACACGAGGACGGGCATCCGCGTCCCCCTCGGCCAGCTGATCCCCGCACACCGCCACGCCATACACACCTCCGGCCGAACACGCCGAACACGCCGAACACGAAGAAGGCCCCGCGATCTTCGCGGGGCCTTCTTCGGGCTGTGCACTCTGTTCGGGCTGTGCACTCGGCAGGATTCGAACCTGCAACCTTCTGATCCCTAGCTCTGGCCAGAACGGTCGGCGACGGCCGTACCGGCCGCTTCGAGGCCCCAGAGGGACGCTACCGGACGGGGGCGGTTGCTGGGGTTGCGGTACGGCGTTGCTGTACCTCCGCACACGGCCCTCTCCCGCTTCCCAGGCAAACCGTCGGCGCACTGGGGGGGCGGTGTCTTTTCCCAGCCTGTCAGCGGATGAGGTGGACGGTGAGTTGCGTATCCGTGGCACTGACGTTGAGGGCGTGGATGGAGCCGCGGGCTGTGCGGTAGGACCCCGTGCCTCCGGTGATCGCGAAGCTGATGTCGCCGGGGCCGGCAGCGGTAATGGTGAACCGGCCTTGGAAGGTGATCTGCCCCTCGGTCAGGGTAAGGGAGCCCACGCACTGCAGGTCGAACTCATCATCGGGGGCGGTTCGGGTCGTTGTGCAGACCTCGCCGAAGTTGCCGACCGTGGCGCTGCCAAGGACGAGATTCCCGCTGACGACGATTTCGTCCCCTTGGCTGGGCCCGGGCGACCCCACATCGATGGCACTGGCCTGGGTCTGCCTCGCGACCAGCTTGAGGACTTTCTCAGGCCCGGGATCAGTGCTGCTCGCAGCCGATGCCGGGTGAGAGCAGGCAAGGAGGGCGGCCAATCCCGTGGCCGCGCTCAGACCGACATGCTTGAAGTGACGCACGCTGTGCTCCTGTGGGACCAAGGGGGGCGGCTCACTGACCATGTGTCATGTGAGGTAACCGATTCCCAGGTCAGCCTCATGTAGGTCACACGGTTCCGCGACTCGCGCCTACCCATCCAGGTGAAACGACCGCAGGCCGCCGCGTCCCGCAGCAGCACTGCCACCACCAGAAGGCCGACCGTGACCCGCCCGCCGACGGACGTGCGGACCGCCTTGCGGATGCCCTCCGCCGTCAGCTTGTCGTCGTTCCGGTCGGCGGTGACCGACCGGCGGTGGGGTACCGGATGCGGCACGTAGCCCCCGACCGCACACCCCGGAATGGCCGCCCCCGCTTGAGGCATCCAGATCCCCCGGCCTCCCATCCGGGCTGAGCCCTCACTTTCCACGGTCAAAGCTCAGACCCACGGCCCGGTGTCCCCCATCGACACGCGCGATTCCCAGTGGTCCGCTGGAGCGTGGGATGGGGTGCGCACGGGAGCGATCATGTGCGATCCGTCCTCCTTCATCGGCGCACTCTTCGTAGGCGTGTTGGGTGCCGCCGAGTTCTGGCTCCTCCAGAAGGTCACCCGCCGAATCTCGCGGATCGACACATCCACAGCCACCGGCATCATTGCCTGCGTCGCCGTCGCGCTCCTTATCGCCGTGCTCTTGATAGTCGCCGTCGTGCCCTACTGCCTGATGGGGCTTTAACTCATCTACTCAGCATGTGACGTGGGCTGCCGGGTGTACTGACGTCACCCGCTGACGTCAGAAGCCCCACGGGATGATCCCGAGCGGCTCCTGACGTCAGCACGCAGCGCCTCCAGGATGCCCAGGAGCGCACGGTCCGCGTGCGCCGCGCACTGCACAGTCGCAATCTGAACGTATGACCTATCGGTGCGCGACGAAGGGTGCCCCATGAACATCGCAGTCATCGGCGGTACCGGCCTGATCGGGTCACAGGTCGTGAAGAAGCTGAACGCGGCCGGGCACGAGGCCGTGCCGCACTCGCTGTCCACAGGTGTCGACGTGATCACGGGCCAGGGCCTGACGGAGGCGTTGGCCGGCGCCGACGTGGTCGTCAACCTGACGAATTCCCCGACCTTCGACGACGCGTCCCCGGCGTTCTTCCAGACCTCGATGGACAACCTCCTGGTCGCCAGCCACAAAGGCGGGGTGGGGCACGTCGTCATTCTCTCGATCGTCGGCGCGGACCAGGTGCCCGACCTCGTCTACTACCGGGCCAAGGTCCTGCAGGAAGACATCCTCAAGGCCGGGCCGGTCCCCTACTCGATCGTCCTCGCCACCCAGTTCATGGAGTTCATCGACGCCGTCATGTCCTGGACCACCGAGGGCGACACCGTCCGCCTGCCCACCACCCCGCTCCAGCCGATCGCCGCCCAGGACATCTCCGACACCGTCGCCGAAGTCGCCGCCGGTCCCCCCTTGAACGGCACCCTCAACATCGCCGGGCCCGACGTCTTCCCCCTCGACGAACTCGGCCGGATCACCCTGAACGCCCACCCCGACGGCCGCACGGTCGTCACCGACGACACCGCCGGCATGTTCGCCGCCGTCCACGGCGATGTCCTCACCGCCAGGGGCGACGCCCGCATCGCCCCCACCCACTACAGCGACTGGCTCTCCTGAACCGCTCAGCCCATCACCGGAGGCCTCACCATGTCGAACAATGAGCCGGCAGTAGGCAGCGCTGAGAGCCAACCGCGCTCAGAAGCATGGAAGACGGCGCTGACTGTGCTGCAGTCGGCGAAACCGCCGTCCATTCCGGATGGGGCAGAGGCGATGACGGTCCTGATCGAGTTCCCTCCCGGCGACCCCGGTACCCCTCCCCACCGGCACTCGGGACCCGCCTTCGGCTACATGCTGGAGGGGGAGATGCTCTTCGAGCTGGAAGGCGAGCCCGAGCGTGTGATCAAGGCCGGGGAGACGTTCTGGGAGCCGGGCGGCGATGTCATCCACTACCAGGACGGGAACAACCGGACGGACTCCTGGAGCCGCTTCCTCGTCACCATGATGTGTGCGCCGGGTCAGCCCATGCTCACCCTGGTCGACGACGAAGAGCTGGCACAGCGTCAACACCTGCGAGCTCCCCGTCCGGGCACCTGACCCGCCGCTGTGTCGTATCTGGATGTCAAACGCCCCGGACCATGATCGGTCCGGGGCGTTTCGGCTTGTGCCTCGGGCAGGATTCGAACCCACGACACCCGCTTCAAGGAGCGAAGTGCGGCGAGTTGGGCCCTGATTCTGCGGGTCGGCGTCTTCGGCGGAAGCCGGCCGCGCTTCCTGCCAGCCGCCGCAGTTCCCCGTGACTCCCCGCCTGATCCGGCACGGCTGTGGGGAACATGCCGCGTCCGCACACGGCCTTCTCCCACCTTCCCAGGCACCCGGGCCCCGGCTCAGGCTGGGGCCCATACCTGGGAGCGAAGCGGCTGGACAAGCTCAGTGTGCGGGACGTACGCGAGTGGCTGACCAAGCTGGCAACCGTCTGCCAGTGCTGCGCCCAGGGCAAGGACGCCAAAAGGGCACCCACCCGCCGGAAGTGCTGCGCGGTCGGGGACTGCTGCGAGTCGTACCCGTCCCGCCGGGTGATCCAAGGTTCCCGCGAGGCTCTGCGAGCCGCTCTCACCCATGTGGCCTCCGAAGAGGAGATCAACAAGAATGTCGCCTCTCTGGTGAAGGTCCCCAAGCCGCGTCGCCGCAGGATCAAGCCGTGGTCCGTCGCCGAGGCGGGGCAGTTCCTGACCGATGCCACCGCCCGGGATGACCACCTCTTCGCGGCCTGGATGCTCATGCTCTCCCTGGGCCTCCGCCGGGGTGAGGTGCTGGGCCTGACACGGGAGTCCCTCGACTTCGAGGTGGGCGAGCTGTACGTGGATCACCAGATCCAGCGAGCCGGGCGTCAGATCCTCCACCGTGAGACCAAAACCGAGGACACCGAGGACTCGGACGACTTCCTGCCGCTGCCCGCGCTCTGTCTCAAGGCCCTACGGATGCGCCGTGCCCAGCAGCTCGGCGACCGGAAAGCCGCGGGCGAGCTCTGGCAGGACAGTCACGACCTGGTCTTCACGACGAAGGCCGGCACTCCGATCGAGCCGGGGAACCCGACCCGGATGTTCGCCCTGCGCGCTCGCCGTGCCGGCCTTCGCGTGATCCCGCTGCGGAACACCCGGCACACCTGCAGCTCTCTCCTGGTCGCCCTCAAGGTCCACCCGAAGGTGGCGCAGCGCATCCTGCGGCACTCGCAGATCGCCATGACGATGGAGGTATACGCCGAAGCGAGCGAGGAAGCAGTACGCGCCGCGATCGGCAAGCTGTCGGACGCCATGGGCGAGACCGGCTGACACGGTTGCTGTACTTCGCTGCTGTACAGGCAACGCAAGAGGCCCCCCGGATTTCTCCGAGGGGCCTCTCAACTGTGTGCACTCGGCAGGATTCGAACCTGCAACCTTCTGATCCGTAGTCAGATGCTCTATCCGTTAAGCTACGAGTGCTTGGCGTTCCGGGCTTTTCTGCCTGGTCGGCGTTGCGGGAACAACATTACATGACCTGCGCCGTCAGGTGAAATCCATTAGCCAAACCCCCCCTGACCTGCGAAAACATGCAGAAACGAGCGCAGGGGCGGCCACCGGAGCGACCGCGGGAACAACGCGGGAACCGCACGGAAACACTGAAGCCCCGGCCGTCTGGCCGGGGCTTCAGTGATCGAACTGGCGGAGGCGGAGGGATTTGAACCCTCGATGGGCTTTAAGACCCAAACCGCATTAGCAGTGCGGCGCCATAGACCGGACTAGGCGACGCCTCCAGCACACCCGCGCGAGCGCGAGTGGTGCGTGCAGATGATGACACAGCCCTGTGGCGTGTCACCAATCGCTGCCCACGGTACTAGGCACGTGGGCCACAGAGCAAAGCATCTCTCCGGTTGCGCAACGTCGCGGCGTGCGGAGCGTTAGAGATGCCGGGGGCGACCCCGCACCCCGGCCGGACCCGTGACTCTCCAGGAGCTCCCATGCTGCGCCGCATCGTCCTCACCGCAACCGCCTCTGTCGCCGCGCTGGCCGCCGCCGTGCCCGCCGCCGCGTCGGCCTCGCCCCTCCCGCTGCCGCTGACACTGCTGGCGCCGGCGGACGAGCTGACCGTGATCGCCTCCGAGACCGGGAACAAGCGGACCACCGGCTCGTACCAGCTGAAGTGCGGGCCCGAGGGCGGGAGCGGGACGCACCTTGCGGCGCAGGCCGCCTGCGACCGGCTGGAGGAGTTGGCGGCGGAGGGGAGAGACCCGTTCGCTCCAGTGCCCGAGGACCGGATGTGCACCCAGCAGTACGGTGGGCCGGCCACTGCTCGTATCACCGGAACATGGCGGGGCCGGCAGGTGGACGCGGCCTTCAGCCAGGGCAACGGCTGCGAAATCTCGCGCTGGCGGAACCTGGAGCCGGTACTGCCGAACGCCAGGTCATAGGCCCACGGCGTCCGCCATGTGCACACAACCTTGGTGAGAGCTCCCCCTCATCCGCCGTCGCGCCCATATCCGCTGCCTTTAGACTCCCTCCAGTGACAGGCTGAGGCCCGAGGGGCAAGATGAGACCGGCCGTCCGCAATATGCAGTAGGTCAGGGAGGAAGCGTCGTCGTGAGCAGCAGGCCATCCCGAGGCGCTGCTCGCCTCGCAGCCATACTCGACGCCCTTCCGGACGGGCTCGTACTCGTCAACTGCAACGGCACGGTCGTCAACGCCAACACCATCGCCCTCGAACTCTTCGAGACACCAGGCACCGCACTCGTCGGACGCGGGCTGCTTGATCTGCTGCCCGGCTTCGACTCCCGGCTGATCCCCGGTTCCATGCGGCGCCCGGAGGCGGCGGACGAGCGCGGACGCACCAAGCCCGCCCGAATGGTCGCGCGGCGCACGGACGGGAGCGAGTTCCCGGTCGAGGTGACCAGCGCGAGCCTGGAGGACGGGCGCGAGGCCTATGCCTCGCACAGCGGATACACCGGGGACGAGCTGCTGATGCTCGTCGTACGGGATCTTTCGGGCACCGTGGACACGGAAGCGGAGCTGGCGCGTTCGCAGCGGCAGACCGAAATGATCCTGCGGGCCGCGGCCGAGGGCGTCGTCGGTACGGACACGGACGGGCGGGTCGTGCTGGTCAATCCGGCCGCCGCGCAGATCCTCGGGTTCCGGGCGAGTGACCTGGGCGGCCAGGAGCTGCACCCGCTGATCCTGCACTCGCGCGGCGACGGCGAGCCCTTTCCGTACGAGGGGTCGCCGCTCGCGGACACCCTCAAGTCCGGTCGCAAGCACCGGGTGCGCGGGCAGGTGCTGTGGACGAAGAAGGGCACGAAGGTCGCCGTCGATCTGACGACCGCGCCGGTTCGGGACGGGGACCAGCTCGTCGGCGCGGTGATGACCTTCACCGACCGGCGGCCGTACGAGGAGCTCGCGGAGCAGCACGCGGCGGAGCTGGCCGCGACGACCGAGCGACTCACGACGGAGCTCGAGGAAACGACCGAGCGGCTCACGGCGGAGCTCGCGGACAAGACGGAGCGGTACGCCGCGGAGCTCGAGGGGCGCGCGGAGCGTTACGAGGAGCTGGCCGCCCGGCACGACCAGCTGACCGCCGTGCTCGGCGAGTCGCTGCGCGGGCCGCTGGAAGAGCTGCGCGCCGAACTGGGCACGCTGGCCGCCGACCCGGCCGGGCAGCTGTGGCCCGAGGCCAACCAGATCCTGCACCATCTGGCCGCCGGATACGCCCGGATGACGACGCTTGTCGACAATGTGCTCGGCTTCCAGCGGCTCGACACGGGCGCGGAAGAGCTGGACAAGGCGAAGGTGCTGCTCGACGGGGTCGTGGCGGCGGGCGTCGAGGGCGCGATCGAGCTGATCGGGCCGGGGCGGGCGCAGTTCGCGGTGCACGCGCCGCCGATAGAGGCCGAGGTGGACGGCGCACGGCTCGCGACAGCGCTCGCGCATCTGGTCGCGGACGTGGCCGGGGTCGACTCGACCGGCAAGGCCCGGGTGGTTCCGGGCGGCGGGTATGTGGACTCGACGGTCGTGGTGGCGGCGGCGCAGCGCGGTGATGTCGTACGGATCGAGGTGCGGGGGCCGTTCGCCGGCGGAGACCCGGTGCACGAGCCGATCGTGCGCGGGATCGTACGGGCGCACGGCGGTGTCCTGCAGACGCACGAGGTGCCGGGGATGAGCGGCAGCGCGTACGTCCTGGAGCTGCCGCTCGGCGAGGGCGCGGGGACGGTGGCGCAGACCGCGCCGCCCACGGGCGCGGCGCTCGCGCTGCCCGCGCAGCAGACCGCCGAGGCGTCTCCTGCCACGTCCCCGTCCCCTGTTGCGTCGCCCGCTGCCTCGCCCGTTGCGCCCGCTGCGTCCCCGGGTACGTCCGGTGGCGGGCGGCGGCGCGCGCGGCGGTCCTCCACGGATGCCTTCCTGGAGAGCCCCGTGGCCATGGAGGACCCTGTCGCCGCGCAGCCGACCGGGCGGCGGCGCGCCGCCCATCCGGAGCAGCAGCGGGAACTGATTCCGGCCCAGGATTCGGGCGAGGGCAACGGCGGTGGCAGTGGCGGGACCGGGCGTCGGCGCGGTCGGCCGAGCCCGGCCGAGCAGGCTGCCGCGGGTTCGGCCGGGGCCGCGAGTTCGGCTGGGGCCGCTGTCGCGTCCGCTCCTGCTCCTGCTCCTGCTCCTGCTCCCGCCCCTGCTCCCGCCCCTGCTCCCGCTCCCGCCCCCGCTCTCTCCGAGGGGTCCGTGGTGACGGCCGCCGAGAGCGCGGCCTCGACCGGACGCGCGGCGCTCGGCGAGACGGTGCCGCCGCAGGGCGTACCGGTCGACGCACAGGGTGCGGGTCCGTCGGGGCGGCGCGCGCGGCGCGGCCCGGAGGGCGGGATGCCCGAGCTGCCTGCGGCTGCGGCCGACTCGCCGCCGTCCGGACGGCGGGCCAGGCGGGCCCTGGCCGCAGCGCCGGCCGAGATGGAGAGCGGCGGGCGCACGGCGTTCGCGCTCCCGCCGGCCGAGGCCGACCGGATCCCGCCGACGGCGGGTGAGGCGGACGCCTCGCTGCCCGGGCAGCACGACCCCGTACGTACGGAGCCGGGCACCCAGCACCACACGCCACCGCAACAGCATCCCGAGCCGACGGGCCGCCGCCGCGCCGGCAACGAAGCGCAGCCACTGCCCGCTCAGGCGCCCGGTGCGCAGCCGGACTGGGCGGGGGGCACCTCGGGCGGCGGCATCACCACGCTCGCCACGGACGACTCGACGGGTCAGCACACGGCGACCGAGGACGAGGCCGCCGCGCCCGCGGAGAACGCAGGGGCCACCGGCCCCGTGCCGGCCCCCGCACCGGGTCCGGCCCCGGTGCCGGCTTCGGCTTCGGCCGAAGGGGTCCAGGACACGGGTTCCGTATCGCTGCCGCTGCCGCTGCCACTGCCGCTGCCCCTGCCCCTGCCCGACGCAGAGCAGCCCCAGCCGCAGGCCCAGCCGGCCGCCGCACAGCCGTTGCCGGCGGCACAGCCGCTGCCTGCCGAGGAGCCGGTCTCCGCCGACTCCACGCAGGGGCGGGCGTTCAGCGTGCGCACCCTCGGGCAGGGCGTGCCGTTCGCACAGCAGATCACCCAGCAGCAGAACCAGACGCTCGGCTCCGGCCGGCGCCGCAAGCTGGCAACACGCCCCGACAGCGAACGGCTCCAGCCCGCCGCCCGTCCGCATCCGCAGGCCCCGACCCCGCCCCAGACCCAGAACGGATCGCGGCTCGCCACCGAGCGGGCCGAGGGACGTTCGTATGCGATCGGCGCGCCCGACGAGGGCGCGGAGGGTCCCCAGCCGCTGGACGGCCCGGGCGGCGCGGTCGAGGTGGCCAACCGGCCGCAGCCACGGCCCGTCGACGACGAACTGCCTCCGGAGCCGCTGGACAACCCGCGCCGGCTGCTGGTCTGGCCCGCTCCCGATGTCTCCACGCAACAGGCGCTGAGCGACCGCGGCTACCGCCCGGTGGTGGTGCACTCGCGCGAGGAGGTCGACGCGCAGATCGCCGCGTTCCCTGCGGCGCTCTTCGTCGACCCGCTGACCGGCCCGATCACCCGGACGGCCCTGCAGTCCCTGCGGCAGGCCGCGGTGGCCGCCGAGGTGCCGGTACTGGTGACCGCGGGCCTGGGGCAGGCGACGCGGGAGGCCGCGTACGGCGCCGACCCGGCCGTACTGCTCAAGGCGCTCGCCCCGCGCGACAGCGAACAGCATCCGTCGCGCGTGCTGTTGATCGAGGAGCACGAGGAGATCGCGCTCGCCCTCACGGCGACGCTGGAACGGCGAGGCATGCAGGTCGCCCGCGCGGGCGCGGACACGGACGCGGTCACGCTCGCCACCCAGATGCGGCCGAACCTGGTGGTGATGGACCTGATGCAGGTACGCCGCCGGCGCGCCGGGATCATCGACTGGCTCCGGGCGAACGGCCAGCTGAACCGCACGCCGCTGGTCGTCTACACCTCGGCGGGCCTCGACCAGGCCGAACTGCCCCGGCTCTCCTCCGGGGAGACGGTGCTGTTCCTCGCCGAGCGCTCCACGAGCAGCGAGGTCCAGTCACGCATCGTCGACCTGCTCGCCAAGATCGGCACCAACTGACGTGAAGGAGGCGGCACTCGTCGAGTGCCGCCCCCTTCGCTCTCCTCACCCACGTACTAGAGCTGGGTGACGTCCAGCTCGCCGGCCGCGTACTGCTTGCGGATCACCTTCTTGTCGAACTTACCGACGCTCGTCTTCGGCACCGCAGGGATCACCGCCCACCGCTCCGGCAGCTGCCACTTGGCGACCTTCTCGGCGAGGAACGCCTTGAGCGTCTCGTAGTCCGCGGTCGAGCCCTCCTTCAGCACCACGGTCGCCAGCGGCCGCTCGCCCCACTTGTCGTCCGGGACCGCGACGACCGCCGCCTCCGCAACATCCGGGTGCGCCATCAGCGCGTTCTCGAGGTCGACGCTCGAGATCCATTCGCCGCCGGACTTGATGACGTCCTTCGCGCGGTCGGTGAGCGTCAGATAGCCGTCCGGGCTGATGATGCCGACATCGCCCGTCTTCAGCCAGCCGTCCTCACTGAACTTGTCCTCGGGCCTGAAGTCCTCGCCGCCCGCGCCGCCGTAGTATGCGCCGGCGATCCACGCGCCGCGCACCTCCAGCTCACCCGCGGACTCACCGTCCCAGGGCAGCGTCTCGCCGCCGGGGCCGACCAGCCGGGCCTCGACGCCGGTCGGGAAGCGGCCCTGGGTGATGCGGTACGGCCACTCCTCCTCCGCACTCAGACCGGCCGGCGGGTGGGCCATCGTGCCGAGCGGGGAGGTCTCCGTCATGCCCCAGGCGTGGCAGAGCCGTACGCCCAGCTTGTCGTACGCCTCCATCAGCGAGGGCGGGCAGGCCGCGCCGCCGATGGTGACCTGCTGCATGGAGCTCAGGTCCCGGGGGTTCGCGGTGACTTCGGCCAGCAGGCCCTGCCAGATGGTGGGGACGGCCGCTGCGTGCGAGGGCTTCTCGCGCTCGATCATGTCGGCGAGCGGCGCGGGCTGCAGGAAGCGGTCGGGCATCAGCATGTTGATGCCGGTCATGAACGTGGCGTGGGGCAGGCCCCAGGCGTTGACGTGGAACTGGGGGACGACCACGAGAGTGGTGTCCTTGGCGGTCAGCCCCATCGACTCGGCCATGTTGACCTGCATGGAGTGCAGGTAGATGGAGCGGTGGGAGTAGACGACACCCTTGGGATCGCCGGTGGTACCGGAGGTGTAACACATCGCGGCCGCGGTGCGCTCGTCCAGTTCCGGCCAGGCGTACGTGGTCGGGCGGCCGGCGATCAGCTCCTCGTACTCGTGCACCTGCGCCTGCGCGTCGGCGAGCAGTGAGCGGTCGCCGGGGCCGGAGACGACGATGTGCTCGATCGTCGGCAGATGTGGCAGCAGCGGCGCGAGCAGCGGCAGCACGGAGCCGTTGACGATGACGGCGCGGTCGGCGGCGTGGTTGACGATCCACACCAACTGCTCGGCGGGCAGCCGAAGGTTGAGCGTGTGCAGTACGGCGCCCATGGAGGGGATCGCGAAGTACGCCTCCACGTGCTCCGCGTTGTTCCACATCAACGTCCCCAAAACACTTCCCTCGGTCATACCGAGTTCGTCGCGTAGGGCGTTGGCGAGCTGTGCGGCGCGGTCGCCGATCTCGGCGAAGCTACGGCGCTGGGGTTCTGCTTCGCCGGTCCAGGTGGTTACGGTCGATCGTCCGTGGATGGTTCGGCCGTGCTCCAGAATCCGGCTGATGGTGAGCGGTACATCCTGCATTGTGCTTCGCACAGCGTCCTCCCGGTGGGCGCTATCGCTCCGTCGCGACACGTGGGAAGATTCTGCGCACATACCATTCGGTATGTCACTACCTCTCGGTAGCTTTCTTCGGAGCGGGCCACGGGTCCAGCTCCCACATGGGATGAACCGCGATCTCGTGGTTTTCGGTTCCTGGCCCGTTCCTTATCAGGGCGACACGGCGGATGAGCTTCCGAAGGATCATGTTTCGCTCGCGGGTGTCGAGGGTCGGCCACTCCTTGACTGTGCCGACGACCAGCGGTACAAACTCCGCCCGCTCCGGCAGGGGTTCCACTTCCGGAATGCTGTCGAGTAGCTGCTGTGCCTCGGCCCGCCTCTTGCGGACGAGGTCGGCCGCTTCCTCGTACTCTCCGGGACCGAAATCGTCCGGGTTGGCCGCGTGCTCGGCCCGTAGCCGAGCGAGTGCCTGCCGCTGCTTGTCGACCTCGGCCTGCGCTCGGGCGCGTGCGGCCATGTTGGCGGCCTGCTCGTTCGCGAGGTTGCGCTCGGGGGTGATCTCAGCCGGTGGGGCGTTGTCAATTCCTTGGGCGGCCTCGCGTTTGAGCCACGCCAGGATCTCTTCCTCGACCGCGCTCCGTTCGATGAGGACGCCGTCGCATGCCATGGCGCCGGACTTGGCGCGCCTGCTGCACCGGTACGCGAAGCCTGGGACGTTGGCGCCGTCGCGGCGCGCTGTGTTCAGGCTGGTGCCGAGGTGACAGCCAGCGCATTTGCATAGGCCGGTGAGTTCGTAGATGCCGGTTCGGGAGCGCGGCGCGGTCTCTTTCACCTCCTTTCGGCGTTGCTGGTATGCCTGCCACAGGTCAAAGTCGATCAGTTCCTCTTGGGAGCCCTGAATGTAAACGTGGCTTTTGCATGACCCGTCGGTCTTGCGGCATCGGCACTCGGGGTTGTGCACGGTCAGGAGACCGGCGGCAAAGCCGCTGTCCATGTATCGGGTGAGGGTTTCCGTGCTCCATAGGCTCCCTTGCGTGGTGCGGTGCCCGGCGCGGTTGAGTCGGCCGCACAGTGCGCTGAAGCCGAACCCTTCGACGTATGTGCGGTACAGGTCGGCGACGACCGGCCCTGTGATCTCCTCCGGTTCGTACTTCTCCTTTTGGAGTTTTCCGGTGGCGTGGTCGTATCGGCGGTGCCAGGCGTAGCCGAAGCGCTTCCGGCCTTGTGCGGGCAACTGGAGCTTGTAGCGGCGGTGGTCGTGGGTCTCTCGCCACTGCTCGCCGGCGCGGTCGCTCTCGAACGCGGAGAACTCCAGGATCATGCCTCGCTGAAACCGGCCGATGGCGGTCGAGGCGTCAACTGGTTCCGTTGCGGATTCCAGTTCGCCGCCTGCCTGTTGCAGCCGGGCGAGGTTGATCGCGTTGCCGGTGCGGTCGCGGCCGAATCGGGAGTATCGCCAGACTGCTACGCCTCGCGCCTCGCCGCCCTCGACGCGCTCTATGCATCGCATGATCTTGCGTTTGAAGTGCCGGCCGGACACGTCGAGGTCTTCGACCCATCCGACGATGCGGCGCCCCGTGCGGCGCGCCCATTGGGTGATCGCGTCGCGTTGCAGTTCGGGGCTGATCTTCTCCTCTTTCCACGTCGATACGCGGATGTAAGCGAGCCACGGCTCGCCGTCCTCATCGGTCGGCGAGCCGCGGAAGGTGGCTGGTATGTCGAGTTGGGTCACTGTGCCTTCCGTTCGGCTTGGCGAAGGTGCTGCGGGCGCAGTGGGATCACGTTGCCCGCGGCCTGCTCGGCGCGGTTGCGCTTGCCAGGGGTCGGGCCGGCGGGGGCGTCAAGCAGGCCGCGCGCGACGTGTTCGAGGGCGCGGCGGTATCCGGCGTTGTCTGCCTCGGCGAGTTGGTGGGCCGTGGCGTGCTGGGAGGTGTGCACAGTGCGGATGATGATCAGGGGTGTGGCGGTGATGACGACGAACAGTCCAACCCGCCACAAGTCGTCGTTGTTGCAGAGCAGCCCGAGAACGCCCGCGGCCAGTCCCACCAGGAGCAGGGAGAATGCAAATAAGGGTGCGTGTCGGTGGGTCACTGTGCCTCCGTGCGTTAGTTCTCGGCGATGCGTCCCTCGCCGTTCTCGGCTCTCTGCTGTCGCAATGTCTCGGTCATGGAAACGAAGAGTCGGCGTGACTGTGGGTCGGTGATGCCCAGTTCGTCTGCGGCCTCCTCTGGGGTTAGGGGATCGGGGCGTGCGGGGTTGCGGACGTTGCACAGCTCGCTCGCGCTGAGCACGCCGGCGGCGACCAGGACCTCGGCGAGCGGCAGTTGTAGGGCGTCGGCGAGCATCTTGAGCACGCGGGTCTCCGTGGCGCCCTCGCCGCGAAGCATCCGGCTGACAGTTCCGGCACCGATGCCGGAGTCGGCGGCGAACCGGCTTTGTCCGCCGCCCCTGGGTCGTAGGTCGTAGCCGCGTTGTTCGAGTTGTCTTTTCAACCAGGTGGCGAACTGATCTGGAGAGGCGTGGTCGTTCCCGCGTGGGGTCGTGTGTTCCATGGGTGGAACATACCGCGCGTGGACCGTGCCGCATACATGATCGTTTAAGTCTGGACGGAACATCCGCCTTTGGTATGAATCTGCCCTCCAGCTGCGGCGATTGAGCCGAACAGGCGTCCGATTATTGTCGCGCATGCGCCGGGCGTCAACGGCAATTGGAGGGTTCCGACCAGGCGATAGGCACCACCCGAACCCTTGCCACTCGTGTAATGTTCCACCCATGGACGGAAACAGTCCACCCATGGAAGGACGATGCTCGCATGTACGACCGCGCCTCACTCGTCGCCGCAGCCCGCAAGGCAGGCGACAGCACTCCGTCAGATACCGCAAGACGGCTGAAGGTTGCGCGAAACACGGCATGGCGTTTGTGGAGGGGCCAGACCGCCCCAAGTGCCGCCGTTGCCGCGGCAGTTGAGAAGCACTACGGCATATCTGCGGGCCAGCTCATCCGACCGGGCGCCGCATGAGCGGCGAGGTGATTACCCGCGGACAGGCGTTTGCCAACGCCCGCCGAGTCCTCGATGCCGCCCGCGCCCGCCGCGATCGCGACCGCGCCGCCGGTCTGCTCCCCACAGAGATCGAGCTGATCATGCGCCGACTCGAACGCGAGCAGCGCCAGCAGCGCCCCCGCGCCACGCCCCGCGCCGCCGCCTGACCACGCAAGAGGGCCGCCCGGATTGCGCCCGAACGGCCCTCGCCACGACCGCCAACCAGAGAGGGACGATCGTGAACAACCCCCAGCGTACCGACCGTTCTCCCAGAGCCGCCCGCGCCTTACAGGGTGCCCGCGATGCCCGGAGGCACCTCGCCCGCACGGCCTTGATCGCCCGACAGTTGGACGCCATCGCGCCCGGCACGGTCCACGTGCGGACCGTCCCCGTGTGGACCGACCGCGACGGCACCCGCCGCCTCGCAACGTGGGTCGCCCTCGACGACGCCCTCGGCCTGCCGATCAAGGCCGACCGCGCAGCGCACCGTGCCGCCCGCGGCCTGCTGCGCCGTATGTTCCCCGCCGCCGACTGGACGCGCGCCCTCGCCTACGACGCCCACACGGGCGACCTCGACCTCGCCGAGCCCCTGGCGCCCGCCGACCTCGACCTCGCCCAGGAACCGCGCCGATGATCCGCCCCCAGCTGTCCGCCGACGGCCTCGCCGTCCGTCTACCGATCGCCGCCCGCGTCGAGCAGCTGCTCGACGACCTCGCCCTCGCGTACGTGGAGGACTCCGACGCCCTCGGCCGCCTGCTCGCCCACCACGGCGAGAACGTGCGGGCCCTCGACCACGCGATCTACCGGCACGACGTGCCCGAGCACGAGCGTGCGATGCGCGCCGCCGCCGCCGACGGGAGCCGCGAGGCACTGGCCGCCGAGGCGCCGATCGCCGCCGACCTCGACGACTTGCTCGACCCCGACACGGCGATCACTCTCGCCGGCCGGATCACCCGCCTCGCCGGACACATCCGGCACACCATGCCCAGGAGCCCGCGCCCGTGACCGTCACCCCCTTGCACCCCGGCATTTCCGACACCCGCCTCACCCCCGAACTCTTCGCACGGCTGGTCGAGGCCGTCGCCCCCGCCCCAGGCCCGACCCCCGCGCCGGAAGTGGTCTACGTGCCCGCCCCGGAGGGAGCCCCCACCGACGCGCCGCGCGTGTTCGCCGCGATCAACGACGTGATGCGCGACGCGATGCCCGTCGGCAAGAACCAGCGCAACGAACAGCAGAACTACGCCTTTCGGGGCATCGACGATGTCATGTCGGCGATGGCCGGGCCGATGCGCGCGCACGGCGTTTTCATCCTGCCGACGATCGCCGAGCACACGCAGCAACGTGACGGGAAGATGACCCGCACCCTGATCACGATGCGGTACCGCGTGTACGGGCCCGCGGGTGACTGCCTGGTCGCCGAGGTGCCCGGCGAAGCGTTCGACTACGCGGACAAGAGCATGAACAAGGCCCAGTCCGCCGCCCTCAAGTATCTGTTGTTCACGTTGTTCATGCTGCCCGTGGACGGCCGCAGCATCGATGACGGCGACCGCCACCACCCGGAGCCGACTCCCGAGCAGTGCGCCGAACAGCAGCAGCGCCAGCAGGACCGGCGACAGCAGCGCGGACAGGGGCAGCAGCGCCAGCAGCAGCCGCGACGCAGCAACCGCGCCGAGGCCGGTCCGTGGGAGCAGCCGCCCGCCCAGCAGGCCGCACCGCCGCGCCGCGACTACCTCGCCGAGGCGACCAAGGCGCCGAACCGCAAGGCGTTCGACAAGGTGCGCGCCGACGCTGTCAAGGCCGGGGCCCCCGCCGAATTCCTCGCCCGCCTCGACGCCGTCGCGCGCCAGAAGGCGAACGCAGCGAACCAGCCGCAGCGCCACCGCGACCCGGAGCCGGGCGACCAGCCACAGCAGGGCGCCGCCTCGACCGGGCAGGACCAGGAGCAGCCCGCCGCCCTCGGCGAAATGTACGACGCCGCGCGCGCCGCCGGGGTCGACCAGGCCGAGGCCGACCAGCTGTTCAGCTCGCGGTACGGGTGCGCCCCGGCCGCCGGTACCGCCGAGCAGCTGCGCGAGCAGCGCGACGACCTGCTCGACGCCGCGAAGGGGGGCACGCCATGACCGCGCCCACCTTTGCCGGCCCGATCGAACAGCACCACTACGACACGATCACGGAACGGCTCGGCGTGAACCACCTCGCCGCCGAGGCCGACACCGCCTCCCGACGCGAGCCGTCGCTCGACAGCGAGCCCGCCGTCGCGCAGCCGGCCGAGTCTCTGCGCGACCTCGCCACCGAGGCCGCCGTGTTGAAGCTGCTCGCCGAGCGGGTGGCCGCCGCACAGAAGGATGTGAAGGCGCGCACACAGCGGGCCCTCGACACCGCCGAGAAACGCGACGGAACCGAACGGGTCACCGCATCGCTCCCCACGGGCGAGCAGGTCGCCACGATCTCACTCCGCAAGGGCGAGACCGGGCCGGTCGTCACCGACGAGGAAGCCCTCGCCCGGTTCGTCCGGCAGACGTGGCCTGATGAGGAGTGGACCACGACCCGGATCGTGCGCGAGGTCAAGCCGTGGAAGCTCACGGAACTGCTCGCCGAGATGGACGCCGCCGGGGCCGCGAGGCTGGTCGACAAGGTCACGGGTGAAGTCCTCGACGTGCCGGGCGTGGTGATCAAGCCGACGCGCGCGCGGACGTACGCGATCACCTGGCGCAAGGGCGGGAAGGACGCGACCGCCGAGGCGTGGCGTTCCGGCGCCCTCGCGACGCAGCTCGCGGCGATAACCGCCGGGGGTGAGGCCGCGTGACGCTCACCCTCGACCAGGTCGCGCAGCTGCTCGCCGAACGGGCCGCCGAGATGGTGCCCGGACAGCTCGCGCTCAACGACGGCCCCCGTATCGGCTCCCTGTGCTCCGGGTACGGCGGCCTCGACATGGCCGTCATGGACCTGCTCGGCGCGTCCGTGGCGTGGCACTGCCAGTACGACCCCGACGACCGGCACCAGTACGCCGCGCGCATCCTCGCGCATCACTGGCCCAACGTGCCCAACCACGGCGACATCACGGCCGTGGACTGGTCGGCCGTTGAGCCGGTCGACATCCTGTGCGCCGGTTTCCCCTGCCAAGACGTGAGCCTCGCCGGTCTGCGCGCGGGCATCGCCGAGGGCACGCGGTCGGGCCTGTGGGCCCACGTCGCCCGCGCCATATCCGTACTGAACCCCCGATTGGTAGTGATCGAAAATGTCCGTGGCCTTCTCTCGGCCAAGGCCGCTCGCGGTGTGGGACCGGACGGCGCGCCTTTGGATGAGGGCGACGACGGAACCAGCACTCTTCGAGCTATCGGCGCCGTTCTCGGAGACTTGGCCGACCTCGGGTTTGATGCGGAATGGCATGTGCAGCGTGCATCCGACATCGGGGCCCCGCACCAGCGCGAGCGCGTTTTCATCATCGCGTGGCCTGCTGCCGACCCCAACCACGAGCGAGTGGAACGGGCCGGGGGCACCGGACGGGAACCGCAACGACACGTTGCGGGCCCGCAACCGGCAGCTGCCGACGCCCAGGGCGAGGGACAGCAAGGGCGTGGGGTACGAGGACGGCCTACCGGCGGTTGTGCAGCTGCTCAAGACGCCCACGGCGCAACTCGGGGTGAACGGGGGGTCGCAGCACCCGGACAAGAGGAAGCAGGGCGGGCACGGCCCGACGCTCGCCGACGAGGTCGAGCACCTGCTACCGACGGCGACCGTGGCGGACTCGCGCGGCACGAGGAACCGGCGCAGGGACGGGACGCCGTACAGCCCGGGGTACGGCGAGACGCTGACGGACGCCACGGCGTTGCTGCCGACGCCGAGGGCGAGCGACACGGGGACGCCGGGCCGACGGGCGGGCGAGGGGTTCCGGCCTCCACTGTCCGAGGTCGTGCTGCCGATGTTCCCCACGCCGAGGGCGAGCGACGGCACGAAGGCGAGCCCGAATCAGAAGTTCGGGGACGGCACACCGACCCTGGCGAGCGCGGCGGCACGGCTGCTTCCGACGCCCCAGGCGAGCGACCACGGTTCGTGCAGCAACACCGCGGAGCAACGGCAAGCGGCCGGACATCAGGTGTATCTGTCGGACGCGATCAAGTCGGTGTCGACTGGGGCCGCTACGCCCCCGCCGTCGAGCGGTGGGAAGCGGTCACGGGCCGACCGGCACCCCGGCCAACTGACGATAGAGGCCGCCTGACCGCGGCTTTCGTTGAGTGGATGATGGGACTGCCCGCCGGTCACGTCACGGCCGTCCCAGGCTTGTCCCGCTCCGCCCAGCTCAAGGCGTTGGGGAACGGCGTTGTACCCCAGCAGGCCGCGTACGCGCTGCGGTTCCTGCTGCACCGCGCCGGTATCGCCGAGCGGTTTGGCCTCGCCGCATGACCGCCGAGCCCCCGCCGCCGCCCGCGTGTGGCCACGGCAACCCCCGATGCGGCGCGCGGCCGGTCCGCCCCTATCCGTGCGGCTGGAGATGCGACGAGCACCAGCCCGCCCGGACCCGCCCGTACTTCCGCGCCGCCCCGTGAACGCCCCGGGGCGAGGGCTTGCCGACGACCGGCCCCTCGCCCCGGGCGCCCCACCCCGACAGGAGCACAACCCCCGTGACCTGGTTCAAAGTCGACGACACCGCCCACGCACACCCGAAGTTGCTCAAGGCCGGCAATGCCGCCCTCGGCCTGTGGGTCCGCGCGGGCGCCTACGCCGCGCAGCACCTCACCGAGGGCGTGATTCCGGGCGTCGTCGCCCAGCTGTACGGCACCGCGCCCCAGGCCCGGAAGCTGGTCGCGTCCGGCCTGTGGCACCCCCACGGCCACGACTGCACCCGGTGCAAGCAGCCCGTCGCCGGCGACTACGTGATGCACGACTTCCTGATCTACAACCCGAGCCGTGCGCGCGTCGAGGACGACCGAGCCGCCGCCGCCGAGCGCCAGAAGCGGGCCCGCGAGCGCGCCGCCGAACAGCGGAACCAGGAGCGTCATCCCCTCGATTCGTCGGCGAATCGTCCGCGAATCGACGACGATCCGTCGCCCGAAAATCGCGAACCGTCCGCGAATCAGATCGAATTTCCCGACGACATCGCAGGTCAGGGCGACCCGTCACAGCGTGACGGTATGGACCCGTCACGGTCCCCCCGACCCGACCCGACCCGTCCCGCTGTACCTCCTACGGAGGTACAGCTAGCTAGCTACGGCTCGACACCCGCCGTGCCCCCGAACGTTGTCCAGCTCCGCGACGAACTCACCGCCGCCGGAATCGTCGTCGAGTGGTCGCTCGAAACGGCCGAGTGGTTCCGCCTTGAGGCGATCGTCACCCGGACCGCCGTTCCCGCCCTGGTCGACCACGCCCGCGAGCAGTGGCACCGCGCCCGTTCCCGCCCGCGGTCGGTCCGTTACTTCCTGCCCGGCTGGACCGCACTCCCGCCCGTCCCCGCCGGCGCCCCCACCGCGCCCGGAGCCGACGTGATCCCCCTCGACGCCGCCCGCCCCGGCCGAGTGGCCCGCGCCGCCGACATGTTCGCCGCCGCCCTCAACCCCCAGGAGAACGCCCAGTGACCCGCGAAGAAGTCGCCGCCCTGCTCGCCTACGCCGTGAGCCTCGACCCCCGCCTCGCCCCCGCCGACCAGGCCGAGGCCGACGAACGCCTCGCCCAGTGGTTCAACCTGCTCGAAGACGTGCCCCCAACCGCCCCGCACCCAGACGGCCGGCACTGGCACGCCGGCCACATCGTCCGCCACCACATCGCCAGCAGCCCGTACCGCCTCCAGCCGAGCGACGTATCGCGCCCGTGGCACACGTTCAAGGCCGACGTACTGGGACGCCACACCGACCCCGTGCCGCCGGTCGACCCGGACGACCACAAGGCGTACCGTGCCGCCCTCGCCGGCACCAGGACCGCCATAGCCGCCGGGCAGGCCGCCGCGTCGGTGTACCGCGAGTTGACCGGCGGAAGCACCCGCGAGGAGCGCAACGAGTTCGCCGCCGCCCGGTTGCGCGCCCTCGGCGACTACATGCCGCGCACCGTCGCCGCCGAACTCAAGGAATTCCGCAAGACGCGAGCCGAGCGCGAGCACCGCGCCGCCGCCGGCCTGCCCGACCCGCTCGACGTGACGTGCCCGTACGTGACGTGCCGCGCCCGGCCCGGCACGCCGTGCCAGCAAGGCGGGAAGCGCCGCACGGACCGCAGCACCCCGCACCCGTCCCGCCTCGACCTCGCCGCCGAGGCCGAGGCACGCGACCGCGCCGAGGCGCAGCGTCGCCCCACCGAGCAGTCCGAGCGCGAACTCGACGCCCTCGCCCGCATGATGGCGCGCCCGCCGGTCGCCCGCGAGCAGTGCGGACGGCGCGAGGCCCGGCACGTTACCGGGGCGCAGCGATGATGCCGCCCGCCGCCGTCGCCGCCATCCGCGCGGGCGTCGAGGTCGCCCACGGGAACGGCCTACGAAGCGCCGAGGACGTGGCCGAGCTGATCGCGGACGAACTCACCGCCGTGGGTTGGACGATCACCCTCGCCGAGCCCGAGAACGACCGCTCAACGACCGCGTAGCGCCTCGACAGGGGGTGGGAATCCGAGCGGACCGCCCCGCCCCCCGTCATGTATCTTCCATCCATGGATGGAAAGCATCATCCATAGAACGATTAACCCGACGGAGGTACATCCATGGACCGGCCCACCCCGGCCGCACGGTTCGCCGCCAAGGTGAACACCGCGGGCCCCTGGTCACTCCGCCGGGACTGCCTCGGCCGCTGTCACCTGTGGGACGGCGCCGAGAACGAGAAGGGTTACGGGACGTTCTACGTCGCCGGCCGCACCGTCAAGGCCCACCGCTACGCCTACGAACAGGCCAACGGCCCCATACCGGCTGGCCTTGAGGTCGACCACCGATGTCGCCGCCGCGCATGCGTCGCACCTGTGCACCTTGAGGCCGTCACGCACCGCGTGAACATCCTCCGCTCCACGAACCACGTTGCCGCCCGCGCCGCCGTCACGCACTGTCCGGCCGGCCACGCCTACGACGAGGCCAACACGATCCGGGCCCGCAACGGAACGCGGAAGTGTCGGGCGTGCAAGAACGCCCAGGCCCGCACCGCCCGCGCCCGCGCCCGCGAGGACCGCCTCGCCCCCGTCGAACACATCCGCCCCCGTACAACCCACCTCGAAAGGGCCGCGTAACCATGAGTGGCGACACCCCCATCACCATGACCGGCAACGTCGTTGCCGACCCCGAACTCAGGTTCACCCCGTCCGGCGCCGCCGTCTGCAACTTCCGCGTGGCCTCGACCCCGCGGAAGTTCAACCGACAGACGAACGAATTCGAGGACGGCGAGCCGCTGTTCCTCGGCGTGGCCGTGTGGCGCCAGCAGGCCGAGCACGTCGCCGAGTCCGTACAGCGCGGCATGCGCGTGATCATCGTCGGACGCCTCACCCAGCGCCAGTACGAGGCCAACGACGGCAGCAAGCGCAGCAGTTACGAGATTCAGGCCGACGAGGTCGCCCCGAGCCTGCTCCGCGCGACCGCGGTCGTGACCAAGGCCAACGGCAACGCCCAGGGCGCCCAGCAGGCCACCCAGCAGCCGTACAACCAGCAGCCCCAGGGATACGGCCAGAAGCGCGCCGGCGACCCATGGGCGACCCCGGGATACGGCAACGAACCCCCGTTCTGATCAGCCCTCCGCGACCGGCGCGCGTCCGGTCGCGGGCCCTCCCGCGCACGCGAGCAGCACCTCGACCCCCTCGGACCCGAGACAGGAGCACCACCCCATGACCCGTATCCCCGACGCCGTCGCGTTCGCCTCGCTCGACACTCACCGCCTGATCGTCACCGTCCCGAACGAGGGCCCGGCCGACGTGGCGTGCAACCTCCCGCGCACCGTGGCCGTCGGCGTCCTCCGCCAGATAGCCGCGAGCCTTGAAGGCCCCGCCGGGCACTGCGACACCGCCCTCGCGACCGCCGCGCCGTGCCCCATCCATGACGCACCCGCGCCGCGCCCGGCCGGCCTCGACGCCCTGCTCGCCGCGGTCGCCGACCAGCTGCCCGACGAGGACCAGCAGGCGCCGACGGATTGGGTCGCCGACGTTCGGTCGGCCCTCGCGTTCAACGAGGGGGCGCAGCATCCGGCCGTGATCACGCTGCGCGACATCCTGCTCGACGACGCCCCGCGCACGCCCGAGCAGGCCCTCGCCGCCGCCCTGGCCGTCCTCGCCGCCCACACCCGCGAACTGTCCGCCCTCGCCCGCCGCGACGCCGACGAGTACCGCGACGAACACGGCGTGAACCGCAGCACGCGCGGCCTGCTCACCGGCATGGACCACACGCGGAAGCTGCTCGACCGCCACGCGACCCGCCTCGACGAGGAAACCGGCCAGTGAGCAGCCTTACCGGCCTCGCGATCGTCGCTGGCCTCCTCGCGTCCAGCGTGCCCCTCGGCCTGTGGGCATGCCGGCGCGACCCCGGCCCCCTCGCCAGCCGACGCGCCCGCGCCGACGCCGACCGCGCCCTGTTGCGCCTCGCCCACACAGGATGCGTCCGCCCCGACCAGTGCCCGACCTGCCCGGCCCTCGCCGAGCGCGCCAACAGCAAGTAGCACCAGGAGCAGCCACACCATGACGACCACCCTCGACTACGCCGCGCCGCCGGTCGCCCGCCGCGCCGCGGTCGACCTCGCCGCCGTGCGCGAGCAGTGGGGCGACCTGCTCGCCGCTATCGGCCGCCGGCCGGCCGCGGAGTGGCCGCCGCGCGAGGCCCGCGGATTCCTCGACCAACTCGCCGCCGACGACCGCGCCGAGAACGACGAGCACCCCGTCGAGGCCGTCGTCGGTCGACTCCCGCTCACCATCCGCGAGCACCCCGCCCCGCTCAACCTCGACGCCCTCGACGCCGCCCTCGCCATCGAGCGTGACCTGTTCGACCTCGCCGACGTCGTCGCCGAGCAGGTGCAGCGCTCCATACGGCCGGCCCGCGACGCACACGGCCGGTTCATCACCGACCAGGCCGACACCGCCGACCCCGCACGGTGGCACCCGCCCACGCACCGCGACGCCGGCCCCGCGAGCGCCGCCTCGGCCGGTAGCCGCGCGTACGGGCTGCATTGGGCCGCCGTATGGCTGGAGGGGCGCGCCCTCGACGAGATGAGCGGCGACCTGTTCGAGCCGATCCCCCCGCGCCTGCTCGACGAGGTCGCCGCGACCGCCCGCCGGGCACGCCTCACGGTCGAGCTGGCCCTCGGCCGCGACGGGCGGACGACCGCCCTCGACGAGCCGTGCCCGTTCTGTGGTGGGCAGCTCGCCGGCCACACCCGCCCCGGGGGCGAGCCTGTGGTCACCTGCTCGACCGGCGAGGCGTGCGAGGCGCCCGTCGACCTCGACGGCCGGCGCCGGCGGGCGTGGCGGGGCGCCGACATGGTCGGCCTGTGGGTCGCCCTCGACGCGCGCCGGCGAGGCGATGCGTAGCAACTCCCTTGGGGCCGACTGGAGTTAGGCCCGCCCCTCCGTTACCAGACCGTTACTGAACAAGGTTCTGAACTCAGTTGTGTACCCAGTTCTGAACTCGATACAGTGGCGCTCCCGCCGGACGTCACCCGGCAACAGACCGACAGCCAAGGGAGCAACCCCCAATGAGCGCAGTCACCATTCCCGGCGCCCTCGCCGACTACCTCAGCAACCAGTTCATCAGCGATGACGAGACCGCCGCCGCCCTCGACGCAGCCCGCCGCGGCCGAGGCCGCACGCTGGTGATCGAGCCCACCAGCCCGCGCGTGCTGCACGTGATCAGCCGCTTTGCCGAGCACCTGCTCAAGTACCCGAGCATCCGCACCCGCGCCCAGCGCGACGCCGCCCGCCTGTGGATCAAGCGCGCCGGCCACGCCCCCGCCCGCATGACCCACCAGTTCGACAACACCCGGGAGGCCTACAACCACACGCAGTGCCGCGACGACATCCGAGACGGCGACGTCCTGGTCGTCCGCTCCGAGCGCGTTGTCGGAATCCTGGTCAAGGCGTGGCCCGCGGCGATCACCGAGGCGCACGGCGAGCTGCACACCCTCACCGCGCCGGCCCGCGAGATCGAGGGCGGCGCATACGCCGAAGCCGCCGAGACCGCCGAACAGGCCGCCCATAGCTACGGTTTCCCCCTCGCCGTACACACCCCCGTGAACTACCCAGTAGGCGCCCGCGTCCGTGAGGGCAACCGCCTCGGCACCGTGACGGCCGTGAACGTCGAAACGTTCCACCTGAGCACGCTCACCACCACGCACGACAACGTGACCATCACGTGGGACCACGGCACCGAGTCGACCATTCACCCGAGCCACGTCGAGCCCGCCGAGGAGCCCGCCGAGGACATCGAGGCGCAGCAGGCCGCCGCCGAGGTGACCGAGACCGAGGCCGTAGCCGGCACGTGGCGGGGCGAGTGGATCGGCGAGCAGCAGGCCGGCGACGCCCTGTTCACCATCGAGCCGGCCGCCGAACAGGGCGCCCTGTTCACCGAGGGCGACCAGCCCACCCGCGAGGCCGTCACCGTGCGCATGACCCCGGACCCCGCCGGCCTCGCCCGCATCCGCGCCAAGGCCGCCGCCGACCGCAAGACGTACCGCGCCACGATGGACGAGCGGCAGGCCGCCGACCACATCGCCCACGGCGCCCCCGTGCCGGCCGCCGTACAGGCCCGCATCGACGCCCGCCGCGCCACAGAGGCCGCCCCCGAGCAAGGCGAGCAGTTGCCCGCCCGCCGCGTGATCGAGGGCGTCATCGTGGGACACGCCGGCACCGCCGAGGGCAGCATGCCCGCGGACGCCGGGCACCCGAACGTGATCGCCGCGCGCGCCGCCCTCGACGGCCTCGCCGCCGCCCGCATGACCGACCACCACGACGTGAGCGACCCCACCGAGGCCGAGCAGGACATACGCGGCTATCTGGTCGAGCCCCGCGGAGGCGCCCGCGTCGCCGTCTACTGGCTTGAGGGCGGGCGCACCATCCGCCGAGACACCCCCATCGACGGGGCCGCCCTTGACTGCCTCGCCCACACCCTCACTCGCCGCGGCTGGAAGGTCGAGAAGATGCTCAGGTCCTCGCAGTGCGTCTTTGCCCACCGTCCGACCGACTGATCACCCGCCGGCCCGCCCTCGACCGAGGGCGGGCCCCGCCCGAACAGGAGCACCAGAGATGAGCGACGAGCAGCAGCCCGGACCCGACGAGGAGCAGCGCGACGCACGGACCCCGGGCGACATCCGCCGCGCCATGCGGGGGCCGCGCCGCCTCGAATCCACCCCCGCCGGGCAGCGCCTCGCCGAGCAGATGCTCATCATCATGAATGAGTTCGAGGAGGCCCGCCGCGCCGAGATCATCGCCGCCGGCGGAGACCCCGACGAGGACCGCGACCCGTTCGAGACGGTGCGTGCCATCGCCAACGATTGGGCCAGCAGCGCCGACGACACCGAGGCCCGCGCCGCCCTGCTCGACCACCTCGCCGACAGCCTCGACACCAGCGAGGTACGCGCGCTGCGCCTCGCCGCCGAGGCCGCCGCCGCCATCACCCCGCGGCTCATCTACGCGGACGCAGACGCGGGGGTGAGCGTCGCCGATACGGCCGCCGACCTCGGCGCCACCGAGTCGTACGTCTACCGGATCTTGCGCAAGCGCTCCGCCGCCGACCAGTAGCCCCGCACACAGCTGCGGGCCCGCACACGGTGACGTCACCACCGGGCGGGCCCGACTAACCACGATGGGAGCAACCCCCACCATGACCGCCGCCAACCCTACCGAGCGCAAGAAGCCGACTGCACCGAAGGCCGGCGACCGCCCGACCGTCCGTGTGACCGACGCGTTCGCCGACGACCTCGCCGTCATCATGAGCACCATGGGCACCGATGGCACGTTCGCCGATGCTGTCCGACAGGCCGTCGGACAGCTCGCCGGGATATACCGGACCGCGTGGGCCCACGGCATCGTTCCCCGCGGCACCGCGCCGACACTCGGCGCGTACCAGTTCGTCGAGCAGCTGCCCGGCAGGCGCCCGACCAGCGGGTATGACGGCCGGTCGGACACGTCCGCCGGTCGTCCGACGCCCCACGTCGGTCGCATGCTCGCCGGTCGGCCGCCCGGCCCGCACATCCGGCACCAGTTCGCCGAGGAACTGCTCGGCCGTCCGACAGAGGTGACGCCGCCCGCGCGACCGGACGCGGAGCGACCCGCGCGCACGTGACCGATCAAGCTTGCGCCGTTATCAGTTCGTGACCTAAAGTTGGCGCTGTCTTCGGCGTGCCCGGAAACGGACGCCCTTCCCGAACGCCCCGTCGCTACCCCGAGCGGCGGGGCGTTCGCATGTCCTCGGCGAGGGGGTGATCGCCTGTGGGCCGCCCCATCGACGACCACGACCGCGACCAAGTCCGGAAACTGCACGCCGCGGGCAAGAGCCGGAACGACATCGCGAGGGCGATCAAGAGGTCACCCTCGACCGTTTCCAAGATCGCCGCATCGTTCGACCCGCCCCTCACGTTCGACCGCGCCGCCGAGGTCGCCGTCGCCACCCAGGTACGCCGCGCAGACCTCGCTGCGCGCCGCGCCGATCTCGCGATCACGTTGCACGACATCGCCGAGCGCGAACTCTCACGGATGACCGCGCGCACTCTCTACTTCGAGTGGGGCGGGAAGGATCACACCTACGCCCAGAAGTGGCAGGACGAGCCGATACCCGCAGACCGGCGCACCCTGATGGCCACCGCGGGCGCCGCCCTCGACCGGTCCCTCAAGCTCGCGCCCCCGCGCGAGGAAGCCGGCGAGCAGTCCCGTTCCGTGATCGGCCGCCTTATGGACGGCCTCGCCCGCAACTACGCCGAGCGCCACGGCAACGCACCGGGCGGCGACGATGAACACTGATCTTGCCCTGTCCCCGAAGCAAGTCGATTCGATCGTCGAGGCCGCCGAGTTCCTGAACTTGTGGGAAGGGTCGGTGCGTAGCGGGAAGACGATCGCCAGCCTCATAGCGTGGTTGGGGTACGTCGCCGATCCGCCCAAGGGCGGCGAGTTGGTCATGGTCGGGCGCACCCGCGACAGCCTCGCCCGGAACGTGTTCGGGCCGCTCATGAACCCGGACGTGTTTGGCGAGGTCGCGCAGGATATCCACTACACCAGCGGCGCCCCGACCGCGCATGTCCTCGGCCGCACCGTTCACGCCCTCGGCGCCAATGACGCCCAGGCCGAACCGAAGGTACGAGGACTGACGTGCGCGGGCGCGTACGTGGACGAGGCGACGACGCTCCCCAAGTCGTTCTTTGACCAGCTCACGGCCCGTTGCAGCGTGCCAGGGTCGAAGGTCCTCGCGACGACGAACCCCGAAAACCCGAACCACTGGCTACGCCGCGACTACCTGCTCAGGCCCACCGAGGCCCGACTCAGGTCGTGGCACTTCCAGTTGGACGACAATCCCGGCCTCGACGAGGAGTACAAAGCCCGGATCAAGTCGACGCACACCGGCCTGTTCTACAAGCGCAACGTGTTGGGCCTGTGGGTACAGGCCGAGGGCGCGATTTACGACATGTACGACGAGGCCGCGCACGTCGTTGACGAACTGCCCGCCATGCGCCGGCATTGGATCGGCCTCGACTACGGCACCGTGAACGCTACGTCGGCGATCTTGCTCGGCGAGGGTGTCGACGGCCGACTGTACGCGTGCGCCGAGTGGCGCCACGACTCCCGCACGGCGCACCGCCAGATGACCGACGCCCAGTACAGCGCCGCACTGCGCAAGTGGGTTGCCGAGCAGGGCGTCGCCCCTGAGTGGACGTTCATCGACCCGTCCGCGGCGTCGTTCATCACGCAACTGTGGGCCGACTCCTATCCAGGCGTCGCCCGCGCCTCGAACGAAGTAGTGGACGGAATCCGGTCCGTGGCGAGCCTGCTCGGCGCCGGCCTGCTCCGCATACACCGATCGTGCGAGGGACTGCTCGACGAACTGCCCGGTTACGTGTGGGACGAGTCCGCCGCCGACAAGGGCGAGGACAGGCCCGTCAAGCGGAACGACCACAGCTGTGACGCGCTGCGGTACGTGATCCACTCGACCGCCCAGGAGTGGCGGCACCTGCTCACCCTCGCCGCGTAAGGAGGCCGCCGTCATGGCCGCAATGCCACCGCTTACCCTGCCCGTATCCCTCACCATCGGCGAGCACACCGTCGAGGCAGGCGAACTCACCCTCGCCCCCGGCGAGCAGGTGCGCCCCGCCCTCGCCGGACTGTTCCGCCGCGCCGCCGAGGCGTGCGAGGCAACCACCCAGGAGGGGGGAGACGATGCCACTCCCTGACCAGGGCGCAGCGTGGCCGCCCCCGGCGTGGATCGCCTACTACGACGCGATGCGCATCGATGACGCGTGGTACAGCGGCGACCGCCAGCGCCTCGCGCATGTCCACAGCAACCACAAACGCCCCACCGAGCGCCGCCGCCTGTGGGGACGGAAGCCATTCGAGAACCGGCCTGACCGACGCGACCACCGCCTACACGTCCCGCTCGCCGGCGACATCGCTTCGACCTCGGCCGACCTGCTGTTCGCCGACATGCCGACGATCACCGTCGAGGACAAGGCCACACAGGACCGCCTCGACCAGCTCCTCGACGAGGGCCGCGCGCAACAGGTGTTCCTCGGCGCCGCCGAACAAGCCGCCGCCCTGTCCGGCGTGTTCCTGCGCGTGACGTGGGACCGCGACCTAGCACCGCGCCCCCTGCTCACCGTGATGCAGCCGGACGGTGCCGTACCCGAGTTCCGGTTCGGAATGCTGCGCGCAGTGTCGTTCTGGCGTGAGCTGGACGGCTCGACCGAGTCGACCGTCTGGCGCCACTTCGAGCGGCACGAGTCCGGCCGCATCGTGCACGCCCTCTACGAGGGGACCCGCGAGAACGTCGGCCGCCGGGTGCCGCTCACCGAGCACCCCGACACGGCCGACCTGGTCGACTCCCTCGACGGCGACGGCGACGGCATCACGACCGGCATACGCGACCTCACCGCCGCGTACATCCCCAACATGCTGCCCAACCGGCTGCACCGCGGTTCCCCGATCGGACGCTCGGACTACGCCGCGCCGATCTATGACCTGTTCGACGCCCTCGACGAGACGTGGACATCGTGGATGCGCGACATCCGCCTCGCCCGCGCGCGCCTGATCGTCCCCGATGGGTACATGCGCAATGAGGGAGCCGGGCGCGGGGCGTCGTTCGACGACGACCGCGAAGTCTGGCACAGCCTCAAAATGCCGCCCAACGAGGGCGCGGGCATCACCCTGAATCAGTTCGATATCCGGGTCGAGGAGCACCGCGCCACGGCCGAGGCGACCATGCGACAGGCCGCCCAGGCCGCCGGCTACTCGCCCCAGTCGTTCGGCCTCGACGGCGACGGACAGCCAGTCACCGCGACCGAGGTCGACAGCCGCGACCAACGAAGCATGGTCACCCGTCGGAAGAAAGCCGGGTACTGGCGACACGGCGTGGCCGACATGTGCCACGTCATGTTGCAGCTCGACGCGAAGCTGTTCGGGCAGCGCATCACGCCTGCCCGCCCGCGCGTCGAGTTTGGCGACGGCATCGCGGAGTCGGAGCAGTCGACGGCGACAACCCTCGACCTACTCAACCGCGCCGGAGCCGTGTCGACCTCGACCAAGGTCAAGATCCTGCACCCCGATTGGGACGACACCGCCATACGTCCCGAGGTCGACGCGATCCTCGCCGAGACCGGTGTCGTTGTTCCGGATCTGATGTTTCCTACATCCCCAATTCAGCCTTCTTAACGTTGACTCCGTCGAACTTCCGAATTGCTTCTCCCACCTGCTGTGGGGGGGCTGTCCCCGCAACCCAACCGTCCCTGGCAGCCAGAAGTTCATCGTAGGCAGCAGTAAAATCGCCACACAGCGTGAGCATCTTCTCGCAGCGTTCACGCATTCCAAGAGCGGTTGGCAACGCAACCAGCACAGCAGCGAGAAATGACACCAAGGTGACTACTACCTGAGCCACAATCTCTGAGCTCTGGGAAATGACGGCCCACGCGGTAAGACCCGTGATTCCACTCACGATCGCAGAAGCGCCGTTGTAATTTCGGATAGTGCGCACCAATTTACTTGCTTCGCGAGGCATCGCGTCCGACCAATGGCGCGCACCTGCAATAGCTTCTTCAAGGCGGCGAGGTACGGCTCGGACCAGTTGACTCATTGCGAACTCGCATTCGACATAGCGAGTACCAAAGATGACTCAGTGGGCATTTCCGTTCAAGCGTCCACGCGTGAATTGACAACTTAATCACTCGACCAGAGCAGGGGGGCACCGTGCCGATCCATCCGGGCATGGTCGAAGACCTCGCCTCCAACACGCGCGACCTTTACGCCGCCGCCGAGCAACGCCTGTTGGGCATCATCGCCCGGCAGCTCGCCGCTGGCCTCGACGCACCAGGGTGGGCCGAGCGGAAGCTCGCCGCCGTCCAGCAGCTACGCCGTGCCTCACAGGGCGTGGTCGACGAACTGGGCAAGGCCGTGAGCCTTGAGGTATTCGACGTGGTCGCCGAGGCGTACAACATCGGGCACCGCGCCGCGGTCGCCGAAATCGGCGCCCTGTCCAACGACGCGCGGGCCCTGGTCGACGACGTGACGCCGAACGCCCAGACCCTCGACCGGCTCGCACAGGAAACGGTCGACGTGGTCACCTCGACGCACCGCTCGATTCTGCGGGCCGTAGTCGACCGGTTCCGGGCGATCGTCGCCCAGGTCACCGCAACACCCCTACTCGGCACCGGCACCCGCAGGGAGGCCGTACAGGACGCCATGCGCCGGTTCGCCGACGAGGGCATAGGGTCGTTCACCGACCGCGCCGGCCGCCGATGGCAGCTCACCTCCTACGCGGAAATGGCCGTACGGACATCCGTTGGCCGTGCCGCGACCGAGGCGCACATGCGCACCCTGTCCGACGCCGGTATCGACCTGGTGATTGTCTCGAACGCGCCGCGCGAGTGCCCGGCCTGCCGCCCATGGGAGGGCCGCGTACTGGCCATAGACGGCCCGACCGGCGAGCGCACGGTCGAGGTCGAGCACGCGATCGAGGACGGTCGCATGATCCCCGTACGGGTCGCCGGCACCCTCGACGAGGCTCGCCTCGCAGGATTTCAGCATCCGAATTGCAGGCACTCCGTAAGCGCCTACACCCCAGGTCTGACAACGATCGAGCAGGCCACCAGCGACTCCGCCGGGTACGAGGCAGGCCAGCGACAGCGGGCGATCGAGCGCAACATCAGGAAGCACAAGAAGCGCGAGGCCGCGGCCGTCACGCCCGAGGCGCAGCGCGCCGCACGGCTCAAGGTCAGGCAGTGGCAAAACGCGATGCGCGACCACCTCACGGCGAACCCCGATCTACGCCGGTTGCGGCACCGCGAGCAACCGGGCGCCTCGAACCTCCCCAAACAGCGGACCGAGGCGACGCCCGAGCAGGTCGACGCCGCGCGCGTGTGGTCGGGCGACGAGCAGGCCGTACGGGAGATGAGCGACGACCAGTTCGCCGCCGCCATGCGCTCGAACCTGCTCGACGACCGCGCCCGCGCCCGGATCGAGGCCGAGGCCGACCGCCGCGACCTCGACGACCTGCTCGCCCGCATCCGCCCCGGCGGCACCCTCGCCGAGGACTTGACCCAGTTCGGCGACCAGGAACTCGCGAAGGCTTTCCCCCACCTCGACGACGCCGACGCGCTGAGCGTCATGGCGGAGATGGACCGCCGCGACCTCGCGGGACGTCTGCCGGGGGTGTCCCCGGACCTGGTCGGCCTGTCCGACCACGACCTCGCCGCGCGCGCCCGCGGCGCCGACCCGGACACGCTCGCCCTGATCGCCGCCGAGGCCGCCCGCCGCGACCTGCTCACCCGCCTGTTCCCCGGCGGGCAGCTGCGCGCCGACCTGTCCGACGTGACCGACGACGAACTCGCATGGTGCATGCAGTACGCCACACGCGACGAACTGCCCGGAATTGCCGGCGAGATGGACCGGCGCGACGCCCTCGACATGCCGCAACCGGCGGACACGGGCGACGCCGTCGCCGACCTGCTCGCCGACCGGAACGCCCTCGCCGACGCCCTCGACCCCGCCCCGAACCCGGACGGGTGGGGCGCCCTCGCCGACGACGCCGTGTGGGCCGCCATGGTCGGCGACGACCAGGCCGACACCGCGCCAGACGACCAGGGCGAGGACGAGCTGAGGATCACCCGCCGGCAGGCACGGGAGCTGTACGACGAGTACGTGTATCTCCAGTACCTCAAAGCGGAAGCGGACTGCAACGGCTACCTGCTCAACAAGAAGGCCGCCGCCGAGAAACGCAACCCCATCACTCTGTTCTCAGGTCCGGCGCGTATCGCGTACGCGCACGCCTCGGACGAACTCAGGGAGTGGTGGGCCAACAACGGCCGTATGACACAAGCTGAGTTCGTCGAGCAGGCGACCGGCAAACCGCAGCGATGGGCCGCCGGGGCCCGGTTCAATGAGGCCAAGGAACAGCAAAAGTGGTAAGGGGGCGCAGCATGGGAACGCGCGAGGAGATCGCCGAGTCGATCCTCAAGGGCCGCGAGGCAGGCGAGAGCGGCCAGGAGCCGACAGTCTGCCCGTACCCGCGCGCCTCGATCCTCCGTACGGCGTGGGTCAAGGGCTACGCGCCCGCCCGCCGCGCGCGTGAGACGGACCGCGCCGCCGACTAGGCCGTTTCGTTTGGATCAACGGGCGGACCAGAGGAAGATGCCCGGAACGCACGTCAGGTCATCGGCCCCGTGCGGAGCCGCCGCACGTCCCTCACGAGCGTGTACAAGACACTGAGGAAGATCACAGCTCCAGTCCCGATCCAGAGGGCCGACGCTCCGGAGCGGTACTCACGAACGGCAAGGACGAGCAGCAACATGCTGGCAAGGACGCCGAAGGCCGAGATCAGAGCGCTGATGCGGTTAGTCACACGGACATCATCAACGACAACCCCGGCCAGCGGGTGTGATCCAAACGAAACGGCCTAGCACAGACCACCGACAGTACGACCGAGGGGCCCGCCTGGTGCGGGCCCCTTTTGCATGCCCGAACGCGCCCGCCAGGAGCGGGCCTGACGCACCAGGAGTGCACCCCATGCGTATACGCACCCTCGCCCGCCACCGCCTCGACGGCGCCGGCTGGGCCCACCCGTACCCGCTCGACCCGTTCTCTCCGGTCCTCTACGCCGACGGCGGGGGCGCGGCGGGCGGTGATGGCGGACAGGGCGCCGCCGGGACCGGCCAGCAGGCAGGCGACGGCGGACAGCAGCAGGGCGGCGACGGTACCGGCGGGCAGGACCCGACCGGCGCCCAGGGCGCGCCGCAGCAGGCCGCCGAGGCTGACATCAAGACCCTGCCCGACTGGGCACAGAAGGAGATCACCGACGCCCGCAAGGAAGCGGGCAAGGCCCGGACCGTCGCGAAGCAGAACGCCGCCCAGGAGGCGCGCCAGCAGCTCGCGCAGGACATCGGGAAGGCCCTCGGCCTGGTCACCGACGACAAGCCCGCCGACCCCTCCCAGCTCACCCAGCAGGTCACCGACCTGTCCGGGCAGCTGCGCGCCGCGCGTACCGAACTCGCCGCGTACCGCGCCGCGGGCAAGGAAGGCGCCAACGCCGACCGGCTGCTCAACTCCCGCGAGTTCGCCGACAAGCTCGCCGCCCTCGACCCGAAGGCCGCCGAGTTCGCCGAGCAGCTGCGCAAGGCGATCACGGACGCGGTCGCCACCGATCCGGACCTGTACCGCGCTGCATCCGCCGGGCCTGCCCGCGGCGGCGCCGAGTTCAACGGGCCTCCGGCCGGTGACAAGCGCCCGGCCACCCTCACCGACGCCATCGCCGCCAAGCTCGGCGGCTGACCCCCAGGAGTACACCCATGGCGATCACCCTCGCCGACGCCAAGCTCAACACAACCGATGACCTTGACCTGATGGTCATCGACGAATTCCGCAAGTCGTCGTGGCTGCTCGACAACCTCACGTTCGACGACGTGGTCAACCCCGCCGGCGGGGGCGCGACCCTGACCTATGGATACACCCGACTCGTCTCCGAGCGGGGCGCCCAGTTCCGCCCGTTCAACACCGAGTACCCGACGGCCCAGGCGAAGCGCGCCCGGTACACGGTCGACCTGTCCCCGCTCGGCGGCGCGTTCGAGGTCGACCGTATCCTCGGCAACCTCGGCCCGGCCGCGACGAACGAGACCGCTTTTCAGATGGGCCAGCAGATCAAGGCCGCGCGGACGTTTTTCGCCGACCAGGTGATCAACGGTGTGCGCGACAAAACCGCCGCCGCAGAGAAGGGGTTCGACGGCCTCGACGTGGCCCTCACCGGGACCGCAACCGAGATGAACGCGAACGCGTCCGTCGACTGGACCGGCGCCACCCTCGGCACCGACCAGGCCAAGGCGCATGACGCGCTCGACCTGCTCGACGAGTTCCTGTCTCTGCTCGACGGCACCCCGTCGGCGCTGTTCGGGAACAAGAAGACCATTGCGCGCGTGCGGTCTCTCGCCCGGCGGGCCGGGTACTACAGCCGGACCGAGAACGCGTTCGGCCAGACCGTCGAGTCGTACAACGGAATCCCGTTCGTCGACCTCGGTGAGAAGGCGGGCAGCACCACCCCGATCATCCCGATTGAGACTCGGGACGTGGACGGCGCAGGGGCTGGCGGGAACATCACCGGCCTGTCCGACCTGTACGCGGCGCGCCTCGGCCTCGACGGCTTCCACGGCGTGTCGACCGCCGGCGGAACGGTCGTGCGCCAGTGGCTTCCGGACTTCACCAGCGCCGGGGCCGTCAAGAAGGGCGAGGTGGAACTCGGCCCGGTCGCGGTCGTCCTCAAGGCGACCAAGGCCGCCGCGGTTCTGCGGAACGTCAAGGCTCAGTGATGTCCGTGCGCTACGCCATCACCGCACCCGACGAGGGACGCGCCGGGCGGCTGCTCGGCGCCGACTTCACCGACGGCCGCGCCCCGCTCGACGATCCCCCGCCGGGTGTCCTGCTGTGGTTCCGCCGCCACGGCTTCACCGTCGAGGCGGACGACGGGCCGCCGCCCGCTACCCCGAACGCGCCGAACGCCCCGCCCGAGCCGGCGGGGCGTTCGCGTTCCCGCAGCAAGACCGCGAAGGAGGGGTGACCGGTGGCCGGTCGCGTCTACGCCACCCCCGAGCAGCTGGCCGCGTGGACCGGCCAGCCGGCCCCGACCGACGCCGACCGGCTGCTCGCGCGGGCGTCCGAGGACATCGACGACGCCCTACTCACCGCCGTGTACCGGACGGACGACCTCGGCATGCCGACGGACACGAAGGTGATTCAGGCCCTCGCCGATGCCGCGTGCGCCCAGGTTGAATACCAGCTCGCCACGGGCGACGACGGCACGGGGGCTGCGGGCCGGTGGGGAACTGTCTCGATCGGCCCCGTATCGCTCGGCGACCGCCGCGACGCCCCCCAGGCCGCCGGCGACGTGGACCTCGCGCCGCGCGCACACCGCGCCCTCACGCGCGCGGGACTGCTGCCGGGGGTGATCTGGTGAACGTCCCCCGGTACCTGTTGCGGCACCGGATCACGATCGAGTCCTACCGTGGCGACAGCGCGTACGGCCAGCGGTACGGCCCGCCGGTCGCGAACGTGCCCGCCCTGGTCGCCGAGACCATCCGGACCGTGCGCGACCGCGAGGGACGCGAGGTCACCAGCACCGCGCAGATCATCGCCGCGCCCGGCCTCGACTGTCCGGCCGAGTCGCGGATCACCCTCCCCGACGGCCGCACCACCCGGGCGATCAGCGTCGCCCACCACACCGCGCCGGGGCTCCCGGTGCCACAGTGCACGGAGGTGAGCGCCGAGTGACTCAACGGGCCCGCCTCAGATGGAACGGCGCCGCCGCCATGCGTGGCACCCGCGCCGGGGCCGTGCGAGGTCTGCGGATCGCCGCCGAGCACGTCCTCGCTGATTCGAGGAAGGTCGTCCCGATTGAAGAGGCCACCCTCGAACGCTCCGGGGTCGCCACGGTCGACGAGTCGTCGCTCACGGCCGCCGTGTCGTATGACACGCCTTACGCGATCAGGCAGCACGAGGAACTGAACTACCGGCACGACGCCGGGCGTTCGGCGAAGTACCTCGAACGCCCCCTCACCGAGCAGGCCGACACCGTCGCCGAGATCATCGCCGCGCAGCTGCGGAGGTCGCTCCGTGGCTGACGCCGACCCGCTCGACGGAGTCGCCCGCCTGCTCGCCGCGCGCGGCCTGGTCACCTACGACCCGACCGGCACGACCGGCGATCTGTTCGTCGAGATCATGCCTCCCGCGCCCGATGCCGCGGTCGCCCTGTGGCTGTACGACGGCGAGGCGCCCGACACCCGCAATGCCTACGACACCCCGCGCCTCCAGGTGCGCGTGCGCGGCGGGCCCGACCCGCGCGTCTCGCGCCGCCGCTGCTGGGCGATCTACAGCGCGTTGCACGGCCTCGCCGGCGTCGAACTGCCCGACGGCACATGGCTTGTGCTCGCCGCAGCGCGCGGCACCCCGGCCCCGATGGGCCCCGATTCCGCCGGCCGGCACGAACACGTCGTCAATTTCGACCTCGACGTGTCGGCCCCCACCGACCACCGCACTGAATAGGAGGCCCCTGCATGGGACGGCCCATCGACGCCCGCGGCTGGGAATTCGAGGTCGCGACCGAGACCGCCGGCACGTTCGTCCGGATCGGCAACCTCACCAGCTGGACCCACAACCCGGGCGAGAACGAAGAGACCGCCGACACGACCACGTTCGACAGCGACGGGTATTACGAACAGGATGTGATGCAGCGCGGCGCGAAGATCGAGGTCAGCGGCCTGTACGCCCGTACGTCCGGCACCCGCGACGCCGGACAGGATTACATCGACAAGACGTGGGCGTTCAAGTTCGGCGAGGAGTCGCGCGGAAAGCTGCGGTACCGGCACACCTCACAGACCACCTGGGCTGTGTGGGAATGCACGGTCACGCCGGGCGAGAACGGCGGCGAGACGAACGCCAAGACTTCATGGGGTGCGACATTCACCCGGTGCGGCGCCCCGACCACCGCCGCGGTGGTGACGACCCCGTGACCGACCCCCTGATCGAGCCAGCCGAGGTCGAGGTCGAGGTCGCCGACTTCGACGCGTTCTTCGCCGAGCAGGCGGAGCCGGAACCCAAGGGTGTACCGCTCAGGCTGTACGGGCGCACGTACACCCTGCCGCCGACCCTGCCCGCCCTGTTCACTCTCCAGCTGCACCGCGTGCAGCACTCCGCCCGGCCCGACGACATCCGGCGCCTGCTCGGCTCGCTGTTCGGCCCGGACGCCGTCGACCACTGGACCGAGGCGGGCATGTCCGACCGTCACCTCGGCATCGTCCTTCTGTGGTCGACCGCCAACGTTGCCGAGCCGGACGGCGTGTCCATGGAACGCGCCGCGCAGCTGTACGACGAGCGCGAGGCCGCCAAGGGAAAAGCGACACCGCGGCGGGCCCCGGCCAAGCCCAGGCCCAAGAGCAAGGGCAAGGGCAAGCCGCGGAGTTCTGGCAAGCGGTCCTGAGCAACTGGGGCGCGGTCGAGTCTGACCTCGCTCAGACGTACGGCATGTCGGCCCAGGACATCGCGGGCCTGTCCACGCGCGCGTTCCTGGTCCGCCTCGCCGGTCTGCCCTCCGAATCTCGGTTCGCGCATGCGTGGCGTACCACGCCCCGCATGGTGTCGGATCCCGAGGAAATCGCCCGGCTCACCGGGCGGTGATCAGCGCGACAACTCCATAACAACTGCATAGCCGGGGGTGCTCAATGGCCCTCACCATCGGCGAGTTGGTCGGTTTCATCGACCTCGACGACTCCGGGGCACAGCGCGGAGTCGACCGGACCGAGGCCGCTCTCGTTGGTCTCCAGCGGGACGCCGACGGGCGACTCAGGGACCTGCGGGGCCGGTTCGTCGCCGCGGGCGCAGAGATGGGCGGCGCCCTCGGCGACGGCATCGGCGGGGGTGCCGAGGAAGCAGGGCGCGGCCTCGCCGGTATCGGCCCCCTGATCGGCGCGGCGGCGACGAGTGCGAAGCTGCTCGCCGGCGGCGCCGTGGTCGCGGCGGGCGCGCTCGCCGCCGTGCCGCTCGCCGTGATCGGCCTCGGCGCGAAGGTGCTCGCCGAAAACGAGCAGGTCAAGGGCGCGTTTACCGACCTGTCGGAGCACGTCAAGGGGCGAATGCAGGAACTCGCCGCCCCGCTGGTCGAGCCGTTCGTCAATGCGGCCGACCAGTTGGGCGGCATCTTCGACGGCCTCGCCCCGCAGATCGGCTCCCTGTTCGAGGGCGTCGCCCCGCTGGTCGAGCCGCTGGTCGAGGGGATCGGCGCCCTCGCCAAGGGCGCAATGCCCGGCCTGGTCGCCGCCGTCGAGGCCGCCGGGCCGGTCATCGACGCACTGTCGACCGGCCTCGGCGCGGTCGGCGACGGCCTCGGCGGTTTCTTCGAGGGCGTCGCAACCGGCGCGGGCGGCGCGGCTGAGGGACTGGGCGGCCTGCTCGGCGCGGTGGGCGAGATCCTGCCCGCGCTCGGCGGTCTGATCGGTGCCCTCGCCGAGGCCGGCGGGCCGGTCCTGTCCGCCCTCGCGGGCGCGCTGGGCCCGCTGGTGTCGTCCCTTGCGGACGCTCTCGGCCCCGCCCTCGCCTCGCTCGGCCCGCCGCTCGCGCGGCTGGTCACGGCACTCGGCGACGGCCTAGAGCCGATCGTCGACGCGCTCGGCCCGGTCCTCGCCGTCGCGGCGGACGCGTTCGGCGTCCTGATCGACGCCCTGTCGCCGATCCTGCCCGTCATCGGCGAGCTGGTCGCGTCACTGCTGCCGGCCCTCACACCACTGCTGACTGCGGTAGGCGACGTGATCGCCCAGGCCGCGCCGGTCGTCATGCTGCTGGTCAACGCCCTTGCGGGCGCCCTGCGGCCGATCATCGCCCAACTGCCGGGCCTGGTCGCTCCGTTCGCGACCGTCCTCGGCGATCTCGCGGAAACGGTCCTGCCGATCCTCGCCCGGCTGATCGTCGCCCTGTCGCCGGCGCTCGCCACCATCGGCGAGGCGTTCGGGCAAATCCTGGTCGCCCTCGCCCCGCTGCTGCCCGCCATCGGCGAGCTGCTGATCGGTGCCCTGAACGCCCTGATGCCGATCATCGAACCGTTGATCGGCCTGGTGGGACAGCTCGCGGGCATCCTCGCGAACGGCCTCGCCGCCGTGATCGAGCAAGTCGTCGTACCCATCATCGGCGCCATCGTCGCGCTGCTGTCTGGCGATTTCGGCAGGGCGTGGGAGCTGGCCAAGGGCGCAGTACAAGCGGCCGGCCGGCTGATCGGCGAGGCCGCGATCAAGATCGGCGAATTCGTCGGCGCGGGAGTCTCCGCCGCCGTCGACTGGATCAAGGGATTGCCCGGCCGCGCGTTCGACGCCCTCGCCCCTCTCTCTGGGCGTCTGCGTGACCGCGCGGTGTCGGCCCTGTCCAGTTTCAAAGACTCGATCGTCACCAAGGCCAGCGAGGCGATCGCGTGGGTGCGCGGCCTGCCCGGCCGGATCGGCTCGGCGATCGGCAACCTTGGAACCCTGCTGGTCGACAAGGGCAAGGATGTCGTTCGCGGCCTGTGGAACGGCATCAAATCCATGGGCAGTTGGCTGAGATCCACGCTCACCAGCTGGGCGAAGGATCTCGTACCGGGCCCGATTGCCAAGGCTCTTGGCATCGCCTCGCCCTCGCGCGTCATGGCACGCGAGGTGGGCCGGTGGATTCCCGCCGGTCTGGTCAAGGGCATCGAAGGCGGCGCCGGCGCGGTGGATCGCACGATGCGCAATCTGGTGACCCCTCCCAACGTTCCGTCCCTCTCGCCCGCCCTCGCGGGCGCAGGCGCGTACGGGAACCCGTTCACCGCCTCGGCGTCCGGCGCGACCGTCCACGTCGAGCACTGGCACGCCGCCGAGAACGGCACCCCCGACGACAACGCGAAGGCCCTCGCTTGGCTCGCGAAGGCAAGGGGGTGACGATGGTCGGCTCCCTGGTCACCCGCCCCGGGCAGGTGCAGTACGGCGAGTTGCTGCTCGGCGCGGGCACCCCGTACCGGTGGCGCGGTATCACCGGGTGGGAAGACCTGCCCGCCCTCGACTCCGGAACGGCCGTGCGCAGCGATGCGCACGGCGCGTTCCCCGGTGGCCTGCTCGCACAGGCCCGGACGATCGGCCTCGACGGCCTGGTCATCCGGGCCCCGCGGGCATCCGTCGGCGCGGTCGTCGGCGCCCTGAACGCCGGCACGGTGCCGGTCGAGGACGAGCGACCGTTCGTCGCGTGGCTCGACGACCGCGGGCCCCTGCTCGCGTACGCGCGAGCGACCCGTCGGGCCGTTCCGGCGACGCTCGGGTACCGGCTCGGTACCATCACGGGCGGCGCCCTTGAGTTCGTGGCGACCGACCCGCGCCGGTACGAACTCGCCGCCCGCGCCGCCTCCTCGATGCTGCCCGCGTCCGAGGCTGGACTGTCGTGGCCGCTGGCGTGGCCGCTGTCCTTCGGCGCGCCAGGCAGTACCGGAGCAGTCACGGCGGCGAACGTCGGCGACGCCGACACACATCCCGTGATCGAGTTCCGGGGGCCTGTCGTGCGCCCGTCCTTGACCAACATCGGCACGGGCGACGTACTCGAATACGACATCGCGCTCGCCGCCGACGACGTCCTCAGCATCGACACGGCTGCTGGGACGGTCGTCCTCAACCGCACCGCGTCGCGGATCTACACCGCGACCTCGCGCTCTGTGCCCGAGCAGACGTTCACTTTCCCGCCCGGCACATCGACCCTCCACTTTCGCGCGGCAACCGGGAGCAGCGATCCCGCAGCGTCCGCGACCGTGCGCTACCGCTCGGCCTACTGGTAAGGAGACACGCCCGTGACCGTGCGTACCGCATGGCTTCTGCCGGAGGGACAGACCCGCGAAGACACCCGCCTCGCGCCCGTCGCCCCGATGACGCCCGAGACAGAGACCCGCATCCGCGACGGAGTGCTCGCCGGCGGAAACCCGTTCGCCGCGACCGGAGCCGGCGCGATGGGCCTACAGATAGGTGTCGGGCGCGCCATGGTGCAGGGAACCGACGCGCAGGGCGCATACCCGATCGCCCTCGACGCACCCGTGACCGTCCAGTTCGCCGACGGCGACGCACAGTTCGGCCGCATCGACGCCGTCGCGCTGCGCGTCTACGACCAGCTGTTCGACACCAGCGGGCAGAACCTCGCCCGCGTCGAAATCGTCCCAGGTACCCCGTCAGCGACCCCCGAGGCGCCGAACATGCCCTCTGCCACGCTGCGCCTGTGGGACGTGACGGTACCCGCGGGCGCGTCCGCGGGCGTGGGCGGTATCAACTGGGCCGCCGCCCTCGCCGACCGGCGCCGCTACACCGCGGCAGCCGGCGGCATCATCCCGCGCGGCTGGGGACTCGCATTCGATGGCGCCTACGACGGCCAGTACCGCGACAGCGGGGGCGTACTGGAACGCTGGTCGGGCCCGCTCGGCGCGTGGCAGACCTACCGCGCCCCGACCGAGACGCCACTCGTCACCACCACGGGGGCGACCGCCTCGACCGGCTACTCGGTTACGTCCTTTCACGCCCGTCGTGTGCCCGGCGTTCAGTCATTCACTGTCGCCGTCCAGCGGACAGGAGCGACGATCACCTCGCCCGCCGGCGGCAACATCGCCGATCAGCCGCTCGTCACCCTCCCGTCCGGGTGGCGCCCCCCGAGCGGGCACGACCTCGAACTCGCCGCATCCGACGGATTCGGCGACGGAACGGCCTACCTGAACACCGCCGGACTGATCACCCTCCGCGTGTGGGTGCCGGCCGGAACGATCCAGACCGGCCGCACCATCCGCATGTCCGGATGCTTCGTCACGTGATCGGGGGTGAACGTGGCCACCCCCTACCGGGTCCTGTTCTGTGACCTGCGATCCGACCAGCTGCTCGACGCCCTGCCCGTACAGGGCGTCGCCCTTGACGACTACATCGGCAAGACAGGCCGGCTCACCGGCACCGTGCCGATCCCCAACCGCGCCATGGCCGAGCGGGCACGCCGGGCGATCCTGCCCGGCCGTACGGGCGTATGGGTCGAGCGGGGGCGCGAGCTGTGGTGGGGCGGTGTCCTGTGGACGCTCGCCCTCGCCTCGGACAGCCGCGGGCGCCTCGGCGCACAGATACAGGCCGGCGGGTGGGAGTCCTATCTCTACCGGCGCCTTTTGTTCGACACCCAGACCGCCGACGGCGTCGATCAATTCGACATCGTGCGCGGCCTGGTCGACTACGCGCAGAACACCCGCGGCGGCGACATCGGCATCACATACGACACCGGCCTCGTCGGCGTACCGCGCGACCGCACGTTCACCCGCTACGACCTGAACAGCATCGGCGACCTGCTCGACGACCTCGCCGCAGTCGAGGACGGCTTCGAATGGCGCATCGCAAGCTTCCGCGACCGCGACGGCCGCAGGGTCAAGCGGCTGCAACTGGGGCACCCCGTGATCCGTACCGGCGCATCCGACATCGTCCTCGACCATCCGGGGCCGGTCCTGTCCTACACATGGCCAATCGACGCGACCGCCAAGGCAAACGGGTGGCAGAGCCGCGGCGCGAGCATCAACAAGAACCAGGCCGTAGACAGCTACCCCCTGACCTCGCCGGTTCTGGTCGCCGAGGACGACATCGACGCCGGGTGGCCCCGCCTCGACGGATCGAGCGACTACACCACCGTTGAGCGACAGACGACCCTCGACGCGCACGCCCGCGCCGACTGGACCGCCGCCCGCAACCCGGTGACCATCCCAGAAATCACGGTCCTGCTCGGCGGGACCATCACGCCCGCCCTGCTCGGCGCCACGATCCGAATCCGCATCCGCGACCTGTGGCACCCGACCGCCCTCGACGCCCGATACCGCGTCGTCGGCATGTCCGTCACCCCGCCCGAGCGCGGACGCCCCGAAACCGCGCAGCTGTACTTGGAGGTCCCGTAACCGTGCCGTACGTGCCACAGGACGTACTCGACCGCCTCGCCACCATCGAGCGCGAGATCAGGCAGCTTCGCGGGCGCGCACAGATGCGCCCCGCCCTTAACCAGGTGTTGAACGGCGACGTCGTGATCGGCGAGGGCGGGCAGCTGATCGCCAAGACCCCCGGCGGCATCCGGACGTTCGTCGTCGGGCAGACCCCGGAAGGCGACTGGGGTGTCGGCCTCGGCCGCGAAAACGGCACGGCCGCCCTTACCGTCGGCGACGACGTGAACAGCGGCAAAGCCCAAATGATCCGCATGTGGTCACGCGACACCACCGCGCCCGACCGGATCATCGTCATGGACGACGCCTATTCGGGCCGGTTCCTCGGCCGGCCGTCGATGCCGATCCCGATGCAATCGACCGCCGGACAGATGACCGCCAGCACGAACGACACGACCGCATGGACCGGCGCGACCAGGCTCATGAACCCGGTCCTCTATGCCGCATTCGAGACCTACACGCCCGCCGGCACCACGGCCGACGTGCGGTTCGAGGACAGCGACGGCGTGATCGAGTCGTGGGTCGCCAACACCTCGAACGGCTGGACGCTACGGCAGATCACCAAGCCTGTCCGGCAGGACTTCATGAACCACGTCAACTACCGGCTGAAACACTCCGTACGGTCCGGCAACGGCCCGATCCAAACGAACTGCCTCGGTGTCTACACCCGGAACACGTTCACGCCCTCGGAGGCCCCGTGACCACCCCGACCCCCGCCCCCGCTCCGGACTCCGCGAGCAGCGGCGTGATGCCCGAACCGGGCAACGACCCCAACCCCAGCGCCCCGCCGCCAATGGAGGACACCACCGATGCCGCTCCCCGAGGGAATACCGACAGTCCGAGTAACGGGCCGGTTCCTGACGCCTGACGGAAAGCCCCTGACGGGCCAAGTCGTGTGGCGCGCGCCCGGCCTGGTCACGTTCGGTGCGTACGACGTGATCCTCGGCGGGCCCGTCACCGCGCCGCTTGACGCCATGGGCGCGTTCGAGATCGTTCTACCGGCCACCAACGCCCCCGGGATGAACCCGAGCGGCTGGTCGTACACCGTCGCCGAACAGCTCGCAGGCGTGCCGGTCAACCGCGTCTATCAGATCCTCTTGCCCGCCGAGACGCCCGCGGTCGACCTCGCCGACATTGCCCCGACCGATCCCTCAACGCCGAACTACGTTGCCGTACGCGGCGACAGCGCGTACGAGGTCGCCGTCAAGAACGGGTTTACCGGCACCGTCGCCCAGTGGCTCGCCTCGCTGGTCGGCCCGCAGGGCGTCAACGGCGACCAGGGAACGCCCGGTACGCCGGGCGTCGTCCAGTCCGTCAACGGGCAGTCCCTCGCCGCAGTCGTCCTCACCGCCGCCGACGTAGGCGCCGTGCCCGCCACCGCACCGGGCGCAGCGAACGGCGTCGCCCAGCTGGACGCATCCGGTAAGGTCCCGGCCGCGCAGCTCCCGGCATCGAGCGGGGGCGCCGTCGCGTCCGTCAACGGGTACACGGGCGCCGTCAACCTCACCGCCGCCGATGTGGGCGCCTCGGCGACCACCCACACCCACACAGCCGCGACTGTGGGCGCCCTCGCAACGACCGCCCGCAGCGCAGCGAACGGTGTCGCGTCCCTCGACGCCTCGACCAGGCTCCCCATCGCACAGATGCCGACCGCGGTCGCCAAGAACACATGGACCCCGCAGAGCCTCGGCTTTCAGGCGTGGTCGTGCGACCCAGCCCACGTCAGCAACCCGACGACGCTCAAGGCCGCCGTACTGCAACGCATCTACATGAGCGGGATCAACATCACGGAACCCACCCAGGTAAACCGCGTGGTGATCTTCGCTCGCGGGTGGGCCGGATCGACGGCTGTCCCCGCAGCCCGGTTCTATGCCGGGATCTACAACGAGAGCGGGTCACGCGTCGCCACATCCGGACTCGTGTCGAGCCTGCCAGCCGCCGGCCAGATCGCCGGAACCGCGCCCGGCGGGAACGACAACCACATCGGTGCCGTCCCGGTATCGCTCACGGCAACGGCCGACCTGCAACCAGGCCGGTACTGGGCTGCGTTCCTGCTGTCCGCCGGAAGTGCGACGGATTTCTACTACATGCACGTTCAGAACGAGAGCCCGAGCGCCCCGGCGAACTTCTTCCTTGGCACCGCCTTTCAGCGCGCATGGTGCCTCAACAGCCAGGCGTCACTGCCCGCAACCGTGAACCAGTCGACGGGCGAGGTCGGCCTCGACCCTGCCGTCATGGCCCTGGCCATGGTCTGACGCTCCCACCTTCCGTACGCCCCGGCACCGCGCTGCGGGCGTTTTTTCATGTCTGGAGACAACCCCTATGGCATCCCCCCTGTCCGCAACCGCGTTCCGCGACGCCATCAAGCGCGAAGGCGTGAGCGTCGTCGAGGTCGGTTCCTGGCCTACCCACAACCGCAACCACAAGGGCGCATGGGGCCCGCTGCACGGCGTGATGATCCACCACACCGTGAGCGAGGGCACCGCGCACAGCGTCGCTCTGTGCCGCAGCGGATACACCAAGTTGCCCGGCCCTCTGTGCCATGGCGTCATCGACAAGACCGGCACCGTGCACCTCGTCGGTTTCGGCCGCGCCAACCACGCCGGAAGCGGCGACGACGACGTACTCGACGCCGTCATCGCCGAGCGGTCCCCGCTCCCCGTCGACAACGAACTCAACGCCGACGGCAACCGGTCGTTCTACGGGTTCGAGTGCATCAACCTGGGCGACAACGCCGACCCGTGGCCCGAGGCTCAGGTCGAGGCCATCGCCCGCACCGCCGCCGGCATCTGCCGCGCGCACGGGTGGGGCGCCCATTCCGTGATCGGACACTCGGAATGGCAGACCGGCAAGGTCGACCCCCGCGGCCCGATCGGCCACAAGGGCGGGCCCGCCCTCACCATGGACAAGATCAGGGCACGCGTCGCCCAGCTCCTCGACGACGACACCGCGCCGGCGCCGGGCAAGCCGACGCCGGGCAAGCCGCCGGCGAAGGTCGTCGCCCTCTCCCAGCTGATCGCCGCCGCCCGCCACGACTCGGTTCAGGCCGGTACCCCCGTTTCGTACGCGGGCGCGCGCATCGTCGAGGACGCCCTCGCCGCCGAGGGACTGCTCGCCCGGAAGTACGTCGATGGCCACTACGGCACGCAGACCAAGGCGGCGTACGCCGCGTGGCAGCGCCGATGCGGTTACTCCGGGGCCGCCGCCGACGGCATCCCGGGCCGCGCCTCGCTGGACGCCCTTGCCAAACGGCACGGGTTCGGCGTCGCCGCCTGATCAACCCCCGCCCGTACGTTCCTCACCCCACCGGAGAAATAGCCATGGCACCCGCCAACAAGCGCACCATCCGCACCGTTCTGCAAGGCGTCATTGCGTTCACCGTCGCGCTCCCCGGCATCGTCGCCGCGTCCGGAGTGTCCGACTCCCTGCCCTGGGTCGCCAGCGGCCTCGCCGCCGCAGGTGGCCTCGCGCGCGTCATGGCCCTGCCCACCGTCGAGCAGCTGCTCGACCGCGTCGGCCTCGGCCTGGTCGACGAGGAGAACGGCGGTAGCGCGTGACCCAGCCATCCCGGCCCGAGTCCGTCGCCGTCGAGCTGGAGAAGCTACGCGGCACGATGGCTGCGGGGTTCGCCCGCGTCGACGGATCGCTCGCCCTGCTCGTACAACGTGGCGACCAGACCGACCAGCAGCTCACCGACCACGACCAACGGCTCGACGCCCTCGAACGCTCCCGGTGGCCCCTGCCATCGGTCGCCGCCCTGGTCGGAGCTCTCGGCCTCACCCTGTCCCTTTGGCAGTTCGCCACCAAGTGACACAGCAACGCCCCCCGTACGGCCCTGCGTGGCCGTACGGGGGGCGTCGTTGTGCTTTCAGGGTTCCCCGTCAGTTCTTCAATGCCGCCACCTTGCGGGCGCGGCCGGCCAGTTCTCGAACCGGCCGGGCGTTCGTATGCCTCCGCAGCTGAGTGGTCATCATCTCGAAGTGGTCGTCACCACGAGCCGAAGAGACATGCTCGTATTCGTCCAGGAACCGCCCCCAGGAGTCGCAGGCGGCGTCGAGGTGTCCAAAGGCATACTGCCGCTGCGCCAACAACGCGTACGAGTGCACGCGCCCCTGACGCTCCACTTTCGGTTGCACCTTGATGGACTGCTGAAGTGCCTTGATGCTGCCAGGAAGATCTCGTTCTTCGTACAGCACATGGGAAACGTGGAACAGCCACGCTGTTTGATCGTACCCACCGATCGCATCTCGCCGGCTGTCGGCTTTGGATAGTGCGGCCTCGGCCTCCCGCAGACGCCTGTGCGACAAGTGCCGATCGCCGACCATGCTCGCGGCGTGTGCCTGCTGCCCCCGCAGGAACGCCACGAGTCGAGGCCCTGCGGCGGGCGCCGCTTCCGCAGCCGAGTCAGCAAGCTCCAATGACTTCCGGCCGTAGCCCAGGTTGGACGCCTGCAAGCTCATGCCGCGCAGCGTCCGGCAGTAGGTCACGTGGTCTTGCGCCTCGTTCGCCAGCTTCAATGCCTTGACGTAGTAGGTCTGGCCAAGGCCGTGGGCTTTCTCGTACATGGCCATCCACCCCGTGAGGTACGTGAGGTCGGATGATGCGGCAAGCATGTCGAGGCGAACCCGTTCAGTCGCCTGTGCACGTAGCCAGGGGCCTACGGTATTGACAAGGAACGCGGCGGCCATGGGGCGGGCATGCCCCGCTCCGAGTTCGTCGAGGATGTCCGCGATACGTTCCGTCATGGTGCGCACGGCCTGAACCTGCGAAGCACCGATACGAATCGTCTTCTTGCCGGGACTCACCGGCTGATCAGCAGCATGCACGGCGCCGGAGAAGCCGGGAACGGCCAGTGCCGCCGAGAACACGCCTGCGGCGAGCACGCCGCGACGGGATGGGTCCATATCCGCCCTTCCGAGGTCAATCAACTCCTCGACAGTGTCCGCCGGTTCAGACCTCAAGACAGACGGAGCGGGCGTCAGGCCAGCTTCGGCATGCGTGACCGGTCGACCAAGCTGCGCCGACAGCACCTCAACGATCAGCGCCCTGGCCTCGGCTTTCGGCTGCGCACCGGCAATCCAGTGCGAAACGGTGGATTGGCTGTAATGAAGATCCAATCCCGCCTGCACGCCGAGGCGATTCACGCGCTGCGCAAGCTGCGTCCGCGTCAATTTCGCCTGGTCAAGTAACCCCGCAAGCGCAGGGTTGGGTGTGCGCTTCTTCGTGGCCATGCCTCATCTCCCGACGGCGTTCATGGCGTTCACGTTGTCACCAGCTTCCAACGGTACCCGCGGAGGGTGACCGCACGGTTACCTCTTCACCGAACCCCGAAAGTTCTCGGCCTGAAAGGGGGCTGATGGTGACCACAACCGAAAAGAAGGCAGTCGGCACGGCCACAGGGGCGCACAGCGCCAACGCCGAACCGCCCATCAACGTCGACGCCGTTCAAGAGGCGATCAGCAAAGCCAACACGATCTGGCTCGACGTGCCCCCGCGCCGCCAAGTCGACCAGCACACGCAAGAACTGACCGAGCACGCCCAGCGCTTGCTACGCGAGGACTACCCGGCAGGCGAGCAGAACAACCCGGTTGTGATCGCAGCGTTCCGCGCCCTGTACAAACTGCTCGACCTTGCCCACAGACCCACGCCGACCACGACCAACTACACGGCATGGATGTACACACGCAACCTCGCCAACGCCACTCACACGCTGCTCGACCTGCACCGCCGGTACCAGGTTCCGTGACCGCGCGACCGCCACGCCGCCTGTCACAGATCGGCGAAATCGTCATCACGACCGTCCTCGTCGCCCTGATCGTGACCGCCTTCGGCGCCGCTCTCTACAGCAGCGCCACCCCATAGACCCCCGTCGCGCGCTCTGCTGCGTCCGCCGAACGGCGAACGCGCAGGAAAATCGAGCGCGCGGCGGGAGCCCTGCACCACCCATCGCATTCCCTTGGAGGGAACATGACGACAACCACGATTCCGTTCGCCGCGCGTGCCGCGGCACCGCCCTGCCTAGTCACCACCTCAATCGCCGGGGTGACGTGGAACAGTGGCCGGCAGCTGAACGAGAACGCGGACGGCACCCCCTGGCACACGGGGGACATGGCCGCTTCGACCACCGACACCAACCTCGACGGCCAGGGCGACGACGTCTCTGACCCGTACTACGCGCCCGCGTCATGACAAGCGCCGCCCGCCCTGTGCTCATCGTCGCTGAACAGCTCGATGCGGCTGCCGACATGGTCGTCGACCAGCTGAACCAGCGCGACATTCCCGTCATACGGTTCGACGCCGCCGTGTTCCCCCAACAACTCACGCTCACAGCCGGCCACGGGTCGACCGAGCTGGGATGGACCGGGGTACTGGACGACGGGCACCGGACGGCGCGGCTTGAAGACGTCCGGGCCGTCTACTGGAGGCGGCCCGGACGCTCCGCCATCGCCGACACCGTCCCCGAGCCATATGCGACGTGGGCCCAGAACCAGGCTGACGCCGCCCTACTCAACCTGTTAGCAGCCCTCCCGGGTGTCCGATGGATCAACAACCCTCATCACGACCGGATCGCCGCCCACAAGCCCCAGCAGCTCACCACCGCAACGCACTGCGGACTGAGGGTGCCACGCAGCCTCATCACGAACGACCCCAAGGCCGCCCAAGCATTCGCAAAGCAGATCGACGCCCCGATCATCTGCAAGCCCATCCTCGGCGGGCGCCTCCCTGTCGAAGAAGGTCGCTCCCTGATGGTGGCCACGCACTACGTCAATGCCAAGGAGTTCGACGACAGCATCCGCACCACCGCCCACTACTTCCAGGAAGCCATCGACAAGGCATACGAGGTACGCCTCGTAGCCGTGGGCGATCAGGTGTTCGGCGGCACCCTGCACACCACGTCGGAACGCGCGCGTACCGACTGGCGCACGGACTACAAACACATCGAGTACGGCACCACGTCCGTTCCCGACCACATCATCTACGGCGTACGGCGCTTCCTGGCTTACTACGGGATCGTGTTCGGGTCGTTCGACTTCGCCGTGACTCCTGATGACGAGTGGGTGTTCTTCGAGAACAACCCCGCCGGCACATGGGCATGGGTGGAGAACCGAACCGGCCTGCCGATCGCCGCTGCCCATGCCGACTACCTGCAAGGAGACACCGAATGACTTGGCCGGACACCGGAGTGTCGGCCGCGCTGCGGCAAACGTTCGCCGCGGAACTCGACCCACAGTTCGACAGAGGGTGGGTAGACGCGTTCGCGGCCGTCCCCCGGCACGTATTCGTCCCCCGCTACTACGCCCAGTCTGACGACAGGTCGTGGCGGAGTGTCACCTTGGGTGACCCGGGCTACATGGAAACGATCTACTCGAACCAGGCACTGACCACCCAGCTTGACGAACACGGCATCCCCACCAGTTCGTCAAGCGAACCCGCCCTCATGCTGGAAATGCTCGACGCCCTCGACGCTCACCAAGGCGACACGGTGTTCGAACTCGGGACGGGCACCGGCTACAACACGGCGCTGCTCTCGCACCGGCTCGGCGACGACAACGTGACAAGTATCGATGTCGACCCGAGCCTCGTGGAAGCTGCGGCCTTCCGGCTGGAAAAGGCCGGGTACCGCCCCTTCGTGACGACCGGCGACGGCGCCCGCGGCTGGCCGCAGCGCTCCCCCTACACCCGGATCATCGCCACCGCCGCGCTGCGTGCCGTGCCGGCCCCATTCCTCGACCAGGCCGCACCTGGCGCGATCATCGTCGCCCCCATCGGGTACGGCGTACTACGTGCCACCATCACCGCCCCCGGCCACGCCACGGGCAGGTTCCTGCCGACACCCGCGCACTTCATGCCTCGCCGGACGCCCGGCGCTGCCCCTGCGTTCGACGCGGTGCGTAGCGTGGAACCAACGGATACCAAGGTGGCGCCAACCGACGTCCTCGACCGCCTGCGCTTTCCCCTGTCGATCGCCTTGCCCGGCCACAGCTCGTGCTCGTGGCGGGACGATGACGGCGAACTCACGGCCGTTGGCCTGTGGACCGAGGACGGCTCAACAGCAACCGCCCACGTCTCCGGCTCCGTCCGCCAGATCGGGCCACGGCGCCTGTGGGATGTCGTGGAAGACCTTGCCATCTTCGAGAACGTGCCGCATCGCGATGACTTCCACATGACCATCACGCCCAGTCGGCAAACCGTCTGGTACAACGCGCCCGACGGGCCTTCATGGGAACTGCCCGGAGGAGACGGCCCATGATCACCATGCTCGGCACCATCGCCGCGTTATGCGGCGCGGCAACGGCTTACTACACCCTCACTCACAACCGAGGCCGCTCACGATGAGACAACGCCTCTTCTGCCTCGTGATGATCATCAGTTCGGTCGCTGTGGTGCTGCCTCTGGCCATCCTCGGCGATCCCGGCCGCTGAACCCCGGCCCCGCACGAGCCGGCCGCGCCGCCCTCGTTCCCCCACCGGGCGGCGCGGTCTCCTGCCCACGACGGCCCCGGTTCCTCCCACAGGAGGGGCCGGGGCCGTCTGTCTGCCCTAACGCCGCAAAACCCCAGGTCACACCGAGAGTGTTTTACCCACGTTGCTGCACATGAGGGTGGCGACGCGCTGGTCGCCGTCGATTCCGAGTTCGTCCCGCAGGGCGTTGGCCAGCTGGGTCGCCCGCGCACCCACCTCCGCGAAGGTGCGGCGCTGCGGCTCGGCTTCCCCTGTCCAGGTAGTGATCTGTGACTTACCGTGGATCGTCATCCCGTGGTGAAGGATGCGGGTCACAGTCAGCGGTACGTCCTGCATGGTGCTCAGCACGGCGTCCTCCCGGTGGGCGCTAGCGCTACGTGGCAGTTACGGGTGTGTAGATTCTGCTCACATACCGCGCGGTATGTCACTACCCGGGAGTAAGGAATCACGGTGGAGGCCGTCCGGATCCGCAGGGGCACCGCGCCGCCGGCGGCAGGTCAGCGGACCGGCGAAAGCTCCGGGTCCTCGCGGAGCTTGCCGAGCGCCCGCGATACCGCGCTCTTGACCGTGCCGATCGAGACGCCGAGCACCTCGGCCGTCTGGGCCTCGCTCAGATCCTCGTAGTAGCGAAGGACGACCATCGCCCGCTGCCGGTCCGGCAGCTTCATCACGGCGCGCCACATGGCGTCGTGCAGAACCTGCTGTTCGGCCGGGTCGGTCTCGGGCACGGCCTCCCGCTCGGGCAGCTCGTCGCAGGCGAACTCGTCCACCTTGCGCTTGCGCCACTGTGAGGTGCGGGTGTTCAGCAGTGCGCGGCGGACATAGCCGTCGAGCGCCCGGTGGTCCTCGATCCGCTCCCACGCGACGTAGGTCTTGGTGAGCGCGGTCTGCAGCAGGTCCTCGGCATCGCTCGGGTTCGCGGTGAGCGAGCGGGCGGTACGCAGCAGTACGGGCCCCCGCGCCCGTACGTACGAGGAGAACGACGAGTAGGTCGCACTGCGCGTCTGGGGCGCGTACGACGGCACCGGCGCGGCGGGCTTGGAAGCGCTTGTGCAGACTGGCGTGGTCATAGGTCCACGCTAGGAGCGGGCACTACCGTCGCGGATCGGCCCCAGGTCCCGAAGCCCTCTCCGCCTCAGGTTGTAGTGGTGGTGCTGCCCCCACCTCCTGAAGGTGGAGGAGACCCTCAGGGTCGGATACGGGCCACCCGGCTCCCCAGCCGTCGGCACAGGGTGCGCCCAGCTGTCTCAGCAGCCCACTCACCAGTCCGTTCGGCAGTCCGTTCAGCAGTCCGCTCAGCAGCCCGTTCAGCAGTCCGCGCCCAGGATCAGCCCGGATGTGGGAACTCCGGTGCCCGCCGTGACCAGGGCGCGGGCCGCGCCCGGTATCTGGTTCACCGAGGTGCCGCGCAACTGTCTCACCGCCTCCGCGATGCCGTTCATCCCGTGCAGATACGCCTCTCCGAGCTGCCCTCCATGGGTGTTCAGCGGGAGGGAGTCCGCCGCCACGAACTCCGCCGCCTCACCCGGCTTGCAGAACCCGAACTCCTCCAGCTGCATCAGCACAAATGGCGTGAAATGGTCGTAAAGAATGCCCACATCGATATCACCGGGCGCAAGCCCGGAAGTCCGCCAGAGCTGCCGGGCGACCACGCTCATCTCGGGCAGGCCGGTGAGGTCGTCGCGGTAGAAGCTGGTCATCGCCTCCTGGTTGCGGCCGGCCCCCTGCGCCGCGGCGACGATCACCGCGGGCGGATGCGGCAGATCCCGGGCCCGCTCGACGGAGGTGACCACGATCGCCTGGGCGCCGTCGGTCTCCTGACAGCAGTCGAGAAGACGCAGCGGCTCCACGATCCAGCGCGATGCGGCATGGTCGGCGAGGGTGATCGGCTTCTCGTAGAAGTACGCCGCGGGGTTGTTCGCCGCATGACGGCGGTCGGTGACGGCGACGGGCCCGAACGCCTCGGGCGTGAGCCCGTATGTGTGGAGATAGCGCTGGGCGGCCATGGCGACCCAGGATGCGGGGGTAAGCAGCCCGAAGGGCAGGCTCCAGCCGAGCGCCGCGCCCTCGGCGGACGGCTCCCGGTGCTGCACACCGGAGCCGAAACGCCGTCCGGAACGCTCATTGAACGCCCGGTAGCAGACGACGACTTCGGCGATGCCCGACGCGACGGCGAGGGCGGCCTGCTGCACGGTGGCGCAGGCCGCACCACCGCCGTAGTGGACACGGGAGAAGAACGACAGCTCGCCGATACCGGCCGCCTGGGCGACCGTGATCTCGGGGCTGGTGTCCATCGTGAAGGTAACCAGGCCGTCGACGTCGGCGGGGGAGAGCCCCGCGTCGTCGAGGGCGGTATGCACCGCCTCGACGGCCAGCTTGAGCTCGCTGCGCCCGGAGTCCTTGGAGAACTCGGTGGCCCCGATCCCGGCGACGGCCGCCCTGCCGCCGAGTGAGTCGCGGTGATGGATGCTCATGCGCCGGCCTCCGGGAGGATCACGGTCACCGTGCCGGTGACGTGGTTACCGATGCCATTGGCTCCGACGACCCTCACTTCGGCTGTGGCGCCCTCGACGGAGGTCACCGTGCCGCTCAACACCATGGTGTCTCCCGGATAGTTGGGCGCCCCGAGGCGGATGGCTACCTTGCGCAGCACGGCACGCTCTCCGATGCAGTCGGTGATGTACCGCCCGACCAGTCCGTTGGTCGTCAGAATGTTCATGAAGATGTCCGGGGAGCCCCTTTCCCTGGCGAGCTCCGTGTCATGGTGCACGTCCTGGTAGTCGCGGGAGACGACGGCTCCGGCGACGATCAGGGTGCGGGTGATGGGGATGGTGAGCGGCGGCAGTGCGTCACCGGCTTTCACACGAGGGCTCCCTTGCGAGTAACTGGCCGAGTTCAGCGAGGAGTTCTGAACCGCATCCGAGGTAGGCGTCCAGCTGGCGCCCCCACAGGAAGTGGCGGTGGACAGGGTGGTCCAGGTCGGCGCCCGTCCCGCCGTGCAAATGCTGCCCGGCATGGACGACGCGCTTTCCGGCCTCGGAGGCCCACCAGGCGGCGGTGAGCACCTGGGTGGCGTGCGGCAGCCCTTCGTCGTACCGCCAGGCCGCTTCATAGGCCGTGACCCGTATCGCCTCGGTATCCATGTATGCGTCGGCGGCGCGGATCAGCACGCCCTGGTTGGTGGAGAGGGGACGCCCGAACTGCTCGCGGGTCGAGGTGTACTCCACGGCCCGGGCGAGCGAGCCCGTGCACACCCCGGCCTGCAGCCCCGCGAAGGCGGTACGGCCCAGAGCCAGTACGGACTCGTACGCACCGGGCCCGCCGATCCGTTCGCCCGGGGTCTGGGACAGGACGAGCCGCCCGGCCGCCCAGGGCGCGGTGGTCTCCACCTCCGCCACCTCCGCATCGGTGGTCCGTACGAGCCACAGCGCACGGTCGGCGTCGGGGACCAGCACATGCGTGGCGTCCCGCAGCCAGGGGACGTACGGCACCGATCCGGTCAGCCGCCCCGGAGCGGAGGCTCGTACACCACCCTGGGCAGGGAACGCGCCGGTCGCCACCGCCCTGCCGTCGCGGAGCACCGGCAGCAGCCGGGCCCGCTGCTCGTCGGTGCCGTGCGCGGCCACCGCCAGCAGTCCGTATACACAGGTGGCCGCGAGCGGCACCTGCGCGGTGGTCCGCCCCTGTTCCTCCAGCACCAGCACCAGACCGAGCAGGCCTATGTCCTCGGCGGCCCCGACAAGCCCCGCCGCACACAACGCCTTCCACAGCTCGGCGTCACTGCCCGTCCCCGCCGCGGCGAGGCGCTCGTGGGTGGAGAGGTCGCCGAATATCTGCGCCGCCAGCTCCCGCGCAGCCGTCTGCTCCTCCGTGGGCGTGAAGTCCATATCAGCCCGCACCCCCCTCCGAGGCCCGGAAGACAGGAAGCTCCAATTCCTCGTCCACCCGGAGAAATTCAAGCTGCACAGGCATCCCGATCCGCACCTTGTCGTACGGCACCCCGACCACATTGCTGACCATCCGCACGCCCTCCGCCAGCTCGATCAGGCCCACCGCATAGGGCGGGTCAAAGGCAGGGAAAGGCGGGTGGTGCATCACGACGTACGAGTACACGCTCCCCGCGCCGCTCGCCTCGACCGTGTCCCACTCGGGGGACCCGCACGCACTGCACCCAGGCAACCAGGGGAAGCGCAGCGCCTCGCATCCCCCGCAGCGCTGGATCAGCAGCCGGTGCTCGGCCACTGCGTCCCAGAACCCGGCGTTGTCCCGGTTGATCACCGGGCGCGGCCGCTTGCCCGGGCGCTTCGGCCGCGCGGCCGGCGCGTACTTGAGGATCCTGAAGCGGTGTGTGCCCGCCGGCTCCCCGTTCGCCCGGACGTCCATCCGCGTGGTGACGAAGTAGCCCGTCCCCAGCTTGGTGGTCTTCCGCTCCGACACCGACTCGATGGCCGCGTCGAACGTGATCCGGTCCCCAGGCCGAAGCGGCCGCAGATAGTCCTGCTCGCAGTCGGTCGCAACCACCGAGGTGAATCCCGCCCCGTCGAGCAGCCCGAACAGTTCGTCGTGCACCACGGTCCGGTCCGTGTGCCCCGAAAGACCGCCCATCGTCCACGCCTGCAGCATGGCCGGCGGAGCTATGGCGTCCGGCCCGCCGTACGCGGGGTTGGCATCCCCCATCACCTCGCACCAGTGCCTGATCATCGCCTCGTTGACCAGATCCTTGCCGACGACTGAGGTGGCAGTTGCCCTCCCCTCGTACGCCTTCAGCCGTACGTACAACTCGTCGGACACCTCAGTCCCGTCAGTCACGTCCGTCATGTCCTTCGTGCCCGTCACGTAAGTCATGTCGTCACGCAAGCCATGTCAGCCACCCCAGTCACCCCTGCCACCCCTGCCACCCTCGGCATCTCCGGCATCTCCGGCATCTTGGTCACCTCTTCCCCCTCTTCATGCCGAGCCGCATCGTCGCGACGATCTCCCGCTGCACCTCGCTCACCCCGCCCCCGAAGGTGTTGATCTGCGCCGCCCTGTTCATCCGCTCCAGCTCCCCGTCCCCCAGAACGCCGATGTCGACCGAGCCGGGCGAACCTGCCCGGATCAGGCCCGCTTCCCCCGTGATTTCCTGGCACATTCGATACACCTCGACAGCGGATTCGGTTCCCGCGAATTTCACGCCGCTCGCATCCCCGGGCGCCGGTCCACCCGCCCCCACATCCCCCACCAAACGCCAGCTGAGCAGGCGCGTTGCCGCCAACCGGGCATGTACTTCGGCCACCCTGAACTGCACCCACGACTCGTCAATCCGGCGCTCGCCAGCCACTGGATCGGGTGTACGAGCCCGCTGAAGCGCCGCCTCGTAGAAGTCCTCGGCCTGCATTCCGATCGCCGCCAGCGCCACCCGCTCATGGTTGAGCTGGTTGGTGATCAGCCCCCAGCCGCCGTTCTCCTCGCCGACCAGATTCGCGGCGGGCACCCGTATCCCGTCGTAGTACGTCGATGTCGTCGTCAGCCCGCCCACCGTCTGGATGGGCGTCCACGCGAAGCCGGGCACATCCGTCGGCACGAGGATGATCGAGATGCCCTTGTGCTTGGGCGCCTCGGGATCCGTACGGCAGGCGAGCCAGATCCAGTCCGCGTTCTGGCCGTTGCTGGTGAAGATCTTCTGCCCGTCGACGGCCCAGAAGTCGCCGTCGGCAGTTCGCTCCCGCGCGGCCCTCGTACGCAGCGAGGCGAGGTCGGTCCCGGCTTCCGGCTCGCTGTAGCCGATGGCGAAGACGAGCTCCCCGCTGAGAATGCGCGGCAGGAAGAACGACTTCTGCTCCTCGGTCCCGTACTTCATCAACGTCGGGCCGACGGTGTTCAGCGTCACCATGGAGACGGGCGCTCCGGCCCGGTACGCCTCGTCGAAGAAGACGAACTGCTCATCGGGACCACGCCCCTGGCCCCCGTATGCGACAGGCCAGCCGAGGCCGAGCATCCCGTCCGCACCGATCCGCCGCAGCAGCCGGCGCTGCTCGGTACCGTCGTCGGCGTGCGGTGGACCGTCCGGCATCACATCACGGAAGTACGAACGAAGTTCGGCGCGCAGCTGCTGCTGCCGCTCCGTCGGGGCGAGGTGCACGGCGGCCGCCTCCCGGGCGTACGGATCAGGGTTTCTGACTGTCCGTCAGATCTGTACTCACTGTCAAGGTCCGGGCCGCCGCCCACTTCGCCACCGTCGCACCCCTGCGATGCCGCACACGCACAACCGCCTGCGCGAACGGCGCGCCGAAGCACCGTCGCACAGGCGGTCATTCACCCCTCGGTCAAACCCCTCTCGGTCAAACCCCCCTCGGGCCGTCGGTCACCAGAAGTTCGTGCAATTCACCAGGGTGTTCGACTGGTCGACAGCTGCGAAGCCGGAGCCGTCCACGCCGGCGGTGTTGTTCTGGTTGGTCGCGCCGGCGCCGGTCGCCACTTGTTGGGTGGTGGTCGAATTCCGTTGTTGTCGCCGCCGACGCCGCTACCGAGGACCGTGACCACGGTCGCGTTTGATCCGTCGCCTGCAAAGGAGCCGCTGTCGGCCTGGGCAAACACCCGAGAACAGGGCGGCCGCGAGGGGCAGAGCGGAAACAGCGGCGAGAACGCGGGCGGCACGGATGCTTGCCATGTCATTTCCTCCAGGAACCGGCACTGCGAATGGACGGAAGTACGGCTTGCTCCAAGGCAGTTGGCCAACCGTTGCCCAACCGCCCGGGATCTTGGTCACGACGTCGCGAGATCAGAGTTGCCCACCGAATCCCCGGCAAACCACCCTGGAGACCCTGATTCCCCCTCAAGCGTGATGACATGTCGATAAACACCTTCATGCCACCAGAACCCCGGCCCGGGCCGCCACAAGCCGCCGAACCCCGCCACCGCAAGGGAGGAAGCGTTCCGGCATGTTTTCGGCCAATCCGCCCCGGGGCCTCCGCAGAGGCCCCTTCCCTTCTTCGAACACTTGTACGAACATAGGGCTATGGCCACCACCGACCGGCAGACCGCCACCCTGGCCCTTGCCCACGCTCTCTCCGCCGCCGAGCGCGGGCTCCCTGTCATCCCGCTGTCCCCCACCAAGCTCCCCGCCCTGCGCTCCCCCCACCGGGGCGACCCCGAGCCGGTCCTGTGCCGTGGCGAATGCGGCCTCCCGGGCCACGGCGTCCACGACGCCACCACGGACCCGGCGGCCGTACGCGCCCTTTTCGCCGCCGCCCCCTGGGCCACCGGCTACGGCATCGCCTGCGGCCGGCCCCCGCACCATCTGATCGGCATCGACCTCGACACCAAGTCCGCGACGGACTCCTCGTCCGCGACCGACTCGGTGGCCGCGCTTGAGGACCTGGCCCTGCGGCATCTGTTCACGATCCCGGAGACAGTCACGGTCCTCACCCCCAGCGGCGGCCGCCACCTCTGGCTGACCGGCCCGCCCGACGTGGTCGTCCCCAACTCGGCGAGCCGTCTCGCCCCCGGCATCGACATCCGCGGCGCCGGCGGCTATCTGGTGGGCCCGGGCTCGGTCGCCGCCCACGGCGCGTACCGCCTCGCCCCCGGCACGGCGGATCTGTCACCCGCACCCTGCCCCCGCGCACTCCTGCGCCTCGTGACCCCTCAGCACGCCCCCACCGCCCCGAGAACCCCACGAACCTTGCATCTCCGCGCTCGCCCCAGGGGCAGGGCCTGGTCCAGTTCGTGCTCGCGGCCCACGAGGGCCAGCGCAACACCCGTCTGTTCTGGGCGGCTTGCCGCGCGTACGAGAACGGCTTCGGCGACAAGCTCGCGGACGCCCTCACCGAGGCCGCCGTCCACGCCGGCCTCACCGAACGCGAGGCCCGCGCCACGATCGCCTCGGCCGACCGCCTCACCTCGGTCCGCGGCCGCTGAACCCGCCGGGTATCGCAGCCCCTCATCCACGGCCCGAGCGCGAAAGGGGTGCCCGGAAACTCCGGACACCCCTGCACCTCTGGGACCGTGAACGCCTTCGGCCCGGCACGTCTCGGCGCCTGATGTCCGGTCCCGGCCGATGCGGGGCGGGCGCCGCTTCTTACGCTCGCCCCGCACATGGGTCGGCAGGGTTACTGCACCCAGTCGATTCGTTCCACCGTGTCGTTGTACCCCGCCGGCTCCTCGAGCTTCTCGCCGGCCTTCAGGATGCGCTCACCCTTGCCGATCAGCTTCGCGTCGCTGTCCGTCAGGTTCACCCATGACGAGACATTCTTGGACATGCTTCCGCCGCCGGGGAGGGGAAGCTGACCGAGGTCCACTTCGAAGCCGGCTCCGATCCCGTACCCCGTGCCCTGACAGTTGTAGTGCCGGTAGAGGCCCAGAGTCTTGGGCGGACAGGGCGCACCGTCAGGGGTGATCTGGACTACGCCGGGCGGCAATTGAGTACTCATGGCTCGCTCCGCTCTTCAGCTCCCGCCGGCGTTTCCGGCGGGACTTGGACCGCCAACGTTCCACAGGAAACCGGTGCGAACGGACTTCACGGGGGCTTGATCGTTTCTGCAATGGACACGACCGCCCGCATAGCCGAGTTATCCGCTCGGCATGTGGCACGTAGACGCCAACGCCCCTGGTCCGGACACCAGTCAGTGCAGCGTTGAACAGTGTTGCGCCATCTGCCTCGCGAGCGCACTCAAGCGGTTTGGAGCACCCCGGCCTTGCCACACACCCCTCTTGACGAGAAACGGGCGACCGGCCCGGGGCGGCCGTCAGCCGAGACGATGGGTCAGGGGCGCTCGAAGAACTGGAACAGGCCTCCGACGGAGAAGCACAGTGCTCCCGCGAGCGTTCCCCAGTTGGCGATGTCGACGTTCACCATGCTTCCTGTCGTGGGACGCGTGAAGGCAGCCAGCGCCGAACCCAGGAAGAGAAAGGATCCGAGCTGATTGATCGCGACGATCCACCAGCCCAGGTCTCGGGGGCGGACGCCTGGCCGGCCATGGCAGACCTCGACCAGTGCGAGGTGCCCCGAGACCAGGAACAGGATGCACCCGACCATGTCGGGGGCCCAGATCAGCCTGTTCACCTGCTGGACCGAGAGCCCCTCCAGCAAAGAATTCAGCAGGTTGATGCCGAACACGAGCGTTCCCACGAACAGCAGGAAGGTACTGAGCCAGTCGATCCGAGTGGGCTCGTAGCTCCACCATCTCCAGCTCCGTGCGGCCAGCGCACCAGCCCCGCTGTCCCGGCGAGGAGCGTTGATCGTCTGGAGCAATGAGGCGTATCCACCGGCGTTGAAGAACAGGCCGCCTGCGAAGTAGATCCAGGCGCTCGTCGCATCGCCCGGGCCGAACTGAGCCGCCCCGGCCCCGAGAGCGAAAAGGGCACCGCCGACTGCGAACGCGCCCGCGGCAATGACATTCAGCCTGCGCAGACGGCCGACCGACACGCTGTCCGCTCTTCGGGAACGGGGCTCCAGCTCGCCCGCGGCCCGCACGGTGAGCAGGCCACGCTTGCGTGCCGGGCGTGACTCCCAGACCGCAGTGCCCCCATCCAGTAGGCGCCAGGTCAGCCGGGTTGTGAACGGCCCCGCGCCCTCCGCGTGCTCCTCAATTCGGGTCACCTGCCGACCTTAGCCTTCTGGTGTGGAAAATCCCTTTTGCGGCTGCGGCTTCGTAAGCCGCCAGGTGCCTGGATGAGCAGGCACCCACGTAGGTGAAGTCTCAGACCGGAGCTCCTGACGGAGCTCGCCGGCCAGTAGGTGCCTGCCGTCGGCGGCAGGCACCACGGCCGCCCGCCACCGGGACCGTTTCCACCCCGCTCCCGCACCACCCGCAACAGCCCCTCGAACTGCCTCATCCACAGCCCGGTGAACATCTCCATCCACAACGGCTCAACCCTCAACACCCCACGCATACAAGGGAAATGTTCGGAACACAGCCTCCTGCAACACGCTTTAGTGCCCGCGCCGACCGGCGCCACGCCGCAGCCGGCCCCGGGCCGTCCGTGAGTGAGTGAGGATTCCCGCCGGCGCACAACCCTTGCGCCCCGTCGCGTGTCTCATGTGCGGAACTGTCGTTCGCGCGCAGTTCACCCGTCCATCGTCGTCGTTTCACCAGGGGATCCGCATGCTGCACACCACTCCCGGCCTCCGTACCCTGCGCAGGACCGCGGGCGTCATCGGCGCCGGTGCGCTGATCGCGCTGGGCGCCGCGCCCGGTGCCGTGGCCGAGGACGCCGAGACGGGGCTGGTGCTGGGCGAGATCGCCCCCGTCAACGGGGTGAAGCCGGGGAGCACCTTCGACGTGCCGGTGAGCTTCACGAACAAGGGCACCGAGGCGCTGAAGAAGGTCTGGCTGTCGTACTCGGTCACGCGAGGCCTGAGCCACACCGAGGTGCCCTCGAACTGCGAGCGGTGGGAGGTGATCGCGTACGACGAGATGACGGCCAAGTCCACGGTGATCTGCGAGTTCGACCAGACCGTGGCACCCGGTGGGGTCTACGCGCCCGAGAGGCCACTGACGCTGAAGGCGCTCGACCACGCCCTGTACGACGACCTCCGGGTGGCGGTCACGAACTACGATGAGGGCGCCGACGAGAACGCCTCCGGTCCCGTACAGGGAACCGCTCCCGCTGTGAAACTGGTGGAAAAGTCTGCGGCCTCCCCGGCTGATGACGCCACTGCGGCGGAAGAACTGGACTGGGACGCGGCCGATGTGCGGGTGACCTCGGTGAACACGGCCGACTTGCAGGTCACGGGAGCGAAGCTGAAGGGCCGTGTCGGGGACAAGGTCACCCTGGACGTGAAGTTCACCAACGCCGGGCCCGCCTGGGTGATGAGGCCTGTCGACGTGCCGCCGGTCTTCGCTCTGATCAAGGTCCCTGACGGCACGACGGTGGTCGAGAACAAGCGCTGCACGAAGGTCGAGACAGGAAGTTACCGGTGCGGCACCGGACAGTCCTGGATCGACGAGGGCGCGACGGAGACCTACACCTTCAAGCTGAAGATCGAGAAGAAGGTGCCGGGGGCCAAGGGCTCGGTGCAGCTCGGTGGGGAGCAGCCCCGTCCGTACGACGAGAACAAGGCGAACGACAAGGCCGACATCCTGATCGACGTCGAGGGCAGTGGGTCGACGGGCGGCAGCGGCTCGGCGTCCTCCACCGGCGGAAGCGGTACGACCGGTGGCTCGGGCACCACCGGCGGTTCCGGGTCCGCTGACGGCGGATCCACGAGCGGCTCCGGTTCCACAGGTGGATCGACCACGACCGGCGGCACCTCCTCCACCGGCGGCAACCTCGCCAACACCGGATCGGGCTCGGCCCTGCCCCTCGCGGGTGCGGCCGCCGCGGCCGCCGTCGCAGGTGCGGGTGCGGTACTGCTTGTACGCCGCCGCGCGGCCCAGCGGTAGCCCGCGCGCACCCAACGCTGAGGGGGCGGCGGCCAGGCCGGGCCGCCGCCCCCTCAGCGTAGGACGGCCCAGTCCCCCGGGGAGACCGCCCAAGCAAGGAAACGGCAATCGCTTCCGAAGTCGGTGAGGATCCACATCTCGCGTCCCTCCGGGGCCTCGTAGCGGCCGGTACGACCGTCGCTGACCGATTCGGCCAGAGCTACGGACCAGAAGGCAGCCGTGCCCTCCTCGTGCCCGTTCGGTCGGGAAACAGCGGTCGCTGACGGACACCGTTCATGAGAACGACCCCTGACCGAGTTGCCTGGTCAGGGGCCGTTCACCTGCGGTGGGTGTGGGATTTGAACCCACGGTGACATCGCTGCCACGACGGTTTTCAAGACCGTTCCCTTAGGCCGCTCGGGCAACCCACCCACGCCCCGCCGACCAGCGACGGAGCGGGCTACAGACTACCGGCTGCCGACTTCCGGCGCTCGGGTGGACGCGGCGCCTAGAGGAAGAGGCCCAGCGCGCTGTCCAGCGACCAGTTCTGCCAGCTCATCGCGAACAGCGCGACCCCGGAGATCAGCGCCATCATCAGGTTCTGACCCTGCTCCGCCCAGTCATGGATCATCAGGACGAGATAGATCAGGCTGAGCACCAGGCCGCCGGCGAGGGCGACCGGCGTCAGGAAGCCGACGATGAGACCGAGGCCGAGAGCCAGCTCCGCGTAGGCGACGATGTACGCCATCACCCGTGGGCGGGGCTTCACCACCCGGTCGAAGCCGCTCCGCACCAAGGACCACCGGTGCTTGTCGGCTATGCCGGCCGCCCAGGTGATGCCGCCGCCCGCGAACCAGGTCTTCTTGTCCTTGTGCCGCCAGCTTTCCAGCCACCACAGGCCCAGGCCGATCCGGAGCACGGCCATCCATTCGGCCCCGTCGAGCCACATCGTCTCCATGGACCCCCCTCTCCGCTCGCAGGCACACAGGCGCACAGGCGCACAGGCGCACAGGCGTGCCGACGCGCCGACACCGAACTGACGATTCGTCAGTTCATCGGATGGACGGGGCTGGCGCAAGAGGGCTGCTACGTCTTGCTGTCGACCCGGTGAAGTCCTAGCCTGAATCTGATGGATCGTCAGATTCGGGCCGGGGAAACCGGCGGCAGCAAGGGGTAATCGACGTGATGGGCAATCAGGACGGCACGGAACTCCCCAAGGTCATCAGCGTGGACGACCATGTGATCGAGCCCGCGCATCTCTTCGAGACCTGGCTTCCCGCCAAGTACCGCGACAAGGGGCCGAAGCCCTTCACCGCCGGCATCGGGGAGTTGGAGTACATCGGCGGGAAGTACCGCTTCACCACCGACCCGGACGGTCAGGTCACCGACTGGTGGGAGTACGAGGGGGAAAACTTCCCGTACAAGCGGATCATTGCCGCCGTCGGCTTCTCGCGCGACGAGATGACGCTCGACGGCATCACCCGGGAGCAGATGAGACGCGGATGCTGGGACCCGACGGCACGGCTCGCGGACATGGATCTCAACCACGTCGAGGCGTCACTGTGCTTCCCGACGTTCCCGCGCTTCTGCGGGCAGACCTTCGCGGAGGCCAAGGACAAGGAGGTCGGCCTCGCCTGCGTACGCGCGTACAACGACTGGATGGTGGAGGAGTGGTGCGGTGACAGCGGCGGGCGGCTGATTCCCCTGTGCCTCATCCCGCTCTGGGACATCGACCTCGCAGTCGCCGAGATCAGGCGCAACGCCGCCCGTGGTGTGCGGGCGGTGACTTTCAGCGAGATCCCGACCCATCTGGGGCTGCCGTCGATCCACTCCGGCTACTGGGACCCCTTCTTCGCCGCGTGCGAGGAGACCGGCACGGTGGTGAACATGCACATCGGGTCGTCGTCGCAGATGCCCGCCGCCTCGCCGGACGCGCCACCGGCCGTGCAGGCGTCGCTGTCCTTCAACAACGCCATGGCCTCGATGATGGACTTCCTCTTCAGCGGGGTTCTGGTGAAGTTCCCGCGGCTCAAGCTGGCGTACAGCGAGGGCCAGATGGGGTGGATTCCGTACGCCCTGGAGCGCGCCGACGACGTGTGGGAGGAGCACCGCGCCTGGGGCGGCGTCAAGGATCTGATCCCCGAGCCCCCGTCGACGTACTACTACCGGCAGATCTTCTGCTGCTTCTTCCGCGACAAACACGGCATCGCCTCGATCGACACCGTGGGCGTCGACAACGCGACCTTCGAGACCGACTATCCGCATGTCGACTCGACATGGCCGCACACGAAGAAGGTGGCTGCCGAGCACATGGCCGGGCTGCCCGAGGACGTGATCTACAAGATCATGCGCGGGAACGCCATCCGTATGCTGCAACTGCCGCTGGACCGGGACAGGAAAGGCGACCGGCACCAGGACCGAAAAGGCGGCCAGGACGGGAATGGCGACCGCGGCCGGGGCCACGACCGGGGTCACGACGTGGGCCGCGACCGGACGGTACGCGGCTAGCGGCCGCCCAGGACCGGCCACGCTGCGCGCGTAGCGTGGCCGTCGGCCCCGGAGCGAGCGTCAGCTGTCGCCCTTGCGCTCGCCGAGGACGACCTCCGCCGTCTTCTCCACACCGTCACGCTCGTAGCTCAGCGTGATCTTGTCGCCCGACTTGTGGGTCCAGATCTCGCTGATCAGGGTCGGGCCGCTGTCGATCGGCTTGCCGTTGAACTTGGTGATGATGTCGCCCGCCTTGAGTCCGGCCTTCGCGGCCGGGCCGTTCGGAACCACCGCCGCGGAACCGCCCGCGGCCTGGGCGGCGATCTTGGCACCCGCGTCCTTGCCCGCCATGTCGACCGTCGCGCCGATCACCGGATACACCGGCTGCCCCGTCCTGATCAGCTGCTGGGCGACGTTCTTCGCCTGGTTGATGGGGATGGCGAAACCGAGGCCGATCGAGCCGGCCTGCGTCTGACCGAAGCCGCCGCTGCCCGCCGACTGAATCGCGGAGTTGATGCCGATCACCGCGCCGCTCCCGTCCAGCAGCGGGCCGCCGGAGTTGCCCGGGTTGATGGAGGCGTCGGTCTGCAGGGCGCTCATGTACGAGTTCTTGCCGCTGGAGCCGTCGCCGGACGCGACCGGGCGGTTCTTCGCGCTGATGATGCCGGTGGTGACGGTGTTCGACAGACCGAAGGGCGCGCCGATCGCGATGGTCGAATCGCCGACCGCGACCCTCTCGGAGTTGCCGAGGGGCAGCGGGGACAGCCCCGAGGGGGCGTTCTTCAGCTTCAGTACGGCGACGTCGTAGCCCTGCGCCCGGCCCACCACCTCGGCGTCGTACTTCTTGCCGTTGGAGAAGATCGCGGACAGCGTGCCGCCGCCGGCCGCGGATGCCACCACATGGTTGTTGGTGAGGATGTGGCCTTCCTTGTCGTACACAAAGCCGGTGCCCGTACCGCCCTCGGCCTCGCTGTCGCCCTCGCCGATGCCGCCGCCGCCCGACTTGGCCTCGATGGTGACCACGCTCGGCAGGGCCTTGCCGGCGACCGCGGCGACCGTGCCGGGATCACGCTTGAGCTCCCGGGGGGCGTCGGCCGCCGAGACCGTGGTCGAGCCGATGTCGTCGTTGCGCTCGGCGGCCCAGTAGCCGATACCGCCGCCGACGCCGCCCGCGACCAGCGCGGCCACGAGCACACCGGCGACCAGTCCGCCGGAGCGCCTTCGCGGGGGCTCCGGCACCGGAACCGGCGCTCCCCAGGCCGGACCGCCGCTGCCGCCGCTGCCGTAGGAGGGGGGCCCCGGCGGGGAAGGCGGCCACCCGGCGCCCGGCTGCTGCACTCCCGCGGGCACACCCGCGGACGCGTCCGCAGGTGCTTCTGCCGGGTAGGCGGCCGGTACGTATCCGGGCAGCGGGGCGGTGGGCTGCTCGGGCTGGGGGGAGTGCCCGGGCTGCCCGCCCGCCGCCGCTGCCGGCTCGTGGGCCTCACGGGCCGCGTACGGCTCCGGTGAGACGGGTGTCTCGCGCATGTCCTGCGTGTCGTGCGCGCCGGACCCCGGAGCGGACGCAGGCGTGCCCTCGGGAGCGGCGACCGGCACAGGAGGTACGGACGGGGCGGCCGGAACCGCGTTGCCCTCGTTCTCGGTGCTCACAGCTCTTTCTCCTCAGGTTCCACGTCGGTCTCGTCGGTCTCGTCGGTCTGCGCCAAGAGTTCCGCTGTGCAAGTGTCTGCGGTCAGCTTTTCCCACAGCACGTCAGGCCACTGTAAGCAGGACCTGTGTGTATTCCGGCAATCCTTTACGTCCGGCAAAAGGGACGCACCCCCAGGGCGTCCGCCCGGCGTTCGACAGGCGCCGCCCGGCGGCTGCCCGGCGCCTCCAATGCGACTGCCGTGCGACTGCCCGGTGACGGATCTGCCACCGTTCCCACGCCTACCCCGCCACAGTGACACCATGACGCGGTGACTCAAGCACGGCAGCACAACATCCAGGTCGTCGCCCACCGAGGCGCCTCCGAAGACGCCCCCGAGCACACTCTGGCCGCCTACAAGAAGGCGATCGAAGACGGCGCGGACGCCCTCGAGTGCGATGTAAGGCTCACCGCCGACGGCCATCTCGTCTGCGTCCACGACCGCCGCGTCAACCGCACCTCCAACGGCCGCGGCGCCGTCTCCGCCCTGGAGCTCGCGGATCTCGCCGCCCTCGACTTCGGCACGTGGAAGGGCCATGAGGACGCCCCGGAGAGCCCCGACTGGAAAGACCCCTCCTTCACGTCCGTACTCACCCTGGAACGGCTGCTCGAGCTGGTGGCCGATTCCGGCCGTCGTATCGAGCTGGCCATCGAGACCAAGCACCCCACCCGCTGGGCGGGCCAGGTCGAGGAGCGGCTCCTCCATCTGCTGGGCCGCTTCGGTCTGGACGATCCGATGTCGGCCGACGACTCGCCCGTACGGATCATGAGCTTCTCGGCCCGCTCCCTGCACCGGGTCGCGACGGCCGCCCCGAACATCCCCACCGTCTATCTGATGCAGTTCGTGACACCGCGGCTGCGCGACGGACGGCTGCCTGCCGGGTCACGGATCGCCGGCCCCGGCATGCGGATCGTCCGCAACCACCCCGCATACATCGCCCGGCTGCACCGGGCGGGCCACCGTGTGCACGTCTGGACGGTCAACGAGCCGGAGGACGTCGAACTCTGCGCCCGCCTCGGCGTCGAGGCAATCATCACCAACCGCCCCAAACAGGTGCTGTCCCAACTGGGTCGCCTCTGACACCGGTGACAGGGAGTGCACCGGCGCGTTCGGTCCGTACTCGATCGTTACGAGTGCGTCACCGGCCCGCCGCTGGCCGGTTTCCGGTCCAGTCCATTGGGGCATTCACACCGTGGCGTGGGGCAAAGGAGGTCTCGGGGGTGGCGTTGGTGGTGGCACAGGAGGTGCCCACGTCGTCGAGCATGGCCGTACCCCACGGCCCTGCGGGCGTGGGTCAGGCACGACACCGGATGCGTGAGCAGCTGGGCCGCAGCGGGGTGACGGACACGGTCCTCGACGATGCAGTACTGATCCTTTCCGAACTGCTCAGCAATGCCTGCCGACACGGCAGGCCGTTGGGGCACGCGGAGGTGGGCGACGGCGACGTCCGCGCCGCGTGGCGCGTGGACAAAACGGGCCGGCTGACCGTCGAAGTGACGGACGGAGGCGGTCCGACCCGACCGGTTCCGGCCACTCCTTCGGTCACGGCCCGAGGCGGCCGCGGTCTCAGCATCATCAGCGCGCTGGCCCAGGAGTGGGGCGTGCGCGACAGCGCGGCCGGCGAGGTCACCGTCTGGGTGATCGTCACCGAAGGGCACCGCCGCGAGGATTTCGCTACGCGCGTCGCAGGCCCCGGCGCCGACTTCGACTACATGGAGTCGTACGACGACATCGACTGAAGGTCGTACGACGACGACATCGACTGCTGCAGCGGGACCCGGCACGCCTGCGGAGTGCTGCTCCCCCACCACGGCGGCGGCGGACGGCTAGGCTCGCGCCCGACACAGCACCGCCGCAATCGGGAGAAGCCACACCATGGCCAAGAAGCGCGCCCAGACGAAGGCCACCAAGCCGCAGGTGACGAACGGCGCCCGCGCCGCCGGCGCTGATGTGAACGTCCCGGTGGTCGGAGCCCGCGAGCCCTGCCCCTGCGGATCCGGCCGCCGTTACAAGGCCTGTCACGGCCGGGCAGCCGCGCACGCCGTGACCGAGCTGGTCCAGCGCCCCTTCGAGGGACTGCCCGGCGAGTGCGACTGGGTGGCGCTGCGCGAGCTGGTGCCCGCCGCGACCGTCCCGCTGACCCTCAAGGGCGGGCTGCCCGAGGGTGTGCCGTCCGTGACGCTCGCGACCGTACTGCCCATGGCCTGGCCCGCCCTGCGCCGCGACGACGGCTCCGTGCTGCTCGGACTGCAGAACGACACCTCTTCCGGCGACATCAGCCGCGATCTCGCCGACACCCTGCAGCGGGCGCTGACCGCCAAGCCGGGCGGCCCGGTCACCGCCCAGCGCGTACCGGCCGACGGCGTACGGCTGCAGGACCTCCTGGACGCGGACAGCGCCTTCGAGCCGGCCGTCCACTCCGGCTTCGAGTTCTGGGTCCCGGGCAACGCGGAGAACGCCACGCCCGAGGTGTCCGCATCCCTGGAGCGTGCCAATGCGGCGGCGATTCCGACGGTGCGGCTCTCCAGCGTCGACGCCGCGTACTGGTGCGAGACCCCGGAGAAGAACCACCTCCGCTGGGTCATGCCGCACCCCGAGGAGCAGCTTCTGGACGGGCTCGCCCGGCTGCACGCCGCCGGGGCGTCCTCGCTCGGCGAGGGGACCCGGCTGGTCGGCTCCTTCCGCGCGCACGGGCTGATGGTCCCGGTCTGGGACCTGCCGAGCGCGATGGGCGCCGAGGACTGCGAGAAGCCGGCGGCCGAGCTCGCCGAGCGCCTGGCAAAGGCCCTCGCGACCGAGGCACCGCTGACCCCGGAGGAGCGCCGGGCGCGCGGCGGGCTCACCAACCGCCAAGTCACCCTCAGCTGAGAGTGACGGTTTCTGTCGACCGATAGGTGACTCCAGTCACAACTCGCTCTATCGGCAGGTAAATCCCTGTCCGAATACCCGAGATCGAATTTGCTAACTGCCGATCTCTTGTTACCGTTCTAGAAGCCCGGTCGCTGGTGCATCCCCCGTCGCCAGCGACCGGGCGCTTCCATTTCCACGGAACGGTTCGTTCCGTCAACGGCCCGCAGGCTCACGGGAGTTGCTCCCGGATCGCAGCAGCAGCGGCCCTTCCTCCGCGCCGCCCCCGGCTGTGAACTCCACCACCGCCGAATACTGCGCATCAGCGCCGCGCGTCGGTTCTCGAGACGTCTCACAGGCGCCCGGCTCATCTCCCGCCTCGACCTCACAGTGCGTCTGCAGAGTGCGCCCGCCGGGGGCCATGAGCGTGAGTACGGAACGCAATTCCTGGCCTGTCGCATTGCGGTAGTAGGTACGCGCCCAGGTGTCGCGCCCCTCGGTCAGCACACAGGTCTGCGCCTCGACACCATCGGGAGAGGCGAGTTCCGGCCCACATCGCGCGGTCGCGTGCGGTGGAATGTGCCCGGCCCCGTCTGATAGTGCGGACTCGTCGGTAGTTTCGTCAGTTTCGTCGGCGGCGGACTCACTGGACGCGCCCGCCTCACCCGCCTCGCCGGAGGTGCCGGACTCGCCGGAGGTGCCGCCGGACGCACGGATCCCGCCCAGCGGGCCCCGCTCCGCCTCCCGCTCGGACTCGGCCATCGGCTCGGCGTTGGGCTTCGCATCGTCCGTGAGCGACCCCGCGGAGGCGGCCAGTGGCAGCAACACGGTGAACACCACTGCGGTGGCGAGCCCGATCACGCGGAGATTCATGGTGGGTCCACCTGCCGACTGCGCGGGAATTCATGACGGTGGTCCGAAGATATCGACGGAATGCAGGCACCTGGGATGCCGCGCACCCAATTCCCGTACAACTCGGGCCGGCTCTTACCCGTACGAGTGACGTACGCGTGACAGAGCCGGCCCTCCCTGCGCATGCGCTCGCGTACGTGCGTTCACATGCTTGCGCTCGCCTGTTTGCGCTCTCATACGTGCCCTCGCACACGCGTTCCCATGCATGCGTTCGCGCACGTACGCTCCCGCTCCTGTACGGGCTCTCAGTACGCGAGCCGGCTGCCGCCGTCCGGTGCGCTGGTGCTCGCCTCGACCAGCGCGTCCACCACCGCCTCCACATCGGGCAGCCACGGAGCCGCGGATCCGGGCAGCGGCGCCCGCTCCCAGCGCACCTGCCCCGTACCCGTCTCCGAGGGAGGCAGCACCAGATAGCCGCCCTCGCCGTGGAAGCGCAGCGAACTCGGCACGCAGTCCTTCGCGAAGAGCAGTTCGCCGAGCTGTTCGAGGGTGTACGGAGCCACCAGCAGGGACCAGCGGGTGGGGGTCGCCACGACCGGTCCCAGCCGCATGCCCATCCGGTCCAGCGCGGAGAGCGCGCGGGCCCCGGCGACCGCGGACAGGCTCACCGCGCACGGCGCCCGCCCGCCGCCGGAGGCTCCGGCCCGGGAGGTGCCCCCGGTGGCCAGCATGATCGGGGCAGTGGGCCGGTTGGTCCACCACCAGCGCACCATTCGCTCGTCGGTCGATGCCGCAAGGATTCCGGGATCGAAGGGGTGCGCGCCGGGTACGACGCACTCAGGGTCGGGGCAGAGGCAGGCACGCTCGCGGTCGCCGCGACTGCCGGCGGCTTTCAGTCCCACACCGGGCAGGACGGGCCAGTGCCACTCGGTGGCGCAGGTGAGCGCCGCTTCGAGCTGTACAGGCCCCCTCTTGCGCCGGAACCGGAGCCTGCGTCGCCTTCCGAGGATCTCGCGCATGAGCGCTCGTTCCTTTCCGTTGAACGCCGAGGTCCACATCACACAATGTGTGCAGCTCATAACTGTGCGTACAAAAGTGCGTACTCGTCGGCGCATCACCGCCCCTTGCCTGTGGCATGGGCGATCCCCCGCTTCGCCTGCGGCAGGATCGCCGCCCGGGGGCCGAACGTGGGCTGTAGTCCATTAAACGCATGGCGAGGGGTGGCGCGCGCCTGGCGCTTGCAGTCCCGCTGTAACTTTTCCCCGCCACTCGGGGATGGGGCGCGGCCTCCGGCTGCTAAGACGCCCGGGCCCGCCGCCAGGTTCCGGGGCGGTCCCAACTGCCCCTGGCCATCACCGTTTACGTACCCATCACGCTTGGAATGACGCTCTGCCGAACACCCTCAGTCGACCCCAATGGGCCGCCACCAGGTGCGTTTTTCAGCCAAGTTAACAGTCCCGCAGACACCATCAATCCCACTGGAGCAATGCTGGACATCCCCTCACGTGTGCGTGTACATGTGGATGCATTGATAGCGGCGCAGAATGACATGGGGGTTTGCGATGCTATTGAGCGAAACGCACCAGCTGGAAAGCCGGCTGCCATGAGCGCCCCTCACCTGCCGAAAGTGGCTGGAATCGATTCAGCGGTTCCGGCACCCGCGCACACTGCCTCGCCCCTGCCCGGCGTCCCTGCCGCACCGGCCCCGCCCGGAGCGGTGATTCAGGACCGGCTGGCCGGCTGGGTCTCCGACCTGACCACCCTCCACGAACTCACCGAACGACTGGCCCGGACCGGTTCGCTCGAGGACGCCCTCCATGAACTGCTGCGTGCCGGGGCCGCCCTGGTCGGCGCCCGCCGCGGCATGATCGTCCTCGAACCGCCGCAGGGCCCCGCGCGGGCCGACTGCTTCGAGGGCGGCCGCGGTCCGGCCCTCACCAGAGGCCTCGGGCTCACCCACGCCGAACTGGGCCATATCGACACGGTGCCCCGCAGCGCGATCGCGTACGGCCGGATTCTGGACGGCCGGATTCCGGACGGCCGCTTCCCCGACGGACAGCCCGGGCCGACCGGTCCCCCGCAGGCCGTCGCCGATCCCGACCTGCTCGGCGACGAGTCGCTGGACCCCCGCCACCGCGAGGTCGCCGTCCGTCTCGGATACGCCGCCAGTTACACCCTGCCGCTCACCACCGAGGCGGCCGGCACGCTCGGCGCGGCCTTCTGGCTGTACGACGAGCCGGCCGCCCCGGTGGAGCGCCAGTGCCACCTCGTCGGCCTCTATATGCGGTACGCAACCGAGCATCTGGCCCGCCTCCTCGAGCTGGAGCACGCCCGCGCCACGGTGGCGACCGTTGCCGAGGAGCTGCTGCCCAGCAGGCTGCCCCGGGTGCCCGGCGTCCAGCTGGCCGCCCGGCACCGCACAGGTCCGCGCGGCGGCGGCGACTGGTACGACGCGCTGCCTCTGCCCGAAGGCGCGCTGGGGCTCGCGGTCGGTTCGGTCAGCGGATCCGGGCCGAGTGCGCTGGCGGCGATGGGGCGGCTGCGCGCCTCCCTGCGGGCGTACGCCGTGATGGAGGGCGAGGACCCCGTCGCCGTACTCTCCGATCTGGAGCTGCTGCTACGGCTGACCGAGCCCGCCCGTACCGCCACCGCGCTCTTCGCCTACGCCGAGCCGTCCCGGGGAAAGATGGTGCTGGCCGGGGCGGGGCACACCCCGCCGCTGATCGTGGGCGAGCGGCGCACCGAGTTCGTCGAGACGTCCCTGTCGGCACCGTTGGGGATGCTCGCCTGCTGGGAGGCGCCGAGCGTGGAGCTCGCGCCCGAGCCCGGAGAAACGGTGCTGCTGTATACGGACGGGCTGCTGCGACGTACCGGCGATCCCATGGACCGGGCGTTCGCACGGCTGCACGCGGCGGCGGCGAGCGTGCCCCGGACGGTCCGCGGCGACCCGGGCGCCATCGCCGACCATGTGCTGCGCACGATGCTGCCCGAAGGCCTGGACCAGGGCGACGATGCCGAGGACGTGGTGCTGCTCGCCGCCCGGTTCGACTGACTCCTCACACGTTGTCCACAGGGCTCGGGGCCGTCTTCCCGTCGCACATACGATGGTGAGGTCACCCCTACGAACGTAGGGGAGGTCCAGTGTCGTATCAGGAAGGCCGACAGGCCCAGGAGGCAGACGTGGCCCAGGAGCTCACCCCGGAGACCCCGGAGACCCCGGAAGAAGAGCAGCCGATCAAGCAGCGCAAGAACGGCCTGTACCCGGGCGTGTCCGACGAGCTCGCCGAGAACATGACGAGCGGCTGGGCCGACACCGAGCTGCGCGATCTGAAGCCCATCGCGCAGGCCTCGCAGACCGCCGCCCGCCGTACCGCGCTCTCGGCGCGCTTCCCCGGCGAGCGTCTGGTGATCCCCGCGGGACATATCAAGACCCGCTCCAATGACACCGAGTACGCCTTCCGCGCCTCGACGGAGTACGCCTACCTCACCGGCGACCAGTCCGAGGACGGTGTCCTGGTGCTGGAGCCCAAGGACGGCGGGCACCGGGCCACCGTCTACCTGCTGCCGCGCTCCAACCGCGAGGACGGCGAGTTCTGGCTCTCGGGCCAGGGCGAGCTGTGGGTCGGCCGCCGCCACTCCCTCGCCGAGGCCGAGCAGCTGCTGGGCATCCCTGCCAAGGATGTGCGCGAGCTGGCCGAACAGCTGCGCGAGGCCACCGGCCCGGTGCGCAATGTCCGCGGCCACGACGCCGGTATCGAGTCCGCCCTGACCGACAAGGTCACCGCGGAGCGCGACGACGAGCTGCGCGTCTACCTCTCCGAGGCGCGTGCCGTGAAGGACGAGTTCGAGATCGGCGAGCTGCAGAAGGCGTGCGATTCCACCGCGCGCGGCTTCGAGGACGTCGTCAGGATCCTGGACAAGGCCGAGGCGACCAGCGAGCGCTACATCGAGGGCACCTTCTTCCTGCGCGCCCGTGTCGAGGGCAACGACATCGGCTACGGCTCGATCTGCGCGGCGGGCCCGCACGCCACGACCCTGCACTGGGTGCGCAACGACGGCCCGGTCCGCTCCGGCGAGCTGCTGCTGCTGGACGCCGGCGTGGAGACCCACACCCTCTACACCGCCGACATCACGCGCACCCTGCCGATCAACGGCCGCTTCAACGAGCTCCAGCGCAAGATCTACGACGCGGTGTACGAGTCGCAGGAGGCGGGCATCGCGGCGGTGAAGCCGGGAGCCAAGTACCGCGACTTCCACGACGCCTCGCAGCGTGTGCTCGCCGAGAAGCTCGTCGAGTGGGGTCTGGTCGAGGGCCCGGTGGAGCGCGTGCTCGAGCTGGGCCTGCAGCGCCGCTGGACGCTGCACGGCACCGGCCACATGCTCGGCATGGATGTCCACGACTGCGCGGCCGCGCGCACCGAGGCGTACGTCGACGGGACGCTGGAGCCGGGCATGTGTCTGACGGTGGAGCCCGGGCTCTACTTCCAGGCGGACGATCTGACGGTGCCGGAGGAGTACCGCGGCATCGGCGTCCGGATCGAGGACGACATCCTGGTCACCGAGGACGGCAACAGGAACCTGTCGGCGGCGCTGCCGCGGCAGGCCGACGAGATCGAGGCATGGATGGCCTCGCTCAAGGGCTGACCGCCGCACCTCGCGCCTTTCGCACTCCCGCCGGCCGACGGGGCCCGCCACGGGCCCCGTCGGCCGGCTCTGCTGTGCGCGCACCCGGGCACGAGCCCTGCGGCCTATGCGCTGCGGCTCTCGCTCATGACGCGACGAGCGGCGCGTCCTCGCGCCATTTGAGGATCTTGTCGAAGCTGACCACCGCGCCGTGCCCCGGCCGGTTGCGGAAGTGGACATGGTCGGCGAGCTGCTCGATCAGACAGAGTCCGCGGCCGCCCTCCGCGATGGCCGCGACGGCGGCGGTGGTCGGCGTCGATGTGGTCGCTGCCGTTGCCGTGGTGGCCGCCATTGCCGCTGACTGGGCCGCGGTGTGCGCGCACTGTCCGCCGCGCCGGGCCGGGAAGCCAGGACCGGAATCCGCGACCTCGATACGGCACGTCTCTCCGTCCAGATACGCCGTCACCCGGTACGCCGCCGAGGCCTCACCTGCCCCCTGGTCGCCCCCGTGCTCCACGGCGTTCGCACAAGCCTCGCTGAGCGCGACCGAGAGGTCGTACGAAACGTCCGGATCAACCCCCGCGGTCTCCATGGTCCCGAGCAGCAGACGGCGAGCCAGCGGGACGCTCGCGGCTTCGCGCCGCAAGTGGAGAGACCACCAGATGCTCATGCTCCAGCCTCCTGGCTGCGGCTCGACATACCGATACGTATTGCCGCAAGACACGGTCGGTAAGCACAGACTTACTGTGATAGCGCTCATTCGGCGGATGTGCGCGCCGCGGAGGCCGGTGTATGTCAGCAAAGGGGATCTTCCGGACCTGGCGTATGGGCGAACCCGGCGCAGTGCGATGATGACCCGGCCATGTCGTCCATCCCCATTGCACGCGCCGGAGCCGGTCTGTGGCTGCTGAGGGCCGCGGTGTTCACCGCGGTCTGTGTCGTGCTGTCCGCGACGGGACATGTGCTGGCCGCCTGCGCGGCCGTCCCCTGGTGGACCCTGGCACTCGGCTTCCTCGGGGTGTTCGCCCTGGTCGCGCCGTTCGCCGGACGGGAGCGCTCACTACCGTCCATCGCCGCCGCGCTGACCGTCGGACAGCTCGCGCTGCACGCTCTGTTCGGGCTCGGGCAGAACCGGCTGCGGCTGGCCCCGACGGCCGACGACGCGCTGATCAGGATGGCGGCGAAGCTGGTGTGCGGGGCGGGCGTCTCGTCCATCAGTCCCACCGAGGCGCACCGGATCGTGAGGACAGCGGGCATCGACCCTGCTGCGCACAGCTCCCATGCCCCGCTGGCGGAGGCCGCCGCAGCGCCCGCGCTACTGCCCACCCTCCCCATGGTGCTCGGCCATCTGCTGGCCGCGGTCGCGACCGGCTGGCTGCTGCGGCGTGGGGACCGGGCGCTGGGCCGGCTCATCCGGCTGTCGGCCGACTCGGCCCATGAGCTGGCCGAGGGTGCGCGGTTGCGTGCGCTGCGGGCCGCGCTCGCTCTCGTACGGACGCTGCTCACCGGCCTCCAGGGGGCGCCCGCGGTGGATCCGCGCGCTCCCCGGCCGTCGTCCGACCCACCACTGGCGCCCGCGGCAGAAGCACTCCAGCACTCGGTGATCAGGCGCGGGCCCCCCGGACACTTCGCTCTCGCAGCCTGACGCGGCCCACTCGACGGGAGTGGTGTCGCGGTGCCCGCGCACCCATGTGCCCGGCACACACCCACCTTTTCTGATCTGTGGAGTGTCCACTGCCATGAACGTCACCCGCATCGCGCTCGCGACCGGCGTCGCCGCCACCTCCGTCCTGCTGCTCTCCGGCACCGCCTTCGCACACGTCAGCGTGCAGCCGCAGGGCGAGGCGGCCAAGGGCGGTTACGCCACCGTCAACTTCAAGGTCCCCAACGAGCGCGACGACGCCTCGACCGTGAAGCTCGAGGTCAACCTCCCCACCGAGCACCCGCTGGCCTCCGTGATGCCGCAGCCCGTGCCCGGCTGGAAGGTCGAGGTCACCAAGTCCAAGCTGGCCAAGCCGCTCGAGGTGCACGGCAAGCAGATCACCGAGGCGGTCTCCAAGGTCACCTGGACCGCGGACAGTTCCAAGATCGGGCCCGGCCAGTTCCAGCAGTTCCCGCTCTCGCTCGGCCGGCTCCCCGAGGACGCCGACCAGATGGTGTTCAAGGCCCTGCAGACGTACGACAACAAGGAAGTCGTGCGCTGGATCGAGGAGCCGAAGGAGGGCGGCGAGGAGCCCGAGTCCCCGGCGCCGGTCCTGCAGCTGTCGGCCGCCACCGAGGACCACCACGGCGGCGGGGCAAGGGATGCGTCCGCCAAGGACGACGCCAAGAACGCCGGGCACGCCGAGGACAAGAAGTCCCAGGCGGCATCCGACGACAGCAGCGACTCCACCGCCCGCGTCCTGGGCATCGTCGGCATCCTCGTCGGCGCCGCGGGTCTCGCCTTCGGCATCGTGGCCGGCCGCCGCCGCGCCGGCGCCTGACGGCGATCCTCGTGACGCGTCACCGGACGCGGCACCTGACGCGCCATCTGACGCCTCGTACATCACATTTGGGACATTTCTCCATGCGCAAGAAGACTGTGCTCGCGGCCGCGCTCGTCGTGGCCGCCGGGCTCACCCTGCCCGCCTGCGGCACCGGCGACGACTCCCCCAAGAGTCCCGTCACCGATGTCTCCGCCGAGGCGAAGACCCGGGCCGCGACGGTGCTCGACCGCCCGTTCACCAAGCCGGACCTGGTTCTGACCGACACTCGCGGCAAGAAGTACGACCTGCGCGAGCAGACCAAGGGCAAGCCGACGCTGATCTACTTCGGCTACACACACTGCCCCGACGTCTGCCCGCTGACGATGAGCAACATCGCCATCGCCAAGAAGAAGCTCCCCAAGGCCGACCAGGACAAACTCCAGGTCGTCTTCGTCACCACCGATCCGGAGCGAGACACCCCGGCCGAGCTCGCCAAGTGGCTGCCCAGCGCGGGCGACCCGTCCTTCACCGGTCTCACCGGCGACTTCCCCACCATCCAGGCGGGCGCACGCCAGATCGGCATCGGCATCGACCCGCCGCAGAAGAAGAAGGACGGCTCGGTCGTCTCCATGCACGGCGCGCAGGTCATCGCGTTCTCCCCGAAGACCGACGGGGGCTATGTCCTGTACGACGATGACACCAGGGCCGAGGAGTTCGCCAAGGATCTGCCGAAGCTCGTCCGTGGGGAGAACCCGTGAACCGCCGCACCACCCTCGCCCGCACCACCCTCGTCGCCTTCATAGCCCTGAGCGCGGGGCCGGCGCTGGCGGGCTGCTCGTCCTCGGCCGGCGGCGAGCCCGCATTGAAGGTCAGCGGCGCGTTCATGCCGCAGCCCGTCGACGACATGGCTGCCGGGTTTCTGAGGGTCGAGAACAGCGGCGGCACCGCGGACCGGCTCACCTCGGTCACCAGCGACATCTCCGACGACGTCACGATCCACGAGACGAAGAACCAGAAGATGCAGCGGGTGAAGTCCTTCGACGTCCCCGCGGACGGCGAACTCGATCTTGAGCGCGGTGGGAACCACATCATGTTCATGAAGCTCAAGCAGAAGCCGGAGCAGGGCCAGAAGGTCGCCGTGGAGCTGCACTTCGAGAAGTCCGACCCGATCACGGTTGAGCTTCCCGTCAAGGAGTCCACGTACAACCCGAAGAAGCACTGAGCACTGAGGGGACCGACTACTCCATGACAGCCACCGCCCCGCGCCTCGGCCCATCCCCGGCACGGCTGCTGCTCGCCGCGGCCGTGCTCCTGGGCACGCTCCTCGGCGCACTTCTGGCCGGCGCAAGCCCCGCGTCGGCCCACGCCGCGCTGACCGGGAGCAACCCGAAGGACGGGGCGGTGGTCGCCACCGCCCCCAAGGACGTCACGCTCACCTTCTCCGAGCAGATCGCCATGGGCGACAACTCGATCCGGGTCCTCGAACCCAGCGGCAAACGCGCCGACAAGGCCAAGGTCCGTGACCTCGGCACCGGCGGCAAGGTCGTCTACGGCGTCGATCTGCACGCCGGCCTGCCCACCGGCACCTACACCGTGGCCTGGCAGGCCGTCTCCGCCGACAGCCACCCCGTCTCGGGCGCCTTCACCTTCTCCATCGGAGCGCCGTCCAAGACCACCGTCGCCCTGCCCGAGCAGAAGGCCGGCGGAGGCGTGGTCGGCGCCCTCTACGACATCGCGCGCTACGCCTCGTACACCGGCTTCATCCTGCTCACCGGCGGCGCGGCCTTCGTCCTCGCGTGCTGGCGGCGCGGCGCCTCCGTACGCTCCCTGCAGCGCCTGGTCGTACGGGGCTGGCTGACCCTCACCGCCGCCACCCTCGCGATGCTGCTGCTGCGCACCCCCTACACCGGCTCCGGCTCACTGGCGGACGCCTTCGATCTCGGTGGGCTGAGCGACGTCCTGGAGACCAAGACCGGGGCCGCACTCGTGTCCCGGCTGCTGCTGCTCGGGGCCGCCGCGCTGTTCGTCGCCGTCCTCTTCGGGACGTACGCGAAGCGGGAGGACGAGACCGAGAAGAATGACCTCACCTTCGGCCTCACCATCGGCGGGACCGTCGTCGCGGCGGGAATCGCCGCAACCTGGGCACTCTCGGAGCATGCTTCGACCGGCATTCAGCCCGGCCTCGCAATGCCCGTGGACGTACTGCATCTGCTGGCCGTGGCGGCCTGGCTCGGCGGTCTGGCGGCACTGCTGACCGCGCTCTACCGGGCGCCGTCGATCGAGCGGGCCGCGGTACGACGGTTCTCCGGGCTCGCGTTCGGCAGCGTCGTGGTCCTCACCGCGACCGGGCTCTACCAGTCCTGGCGGCAGGTCGGCTCCTGGTCGGCGCTGACCGGGACGTCGTACGGGCAACTGCTGCTGCTCAAGGTGGGCCTGGTCGCCGTCATGGTCGCCGTCGCGTGGATCTCGCGGCGGTGGACCTCACAGCTGGGGGAAGTGACGGCGGACGAGACCGAGCGGGAACCGGTCACCGTCCCCGAGACGACGGCAGAAGCGACAGAAGAAACAGAGGCGGCCAAGGCGGCGGGGCCGTCGGAGGCAGCGGCCCCAGGGCGGGCCGCTCAACTCGCGCGCCAGAAGGCCGCGGTAGCGACCGCCCGGAAGAACAAGGACCGGGAAGCCGACCCCGAGCGTTCCGGACTGCGCCGCTCCGTGCTGGCCGAGGCGGGGGTCGCGGTGGTCCTGCTCGCCGTGACGACCGTACTGACGGCCACCGAACCGGGCCGTACCGAAGAAGAGGCGGCCAAGGCGGGCGACGGCAGCCAGGCGGCCGCCTCCGTGCCCGAGGGGCCCACCAAGATCAAGCTGCCCTTCGACACCGGCGGCCAGAACGGCAAGGGCACCGTACGCCTCAGTCTCGACCCGGCCCGCTCCGGCGCCAACGAGATGGACATCCGGCTCGACAGCCCGGACGGAAAGCCGCTGGACGCCGCGGAGGTGAAGGTCGCCTTCACCCTCAAGGCCAAGGAGATCGGCCCGCTGCCGATCGTTCCCGACCGCCTCGCCAAGGGACACTGGAGCGCGCCCGTGGTCCAGATCCCGATGCCCGGCGACTGGGAGGTCAAGGTGACCGTACGGACCTCCGACATCGACCAGACGACCATCGACAAGAACGTGAAGATCGGCTGACGTACCCGTGAGTGACCGTGCGAGTGATCCCGTGAATGCCGCGGTGAGTGACCCTGCGAATGCCCCTGGGGATGCCTGTGGCCGTGTCCCCGGCAATGTCCCCGGGAGTGAAACGGACATCTCCCGGCGACGGCTGCTCGGTACCGTGGGCGCGGCCGGTCTTGTGCTGGGTGCCGCGGGCGGAGCCGGTGCGTACGCCGCAGCTGCCGACGATGCCCCGACCGCGCTGGCCACGGTCGGCGCGACCGGTATCGCCTTCCACGGCAAGCACCAGGCAGGCATCACCACACCGCTGCAGGCCCGCGGCCATCTGATCGCCTTCGATCTGGCGCCGGGAGCGGGCCGCAGGGAAGCCGCCGCGCTCATGCGCCGCTGGTCCGCGCTGGCGGGCGAGCTGATGGCGGGCAGGCCGGCGGGCGACGGCGACGCCGACACGGGCGTCGCGCTGGACGCCGGACCCTCCTCGCTGACCGTCACCTTCGGCTTCGGCCGCTCCTTCTTCGAACGTACGGCCCTGGTGGCGCAGCGCCCTCCGGAGCTGGACCCGCTGCCGCCCTTCTCCTCCGACCAGCTGGATGCCAGGCGCAGCAACGGTGATCTATGGGTGCAGATCGGCGCGGACGACGCGCTGGTCGCCTTTCACGCGCTGCGAGCGGTCCAGAAGGCAGCGGGCGACGCGGCCCGGGTGCGCTGGCAGATGAACGGCTTCAACCGTTCGCCGGGCGTCACCGGAAAACCGATGACCGCGCGCAATCTGATGGGCCAGGTCGACGGCACCCGCAATCCGAAGCCGTCCGAGCCCGACTTCGACCGGCGGATCTTCGTGCCGTCCGGGACGGAGTACGCGTGGCTGGAGGGGGGCTCGTACGCCGTCGTACGCCGCATCCGGATGCTCCTCGACGACTGGGAGCAGCTCCCGCTGAAGAAGCAGGAGCTGGTCATCGGCCGGCGCAAGTCCGACGGGGCGCCGCTGACCGGCGGCAGCGAGACGACCGAGCTCGCGCTCGACAAGACCGGCCCCGACGGGATGCTGGTCATCCCGGACAACGCCCACGCCCGGATCTCGGCGCCGGAGCAGAACGGCGGCGCGGCAATGCTGCGGCGGCCGTTCTCCTTCCACGACGGCATAGGTGCGGACGGGACACCGGACGCGGGACTGCTCTTCGTCTGCTGGCAGGCCGATCCGCTGCGTGGCTTTGTGCCCGTGCAGCGCAAGCTCGACCGGGGGGACGCGTTGTCGCCGTTCATCCGGCACGAGGCGAGCGGACTCTTCGCGGTGCCGGGCGGGCCCGGGGACGGCGAGTACATGGGTCAGCGGCTGCTGGAGTCGTAAGGATCCCGGGACCATTGGATCGCGGGCCCATTAGGGTGACGGTATGTCGGCCACGCGCTACACGTATCTCGGTCCTGAGGGCACCTTCACCGAAGCCGCCCTGCGCACGCTTCCGGAAGCCGCCACCCGGGAGCTCGTCCCGATGGTGTCCGTGCCCGCGGCGCTCGATGCCGTACGCAACGGGGACGCCGCTGCCGCCCTCGTACCGATCGAGAACTCCGTGGAGGGCGGCGTCACCGCGACCCTCGACGAGCTGGCGTCCGGCGAACCGCTGATGATCTACCGCGAGGTGCTGCTGCCGATCGCCTTCGCACTGCTGGTGCGGCCGGGCACCAAGCTCTCCGAGGTGAAGACGGTGACCGGGCATCCGGTCGCCCAGCCGCAGGTACGCAACTGGCTGCGCAACAACCTGCCGGACGCGCTCTGGGAGTCGGCCGCGTCGAACGCGGACGGGGCGCGGCTGGTGCAGGAGGGGCGGTTCGACGCGGCCTTCGCGGGCGAGTTCGCGGCCGCCACCTACGGGCTGGAACCGCTGGTCACCGAGATCCATGACGCGGAGAACGCGGAGACGCGCTTCGTGCTGGTGGGCCGGCATGCCAGGCCTGCGGCACCGACCGGCGCGGACAAGACGTCCGTGGTCATCTGGCTGGGCGACGACCACCCCGGTGCGCTGCTCGAGCTGCTCCAGGAATTCGCGGTGCGCGGGGTCAACCTGATGCTGATCCAGTCCCGGCCGACCGGTGCGGGGATCGGGAACTACTGCTTCGCGGTGGACGCCGAGGGCCATATCTCGGACCGGCGTGTGGGCGAGGCGCTGATGGGGCTGAAGCGGATCTGCCCGAAGGTGCGCTTCCTCGGTTCGTATCCGCGGGCCGGGGTGGCTGTGGAGGACGTACGGGTGCTGCGCGCGGGGACGTCGGACGCGGAGTTCACTGCGGCGTCGGACTGGCTGGCGCGCTGCCAGGACGGCCGGGCCTGAGCGGCCGGTTCCCGGGCCCTGACCTCAGAGGTTCATGGCCTCAGGGGCTCTGACCTCAGGGGTCCGGGCCTGAGCGGTTTCCGGGGGCCATGGCCTCAAGATCCCGGCCCGAGTCGTCTCCGGGGCCCTGCCCTCAGGGATCCCGGCCTGAGCGGTCCCCGGGTCGGCGCCGGTCGGTCCTCGGTCGGCTTTGAGCCCTCTCCCGAGAAGGTCCTACCTGCAGATTTTCATTGTCCACAGAACTTATCCACAGGCGCCCAGGCCGACCTGGGGACAAGTCGACAACGTAATCCGACATGGTCGACAAATCTGCTCACTCGCCCTACTTCCTTCCACAGGACGGCAGGCCGCCCCGTGTCACCTCAATTCCATTGATCAACTCTTTAGAGCGAGGAATTCCCACCCGAATGAGTGTGTGGGGTGGGTTTGGGGCGGGAATCCTTCGGCCCGCACACGACTTTCGGAACGATCACTTCCGTAGTCCACAGATCTTCCACACAGCCTGTGGATAACTTTCCATCAACCCGCATCCCTGTGGACAAGAGAGGCTCAGACCCCGGCCCCCGCAAGGGCGGCGGGCGGAAGCGGGTCAATACAGACCGCGGCCGAGTGCTCCATTTCGGCGATTGGCGTTGCGTTTATTGACGCTCACTCCGCTGATTTACCGGCACGTTTCTTAATTCCGGCAATTCGGGCAAATCGACACGCAAGGCTATATCGGGTGGGTTGACACGAGTGGGCACCGGTAGCCTGGTGGGGTGATTGACCTTCGCCTGCTCCGTGAGGACCCCGACCGTGTTCGCGCCTCCCAGCGCGCCCGTGGAGAGGACGTCGCCCTCGTCGACGCCCTGCTCTTGGCCGATGAGCGGCGCAGGTCGTCCGGCCTCCGCTTCGACGAGCTGCGTTCCGAGCAGAAGTCGCTCGGCAAACTCATTCCCAAGGCGTCTCCCGAAGAGCGCGCCGAGCTGCTGAAGAAGGCCGAGCAGCTGAAGACAGACGTCAAGGCGGCCGACGCCGCCCAGGACGAGGCCGACGAGGAGACCAAGCGTCTGCTGCTCCAGCTCGGGAACATCGTCCACGAAGACGTCCCGGTCGGCGGCGAGGAGGACTTCGTCGTCCTGGAGACGCACGGCACGATCCGCGACTTCGGAGCCGAAGGCTTCGCGCCCAAGGACCACCTGGAGCTCGGCGAGGCGCTCGGCGCCATCGACGTCGAGCGCGGCGCCAAGGTGTCGGGCTCGCGCTTCTACTACCTGACGGGCGTCGGCGCGCTGCTCGAGCTGGCACTGGTCAACGCGGCCATCGCGCAGGCCACCGAGGCCGGCTTCATCCCGATGCTCACGCCCGCGCTGGTCCGCCCGCGCGCCATGGAGGGCACCGGCTTCCTCGGCCAGGCCTCCGAGAACGTGTACCACCTGGAGAAGGACGACTACTACCTGGTCGGCACCTCCGAGGTCCCGCTCGCCGCGTACCACATGGACGAGATCATCGATGCCGACAAGCTGCCGCTGCGGTACGCCGGCTTCTCGCCGTGCTTCCGCCGCGAGGCGGGGACGTACGGCAAGGACACCCGGGGCATCTTCCGGGTCCACCAGTTCGACAAGGTCGAGATGTTCTCGTACGTCGCGCCCGAGGACGCCGAGGACGAGCACAAGCGTCTCCTGGACTGGGAGAAGCAGTGGCTGACCGGCCTCGAGCTGCCCTTCCAGGTGATCGATGTGGCCACCGGCGACCTGGGTGCCTCGGCGTCGCGCAAGTACGACTGCGAGGCGTGGATCCCGACCCAGGGCAAGTACCGCGAGCTGACCTCCGCCTCGAACTGCAACAGCTTCCAGGCGCGCCGCCTCTCCGTCCGGATGCGCGACGGCAAGAAGGTGCAGCCGCTGTCGACGCTGAACGGCACGCTCTGCGCCGTACCGCGCACGATCGTGGCGATCCTGGAGAACCACCAGCTGGCGGACGGTTCGGTGCGGGTGCCCGAGATGCTGCGTCCGTACCTGGGAGGACGAGAGATCCTGGAGCCGATCGCCAAGTGAGCCCGGCACCGTTCCCGTACAAGCTCGTCGCGACCGACCTCGACGGCACGCTGCTGCGTGGCGACGACACCGTCTCGGAGCGCACCCGTGACGCGCTCGCCGCGGCCACCGCGGCGGGTGCGGCGCACATCATCGTCACCGGACGGGCCGTGCCGTGGACCCGGCACATCCTGGACGACCTGGGGTACGACGGCCTCGCCGTCTGCGGCCAGGGCGCGCAGGTCTACCACGCCGGTGAGCACCGGCTGCTGACCTCCGTGACGCTGGACCGGCAGTTGGCCGGGCTCGCGCTCTCCAAGATCGAGGCGGAGATCGGCCCGCTGGCGCTGGCCGCGAGCCGCGACGGACTCGACGGCGAGGTACTGGTCAGCGCCGGCTACCGGGTGCAGGAGGGCCCGCTGCCGGTGGTGGTGTTCGAGGACCCGTCCGAGCTGTGGTCCGCCCCGCTGAACAAGGTCTACATCCAGCATCCGGGGCTCGACGACGACGAGCTGGCCAAGGTGGCCAGGGCGACGGTCGGCAGCCTGGTGGACGTCGTGATGGCAGGTGCGGGCGTGGTGGAGATCCTGCCGCTGGGTCTGAGCAAGGCGACGGGGCTCTCGCTGGCGGCGCGGCGGCTGGGGCTGCGGGCCTCCGACACGATCGCCTTCGGTGACATGCCGAACGACATCCCGATGTTCGGCTGGGCGGCGCACGGTGTGGCGATGGCCAATGCGCACGACGAACTGAAGGCTGTGGCGCACGAGATCACGGCGTCGAACGAACACGACGGCATCGCGGTGGTGCTGGAGCAGTTGCTGAACGGCTGACCCCGTGGTGGGCAGCCGTTCCGCGGGGCGGAACCGACGGGCGCAAGCCCCATCCGGTCCGGCGGAGGATGCGCGGATCGAACGCGCGCGGGGTTCTACGGCCCCGACGACGACTTAGCAGGTCGCTGCCTTACCACTCGGCCAATCCTCCGGGAGGGGGCGGCCCGCGCAGATGCGCGCTCGAAGCGGCCGCCCCCCCGGGCAACTGCCTGTGGGCGGCTCTGCGGAGTGGTCCGTGGCTACTCCGCTGCCTGCCCGGCGCTGCCCTGCTGGGAGCTCGACGGACTCGTACTCGTACTCTCGGTCATCGCCGCGCTCCTCTCCCGGTCGGTGGCACCGGCAACTCGCACTGGCGTGCTCCGGCTCAACCACTGTCCCTCGTACGGCGGTTGCGTGCCACTGGTTTTCGGCTGCACGACATGTCCTGACATCGAGCGGTGGGTGATCCCGACGGGTGATCCCACCGAGGACCGCCGGACCCGCGGGCTCGCGGGCTCGCGGCCAAAGGGTCGGCCCCCGCCCACCGGGCAGGGGCCGACCGGCACCGCAGCGCAGAGATCCTCCGCCTCACTCCTCGCCGGCGAGCTTCAGCACCCTCAGCTTCTGGCCCGCGTACCAGGTCGCCACCACCGTGACGCCCGCCAGCAGCGCCACCGCCAGCGGCAGACCCACGTCCGAACCGATGAGGCCCTCTCCGGCGATCCGCTCGGCGAGCGACAGCGACCACTGCTGGACGCTCAGCGTGCGCGCCCCCGGCACCAGGCTGCCGAACAGCGTCTCCCACACCAGGGCGTAGACGAGTCCGATCACCACCGCATGCCTGCTGACCGTCCCGAGCAGCAGGAACAGCGCGCTGTACGCGATCGAGGCGACCAGCGCCGCCACCGTGTACGCGATCGCGACCTGCTGCCCGTTGCCGTTGAGAATGAATCCGGCGATGAACGTGGGCACCGCCGAGAAGGCCATCGTCACGGCGATCGCGACGATCAGTTTGGTGAAGATGATGGTCGGCCGCTTCACCGGCTTGGCCAGCAGATAGACGATCGAACCGTCGTCGATCTCGGGACCGATCGAACCGGTGCCCGCGATCACGCCGATCAGCGGCACCATCGTGGCGATGGCGAACCCGCCCAGGACATCGGCGGCGACCTGGTCGTCCACGCCGTTGAAGGCCCGTACCGCCACCGCGATGAGCAGCAGCAGACCGGGCAGTACGAACAGGATCGCGGCCCGGCGCCTGCCGAGCACGGCCCGATAGGTGAGCCGGGCGACTGTGGGGTTGTACATGGACGTCACAGCTCCTTTCAGGCCGCTACGAGGTAGGAGAAGACCGACTCGAGGGACTCGTCCGAGGGCGAGACCGTGAGCAGCCGGATGGAGTGCTCACGGGCGACCCGCGGCAGCAGCTCGGTGAACCGGCCGAAGTCGACCGCCTGGATGCGCAGCGCGCCCTCGGCCAGGTCGACCTCGATGCCGGCCGTCGACGGGTCGGCGATCAGGGCAGCGGCGAGCGCCCGGTCGTCGCTGGACCGTACGAGATAGCGGTGCGGCCGGTCCGTCATCAGCCGGCGGATCTTTCGGAAGTCGCCGGAGGCGGCATGCCGCCCGGCCACGATCACCTCGATGTGGGAGGCGAGCTGTTCGACCTCCTCCAGGATGTGGGAGGAGAACAGCACGGTGCGGCCCTCCGCGCCCATCCGCCGCAACAGATCCATCAGTTGCATGCGCTGGCGCGGGTCCATGCCGTTGAAGGGCTCGTCGAGCAGCAGCACGGACGGCTCGTGGACGAGGGCCGAGGCCATCTTCACGCGCTGCCTCATGCCCTTGCTGTACGTCGCGATCTTGCGGTCCTGCGCGTACTCCATCTCCACGGTGGCCAGGGCGCGCTGGGCCTCCTCTTTACCGAGGTCGTGCAGTTCGGCGTTGGCCACGACGAATTCGCGGCCGGTGAGGAAGTCGTACATCGCTTCCCGCTCCGGTACGACGCCGATCTGCCGGTAGACCGACTCGTTGCGCCAGATCTGCTGCCCGTCGAGGGTCACAGTGCCGGTGGAGGGGGCGAGGAAGCCGCCCATCATGTTGATCAGGGTGGACTTGCCCGCGCCGTTCGGGCCGAGCAGCCCGGTGACGCCCGGGCCGATCGTCATGGTCACGTCGTTGACGGCCACGACGTTTCCGAACCACCGTGAGGCGTGCTCGATGTTGATGATGGTCACAGCCCGACCTTTCGGTAGCGGCGCATCAGGACGGCGTACGAGCCGGCGACGAGCGCGAGGACGACGAGCAGATAGACCACGCCGGCGCCGGCGCCCGGGCCCTGCGAGCCGGGGAAGGCCGAGGTCGCGCCGAGGAAGGCGGTCTGGACGCCGTCGATGAGCGTGACCGGCGAGAACAGGCCGAACCACTGGATGACACCGGTGGAGCCCGTCTCGTACGCGATGGCCTGAACCGTGGAGACCGCGCCGTAGGTGATGGTCAGCGTGGCGATCACGGCGGCGACGCCGAAGCCGCGGCGCGGCGTGAGCGCGGCCATGACCAGGCCGAGGCCGCCGAAGAGGACGGAAAGGAGCGCCACGGAGACCATGCCCTGTGCGAAGCCCTTCGTCTGGTCGGCGAAGTCGAACTTGGCGAGCAGCGCGCCCAGATACAGAATCACCAGCGGCGTCGCGGTGAGGACGAAGAGGGCCGAAGCCATCGCCGCGTACTTGGCGAGGACGTAGTCGACGCGTTCGATCGGCCGCGAGAAGTACAGCGGCACGCTCTTGAAGCGCAGATCGCGGGAGACGGACTGCGGTGCCTGCGCCGCCAGGAAGAGACCGATGAGGGCCTGCATGACGATCGCGTACCGCGTGTACTCGAGCGGAAGGTCCGTCATGTTGGGGACGGCGATGGCCACCGCGACAATGATCGCCGCGACGAGGCAGGTGATCGCGAAGAGGATCATCGGCAGCACCTTGGACTTGGCCGAACGGCCCAGTCCGAACGCGCCGCGCAGCGACTGCGAGTAGAGCGAACGGCGCGCGTACGCACGGCCGAGCCGCAGCCCGTCGTAGTTGCGGTAACCGATGTTGTGGATCCGGGTGGTGTCGGTCCCGGTTGTGGTCTCGGTGCTCATCGAGCCTGCACCTCCATGGCCTGGGCCGCTGCCTCGGGGCGGAAGACCTCCGCGATGTGGTGTCGGCGCTGTTCCATCCGTACGAGTCCGAGGCCGAGTCCGGCGACGGTGTCACGCACGACGTCGTACGTCTCCTCGCCCGTCGCCTCGATGAGCAGGATGTGGCCCGCGCCGGGCAGACCGTCCTCCACGCGCGCGTGGAGCGTGATTCCGGCGGCGGCGAGCGCCTTACGGAGCACCGCGGTGCCGTCGGGATGCGTGTCCGTGTCGGTGACCTCGACCGCGAGGGTCGCGGTGGTCTGGGTGAAGTCGCTGGTGGAGCTGGAGCGCAGCAGCGCGCCGCCGTCGATGACGACGACATGGTCACAGGTGCGCTCGAGCTCGCCGAGGAGATGCGAGGTGACCAGGACCGAGATGCCGAAGTCGGTGTGGACGCGGCGGATCAGGCCGAGCATCTCGTCGCGTCCGACCGGGTCGAGACCGTTGGTCGGCTCGTCCAGGAGGACCAGCTTCGGGTCGTGAACCAGCGCCTGCGCAAGCTTGACGCGCTGCTTCATACCGGTCGAGTAGCCGCCGATGGGGCGGTACCGCTCCTCGTACAGGCCGACATGGCGCAGGGTGTCCGCGGTGCGCTCGCGGGCGGCCGTCGGCGGGAGCCCGGACATGCGCGCCATATGGACGACGAACTCGGTCGCCGAGACATCGGGCGGCAGGCAGTCGTGCTCGGGCATGTATCCCACCTGTTCACGGATGGCGCCGCCGCTCGTGGCGACGTCGAGCCCGAGCACCGCGGCCCGGCCTTCCGTGGCGGGGGACAGACCCAGCAGGATCTTGATCAACGTGGACTTGCCGGCTCCATTGGCGCCCACCAGGCCGGTCACACCGGGTCCGATGTCCAAGGAGAGCCGGTCAAGAGCGGTCACCCTCGGGAACCGCTTGCTCAGGCTTTCGGTCGCGATCACAGTCACAACTCGAAGGTAGTGGCGCAGACCACACCCGGCGTCAGCCCTGGCGGCTGGATCCGTGTCCGACTCGAGAGGTACGGACCCGTAGGGGGCTACGACGAAAGAGAACAACCGTCGAACCCCCGAACCGCCGAGAGCTTCGCTGCGTGGGTTTTCCACAGGGTCATGCACGCCCCTTGACGCAGCCGCCGAGCATTGTCACATTCATCAGTGTCAAGTTACGAGCACGTACCGCAATGGGACGGACAGGTGGCATGACCTCAGCAGTGGCAAGCGAACTGAACGCGGAACTGCGGGGGTTCAGGGAAGTACAGCGCCTCGCCTACGACTGCGCGGAGGCGGTCGCGGCGCAGCTGAAGCCCGGTGTGACCGAGCGCGCGGCGGCGCGGATGCAGCGCGAGTGGCTGCGCGAGCGGGGCGTGCGCGACTGGTTCCACCTGCCCTTCGCCTGGTTCGGGGACCGTACGGCCTTCGTCAACTTCCGGATACCGCTCCAGTTCTTCCCGACCAACCGCGTGCTCGAGGCGGGGATGCCCTTCATCCTCGACATGGCCCCGGTCTACAAGGGCTTCACCGCGGACATCGGCTACTCCGGCTGTCTCGGCCCGAGCGCGATACACAACAGACTGCTCGCCGATCTCGAGGCGCACCGCGAGCTGATCCTGCGGGAGGTGCGGGAGCGGCGTTCGCTGCGCGAGATCTACGAGAACGTGGACCGGCTGATGGTCCGGCAGGGGTACGCCAACCGCCACCGCGCCTATCCCTTCGGTGTCATCGCCCACAAGATCGACCGCGTCAGGGAGCGTCGTTTCTCGCCGCGCCTCTTCGGGTTCGGCACCCAGTCGCTGAAGGGGCTCGTGAGCGACGCGGTGCACGGCCACCGCGACGGCTGGTCCCCGCTGTGGAGCCCGTACACATTCTCCGACCACCCGCCCCAGCCGGGGCTGTGGGCGGTCGAACCGCACCTCGGGTTCCGGGGTACGGGCGCGAAGTTCGAGGAGATCCTGGTCGTCACCGACTCCAAGGACCCCGAGCAGAGCGCGTTCTGGCTGGACGACGATCTGCCGCATGTGCGGCGCTGGGCTGAGGAGAGGTCGGCGTGAGTCTCAAAGGGGCGCGTGAGCGCTGGGTCCGTACGGGCGGCATCGAGCTGTGCGTCGCCGAGCTGGGCGATGCGACGCAGCCGACGGTACTGCTCGTGCACGGTTATCCGGACAGCAAGGAGGTGTGGTCGGAGGTCGCCGAACGGCTGGCGACACGCTTCCACGTGGTGCTGTACGACGTGCGGGGACACGGCCGGTCGACGGCCCCGGCCCCGCTGCGCGGCGGCTTCACCCTGGAAAAGCTGACGGACGACTTCCTGGCGGTCGCGGACGCGGTGAGTCCGGACAAGCCGGTGCATCTGGTCGGACACGACTGGGGGTCCGTGCAGTCCTGGGAGTTCGTGACCGTCAAGCGGACCGAGCGTCGAATCGCCTCCTTCACCTCGATGTCCGGTCCCTCCCTGGATCACTTCGGGCACTGGATCAAGAAGCGGATGAGCCGGCCGACGCCTCGCAGCGTCGGCCAGCTGCTCGGCCAGGGCGCCAAGTCCTGGTACGTGTACATGCTGCATACGCCGGTTCTGCCGGAGCTCGCCTGGCGCGGACCGCTGGGCAAGCAGTGGCCCAAGATCCTTCAGCGGGTGGAGAAGGTGCCCGCCGGCGACTATCCGACGCCCTCGCTGCCTCAGGACGCGGCGCACGGCGCCTGGCTCTACCGCGACAACGTCCGCGCCAGGCTGCGCCGCCCGCGTCCCGACGCGTACGCACACGCGCCGGTCCAGCTGATCACGCCGACCGGCGACATCTTTCTCTCCGAGCGACTCTACGACGAAGTGGACGAGTGGGCACCGCAGTTGACCCGGCGCTCGCTGCCTGCGAAGCACTGGGTACCGCGCACCAGGCCCGACCAGCTGGCGGCCTGGATCGGGGAGTTCGTCATGGCGAACGAGGACAGTGCCACCGGGGTGGCGGCGCGGGAGACCGTGGTCCGTGGCCCGTACGCCGAGCGGTTCGGCGGGCAGCTCGTCCTGGTGACGGGCGCGGCCAGCGGCATCGGGCGCGCCACCGCCTTCGCGTTCGCCGAGGCGGGAGCACGGATCGTGGCCGTGGACCGGGACGCTGAGGGGGCGGCCAGGACCGCGGATATGTCCCGGCTGATCGGCTCGCCCGAAGCCTGGGGCGAGACGGTAGACGTCAGCGACGAGCAGGCGATGGAGAAGCTCGCCGAGAAGGTCGCCACCGCCTACGGCGTCGTGGACGTCCTGGTCAACAATGCCGGTATCGGACTGTCGGGCCCCCTCCTCCAGACCAGCACCGAGGACTGGGAGGCGGTCCTCGACGTCAATCTGTGGGGCGTCATCCACGGCTGTCGGCTCTTCGGCAGGCAGATGGCCGAGCGCGGACAGGGCGGCCATATCGTCAACACCGCTTCTGCCGCCGCCTATCAGCCCTCCAGGGCCCTGCCCGCGTACAGCACATCCAAGGCCGCGGTGCTGATGCTCAGCGAGTGTCTGCGGGCTGAGCTGGCCGGACAGGGCATCGGGGTCTCGGCGATCTGTCCCGGCATCGTCAACACCAACATCACAGCCACCGCGCGCTTCGCCGGGGTCGACGAGGCCGAGGAGAAGCGGCGCCAGAAGAAGTCCGCCCGGCTGTACGGGCTGCGCAACTACCCGCCGGAGAAGGTCGCGGACGCGATCCTGCGCGCCGTCGTGAAGAACCAGGCGGTCGTGCCGGTGACGCCGGAGGCCCGTGTCACCCACTTCATGTCCCGCTTCAGTCCCAGGACGCTGCGCGCGATCGCCCGATTGGAGCCGCCGCTGTGAGCACCGAGGAGCACATCAACCACCACCCCATCGCGCCGCGCCGGGTCTCGTTCGACTGGGACGGGACTCCGCTGCACTGGATACCGGACGAGCCCACCGCCACCCATGTCATCAATGTGCTGCATCTGCTGCTGCCGGCCGGTGAGCGCTGGTTCGTCAAGGTGTTCAAGGAAGCCCTGCCGCTGGTCGACAACCCGGTGCTGCTGAAGGACGTCAAGGGCTTCATGGGGCAGGAGGCCACCCACAGTGTGCAGCACGCGTATGTGCTGGACCACCTGGCCGCGCAGCAGCTCGACACCGAGGCCTTCACCCGGTACGTCGACTTCCTCTTCGAGAAGCTCCTCGGCGAGAAGCCGCCGTTCGGAGCGCCGGTACCGCCCCAGGAGTGGCTTCGCTTCCGCCTGTCGATCATCGCCGCCATCGAGCAGTTCACGGCGGTCCTGGGGAACTGGGTGCTGCACGCCGAGGGTCTGGACAGGGCGGGCGCCGACAAGATCATGCTCGATCTGCTGCGCTGGCACGGAGCGGAGGAGGTCGAGCACCGGGCAGTGGCTTTCGACATGTACCAGCACTGCTCGGGCGAGGGACTGCCGCGCTATGCCCGCCGCCTCGAGGGCATGGCCGTCACCGCGCCCGTGCTGCTCTGGCTGTGGGTGTGGGGCACCGCGTATCTGATCCGGCACGACCCCCAGCTCGCCGGCCGGCTGCGCTACTCCCTGCGCGAGCACAACCGCTCGGTCGCCAAGGGGCTGCTGCCCAGTTGGCGGGAGCTCGGCGCTGCCATACCCCGCTACTTCCGGCAGTCGTACCATCCCTCGCAGGAGGGCTCGCTGCGCAAGGCGGTCGACTATCTCGCGACCTCACCCGCGGCCCGTGCCGCGGCCGGGGCGGTGGGTCGCGCCGCCTTGTCGTAGGCGGCCTGTCATCGAGGGAGCGGGCTTGTCCGAGCAGTCAGTCGCCCAGTCAGTCGCCGAGTACCGGATCGAGGACCTGGCACACCACAGCGGCGCCACAGTCCGTACGATCCGCGCCTACCAGGACCGCGGACTGCTCCCGACGCCGGAGCGGCGCGGGCGGGCCAATGTGTACGGGGCCGCCCATCTCGCCCGGCTGCGGCAGATCGCCGACCTGCTCGACCGCGGGTACACCCTGGCGTCGATCAAGGAGCTGCTGGAGGCCTGGGACGCCGGGCGCGGACTCGGCGGGGTACTCGGCCTGGTCGCCGAGGTGCAGGGCCCGTGGACGGACGAGGAGGCGGCCCGGATTTCGCGCGCGGAGCTGGACGGGAAGTTCGGGGGACAGCCGGACGAGGAGGCCGTCGCCGAGGCAGTGGAGCTCGGCGTGCTGGAGCGCATCCCGGGCCGGGACGACGAATTCCTGGTGCCCAGTCCCCAGGAGCTGGCGGTGGCAGCGGAGTTGTACGCGGCCGGGGTACCGCTCCCTGCAATCTCGGGTCATCTTCGGGAACTTCGCGGGCAGGTGGAGCACATTGCCTCTCGTTTCCTGGAGTTCACCACCGAGCATGTGTTCGCGCGCTATCTGGGGCACCGCCCGCCGAACGATGCCGATGCGGCCGAGGCGGCGACCTTGGTCCGTCGTCTGCGCCCGCTTGCCCAGCAGACCGTGGACGCCGAACTGGCGCGAGCGATGCGGACGTTCGCCACCCGTCACCTTCAGCAGCACCTCAGCCCCGAAGGAACTCCTCCGCCGGAGGCCGAGCCCAGGTCGGTGACGCTTCCCCCGCAGACAATCCGCGCGGTCCAAGCGCTGGTTGGCCAGGAGAACGTAGCCGCCTTTGTCGCGGCGGCGACTGAACGGGAAGTACAGTCCAGGACATTGGACGCACTTGCCTCAAACCATATGGATTATCACCGATTTGACCAAAAGCCCTAAGTTGCCGTCCAGTTGTCCACAGATTCGCCAATTCCCCTGTGGATAACACTAGTTGGCTGTGGATCAAACCTGCAGACGGATTTTTCGGTGGCGCCGTCTTCACCGGGACGGGCACGCTGATGGAATGAACGCGAGACCCGAGAAATCCACCGGCCCCGCCGGACTCCCTGCACCAGATGAGCGACGCACCGTGAAGGTGTCGAAGTACCTCTCGAAGCATCTGCGGCATCAGCCGGAACGGATCGGCCTCACCCTCGACGAGAACGGCTGGGTGCCGGTCGACGAGCTGATGCGGGCGGCGGCCGAGCACGGCTTCCGGTTCACCCGCGCCGAGCTCGACCATGTTGTCGCCGTCAACGACAAGCAGCGCTTCACGGTCGACGGCGCGCGCATCCGTGCCAATCAGGGCCATTCTGTCGAGGTCGACCTGGACCTGCCCCCGGCCGAGCCGCCCGCGTACCTCTACCACGGCACCGTCGCCCGCAACCTGGACGCGATCCGCGCCGAGGGCCTGCGTGCGATGAACCGCCACCATGTCCATCTCTCGGCCGACCGCGAGACCGCGACCCGCGTGGGTGCTCGCCGCGGCCGCCCGGTCGTCCTCTCCGTGCACACCGGCGCGATGCACCAGGCGGGCCACGTTTTCCATGTCAGCGCCAACGGCGTCTGGCTCACCGATGCCGTACCACCGGAGTTCCTCCGCTTCCCCGGCTCTTCGTCAGCGCGGTCTTCGTCAGCGCGGCCATGAGGTCGTCTTCCCGAGGCGCCGTCGGACGACGGCACGCAGCCGACCCGCTGCGGTGGCCGGCGTCGGTGCCGCCCTGGCAGCCCAAGACTGCGGAGCCTGCGCTGTTTGAAGTACGGGGCGGAGCCGGGATCGAGCCCGCCCTGTGGTGTGTGTCGCGAGGCAGTTCCTGGTCTCCTCGCGCAGATAGGCACAATCCTCGGGCCGCCTACGGTGCCCCGCAGCTCTGGCCGGCGGCATCAGCCGTTCCTCGACCATGGTGGGGGACAGATCCAGCGGCTTCCCGACGCGTGTGCCGGCTCCGGCGCCACCTGGTCCACGCGCTCTCCCCGCCCCACCCAGGGAACGCGACCGGACAGTTTCACGTGAAACGACGCCAGGTCGTCCCAGCAGCGGGACTCTGACGCGCCCGCACACCGATGATCTTCCCTGCCGCCGCACTTCTATGGGGACTGTTCACCACGCGCCCACCGGCCTCTCACCCTGGGGATGCGCAGCCGGCCCCGACCCGTACGACTGGACGACTCGTACGGAACGGGGCCCTTCACTCCTGCGAGGGACTGGGCGCACCCTCTCGGATTGGCGCTCTCAGAACGCCGTACGAGGTGCTCAGCGCCCCAGTTGGGCGAGACCCTCGGTTGCGATCTGCTCGAAGACCGCCTGGTCCGCGGCGAAGCCGGAGTCCGGGATGGGGGCGTGGATCACGATCTCGGTGAAGCCGAGCTCGAAGTGCTTGCCTGCGAAGTCCACAAACGCGTCCAGGGACTCCAGCGGGCGGCCGGGCTCGGGAGTGAAGCCGGTGAGCAGGATCTTGTCCAGCTCGGCCACATCGCGGCCGGCGTCCGCACACGCTTTGCCGAGCTTGTCGATCTGTCCACGAATGGCCTCGACGGACTGCTCGGGCGTGCCCGTCTCGAAGAGCTTCGGGTCACCCGTGGTCACCCACGCCTGCCCGTGCTGCGCCGTCAGCCTCAGCCCGCGCGGCCCGGTCGCGGCGACCGCGAAGGGCAGCCGGGGCCGCTGTACACAGCCGGGAATGTTGCGGGCCTCGACCGCCGAGTAGAAGGTCCCTTCGTGCGTGACCGAGTCCTCGGTCAGCAGCCGGTCGAGCAGCGGCACGAACTCCGCGAAACGGTCGGCCCGTTCGCGTGGCGTCCAGGCCTCCTGGCCCAGCGCCGTGGCGTCGAAGCCCATGCCACCCGCGCCGATGCCGAGCGTGAGCCGCCCGCCGGAGATGTCGTCGAGAGAGATCAGGTCCTTGGCGAGGGTCACCGGGTGCCGGAAGTTCGGGGAGGTGACCAGCGTGCCCAGACGCATCCGTTCGGTGGCGGCGGCCGCGGCGGTCAGCGTGGGGACCGCGCCATACCACGGGCCGTCGCGGAAGGTGCGCCACGACAGGTGGTCGTAGGTGTACGCGGTGTGGAAACCGAGCTGCTCGGCTCGGAGCCACTCATCGCGGCCACCCTCGTGCCAGCGGCGGACAGGGAGAATCACGGTACTCAAACGCATGCATCGAGACTACGTGTCCCCACAGTGGCACCTGCACTCTCAAATGTGCGCAGTGCCGCACGCCCGTGCACCAACGTACGGGAGAATGGATCTGTGACCTCAGCTACCGATCCACGCCCCCTGCCCACCACCCCCCGGCTGATCGCCACCGATCTCGACGGCACCCTGCTGCGCGACGACCAGTCCGTCTCGGACCGTACGATCGCCGCGCTCGCCGCCGCTGAGGAAGCCGGGATCGAGGTCTTCTTCGTCACCGGCCGGCCCGCACGCTGGATGGATGTCGTCAGCGATCATGTCCACGGCCATGGGATGGCGATCTGCGCCAACGGCGCGGCCGTGGTGGATCTGCACTCCGGCGGGACGCTGCTCGAGGTCCGGGCCCTGGATCGGGATACCGCCCTGGAAGTCGTACGTGTCATGCGCGACGCGGCCCCGGGCACCTCGTTCGCGGTCGACCTGGCCACCGGCGTCCACTACGAGCCGGACTATCCGCCCTTCCGCGTCGACCCGGGCGCGACTGTCGCCACCGCCGAGAAGCTGCTCCACGAGGAGCAGCCGGGCACCGGCGCCCCGGTGATCAAGCTGCTCGCCCACCATCCCGAGCTGACACCCGACGGCTTCCTCACCCTGGCCCGCACGGCTGCCGGCGAGCTCGCGTCCATCACCCGCTCCAGCCCGACCGCGCTGCTGGAGATAAGTGGTCTGGGAGTCAGCAAGGCCAGCACGCTCGCGCTCTGCTGTGCCGAGCGCGGGATCTCCTCCGACGAAGTCGTCGCCTTCGGGGACATGCCCAATGATGTGGAGATGCTGACCTGGGCGGGCACCTCGTACGCGATGGGCAATGCCCACCCGGACGTGATCGCCGCGGCCTCCGGCCGGACCGTCGCGAACAACGAGGACGGCGTCGCGGTCGTCATCGAGCAGATCCTCACCCGACTCGCGGAACGCCAGTAGCCCACGGGCATCAGGGCCGCGGGGACGCGCGGGCGGGGGGCGAGGGCGCGCGGGGCCACGCGAGCCCCTCGGGGCAACAAGGCCCGGGCCCTAGAGGTACACCCCGCGCTCGCGCAGCCAGCCCACCGGATCCACTCCGGACCCCAGATACGGCGTGAGCCGCACCTCGAAGTGCAGGTGCGGCCCCGTCGAATTGCCTGTGGTGCCGGTCTGTCCGATCCACTGCCCGGTCCGTACCTGCTCGCCCTGGTCGACGGTCACCGCGGCAAGGTGCGCGTACTGCGAGTAGTAGCCGCCGGGATGCGCGACCACGGCCTCGATGCCGAACCCGCCGCCGCAGGAGACCGAGACGACCCGGCCGGCCCCGACCGACCGGACCGGGGTGCCGATGCCCACCGCGAAGTCCTGTCCGGTGTGCCGGTGCGCCCAGCGCTCACCGGCACTGTCGAATCCGGCGGACAGTTCGTACTTCTCCACCGGTGTCACCCAAGTCGGGCCCTGCGGCGGGCCCCCGGGCTGCTCGAGCCGTACGGCACCCGCGCACGTGCCCGCCGCCACACTGCTGTCCGCCTCCCCCTGCAGCTTCCACTGGGCGACCTCCAGCTTTGTCTCGATGCCGCGTTTGATGCTCGCCAGCTGTGCCTGGCGAACATCGAGGTCGTGCCAGGCTGCCCGCGCCTTCCCCTCGGTCAGGGCGAGCCGTCGCTCAGCCTGCCTGGCCCGGCCCAGCAGCCGGTTCACGGCTGCCTCCACCTGCTGGGCAACCCGCCGTCCGCGCATCAACTCCTCAAAGTTGTCGGCGAGGAGCAGCTGAGCGGTGAACGCGAGCGAGCCGCCCGTGCGGTACTGGAGACGGGCGACGCCGCCGATGGCGTCCTGGATCGTGGTGAGCTGGTGCCGCTGCCTGGCCAGCTGTTCCTGGAGCCGGTCGGCCGTGGCGCGCTGTACGTCCGCCGCACGCCTGCTCTCTTCATAGGTCTCGGTGGCCTTCGCGGCATCCTCGTACAGCTGCGCCACCTCGGCGCTTGTGCTGGGCCCCGGCCCGTCGGACGCGACGGCGGTGGGTGCCGTCGTGCCAAGGAGCGCGCACAGCAGCACCGGGACGAGCAGCAGCCGGTCGCGGCGTCTCAAGCACATCCACGGATCGTCGCCCGGCGCCGGTGCGATTTCGGGTACCCGTGAGTGTCGTACCGCCATCTGGCCCAGATACCGGCCGCGGCACGGGGGACCTCCATGCTGCGGCGGTCCTTCAGTTACTGCTCCGGTACTGCTCCGGTACTGCTCCGGCTCTGCTCGTGAATTACAGCGGGGCCTCCCAGGACACCGTCGTATCCCTGCCGTCCTCCCCGATCCCCGGACCGCTTCCGCGTGATCCGCCCATCCGGCTCGGCCCGCCACGCCTGATTGCACAGCCCGCTGCGCCGGCCACCGTCCGGATGCCCCCCGTCGCGGCTTCGAGCGGGTCCTGCGATTCGGGCGCTGTCATGCCCTTGAGACGAGCAAGTCCGATTTCACGAGGAAAGAGTGGTGCCGGTCGACGAGAGAGGGAGACTCGCCGGGGAGAGCCGGGTACCGAGCAGGTCGGCGGCCCGCTCGCGCTCCAGCATCCGGCGCAGCGGCCCTTCGGTGTCGGCAAGCTCGGCGTACGGACCGCGCTGCACGGTCCGCCCGGCTTCCAGGACCACGACCTCGTCGACGGCGTCGAGCCCGCGCAGCCGATGTGTGATCAGCAGAGTCGTCCGGCCTTCGGTCACGGCCAGCAGGTCCGCCGTCAGCGCATCGGCAGTCGCCAGGTCGAGATGCTCGGCCGGTTCGTCGAGGACGAGTACCGGGAAGTCGGCAAGGAGTGCGCGGGCCAGCGCCAGTCGCTGCCGCTGACCTCCGGAGAGCTGGGCGCCGTGCTCACCGACGAGAGTGTCGAGGCCGTCGGGCAGAGCGTCGACCCACTCCAGCAGCCGGGCCTTGCCCAGCGCCTGCCTGAGCTCCTCCTCCGTCGCCTCCGGACGCGCGAGCCTGAGGTTCTCCCGCACGGAACTGTCGAAGAGGTGGGCGTCCTGCGCGCACAGCCCGACCATGCGCCGGACGGCGTCCGAGTCGAGCGCCGCCGCGGACACGCCGCCGATCGTGTACGAGCCCTCCCTCGCGTCCAGGAAGCGGAGCAGCACCTGTGCAAGGGTGGTTTTCCCGGACCCCGAGGTGCCGACGACGGCGATGCGCCGGCCGGCGGTGAGCGTGAGGTCGAAGGCGTCGAGCGCGTTCCGCTCCTGCCCGGCATACCGGGCGCCCAGGCCCCGCACCTCGATCGGGAACGCCGTCCTGGGTACGGCAGCCGGCCGCTCCGGCTCATGTACGGGGACGGGCGCGTCCAGTACCTCGTACACCCGCTCGGCGCTGCGCTTGACCCGCTGCCGGTACTGCACGGCCAGCGGCAGCCCGGTGACCGCCTCGAAGGCGGCGAGGGGAGTGAGCACCACGACCGCCAGGGACACTCCGTCGAGCCGCCCGTCACCCACCGCCTGCACTCCGGCGAACGCGGCGCACACAACGGTCAGTCCACAGGCCAGCGCGGAGAGCCCCCCGCCGAGCGCGGTGGCGGCGGCGCCCCGGGCGGCAATGCGGGTCAGCCGCCGGTCGGCTTCCCGGCTGCGCTCGATCCGCCCCTTCAGGGCTCCGGCAACAGTCAGTTCGGCAATTCCCCCGAACAGGTCGACGACCCTGGTGGACAGCAGCCCTCGCGCGGGAGCGAGTTGACGCTCGGCCCGCCGCGCGAAGGCGCCGCCGGCCAGCGGTACGGCCACGCCGGCCATCAGCAGCCCGACGGCGAGCACCGCACCGGCCTCGGGCATCAGCCACGCCGTGAACCCGACGGACCCCGCTCCGACGACGACGGCCACCCCGGCCGGCAACATCCACCGCAGCCAGTAGTCCTGAAGCGCGTCCACATCGGCGACGAGCCGCGACAGCAAATCCCCCCGCCGGGTGCGGCGCAGCCCGGCGGGCGCCATGCGCTCCAGCCGGCGGTAGACCGCGACCCTCATCTCGGCGAGCATCCGCAGTACGGCATCGTGCGCCACAAGTCGCTCGGCGTACCGGAAGACGGCCCGACCGATGCCGAAGGCCCGGGTCGCCGTCACGGCCATCATCAGATAGAGGACGGGAGGCTGTTCGGAAGCGCGCGAAATGAGCCACCCGGACACGGCCATGAGCCCGACGGCGGATCCCAGCGCGAGACTGCCGAGCAGAAGTGCGAGCCCGAGTCGTCCCCGCAGGTCCCCGGCGGCCGCCCGCACCCGAGCCAGCACCCGCGGTGAAGGCACCTCCGGCCCGTCACCCTCCAGCCCGTCCGCATCACCCGGCCCGTCCGGCGTTCGAGGACCGGGAACCGGGGCGGATCCCCGGTTTCGGTGAGGAGCGGGCAGGGCGCCGCTCCGCACAGCGTCCCCCGCGCCAGCACCCGCAGCCGCGTCAGCGCCAGCAGCCGCAGCCGCAGCCGCACCTGCAGCCGTACCTGTGCCGCGCAAGGGAGCCGCCGCCGGCTCCAACGCCACCACCCGGTCTGCCACAGCAAGCAACGCCGGCCGATGAACGACCAGCAGAACCGTCCGCCCCTCCGCCAGCCTCCGGACCGCCTCGACGACACCCGCCTCGGTCTCCCCATCGAGCGCCGCCGTCGGTTCGTCGAGCAGCAGCAGCGGTCGGTCCGCGAGGAACGCCCGTGCCAGCGCCAGCCGTTGGCGCTGCCCTGCCGACAGCCCCGCCCCGTCCTCCCCCAGCAGGGTCTCCACACCCTGGGGGAGCCCGGCCACGAAGTCGTACGCCCCAGCCTCCCGCAGCGCGTCCCGTACGGCCGCGTCATCCGCGTCCGGCCGCGCCAGCCGTACGTTCTCGGCGACCGTCCCCGCGAAGAGATACGGCCGCTGAGGCACCCATGCGATCCGCTCCCGCCACCGTTCCAGATCGAGGCTCGCCAAGTCCGCGCCCCCGACCCGTACCCGCCCCGCGGCCGGCTCCACGAATCCCAGCAGCACATCCAGCAGAGTCGACTTCCCGACCCCGCTCGGGCCGACCAGCGCAACCGTCTCGCCGGGCTCCACCACCAGCGAGGCAGCGTCCAGCGACGCCTCGCTGCGCCCCGCGTGGCGGACGGTCACCTCCTCCAGCTCCAGGCGCAGGTCTCCCGGCACCTCCCCCGTACCGCCCGTCCGCGGCTCGGTCTCCAGAACCTGGAAGATCTCCTCCGCCGCCGAAAGTCCCTCCGCCGCCGCGTGGTACTGGGCTCCCACCTGCCGCAGCGGCAGATACGCCTCGGGCGCGAGGATCAGGATCACCAGACCCGTGTACAGATCCAGGTCACCATGGACCAGCCGCATACCGATGCCGACAGCCACCAGCGCCACCGAGAGCGTCGCCAGCAGCTCCAGCGCGAACGACGAGAGGAAGGCGATCCGCAGGGTCCGCAGCGTGGCCCGCCGGTACTCCCCGGTGATGGACCGGATCGAGTCGGCCTGCGCCTTCGCCCGCCCGAAGACCTTCAAGGTCGGCAGACCTGCGACCACATCCAGGAAGTGCCCCGACAGCCGTGACAGCAGCCTCCACTGACGGTCCATCCGGGACTGCGTGGCCCAGCCGATGAGCACCATGAACAGCGGAATCAGCGGCAGAGTCACCACGATGACCGCCGCCGAGACCCAGTCCTCGGTCACGATCCGCGCCAGTACCGCGACCGGCACCACCACCGCGAGCCCCAGCTGTGGCAGATAGCGCGCGAAGTAGTCGTCCAGGGCGTCGACGCCACGCGTGGCCAGAGCGACGAGCGATCCTGTGCGCTGCCCGCTCAGTCGGCCCGGCCCCAGCTCAGCGGCCCGCTCCAGCAGCCTCCCCCGCAGCTCCGACTTGACCGCCGCGCTCGCCCGGTGCGCGGCCAGCTCGGTGAGCCAGGCGACGGTTGCCCGGCCGACCGCGACCGCCGCCAGCAGGGCCAGCGGCACCGCAAGACCGGAAGTGGAGAGCCCCTGCTGGAACGCCCCCACCACCACTTCGGCAATCAGCATCGCCTGGGCGATGACCATCGCCGCCCCGACAAGTCCGAGAAGCACCACCGCAACGAGGAAGTGACGGGTGGCCCGGGCGTACCGGAGCAGACGCGGGTCGATCGGTTTCACGTGAAACATCCCCCACTAATGGGCATCGGCGATGTGCTGCGTGCCGATCCGCTTGCGGAACACCCAGTACGTCCATCCCTGGTAGAGCATCACCAGCGGCGCCGCGATGCCCGCGCACCAGGTCATGATCTTCAGGGTGTACGGGCTCGACGAGGCGTTGGTGACCGTGAGGCTCCACTCCTCATTGAGCGAGGACGGCATGACGTTCGGGAAAAGCGTCAGGAACAGCATCGCGACGGCGGCCACGATCGTCACACCTGACAGCGCGAACGACCAGCCCTCGCGCCCTGCCTTGATGGCCACGACCGCCACGACCAGCGCCGGCACGGCGACGGCCATCGCGACCAGGCTCTTGCCGTCGCCGTGCGATATCTGGGTCCAGATCAGGAAGCCGAGCGCCAGCACGACGGTGAGCAGCCCCAGCTTCACCGCCAGCCCACGGGCCCGCACCCTGATGTCCCCCACCGTCTTCAGCGCGGCGAACACCGCACCGTGGAAGGTGAACAGGGTCAGCGTCACCAGCCCGCCCAGGATCGCGTACGGGTTGAGGAGATCGAACAAGGTGCCGACGTACTCCTTCTGCCCGTCGATCTTCACGCCGCGCACGATGTTGCCGAAGGCGACGCCCCACAGCAGGGCCGGAAGCAGCGAGGTCCAGAAGATCGCATGCTCCCAATTGGTCTGCCACCGTTCCTCGTCCCGCTTGTGCCGGTACTCGAAGGCGACTCCGCGCACGATCAGGCAGACGAGGATGAGCAGCAGCGGCAGATAGAAGCCGGAGAAGAGGGTGGCGTACCACTCGGGGAAAGCAGCGAAGGTCGCTCCGCCGGCGGACAGCAGCCACACCTCGTTGCCGTCCCATACGGGCCCGATGGTGTTGATCAGGACCCGCCGCTCGGTCCGGTCCCTGGCCAGCAGTTTCGTCAGGACCCCGACCCCGAAGTCGAAGCCCTCGAGGAAGAAGTAGCCGGTCCACAGGACGGCGATGAGTACGAACCAGACGTCGTGAAGTTCCATGCCTCAGCAGCTCCTCAGGGCCTCAGTACGAGAAGGCCATCGGCCGGTCGGCGTCACGGTCGTCGCCGCCGATCTTGGTGGGCGGGGTGAGGTCGGCCTCGGTGAGCTCGGGCGGTCCGGCCTTGACGTACTTCACAAGCAGCTTGACCTCGATCACGGCGAGCACCGCGTAGAGCAGGGTGAAGACGAGCATCGAGGTCAGCACCTCGCCCTGTGAGGTGCCGGGGGAGACCGCGTCGCGTGTGCGCAGCACGCCGTACACGACCCAGGGCTGACGTCCCATCTCCGTGAAGATCCAGCCCCAGGAGTTGGCGATCAACGGGAAGAGCATGGTCCACAGCGCCACGACCCAGTACCACTTGGTGAACTTCGGGCTGAGCGCCTTGCCCTTGAAGAGGACCAGGTGCGGCACTTCGTCCTCGCCCGTCCGCAGACGCGGCGGCAGCATGAACTTCTTGCGGGTGAGCCAGAGTCCGATGAGCCCGATGGTGAGGGACGCCATGCCGAAGCCGATCATCCAGCGGAAGCCCCAGTAGGCGACCGGGATGTTGGGCCGGTAGTCGCCGGGCCCGAACTTCTCCTGTTCGGACTTGATGACGTCGTTGATGCCGGGGACGTACGAGTCGAAGTCGTCGTTGGCCAGGAAGGACAGCAGTCCCGGAACCTCTATGGCGACCGTGTTGTGGCCCGCGTCGACATCCCCGTAGGCGAAGAGCGAGAAGGGCGCGGGCGCCTCGCCGTCCCACAGCGCCTCGGCGGCGGCCATCTTCATCGGCTGCTGCTTGAACATGACCTTGCCGAGCAGGTCACCGCTGACAGCGGTGAGCATTCCGGCGATGACCACGGTGATCAGCCCGAGCCGGAGCGAGGTCCGCATCACGGGTACGTGCTTCTTGCGCGCCAGATGGAAGGCGGAGATGCCCACCATGAACGCACCACCGACGAGGAACGCGGCCGTCATGGTGTGGAAGAACTGGGTGAGCGCGGTGTTCTGCGTGAGGACCAGCCAGAAGTCGGTGAGCTCTGCCCGCCCGCGCTCCTCGTTGATGCGGTAGCCGACCGGGTGCTGCATCCAGGAGTTGGCGGCCAGGATGAAGTACGCGGACAGGATGGTTCCCATCGAGACCATCCAGATGCAGGCCAGGTGGATCTTCTGCGGCAGCTTGTCCCAGCCGAAGATCCACAGCCCGATGAAGGTGGACTCGAAGAAGAACGCAATCAGCGCCTCGAAGGCGAGCGGGGCACCGAAGACGTCGCCGACGAAGCGCGAGTAGTCGGACCAGTTCATGCCGAACTGGAACTCCTGGACGATGCCGGTGACCACGCCCATGGCGATGTTGATCAGGAAAAGCTTGCCCCAGAACTTCGTGGCCTTGAGGTACTTCTGCTTCTCCGTCCGCACCCAGGCGGTCTGCAGGCCGGCAGTGAGCGCGGCGAGAGAGATCGTCAGGGGAACGAAGAGGAAGTGGTAGACGGTGGTAATGCCGAACTGCCATCGCGCCAAGGTTTCCGGCGCCAGAGCCAGGTCCACGTCGTCATCTCCTTACTTCGCCGTGATCACAGCGTGGTTCGCCCCCGCATCCCAACCGATCCCGGGACGAAACAGCCAACGCTTGTGAACGCGTTCACATTCACAAGCATTATGTCTTACCCACTCCGGGATCTGTCGAGGGGGGTGCACCCTGGTACGCACCCCCCGTGCCTCTTCGCCGCAGAACCCCCATGAGCGCCTTGCTCATGGGGGTTCTGCGAGGGCGAAAAGCTCACCACCCCGGAGTCCCCGCCCTCGAGGCAAACGCCCAGCAGGTGGTGGACCCGGGCACGGTCGCGTTCCGGACCGTCGGGCGACGCGCTCGCGCCGGCCATGGTGGCCCCACCCGGGATCTCGCGCGGGAGGACTGCCGCCTCGGGACCCGCGCAATGTCCTCGGCCGGATCCACGGCGACCCGCGGCTGCTGACCACGGTCCGCGCCGACGACCCGGTACGGGCGGAAACGTCGAGGCCAGGGGGTGCCTCGCGGATCAGGTGGATCAGTGAGCGGTCTTGCGCGGCAGCGAGGTGCCGGGGCGCGCGAGCCGGCAAGATCCAAATGACACCCGCTAGAGCCCCTGGCGGAAGCTCTCGGCGGTATTGAGGAAGATGTCGTTGGCCTCACTTTCGCCGATGGTGACCCGTACGCCCTCACCCGCGAACGGCCGCACGACGACGCCCGCCTTCTCGCAGACGGCCGCGAAGTCGAGCGTCCGGTCGCCCAGCCGCAGCCAGACGAAGTTCGCCTGGGTCTCGGGCACCGTCCAGCCCTGCTTGACCAGGCTCTCGTACACCCGCACGCGCTCGGCGACCAGCGAGCCGACCCGGCCCAGCAGCTCGTCCTCGGCCTGAAGCGAGGCGACCGCCGCGTCCTGGGCGAGCTGCGAGACACCGAAGGGGACTGCTGTCTTGCGCAGCGCGGCGGCCACCGGCTCGTGCGCGATCGCGAAGCCGATCCGCAGCCCCGCCAGTCCGTACGCCTTGGAGAAGGTGCGCAGCACCGCCACATTGGGACGGTTGCGGTAGATCTCGATACCGTCCGGAACCTCGGCATCGCGGATGAACTCGCGGTATGCCTCGTCCAGCACCACCAGGACATCCGACGGCACCCGGTCAAGGAACCGCTCCAGTTCGGCCCGGCGCACCACCGTGCCGGTCGGGTTGTTGGGGTTGCAGACGAAGATCAGACGCGTCCGGTCGGTGATCGCGTCGGCCATGGCGTCCAGATCGTGCACCTCACCTGAGGTCAGCGGCACCCGCACCGCCTTCGCCCCGCTGATCTGCGTGATGATCGGGTACGCCTCGAAGGACCGCCAGGCAAAAATGACCTCGTCGTCCGGGCCCGAGGTGGACTGCAGGAGCGACTGGGCAACACCCACCGAGCCCGTGCCGGTCGCCAGGTGCGTCACCGGCACCCCGAAGCGGTCCGCGAGCTCGTTCATCAGGCCGGTGCAGGCCATGTCCGGGTAGCGGTTGAACCCCTGGGCCGCGGCGATCGCAGTCTCCATCACACCCGGCAGCGGCGGATACGGGTTCTCGTTGGACGACAGCTTGTACGCGACCGGGCCTCCGGCCGCCGCAGGCTTGCCCGGCTTGTAGGTGGGGATGCCGTCCAGCTCGGCGCGCAGCTTGGGGCTGGTCTCGCTCACCGCAGGTCCTCCTCATGCCTTCAGCAGTTTCGAATACTGCTCACCTTATGAGGATTCACGGCTGGTGCGAATGGCAGGCGCATGGAAAGGGGGGAGCGCTCCTCTCCAGGGCGCGCGCCGGTAGCTCACTCCGTGGCGCGCATCACCCGTAGTGGTGAGTTGAGACCTCTTCGAGACATCGACCTTCCGAGAGGCCCGTACAACTCGACACACGAGACGATGTGGTCAAACCCTGCAATTCCATTCATTTCCATGGCTATTGATCGATGATGACCATGCAGAAACGTGCCTGTCAACGAGTGAATATGCGACCGGCCCAACCACCCTGGCGAGCCCTACTATCGGCTCGCCATGACAGCAGCAGGGAAGCACCAGGTGAGCCGGACGGAGACATCCCGCCGGGGCAGCCGGCAAAGCCGGGCGGGCATCCGAGACGTGGCCGCCGCAGCCGGAGTCTCCATCACGACTGTCTCCGACGCACTCAACGGCAAGGGCCGGCTCCCGGACGCCACCCGCCGACATGTCCGCGAGGTCGCCGACCGGCTGGGCTATCGCCCGTCCGCCGCGGCGCGCACACTCCGTACCGGAAAATCGGGCTTGATCGGCCTGACCGTAACCACGTACGGGGATGAACCTTTCACCTTCACAGAGTTCGCCTATTTCGCCGAGATGGCGAGAGCCGCGACCTCCGCCGCGCTCGCACGCGGCTACGCACTCGTCATTCTGCCCGCCACCTCACGCCATGACGTCTGGTCGAACGTCGCCCTCGACGGCACCGTCGTCATCGACCCCTCCGACCACGACCCGGTCGTCACCGAACTGGTCCGCCAGGGCCTGCCCGTCGTCTCCGACGGGCGTCCGGCCGGGACCCTCCCGGTCACCGCCTGGGTCGACAACGACCACGAAGCCGCCGTACTCGATCTGCTCGAGCATCTCGCCGCCGCCGGCGCCCGCCGCATCGGCCTGCTCACCGGCACCACCACCGACACCTACACACGCCTGTCCACCACCGCCTATCTGAGCTGGTGCGAGCGCGTCGGACAGGACCCGGTCTACGAGTCCTACCCCGCCCACGATCCGTGCGCCGGGGCCGTCGCGGCCGACCGCCTGCTCGCCCGACCGGACAGACCCGACGCCGTCTACGGACTCTTCGACCCCAACGGCACCGATCTGCTTGCCGCCGCCCGGCGCTACGGTCTGCGCGTCCCCGATGATCTGCTGCTCGTCTGCTGCAGCGAGTCGACCGTGTATGCCACCACCGAGCCGCCCATCACCACGCTCTCGCTCAAACCGCGCCGGATCGGTACAGCGGTCGTCCAGCTCCTCATCGACGCCATCGAAGGGATCGACGAGGACCGGCCGATCGAGCAGGTGATACCGACCGAACTGATCGTCAGAACGTCCTCACAGCGCCGCCCTCCGCGAACGACGGTGAGCGCCCCGCGATCTTCATCTCAGGACTAGACCTTCCCAATTGGGACGAAACAACCGGCGAACCAGGGGTGCAGGAGGATTCACCACCCCTGGTGCGTCACACAGCGCGGACCTCATTCCTATGATGGGCGCACGACACCGCGGACCACCCCGACCAGGCTGGGCCGAGAGGTGAACGGCGGCGCGACGGTGGTGGAGGGGTCGATGACTCAGGGGGCCGGTCAAGGACCCGTAGTGCGAACAGCGACATTGCGTGATTTTCGCGTACCGCCGTACGCGCAGGTTCCCGTGCAGTCGCAGTCGCAGTCGCACGAACAACCGCCGGTGCCTCCGCGCGCACAGCCACAGGTGCCGCCCCAGGTACCGCCCCCGACGGAATCGCCGGTGCCCTCCCAGGCGCCTGCGCAGCCGGCGGGGTCCGGCCATCCCGGCAACGCCTTCCCCGAGGGAGAGCAGCCGGACGGCTACACCCCCACCGCGCGCGATCTTCCTGTGATCAGCCTCGGCGGCCCTGGCGACACCGTCCAGGTGCAGGTCAACCCCGCCGAGGCACCCTCGGCCGACGGGCTCGGACCGCTCTATGTCGTCGGCGACGTCCACGGCTATCTCGACGAGCTCCTCGCGGCACTCACCGCACAGGGCCTCATCGACGCCGAGGGCCGCTGGGCCGCGGACAACACCCGACTGTGGTTCCTCGGCGACTTCACCGACCGGGGCCCCGACGGCATCGGCGTGATCGACCTCGTCATGCGGCTCTCCGCCGAGGCCGCGGCAGCCGGCGGCTACTGCAAGGCCCTGATGGGCAACCATGAACTGCTGCTGCTCGGGGCCAAGCGGTTCGGCGACACCCCCGTCCACTCCGGTGCGGGCACCGCCACCTTCCAGGCCGCCTGGTTGCTCAACGGCGGCCAGAAGGCAGACATGGACCGTCTCCAGGACGTCCATCTGCAGTGGATGGCGCGGCTCGACGCAGTGGTCGAGGAGGACGGGCATCTGCTGATGCACTCCGACACGACCGCGTACCTCGACTACGGCTCCACCATCGAGGACGTCAACGACACCGTGCACGCGATCCTCACGCGCAACGATGCCGACGAGTGCTGGGACCTCTTCCGCAAGCTCACCAAACGCTTCGCCTTCCGCGACGACGACGGCCCCCAGGCCGTACGCGAACTGCTCACCACCTATGGCGGCGGGCGCATCGTGCACGGTCACAGCCCCATCCCGTACCTGCTGGGCGAGGTGGGCACGGAGGACGGCGAGGACGGCGAGCGCCCGGTCGTCGAAGGCCCGCATGTGTACGCCGACGGGCTCGCGATCGCCATGGACGGCGGCGTGACCATGGCCGGAAAGCTCCTCGTCGTCCAACTCCCGCTGTCTGACTGAGTCAACTCGGGACAGGCGATTTACGGAAACCCCCTGTCACCCCGTGCCTCAACCGCTCTACCATCGGGTTATCCGTAGCAGGCTCTCCTCCGTTTCTGCCCAACCGCCCGGTCGATGCGGGCAATCCGGCCCTACGGAGCATCGGGGGATGCACATGAACAGCGCTCCGCACCTGCTGACCGAGGATCGCGCCGAGTACGAGCGGATCCTCGACGACGCACTGCGCAACGCCCATGACCGTCCGGATCTCGCTGCCGTCGGGGAGCGGCTGAACGCAGAACAGCTCCGCACCATGGCACTGAACGCGACAACGCTGATCACCACCGCCGCCGCGACCGAGTACGAGCACTATGTGAAGGTCCGCGAGGAACTGCGCTCACCCACGACCGCCGCGTCCATACGCAATTCCGTACTGGCCGCGTCCGAGGGCGAGGCGTCCGAGGGCGGCGCCGGGTTCGCCGCCGTCGTCGCCGTGCTTGCCCCCGTGCTCGCGGGGACGGCCGCACTGATCTTCCTGCTGGTCGGCTACATCCTGAAGATGCTCAGCCCCACACCGTCGTTCGCACAGACCCTGCTCACTGCCGGCTGGTTCTTCGGGGCGGTCACGGCGGCAGCCATCCTGGTCGCCGCGATCGGGCTGCTGCTCACCGCCCTGCGCAACGGCGCGACCCAGGTCCCGGCCGCGGAGTCGGCGGGCGAGCTGCCCGACGAGCTGTCCCGGGCCAAGGACGCCTGGCGTCATGCCCTGCTGGAGCGCGGCCTGCTGCCGTTTCTGCGGGCAGCGCTGGCGGACCCCAGCGCCGACCCGTCCTCCGCGGTACCGCCGCGCCATGTGAGCCGTATCCCGAAGGTCGGCTACAGCGGCCCGGACTACTCCAGCCCGAGCGAGGGCTCGACGACCGGACAGCGCCCCACGTTCACCAGCCCGGACTTCACCAGCCCGGACTTCGGCGGGCCCGAGCACCGGCCGGAGTGATCCCGGGCCACCGGCCGCAGCGGTCTCCGGCCGGTGCTCACAGGCGCCGTACGGCCTGCGTCTCTGCTCGTTCGACCGACGCACGTCCGTGCACATGCACCAACGCCAGATGGAACAGCGCCGGCGCGAGCGGAGCCCATCGATGGACCCGGTCCGGTCGCAGCAGATACCTGGCCACCGGCGCCGCGCGGAAAGGAACGTAGTCGATCGTCTGGTGTTCCCACCTGTCGGCGACGCCTCTGCTCATCCGTGTCTGCAGGCCGTCGCGGGTCAGGTCCTTCAGCCGCGCGTAGAAGTGGGCGCTCCAGTGCCGTCTCTCCACGTCCAGCACGAAGGCCAGCAGAACGAGGGTGTACTCGTGCGGCTCCAGGGACAGCTCCTCCCGCATGCCGCGGCGCGCGACTGCGTAGAGATCCGGAGCACTCCTGCCGGATGAATCGATGTGCCGGGACAGCCCTTCATTGACGGAGGAGTTCCACACTCCGGGTGCCATACGAACCCGGTCGCTGCGCTGAGTGACGACCAGCATGTCGTCGGCGGTCACCACGGCCACATTGGCGGCGAAGCTGCACTGAAGGAAGGCCGGTGCTTCCAATGGCCGGTCCGGATCGAGGTATCTGGACCGCGGCGTGGTCCCGTCGGGCAGCCGCCGATCCAGCTGCTGCGCGGCAAGAAACGTGTAATAGTCCGTCGGCCGCAGCCTCAAGTGGACTTCCGGCTGCTCGTCCAGGGCCGTCCGGGAGACGTCGAACGACTCGACGGCATACCGAGGACCGTTCCACACCGGGGTCCGGCCCTTCGCCCGGAGCTGTGCGCTTTCGGTCTCGATCTCGTCCCGCCAACCGGCCATGTCCGAAGGGAGCGTGATCTCGTCGTCCAGGACCTGGACATGTATCGCCTCGGAAACGACGGGCGACTCGCCGTCCCCCTCCACTATCAGGGCGGAGGTGTGGAGCGGTCCCAGCGAGAACGTGGACCACACGCGGTGGGACTCCTCACGGGACCGAAGGCTCCGAACCGCTCGTTTCGAACGCTTGCGCAACGTGAACCAGGCGTCCTGCAAGGGCTGTTGGAACAGCGTTGCGAACAGCATGCCGAACAGTGCGCCGACCACTCCGTTGGCCACATCGATTCCGCCCACGTCACGCAGGCTAGTCAGATTTGATCAAGCTTCGGGTGGCCGTGGCTCTACCGTTACCTCGAAACTCTCGGCCCTTCGGAGCCACCGCCATGCTGGGGCGGACGCCACGGCGTACCGATCAGCGGCTCCATCCGGGGACGAATGCCCGCTGGTGGCACAAGGCCGTGGCTACCGCGGAGGCTACGGCCGTGGTCACCGCAATGACGGTGGCGGCCGGCACGGTGCCCCTGAGCCGGACACACCGGCCCGAACGGCGGTGCGCCCGCCCGGCTGCCCGGGGCACCGCCGTGCGTCACGTCAGTCCGCAAGCGGCAGGTACACACGGTTGCCGCTGGCCGCGAACTCCTTCGACTTCTCCGCCATGCCCGCCTCGGCCTCCTCCAGGGAAGCCGTATCGGCCATGTCACCACCGTGCTGGCGCCGGATGTCCTGGGAGATCTTCATCGAGCAGAACTTCGGACCGCACATCGAGCAGAAGTGCGCGGTCTTCGCCGGCTCGGCCGGGAGCGTCTCGTCGTGGAACTCCCGTGCCGTGTCCGGGTCGAGGGCCAGATTGAACTGGTCCTCCCACCGGAACTCGAAGCGCGCGTCCGACAGTGCGTCGTCCCACTCCTGCGCGCCGGGGTGGCCCTTGGCCAGGTCCGCCGCATGGGCCGCGATCTTGTAGGTGATGACGCCGGTCTTCACGTCGTCGCGGTTGGGCAGGCCCAAGTGCTCCTTGGGCGTGACGTAGCAGAGCATCGCGGTGCCCCACCATGCGATCATCGCCGCCCCGATGCCGGAGGTGATGTGGTCATACGCCGGGGCCACGTCCGTGGTGAGCGGGCCGAGCGTATAGAAGGGGGCCTCCTCGCAGATCTCCTGCTGGAGGTCGATGTTCTCCTTGATCTTGTGCATCGGGACGTGACCGGGTCCTTCGATCATCGTCTGCACATGGAAACGCTTGGCGATCGTGTTGAGTTCCCCGAGCGTGCGCAACTCCGCGAACTGCGCCTCGTCGTTGGCGTCCGCGATCGAGCCGGGGCGCAGGCCGTCGCCGAGTGAGTACGTCACGTCGTACGAGGCGAGGATCTCGCAGAGCTCCTCGAAGTTCTCGTACAGGAACGACTCCTTGTGGTGCGCCAGACACCAGGCCGCCATGATCGAACCACCGCGGGAGACGATGCCGGTCTTGCGGCGCGCGGTCAGCGGAACGTACCGCAGCAGCACGCCCGCATGGACCGTCATGTAGTCGACGCCCTGCTCGGCCTGCTCGATGACGGTGTCCTTGTAGACCTCCCAGGTAAGCTCCTCGGCCTTTCCGTCGACCTTCTCGAGCGCCTGGTAGAGCGGCACGGTGCCGATGGGAACGGGGGAGTTGCGCAGCACCCACTCACGGGTGGTGTGGATATTGCGGCCGGTGGACAGGTCCATGACCGTGTCCGCGCCCCACTTGGTGGCCCAGGTCATCTTGTCGACCTCCTCCTCGATGGAGGAGGTGACCGCGGAGTTGCCGATGTTGGCATTGACCTTCACCAGGAAACGCTTGCCGATGATCATCGGCTCGATCTCGGGGTGATTGACGTTGGCGGGCAGGACGGCCCGGCCCGCGGCGATCTCCTCGCGTACGACCTCGGGGGAGACGTTCTCGCGGATCGCGACGTACTCCATCTCCGGCGTGATCTCGCCCCGGCGCGCGTACGCGAGCTGCGTCACCGCCTGACCCGCTCGGCCCCGGCGCGGCTGGCGCGGCCGGCCGGGGAAGACCGCGTCGAGATTGCGCAGTCCGCCGCGCGGCGAGGTGTGCTTGATCCCGTCGTCCTCGGGGCGGACCGGGCGGCCCGCGTACTCCTCGGTGTCACCGCGGCCGATGATCCAGTTCTCCCGCAGCGGCGCCAGGCCGCGGCGTACATCGGTCTCGATGGTGGGGTCGGTGTACGGTCCGGACGTGTCGTACAGCGTCACGTCCTTGCCGTTGGTGAGGTGCACCTGGCGGACCGGCACCCTGAGATCGGGGCGCGAGCCCTCGAGGTACCCCTTGTGCCAGCCCGGCGTGCGCCCGGCCTGGTCGGCGGTGCCGTCCTGGCTGGCGGCAGGCGTGCGTGCATCCTGAATGGTCATGAGACCTACTCCCTACGCCGGCATTACCCGGTAACAGGTTCGGCGGTCGACGCAGCGGCTTCCGTATCCGAAGTACTGGCGTGTGGCCAGACGGCTCGTACGGAGGTCAGCGCCCTCTCAGCCCGGTGCTCCGAGCTCCCGCGTGTGCAAAGGTGCCACCACGCTAGCGTCATTTCTGGCGCGCTGAACAGTGGGCCCCCCGCATTCTTGCGATGATCGGTCGGTGACCTCCACCCCGACCACCTCGCCACAGACGCCCGAACCGCACGGCCACTCGCACAGCCATGGACCTGCCGCGCCCGTCTCCCGCCACCTCCGCAAAGTCATCGCCGCGGTGCTGATCCCCTTCGCCACGGCGGTCCTCGTCGGTCTCGCCGTGCTCTGGCCGGGAGGCGCGCCCGCCCACGAGCGCAGTGGTGTCGGCTTCGACCGGCAGACCGAGCAGGGCACGGTGACGCAGGTCGAGAAGGTCAACTGCAAGGACGTGAACGCCGCACAGGTTCCGCCGACCGGTGACACCTCCACGCCCGAGGGGCGCGAGGCGGTCAATGCCCAGCAGGGCAGCTGCGAGAGAGCGACGATCAAGGTCACCAGCGGCAAGGACAAGGGCCGTACCTTCACCGAGATCGTCCAGCCGGACGCGCCGCGGCAACTGAACGAGGGCCAGGGAGTGGTGGTGGCGTACGCCCCCGATGCTCCCCGCGATCTCCAGTACTCCGTGACCGATGTGAACCGCGAGTTCCCCATGGCCCTGCTGGCCGGGCTCTTTGCGCTTGTGGTGGTACTGGTGGGGCGGATGCGCGGCGTGATGGCGCTGATCGCGCTCGCCCTCTCGTTCGCCGTACTGACCCTGTTCATCCTCCCCGCGATCCTGCAGGGCTCCAATCCGCTGGTCGTCGCGGTGGTCGGGGCGAGCGCCATCATGCTGATGTCGCTCTACATGTGCCACGGACTGACCGCCCGGACCTCGGTCGCGGTCCTCGGTACGCTGATCTCGCTGCTGCTGATCGGGCTGCTCGGCTCGCTCTTCATCGGCTGGGCGAGCCTGACCGGCAACACCGATGACAACACCGGCCTGATCCACGGCCTGTTTCCGAACATCGACATGAGCGGTCTGCTGCTGGCCGGCGTCATCATCGGCTCGCTCGGCGTACTGGACGATGTGACGGTGACCCAGACGTCGGCGGTGTGGGAGCTGCGCCAGGCGGATCCGACCATGGGGCCGAAGGCCCTGTACCGGGCCGGCCTCCGGATCGGCCGGGATCACATCGCGTCCGTCGTCAACACCCTCGTACTCGCCTACGCGGGCGCGGCGTTGCCGCTGCTGCTGCTCTTCTCGATCGCGCAGAGCAGCGTGGGCACGGTGGCCACCAGCGAGCTGGTGGCGGTGGAGATCGTGCGGACCCTGGTGGGGTCGATCGGTCTGGTCGCTTCGGTGCCGGTGACCACCGCGCTCGCGGCGCTGGTGGTTTCCGCCGACCGGCCGGGCTCGGCGGGATCCTCAGAAGCAGGAGCAGACAGCGCTCCGAGCGGATCGCCGGTACGGAGCGGCAAGGGCCGACGGCGCAAGAAGTAGGCCGTGAGCAGGGACAGTGGGCGGCGGGCAGCAGTCCGCGGACGGGCGGCCGTAAGCGATAGGCGGCGGGGAGCAGTCCGCGGACGGGCGCGGGCGCACGGCAGGAGGCGTCAGGTCGCGGCAGCCGTACGAGCCCGTCAGCCGGCGGTCTCCTCCGCCAGGATGCGGCCGAGCGCCGCCTCCAAGTTCTCCTCGAAGTCACCGAGCGTCCGCTCCTGCCCCAGCGGCACCAGCTTGTCCGTGCGGTCGAGGAAGGCCACCAACGGCGCCGCGCTCGCCCGGAACACCGCCCGCTCGCAGCCGACCTGGAGCCGGATCCTGACGTCGGACAGCCCCTCGGGCCCGACCGGCGCGATGCACACATCGCCGTCCCCGCTCCGCGCGTTGATGCCGTCCAGCAGCAGCTCCCTGCCGAAAGCCCAGGTCACAGGGGCATCTCCGGGCAGGTGAAAGGTCATCCGCACCGCATACGGATCCCCCGTCTCGTACCCGAGCTCCACCGGGATCCGGAAGGAGAGTTCCTCGGAGACAAGAAAACTCATCAGGACCTCGGCCTGGACAGACTCGCGCATCATGTACTCCGCAGCAGATGAAGCAGTGAAATGAAACCGTGACGAAAACGGCCAAGAATGATCCCCCTTGGCCCTCTTGACGCAATCGTGCTGTAAGCGCTAGTTGATCACAAGGAGTAATTTTTCAGATACTGATAGAGAGGGTAAGCGATCCCAACAACCCGCCAATTCCACTGCGTAGCTCCTCGATCGCAGGGAGCAGCCGTTCTTCCTGGTGAAGAGGGAGAGAAATCGCCATCGTCGCGGCGGCGGACCCCGCCGTGATCGGAATGGCGGCACAGACCGTACCGAGCGCATATTCCTGCCGCTCCACGACGGGCTGCATCCGCCCGGTTGACGCGAGCCGCTCCAGCAGCGCGCGCCGGTCGCGTACGGAGTAGGGAGTGACCGCCTGCACGGGATGGCGGTCCAGATGATCGCGACGGGCCGGCTCGTCCAGCTGACTGAGCAGACACTGGCCGATCGCATGGGCATGCCCGGTCTCCCGGAAGTCGGCCCACTCGCTCACGGCCGGGGCACAGGGGGTGTCGGCGACCGCGACCAGCTCGATCTCACCCTCGCGGTAGACCGCGAAGTACACGGGGACACCAATCGTGTCGCGCCAGTGCGTCAGCGAGTCCTCGAGCCTGGTGCGACGATTCTGCAGAGCGCCGGCGGGGGCGAGCCGTCCCACGGCGTCGCCCAGGACGAACACGCCCTTCTCGCGCCGGAGATAGTCCTCGTGCGTCAAGGTGCGCAGCAGGTGGTAAGCGGTGGGAAGAGGAAGCCCCGCCTCACGCGCGAGCTGCTTCGCGGGAGCCCCGTCCGGATGGGAAGCCACTGCCTCCAGAAGCCTCAGCGCCCGCTGCACCGAACCAATCAGGGTAGGGACAGCGGCGTTCGTAGCCTTGGCCAAAGGTCACCCCCAGGCGTGGTGACGGGCTTGCGCGCCCGCCTGCGGGGGCCACCCCCGCGCGCCCGCCGCGCGGATTTCCCAAGGGACGGCAGCGGGTTGCCACTGTAATGGCAGCCCTTGTCGGGGGATGGGGTTTGTCAGAGGCGTTCCCCCGGGCGGGCTAATGGCCATTCCGGCCCACGGTACGAACAGCCGTGTACCGGCACCCGCCTTTGCCTCTGCTACCAGTCGCTGCGCGAGCCGGAAGATGTCGTGAACATCCGTACGACGAAGACAAGTCCGCCGACGAGGGCGACAAAAACCAGGGCCATGAAGAGCAGCTTCATTACAAAGCCGACAATGCTCGCGATCAGTCCCCCGAACACGACCAGCGCGATAACGGGCACCGCGACCCACTTCACCCACCACGGCATTCCCGCGAAGATCTCCCGCACAGCCATCGTCCTACCTCGTTTCTCTGAGTTCCTGCCCTCGATGCTAGGCGGGAGGAGGTGGCCTGCGGGGCCCGCGAGCCCCCGCTCTCCCCTGATCGAACCCCTAGGGACCGGGGAGGGTCGCGCTCAGCTCTCGGGGGGAGAGAAGACAACCATCACCCGCAGATCCTCGGTGATGTGATGGAACTTGTGCGGCTCTCCCGCCGGGACATACACCACGCTGCCCCGCCCCACCTGCGTCGTCTCCATCCCCACCGTGATCGCGGCGCGGCCGCTGACGACGAAGTAGACCTCGTCCTGGCGGTGGGGCAACTGCGGATCGATCTCGCCGGCCTCCAGTGCGTACAGCCCGACCGACATGTTCCGTTCACGCAGGAACTGCAGATACGCACCGTCGTTGGCGGCGCGTTCCGCCTCCAGCTCGTCCAGTCGGAATGCCTTCATGCCCGTCCGCCCCTGCACTTGGTCCGATCACGTCTGCCACGATCAGACACATGATGAATTTCCTAGTCAAGACGATCGCCAATGCGGCGGCCCTGGGCGTGGCCATCTGGCTGCTTCAGGACATCACTCTCACCGGCGAGAACACCGGCAAGAAGGCACTGACGCTGATACTGGTGGCCCTGCTCTTCGGCCTGGTGAACTTCCTCGTCAAGCCCATAGTGAAGCTGCTCACGCTGCCCCTGTTCATCCTCACTCTGGGGTTGATCACGCTGGTGATCAACGCCCTGATGCTCTTGCTGACCTCCTGGCTCGCCGACCAGTTCGATCTGAACTTCCATGTCGAGGGCTTCTGGACCGCCGTGCTTGGCGGCCTGATCATTTCGGTCGTTTCCTGGGCGCTGAACATCGCCCTGCCCGAAAAGGACTGACACTGTCGAGGAGCATGTGGCATGAACGCAGAACATGGGGTGCCCCCACCGCAGGCCGGGGATGGTACCCGGGCGGTACGGGCAGGGCTGCCCGAGCCGGTGAAGTACGAACCGACCCTGCCGGGACCGGTCTTCGCGGCCCACTTCCATCTGCCCGGCGAACCGACGGGCCCGTACACCTACGGGCGTGACCAGAACCCGACCTGGACCCTTCTGGAGCGCGCCATCGGCGAACTGGAGGCGCCGGGAGAGCCGGTGGAGACCGTGACCTTCGCCTCGGGGATGGCGGCGATCTCGGCCGTGCTCTTCTCGCAGCTGAAGGCCGGCGACGCGGTCGTGCTGCCGGACGACGGCTACCAGGCGCTGCCGCTGGTGCGCGAACGGCTGGAGACGTACGGCGTCGAGGTGCGGACCGCGCCGACCGGCGGCGACGCGCAGCTGTCCGTCCTGGAGGGGGCGCGGCTGCTGTGGATCGAGACACCGTCCAATCCGGGTCTCGATGTGTGCGACGTGCGCCGCCTGGCGAAGGCGGCACACGTCGCCGGCGCGCTCGTCGCGGTCGACAACACTCTGGCCACGCCGCTCGGGCAGCGACCCCTGGATCTTGGCGCCGACTTCTCCGTGGCCAGCGACACCAAGGGCATGACGGGCCACGGAGACCTCCTGCTCGGCCATGTGACCTGCCGCGATCCCCGGTTGGCGGCCGGCGTTCGGAACTGGCGCAAGGTCGTCGGGGCGATCCCGGGTCCCATGGAGGCCTGGCTCGCACACCGCTCGCTGGCCACGCTGCAACTGCGCGCTGATCGGCAGTGCGCAAACGCACTGGCGCTCGCAGAAGCCCTGAGCGGTCGCGGCGAAGTGACCGGACTGCGCTATCCGGGCCTGCCGACGGACCCCTCGCACAAGATCGCCTCGCTGCAGATGCGGCGATTCGGCTGCGTGGTCTCCTTCGTGCTGCCGGACCGCGGGCACGCCGAACGGTTCCTGGGCGGCCTGCGGCTGGTGGACGACGCGACGAGCTTCGGCGGGGTGCGCTCCACCGCGGAACGCCGCGGGCGCTGGGGCGGCGACGCCGTACCGGAGGGGTTCATCCGCCTCTCGGCGGGAGCCGAAGACGCAGACGATCTGGTGGCCGATGTGCTGCGCGCACTGGACGGGGCGGGGCGCTAGGCCACCGCGGGCGTGCGGCCGTACGGATTCGTACGCGGGCCACCGCATGGGCCGGCGCCCGCGTAGATCGGGCCACCGCGTACATCGGGTGACCTCGCACCATCGGGCGGCGTCCCACACCGGCCGATCGCGACGGCCGCCTACGCCGCCCGACCGCGTACATCGGTGTGCCGATCGACGGTACACACAACGGGCGGTCCGAGCCTCCCCCCTCATGGCTCGGACCGCCCCCGGTTCAACGCACGAAAACGGCGCCGGGTCCCGCGCGAAGAACCGCCCGACCTAGGCTAGTTGACTCTGCGTCAGTGTCCAATCACAGTAGCGACAGCGACCTATCGACATATTTATAGTTGGCCGGGTTCGGGTGCATCGTCGGTTCGGGAGGGGCATGGCATGGATCTGGCCCTGCTGCGCACATTCGTCACGGTGCACCGGGCCGGCTCCTTCACCCGCGCCGCCGCGCTGCTAGGGCTCTCACAGCCCGCCGTGACCGGACAGATACGCACGCTGGAGCGGCAGTTGGGCCGCCCGCTCTTCCTCCGCCAGGCCCGCGGAGTAACCCCCACCACCATCGGCGACGAGCTCGCCCACCGGGCCGCCCCCCACCTGGACGCCCTGGTGGAGATCACCGAGGTCGGCCTCGACGACGAGTCGGGCGTACGCACCCTGCATCTCGCCGGACCCCCGGAGTTCACCGCGCTGCGCGCCCTGCCCGCCCTCACCCCGTTGATCTCCCAGGGTCTGGCGCTGCGGGCTTCTTTCGGGAACGCGGAGGAGACCCTGGAAGGGCTGGCCGCCGGACACCATGATCTCGCCATCGCCACCGCCCGCCCCCGCGGCGGGCTGCTCACCGCGACTCCCCTGTGCGACGAGGAGCACGTCCTGGTCGCCTCGCCCCGCTGGGCGGCGCACCTGGGGCCCGGCGCGCTGCGCAAGGGCCATATGGTGCTCGAGCAGTTACCGGTGGTGGAGGTTCACGAATCCCTGCCGCTGGTCTCCCGCTACTGGGCCGCCGTTTTCGACAGCCGGCCGGCCCCCGCGGCCGCCGTCATCGCCCCCGACCTGCGGGCCGTCCTGGAAACCGCGGCGTCGGGCGCCGGGCTCGCCGTACTGCCGCGATATCTGTGCCAGGACGACCTGGAGAGCGGACGGATCATGGCACTCCTCGACCCGCCGGTGCCCCCGCTGCGTACGTACTTCCTCGTCGTGCGCACCGGCACACTCGCCCTCCCGCACATCGCGCGGGCGCACGAGTGGCTGCTGCGCGCCTCCGCCGCCTGGTGAGGGCGGACCGGAAGGCGTCGGGGACGAGGGGTGGGGACAGGACGTACGGACACAAGTTCGGCGGCAGGAGTGGGCGGCAGGAGTTTCAGAAGCGGCGGCACGGGCCACTCTCTTGCCATGACCGAACGACCGGTGGTCAAGCGCACCGCACGCGCCATTCTGCTCGACGGTGACGATCTCGTCCTGATCAAGCGCACCAAGCCCGGAGTGGATCCCTACTGGCTCACGCCCGGCGGCGGCGTGGAGCCGGAGGACGCCACCGTCATCGACGCCCTCCACCGGGAGGTGGACGAAGAGCTCGGCGCCAAGATCACCGATGTGGTGCCCTGCTTCGTCGACACCGTCGAGCACATCGCGGACGGCGGCGTGACGGGGGTGAAAGTGCAGCACTTCTTCGTCTGCCGGCTGGAGTCCATGAACCCCGCACTGCGGCACGGCCCGGAGATCGACGAACCGTGCGGGGAGTACGAGATCGTACGGGTGCCGTTCAGCCGGGTCGGGATCGCCGCCGTCCATCTCGTACCGCTGTCGCTGCGGCACTATCTCGACGGCAACATCGAGGGCGTACGGGCAATGCACGCCCCTGACCTGGGCTGATACCGCCCTAGTCCCCCGCTGCCACCAGCTCTTCCAGGGAGTCGTGGCGAATCCGGTCAAACGGGATACCGATGCCACGCAGTGCGTCGACACCGCTGCGGATCATGCCGGGCGGACCGGAGAGATAGGCGTCGTACTCGTACCACGGGCCGTACTCCCGCACGGCGTCCGGGAACTGCGCCCGGTCGTCGACCACCGCGCGTACATGAAGCCAGGGATGCGACTGCTGCAGCCGCAGCATCGTGTCGATGTCGTACAGGTCGAAATCGGTACGCGCCCCGTAGAACACCTCGACCGGCCGCCGCGCCCCGTGCTCGGCGACATCCTCGACGAGAGCCTTGATCGGGGCGATGCCGGTGCCGCCGCCCAGACAGAGCAGGCCGTTGTCGGTGGTGTGGTCGACGGTCATCGAACCCGCGGGCGGACCGAGGCGCATGACGTCGCCGGGGCGTGCGTGGTGAACCAGGGCGTTGGAGACCCAGCCGGCCGGGACCGCCTTCACATGGAAGGAGAGCAGACCGTCGGAGCGCGGCGCTCCGGCAAAGGAGTAGTGCCGCCAGATCCGCGGCCACCAGGGCGTCTCCAGGCTCGTGTACTGGCCGGCCAGGAAGGTGTACGGCTGGTCGGGGCGGACGGTGATGATCGCTATGTCGGGGGTTCTGAGGTCGTGCGAGACCACCTCGGCCTGCCACCAGGCGGGCGCGTGCCGCTCGTTCTGGGCGGCCGCGTCGATCATGATCTGGGAGATCGTGGTGTACGTACGGATCCAGGCGGCCTCGGTCTCCTCGTCCCAGGTGGTCGTGGCGTACCGGCTCAGGGAACCGATCAAGGCCTCACCGACGGCGGGGTAGTGCGACGGCTGGGTGCCGTACTTGCGATGACCGCGGCCCAGGTGCTGGAGGTAGTCGGTGAGCACAGCCGCGTTGTCCATGTGCTCGGCGGCGGTGAGAAGGGCCTTGAGGAGCCGGTCCCGCTGGGAGTCCATGGCGGCGGGAAAGAGCCCGCGGAGCTCGGGGTGGCGGACGAAGAGCAAGGCGTAGAAGTAGGAAGTGACCTTGTCCGCGACCGACGCGACCTCCGCCATGGTGCGACGGATGAGGATGGCGTCGGGAGAGGCATCGTCCACGGGGGCGGCGGGAGAGGCCGGGACGGTCGGGGCGGCGGTCGGGGCGGCGAAAGAGGCCGGGGCGGTTGCGGGCCGGGAAAGGTCATGGGGGGCTGGTGCCTGATGACCTCCCTGCGCGTCGCGGGGAGCCTGGGGTTGATGACCTGCGTACGCGTCGCGGGGAGCCTGGGGTTGATGACCTGCGTACGCGTCCCGGCCGTGCGCCACGTTGCGCACTGCATGGGGGCCGACCGCTGCTCCGGCGGCGGAAGCTTCGTAGGGGCCGGCGCTCTGATGGCGCGCGGACGCTTCGTGCGGGGCGGGGCCAGCCGCGGGGCCGGCGCCCTGGCAGGGGCCAGGGACTTCGCGGACTCGCGGCGCTTCCTGCCCACTCTGCCCCTCCCCGACACCCGCGGCATCGTGGGGGTCGGGTACCAGATGCAGTCCGGGGGCCTTTGGAGGCTCGGAGCGCTCGTCCGGACCGGAAACCACCCGGAGCCCCTGGGGCCCGCGGGGCGCAGTGCCCTCGTAGCGGCCGGAGTCCTCCTGGACTGCGCGGGCTTCGCGGGGTCCGGCATGCCCGCGAGAGCCGGGGGCTTCGAGGTTCACGGCGGCCTCGCTGCCGCCGGGCGGCGCATGGGCTGCGCCGGGCGGCGCCCACTCATCAGGGGCGGACTCGTTCGGGAGGTCGTCGACAGGGCCCTCGTCCAGCGGCGCCTCGGTCTCGCGCGGGGCGGTCGCATGCCCCGCGGCCCTGGACGGCGGCGGGGCGGGACGAGCCGTACCGGAGCCCACCGGGCGTATGGAGGCGACGGGGCGCCTCGGGCCGGCTACTCGCTCCCCGGCCCCGCCATCACCCGCGCCACCACCCCCGCCCGCAGCGCTCTCTGCCGTGCTGGGCTCTGGGGCGGACCGCCCCTGGGCCGGCTGCTTGCGAGGGGTGAACCATCCGCCTCCGCCGCTTTCGCCTGAAGTGCCGTTGTCGGCCGACGTGGTGGTCGGAGCGTCCATTGTGTGCCTCGCCTCGAACATCTTTCAGTCGGTCCACGCACTTCCGCTGGCCCGGAACGTGCCTCAATTCCCCGCTCTGACTCAGGACTGCTACCGGCCCACACTAACCTCGGCCATCCGCCGAATAGGGACGAGCGGGACCGGATTGTGACATTGTCCGCAGCGCCCGTCGTCGCAGCATGCCAGGCGCCGCCACCGCACTGGACAAAGAGAAGAAAGTCCGGGCATCCATGCCCGCTTTCCCGTTAAGCTCCATTGCCCTCGTGTCCCTAGCTGGGTCTCCCGGGCCGCCCGGGCTCCTGAACTATCCGCAGATTCGCACCAGTTCATAGGCCCCGCGCAGATCGTCCCCCGTATAGGTATGTGTGGCCAGGCCCGACAGATGGTGATCGGCATTCACCGCCACCGTGGTGGGCACCGACGCAAAGATCTCCGCGTCGGACATGGAATCACCGTATGCAACACATCCGTCCAGTCCCACCTCGAACTCTGCACAGAGTTGGTTCGCGATCTTCACTTTCGCGGCCGCGCTGAGAATGCCGGTCGGGTCCACGGCCCGGGTGAAGGGCACCTCGGGAAAGATTGATCCGTGCGCCGCATGAGCTCCCCAGCCCAGAAGCCGCTCAACGAAGAAGGAGGGCGAGAGGGAAATGACGGCGCAGTAGTCCCCGCCTTCACGGATATCCCGCCACACCTCCTGGATGCCTTGGAGCCAAGGTGCCGACTCGAAGGCGGCTGCCACATGCGCCTCGGTGAGATCGCCCCAGAGAGCATGCGCGCGCACCGCGTACTCCGGCGGACCGATCCTGCGGGAGATCAGATCCCGCTCCAGCTCGCCGATTTCATCGACCAGTCCCAGCTGCCGGGATATCTCCACCGGAGCCGCCGAACCGCGGATCAATGTGCCGTCGAGATCGAAGATATGCAACCTGCGTGTTCGCTCCATGTACGCCGAGGCTAGTACCCGCGATTACTCCCGCTGTCAGACGCGGTACGGAACCCCGCCGGGCACCGTGTTTCACGTGAAACCAATCAAGCGCCCTGCTCGTCGGGCCGCACTCGTCGTCCATGTCACCGCATCCGCGGGCTGGCTCGGGCTCACGCTCGGCCTGCTCGCGCTTGCCCTCACCGCAGCCACCACCCAATCCCTGCCCATGATCGAGGCGGCATGCCGCTCGATGAAGATCTTCACCGACTGGCTCGTGATTCCGGTCGCGCTACTGACCCTGCTCAGTGGTCTCGTGCTCTCACTCGGCACCCCATGGGGCCTGGCCAGGCATCGCTGGGTCTACACAAAGTTCTGGCTGACCCTCGCCACCCTCACCGCATCGGTCTTCGCCCTGCGCCCGGGTGTCAACGACGCTGCCGACACCGTCGCCTCGGGTACCCCCTTGGCCAACCCGCTCGACCTGGTGATGGGACCCGCGGTCTCCCTCACCGCGTACGTCTGCATGACGGTCATTTCCATCCTCAAGCCGTGGGGTCTCACGCGGCGTGGCCGCCGTATGCGGGTCTTGGCCACTTCGAGGAAAGTGCTGGACGAACGATCACTGCGTCCGACAGCCTGACCCCTATGTCGACACCTCTCTCTGAGCTGCCCATCCGGCGTCTGACCACGGACGACCTCATTTCCTGCGCCGATCTCTCCGAGGACCGCGGCTGGCCGCGCGAGGAGCACAAATGGGGCCTCCTGCTGACAGCAGGGACGGGATACGGCATCGACGACCCGGCGGGCAAGGGGCTGGTGACCGCTTGCGTACTCACCTCGTACGGCCCCGGGCTCACCGCGATCGGCATGGTGCTCGTCGCCGAGCGGTACGCCCGGCAGGGCGTCGGGCGGCGCCTGATGAAGCATGTACTGGAGGAGGCCGGCGGCACCCCGCTCACGCTGCACGCCACCCCGTACGGAAAGCCGCTCTACGAGGAGCTGGGCTTCCTCACCACCGGCCGCGCCGAGATGGTCCGCGGCCGCTTCCAGCCATCGGCCCCGGCCCCGGCCCCTGAGATGTCCACACGACCCGCCACCGCCGAGGACCTCCCGGCAATCCTGCGCCTGGACAACGAGGTCTTCGGCCTGGACCGGACCCACATGATCACGCGCCTGCCCGCCTTCGCCGACCAGCTCCGGGTGGCCGAGGAGGACGGCATCCTGACGGGGTACGCGGCGGCCTGGCCCAATATGGACACCCATGTCATCGGCCCCTTGATCGCCCGGGACACCGAGACCGCGAAGGCGCTGATCGCCTCCCTGGCCGCAGGCAGCGACCGCCCGATCCGTACGGACATCGACGTGCGCCACGAGGAACTGCTCACCTGGTTGAAGGAAAACGGCCTGGAGCCGATCGCCTTCAACGCGGTGATGACCTACGGCATCCCGGGCCTCCCGGGCGACTGGACCCGCCGCTTCGCTCCCCTGTCGGTCGCGGCGGGATAGCGCACGGGCCAGACAGTTCAGCGCCGGCCCACAGTGACCGGGGCCCCCTCAGGCGTGGCGGTCGAGACGGCGGCCCGCGCTCCATCGAAGGTGGCTCCCTCGGAGGTGGGGGATCCACCGCCGACGGAGGTAGCGCGGCGTTCGAGATGGTGGGAGAGAGCAGCGAGAGCAAGCGCGGAGGCAGCGAGAGCAGCGCCGACCCAGTTGGGGGCCGTGTAGCCGAAGCCTGCCGCGATGACGATGCCACCGAGCCACGCCGCCAGCGAGTTACCAAGGTTGAAGGCGCCGATGTTGACCGCGGAAGCCAAGGTGGGAGCGCCCGCAGCCTGGTCCAGGACCCGCTTCTGCAACGGCGGTACCGTCGCGAATCCCAGCGCGCCGACCAGAGTGAGGGTGACGGCCGCCGCGATCTTGTCATGGGCGGTGAACGTGAACAGCGCGAGGACGAGGGCGAGCGCACCCAGCGACACGTACAGCAGCGGCATCAGCGCACGGTCCGCGTACTTGCCGCCGACCAGGTTGCCGCCGACCATGCCGAGGCCGAACAGGACCAACAGCCAGGTGACGGAGCCGTCGGAGTAGCCGGCGACATCGGTCATCATCGGCGTGATGTAGGTGATCGCGGCGAAGACTCCGCCAAAGCCGAGGACCGTCATCGCCATGGCAAGCAGGACCTGCACATTACGGAAGGCCGAGAGCTCGTCGCGCAGCCGCACGCCTTCTGGCTTGGGCTGCTCCGGCACCAGCTTGGCAACACCCGCAAGGCCGATGACACCGAGCGCGGCGACGATGAAGAACGTGGTCCGCCAGCCGGCGCTCTGGCCCACGAAGGTACCGAGCGGGACGCCGACGACATTGGCGACAGTCAGACCGGTGAACATCATGGCGATCGCCCCGGCCTTCTTCTCGGGAGCGACGAGATCGGCCGCGACGACCGACCCGATGCCGAAGAAGGCACCGTGCGCGAAGGAAGCGACGACCCGGCCGGCCAGCATGACTTCGAAGACCGGCGCGACGGCAGAGAGCACATTGCCCGCGATGAACAACCCCATCAGCAGCATCAGCATCCGCTTGCGGGAAACGCGGGTGCCGAGGGCAGTCATCAGCGGAGCGCCGAGGACGACACCGAGGCCGTACCCGGTGACCAGAAAGCCGGCAGCGGGGATGGAGACCTGGAAGTCGGCGGCGACCTCGGGGAGCAACCCCATGATCACAAACTCGGTGGTGCCGATCCCGAAGGCCCCGACGGCAAGGGCGAGGAGCGCGAGTGGCATGGGGGGTACACCTTCCAAACGATTGCATCTGCGCCTTACGGGCGTTCACAATAATTGCAGACGCTGATTAATTGCAAGCGCGGGCTATTGCATCAGTCGTCTATCCTGGTGAAAGCCGCTCCGGCTCGGAGGAGGAAGACCCATGACAGCGACCGACCCCGCCCTCACCGCCCTCTCTCAGAGCTGGTGCGCCCTCTCCCTGCTCCACGGGAAGATCGAGGCCCATATCGAGCGGGCACTCGAGGCCGGGCACGGCCTGAGCATGCGCGAGTACTCGCTGCTCGACGTCCTCAGCCGCCAGCACAACGGCCCCGGCGGGCATCTGCAGATGAAGCAGGTCGCCGACGCCGTCGTCCTCAGCCAGAGCGCCACCACCCGCCTGGTCACCCGCCTCGAGGACCGCGGCCTGCTGACCCGCTATCTCTGCGACACTGACCGCCGCGGCATCTACACCGATGTCACGGAGTCCGGCCAGGCCCTGCTCGCCGAAGCCAGGCCCACCAACGACACGGCCCTGCGCGAGGCACTCGACCAGGCCGCCGAGGACCCCGAGCTGGCCCCCCTGGTCCGGGCCGTCGAGGAGCTTCGGGTCCCCGCGTAGTCTGCGGATCATGAGCGACCTGGACATACGACCCGCCGCACCCGCAGACATCCCGACGATCGTGGCGATGCTCGCCGACGACCCACTGGGCGCCCAGCGCGAATCGCCGGACGACCTCACTCCGTACACCGCCGCCTTCGAACGACTGGCCCAGGACCCGAACCAGCACCAGGTCGTCGCCGTACGCGAGGGCCGGGTCGTCGGCACGCTGCAGCTCACGATCATCCCCGGGCTCTCCCGGCGCGGCTCCACCCGCTCGATCATCGAAGGCGTACGGATCCATGCCGACGAACGCGGCAGCGGCCTCGGCACCCGGCTCATCGAATGGGCCATCGGCGAATCACGCCGCCAGAACTGCCAGTTGGTACAGCTGACCTCGGACGCCACCCGCACCGACGCCCGCCGCTTCTACGAGCGGCTCGGCTTCGAGGCCTCCCACGTCGGCTTCAAGATGAGTATCTGAATACCGCATCTTTATCCGATTCGGCTCGTTGCCCCCGGCAAGAGGGGGCGGCCTCATGTCCGGATCCCGTCCCCCTACTCGAACGGCCCGAGGGGGCCAAGAGGAGACGGGCATGGTCAACGAAATGGCACTAGTGGAGTCAAGGGCACTGCGGAACGGCGTGGCCGAGCGCACGGAAGTGCTCGACAAGGTCAAGACAGTCTCACTGCTCCCGGATGGGCTGCATGTGACAACACGGATGGTCGCCAACTACTTCGAGGTAGCCGAGACCGCGATTCGCAGCATGGTGTGCGATCACCGCGAGGAGCTTGAGTCGAACGGCTATCGCCTGGCGACCAGCGAGGAGGTGAGTGCCTTCAAGGCACTCACCTCCGTGGACCGCTTCGCCAGCAAGGCTGCACTGTTCACGAGAAGGACCGTCCTCAACGTCGCGATGTTGCTACGTGACAGCGTCGTCGCACGTCAGGTGCGTACGTACCTGCTCAACGCCGAGGAAATGCAGCGGCCCCAGCCTGTGGATAACTTTGTCCACAGGCTTGCCACACTGATCGACGACCGCATCGTCGAACTCCTCGCCCAGCACATGCCTGCACACACCGACAGCAACGTCGCCCAGATCGCGGAAGCCACCTGCCGCACCACTCTCGGCCGCGCCGTCGTGCCGCTCCTCAACGTCGCTGTCCAGAGCGGCAGCGAGCACCGCGCCCGCCTCGAAACCCTCGAAGGAGAAGTCACCCACCTCCGACGAGTGCTGCGCGAGCGGGAAGCTGCGGGCTCGATGGGCGCACTCGACGCCATGAATCCCCGTCAGTTCGAGCAGCACATCGCCTGGCTCTGCCGGCGGGACGGCTGCGACCGGGTCACGGTCACCGGTGGCCACGGCGACACAGGGGCCGACATCGTCGCCTACGCCGAAGACGGCCGCCGCATCGTGGTCCAGTGCAAGTCCCGTACACCTGCCGCGACCATCACCAGCGGCGACGTCCAGCAGTTCGCCGGCATGGCCAAACTCGAGTACAACGCCGACATCGCTCTGCTCGTCGCCACCTGCCCGTTCACCCGGGACGCGCTGCTCCTGGCTGCCCGCCATGACGTGACAGCTGTCCACCGTGGCCTGCTGGAGTCCTGGAACAGCGGAACGAAACTGTGCTCTCTCAACTAGCTTTCTCCAGAAAAGCAGTTGGAGTCCGCCCTGCCGCCCGGAGCGGATAGGGCCCGAAGTCGCAAATCCACGTTGCGGCTTCGGGCCCGCCCGCACTCTACCGGCATCCCACCCGTCTGTCCGGTTTCACGTGAAACATCACATCCCGCGCCAGCCCTCGGGGTCGACACCGCCCGGAACCGCCGCACCCGGCTCGTACGGCTCGCGAGTGAAGACGAACGACCCCAGGTCGAGATGGCTCACCGAGCCGTCCTCCCGGCGCACCACCCGCAGCGTCTCCCCCGCGTAGTAGCCGTCGAGACCCGTCCAGGTCCCTTCAGCCCCCTCCGCCGCAACGAAGCGGGACCCGCGGCCGCCACCGCGGAGCGGTTGCAGTTCCAGGCCACGGTCGGCGACAAGACGCAGCCCGAAGGCGTACGTCCCCCAGTACCAGGGCCCGGTCAGCTGCAGCAGCGCCTGGTCGACCTCGGGCAGCGGCCGCCAGGGCTCGGGGATACGCGGCTCCGCCTCGGCCACGATCCGCACGAGATCGGCAGCAACCGCCGCGGTCAGCGGGCCCGAAGTGGCGTTGGCGAGTACGACAGCGGCGACACCGTCCTCCACGCTCAACCAGAGTCCCGCGACGAAGCCAGGCAGCGAGCCCCCGTGTCCGATCAAGGTGCGGCCGTCCTTCCGTACGATCTGCAACCCCAGACCGTAAGCGCTGTCCCATTCCCCGGTCTCGGCCTGCACGGACGGCGCCCTCATCTCCCGGACGGACGCGGCGCTCAGCACACGCTCATCGCCCTCAGCGAGAAATGCGGCGAACCGGCAGAGATCGGCTGCGGTCGACCACAGCTGCCCAGCCGGAGCCATCAGACCGAGATCCTCGGTCGGTTCGGGCATCATCACATCGGCCCACGGGTGCACGGCCCAGCCGCCTGCATGCGGAGCCCGAGGCTGTGTGCTCGTACGACTCATGGCGAGCGGTTCAAGAATCTCGCGCCGCAAAACCTCCTCCCAGGACGCGCCCCGCACCTCCTCGATCAGCGAACCGAGCAGCGTATAGCCAGGGTTGGAGTAGTGATGGCGACGGCCGGCAGGATGCATCCGCGGCTGCTCACCGAGAACATCGGCGAGTTCCGGTCGGAGGGTGCCCGGTGTCCGCTCCCACCACGGGGCCGGGGATTCCGCAGCGACGCCCGCGCTGTGTCCGAGTAGCTGAGCGATGGTCACATCTCCCACACCCGTGCCGGAAAGGTGCTTCTCCAGAGGGTCGTTCAAGTCGAGCAGCCCCTCGTCCCGCAGCCTCAGCACCAGGACGGCCGTGAAGGTCTTGGTGATCGAGCCAATGCGGTACTGGGTGTCGTCCTCCGGCGCATGCCCGGCGACCGAAGTACGGGAGCCCCACCAGACCAACTGCCTGTCGCGCGCCACAGCAGCAACGAGGGAAGGCGCGCGCCCCTCGGACTGCGCGACGGCGATGCGGTGCAGAAGGGCACGCTGCGTAGCGGGAAGCAGCTCTTCAAAGGGTGAGGTCAACAATGAGGTCATGGGGCAGGTCTATCGGTGCCCGGTCCGCCCCGTCGAACTCACTACGCGACCCGTGTCCGCGTCTCCATCCCCCGGCCATCGAACACAGCTGCCCCCGCCCCCGCATCCGATGGGATCAGGTCTGCGCCATGTCCACAAACCGCGAGTAGTGACCCTGAAAAGCCACCGTGATCGTCGCAGTCGGACCATTACGGTGCTTGGCGACAATCAGGTCCGCCTCACCGGCACGCGGCGACTCCTTCTCGTACGCATCCTCACGGTGCAACAGGATGACCATGTCCGCGTCCTGCTCGATCGACCCCGACTCACGCAGGTCGGAGACCATCGGCTTCTTGTCCGTACGCTGCTCGGGACCACGGTTCAGCTGGGACAGCGCAATCACCGGCAGCTCGAGCTCCTTCGCCAGCAGCTTGAGGTTTCGGGACATGTCCGAGACCTCCTGCTGACGGCTCTCCGCTCGCTTCGAGCCACCGGACTGCATCAGCTGCAGATAGTCGATGACGACCAGCTTCAGATCATTGCGCTGCTTGAGCCGTCGGCACTTCGCCCGGATCTCCATCATCGAGAGGTTGGGCGAGTCGTCGATGTAGAGCGGTGCCTGCGAGACATCCGGCATCCGGCGTGCCAGCCGCGTCCAGTCCTCGTCCGTCATCGTCCCCGAGCGCATATGGTGCAGCGCCACCCGCGCTTCGGCGGACAGCAGACGCATCGCGATCTCATTGCGGCCCATCTCGAGAGAGAAGATCACGCTCGGCAGGTTGTTCTTGATCGAACAAGCCCGCGCGAAGTCCAGCGCCAGCGTGGACTTACCCATTGCGGGACGAGCCGCGATGACGATCATCTGACCCGGGTGAAGACCGTTGGTCAGGGAGTCGAAGTCCGTGAAACCGGTGGGCACACCGGTCATCTCGCCGCTGCGCGAACCGATCGCCTCGATCTCGTCGAGCGCGCCTTCCATGATGTCGCCGAGAGGCAGATAGTCCTCACTGGTCCGCTGCTCGGTGACGGCGTAGATCTCGGCCTGGGCTGAGTTGACGATCTCGTCGACGTCTCCGTCGGCGGCGTACCCCATCTGCGTGATCTTGGTGCCGGCCTCCACGAGCCTGCGCAGCACGGCGCGCTCATGGACGATTTCCGCGTAGTACGAAGCGTTGGCCGCGGTCGGCACCGACTGGACCAGCGTGTGGAGATAGGGCGCCCCGCCGACCCGGGTGATCTCGCCGCGCTTGACCAGCTCGGCCGCGACCGTGATGGGGTCGGCCGGCTCGCCCTTGGCATAGAGGTCGAGAATCGCCGTGTAGACCGTCTCATGGGCCGGCCGGTAGAAGTCGTGGCCCTTGATGATCTCCACGACATCGGCGATGGCGTCCTTGGACAGCAGCATGCCGCCGAGAACTGACTGTTCGGCGTCCAGATCCTGGGGAGGCACACGCTCGAAGCCGGGAGAGCTGCCGTCCCAGCCTCCGCTCTCCCTGCCGCGTTCGTGCTGGTCCTCTCGGCCACCGCGGCCGTCGCTGCGACGCTGGCGGGAGACGGGCAGGCGGTCGCCGGGACCATCCACGGCCCACGGGTCGTCCAAGGGCTCGGAAATGCTCACCCGGCCACCTCCTCCCGTCCGCTCCGCGGACCTCGCCGTGCCACTCTTTCTACGGCACGACACTGACAAAACGAGTCGCCAGACTCCGCTTCCGGCGCGTCGGGTGACGGTCCACGGTAGGCCCGTCGGCACCGTCAGCCAATCTTGTTATCCACAGGCCATGTGGACGAAAGACCAGATGCTGTGGAGAACTCTCCGGAACCTGTGCACGGACCGGGGGACAGCACTGTGGACAAAGTCATAGCCACCTCGCTGCACTCGCTCTGACCTGGTCTTTTTCCGTCCACTGGCTGTGGGGGAGAAAAACTTTCCCGACTGGACCAAGATCAGAACAAACGGCGCACAGCAGAACGCACACCATAGAGATTGGTAAGGATCGCAGGTACATTACATCTCTTACCTGTGGAAGATTAGATTGATGGCATGACACAGGCCCCCGCCGTACCGAAGGCCCGCCGGCGACACCACGACCGAGAGATCGTCGCACTCGCCGTCCCTGCCTTCGGCGCCCTCGTCTCCGAGCCGCTCTTCGTGATGGTCGACAGCGCCATCGTCGGCCATCTCGGCACCCCGCAACTCGCCGGACTGGGGGTCGCGGCGGCCCTGCTGATGACGGCCGTGAGCGTCTTCGTTTTCCTCGCCTACGCCACGACAGCCGCCGTCGCCCGCCGCGTCGGCGCGGGCGATCTCCCGGCCGCCATCCGTCAGGGGATGGACGGCATCTGGCTGGCGCTGCTGCTCGGTGTCGGCGTCATCGCCGTCACCCTGCCCGCGGCACCCTGGCTCATCGAGCTCTTCGGCACCTCCGACACCGCCACCCCGTATGCCATCACCTATCTGAGGATCTCCAGTCTCGGCATCCCCGCGATGCTGATCGTGCTGGCCGCCACCGGCGTGCTGCGTGGTCTCCAGGACACCCGGACTCCGCTGTACGTCGCGATCGGCGGCTTTGCCGCCAACGCGGCACTCAACGCCGGCCTCGTCTACGGCGCCGGCCTCGGCATTGCCGGTTCCGCCTGGGGCACTGTCATCGCCCAGTGCGCCATGGCTGTCGCCTATCTGGTTGTGGTCATACGGGGAGCTCGGCGGCATGGCGCTTCGCTCCGCCCCGACGCGGCGGGTATTCGAGCCAGCGCCCAGGCCGGTGTCCCCCTCCTGGTCCGTACGCTCTGCCTGCGTGCCGTCCTGATGATCGCTACGGCCGTCGCGGCCGGACTCGGCGACGTCGATATCGCCGCGCACCAGATCATCCTTTCCCTGTGGACCCTGATGGCCTTCGCACTCGACGCGATCGCCATAGCCGGACAGGCGATCATCGGCCGTCATCTGGGCGCCGACGACGCGGAGGGCGCCCGGGAAGTGTGCCGTCGCATGGTGCAGTGGGGGCTCGCCGCGGGTGTGGTACTCGGCGTTCTGATCGTGGCCTCGCGGACGCTCTTCATTCCGCTGTTCACCAGCGACCAGGCGGTGCGGGACACCCTTCTGCCGGCGCTGCTGGTGGTCGCCGTCTCCCAGCCGATCGCGGGAGTGGTCTTCGTACTCGACGGCGTACTGATGGGAGCGGGCGACGGCCCCTACCTGGCCTGGGCGATGGTGCTGACGCTGGCGGTGTTCGCGCCTGTCGCTTTGCTCATTCCTACGCTCGGCGGGGGCCTGACGGCTCTGTGGTGGGCGATGACGCTGATGATGACGGTCCGCATGCTCACGCTCTGGCTCCGTACGCGCTCGGGCCGCTGGATCGTCACCGGAGCAACGCGCTGAGGAGGACCCTCAAGGCCCTCCGGAGACCCTGGAGGGCCACATCGATGTTTCACGTGAAACAGGGCAAAGCGAAAGGGCCGCACCCATGGGTGCGGCCCTTCGAACTGTTCAGTCGAGCGCAGCCTTAGGCGGCGACGACCTCGACGCCCAGCTTCGCGGCGACCTCGGGGTGCAGACGCACAGACACCTGGTGCGAGCCCAGGGTCTTGATCGGCGAACCGAGCTCAACGCGGCGCTTGTCGACCTCCGGACCACCGGCAGCCTTGATCGCCGAGGCGATGTCGGCCGGGGTGACGGAGCCGAAGAGGCGGCCGGCTTCGCCGGAGCGAACAGCCAGACGCACCTTGACAGCCTCGAGCTGGCCCTTGATGGAGTTGGCCTGCTCGATGGTCGCGATCTCGTGGATCTTGCGGGCGCGGCGGATCTGCGCCACGTCCTTCTCGCCACCCTTGGTCCAGCGGATCGCGAAACCACGCGGAACCAGGTAGTTGCGAGCGTAGCCGTCCTTGACGTCAACGACGTCGCCGGCTGCACCGAGGCCAGAGACCTCGTGGGTGAGGATGATCTTCATGATTCGGTCACCCTTCCCTTATCGCGCGGTGGACGTGTAGGGCAGCAGCGCCATCTCACGGCTGTTCTTCACGGCCGTGGCGACGTCACGCTGGTGCTGTGTGCAGTTGCCGGTGACGCGGCGGGCACGGATCTTGCCACGGTCGGAAATGAACTTCCGCAGCATGTTCGTGTCCTTGTAGTCCACGTAAACGGTCTTGTCCTTGCAGAATGCGCAGACCTTCTTCTTCGGCTTGCGCACAGGCGGCTTCGCCATGTGTATCTCCTGTTGATCAAGAAGTGGGGTACGAGCTGCCCTTAGAAGGGCGGCTCGTCCGAGTAGCCGCCGCCGGAACCGCCGGAGCTTCCGCCCCAGCTGCCCCCACCGCCCTGCTGCTGGCCGCCGCCGGCCGGCGCGCTGGTGGCCCAGGGGTCGTCGGCGGGTGCACCGCCGCCGCCCTGCTGCTGGCCACCACCACTGGGACCGCCGCCCCAGTTTCCGCCGCCGCCCTGCTGCTGACCGCCGCCATAGCCACCCTGGCCACCGCGACCGGTGGTCTTGGTGACCTTGGCCGTGGCGTTCTTGAGGCTGGGGCCGACTTCCTCGACGTCCAGCTCGTAGACCGTGCGCTTGACGCCCTCGCGGTCTTCGTAGGACCGCTGCTTGAGGCGGCCCTGCACGACGACGCGCATGCCTCGCGTAAGCGACTCTGCGACGTTCTCCGCCGCCTGACGCCAGACCGAGCAGGTGAGGAACAGGCCTTCGCCGTCCTTCCACTCATTGGTCTGCTTGTCAAAGATGCGGGGAGTGGACGCGACGCGGAACTTCGCGACAGCCGCACCGGACGGGGTGAAGCGCAGCTCGGGGTCGTCGACGAGATTGCCGACGACCGTGATGACGGTCTCGCCTGCCATGGGTGAACCTCTCGGCGGGGATTGCTTCTGGCTGCTTGCTGCTACTCGAACCCGATGACCTCTGAGCTAGATGCTCAGTGGGTCTCGGGACGGAGGACCTTGGTCCGGAGGACCGACTCGTTCAGGTTCATCTGTCGGTCGAGCTCCTTGACGACCGCAGGCTCGGCCTGCAGGTCGATGACCGAGTAGATGCCCTCAGGCTTCTTCTTGATCTCGTAAGCGAGACGACGACGGCCCCAGGTGTCGACCTTCTCAACCTTTCCGTTGCCCTCACGGACGACGGAGAGGAAGTTCTCGATCAGCGGGGAGACAGCGCGCTCCTCGAGATCGGGGTCGAGGATGACCATCACCTCATAGTGACGCATGTGGAACCCACCTCCTTTGGACTCAGCGGCCACGGTCGTTCCGTGGCAGGAGGGTCGTGATGCGTAAGCAACGGTATCGGCCGCCACTGACAATCCCGGGGGATTGTGTTCTGGCCTGGGCAGACACCGGTGCAGACCGTACAGACTACCTGCAGACGGGCTTCCGGTTGAAATCCGGTGGCCTGGAGACGCAATCTGTACGCATCGGGTGTGCGCGGCGCTACGATGCGCCGCCTTCCGGCAACGCCAGGAGGTGCCTCATGGCACAGGCAATGCGACGTCAGTCCTCCGTCTCCCTCTTCGCCACGGACGGCAAGCCTCATCCCCTCCAGGACACCCTGGTCGCGGTGACGCTGGTGCTCGGCGCCATCGCGTTCGTATCGGCGATGTTCGACAACCTCCATCTGCTCAGCTCGTGGACCGGGCTGGTGGGGATCCTCACCGGCGCGTACGGCCAGTTCATCTCGGAGACGACCCGCGAACGGTTCCCGCTGATCATCGGCCTGGGTGCCTCCGCGCTCGGCTTCTTCCTCGGTATGGCTCACGGCGGACTCTTCGGCGGACTCCTCGGCTAGCAAGGGCGGTCTTGCCTCCGGCCATCCGGGGCGCTTCTCCAGCGCAGTAGGCTTCGGCGCGAGAGCCGGAGCCCCTGTACCCATGGGGACACACCTGCCGAGGAGCGCCCCGCATGAGCCTGACCCTGAGGACCATTAGCCGTGAGCAGCATCTGGCGTATATCCAGAGCCTGCCCGCGGCCAGTCACTGCCAGGTCCCGGCATGGGCGGATGTGAAGACGGAATGGCGCTCGGAGAACCTGGGCTGGTTCGACAAGAGCGGTCAGCTGGTGGGTGCCGGTCTGGTGCTGTATCGCCAGCTGCCCAAGATCAAGCGGTATCTCGCGTATCTGCCCGAGGGCCCGGTGATCAACTGGTACGCGCCGAACCTGGACGACTGGCTTCAGCCGATGCTCGCCCATCTGAAGCAGCAGGGTGCCTTCTCCGTGAAGATGGGCCCGCCGGTGGTCATCCGCCGCTGGGACGCGCCGGCGATCAAGGCCGGTATCCAGGACCCGGATGTGAAGCGGCTGCGTGATGTGGAGGCGACGCATATCGAGCCGCGTGCCTTCGAGGTGGCGGACCGGCTGCGGAAGATGGGCTGGCAGCAGGGCGAGGACGGCGGCGCCGGCTTCGGGGACGTACAGCCGCGGTACGTGTACCAGGTGCCGTTGGCGAACCGTGCGCTCGACGATGTCCTCAAGGGCTTCAACCAGCTGTGGCGGCGCAACATCAAGAAGGCCGAGAAGGCCGGTGTCGAGGTCGTCCAGGGCGGTTACGAGGATCTCGCCGAATGGCAGCGGCTGTACGAGATCACCGCGGTGCGTGATCACTTCCGGCCGCGCCCGCTCTCGTACTTCCAGCGCATGTGGTCGGTGCTCAACTCCGAGGACCCCAACCGCATGCGGCTGTACTTCGCGCGGCACAACGGCGTGAACCTGTCCGCGGCGACGATGCTGGTCGTCGGTGGGCATGTCTGGTACTCGTACGGCGCATCCGACAACATCGGACGTGAGGTCCGGCCCTCGAACGCGATGCAGTGGCGGATGCTGCGCGATGCGTACGCGATGGGCGCCACCGTCTATGACCTGCGCGGCATCAGTGACTCGCTCGACGAGACCGACCACCTCTTCGGTCTGATCCAGTTCAAGGTCGGCACGGGTGGTGAGGCCGTCGAGTACGTCGGTGAGTGGGACTTCCCGCTCAACAAGCTGCTGCACAAGGCGCTCGACATGTACATGTCGCGCCGCTGACGACGTTGCTGATGCTGCCGCGGCCGACGCCGTAGGCTCGTAGATCTCGCACATACCTCTGATACACCGCAGCCACCAGAAAGGTTCCGGGCCGGCCATGGCGCTCTCCCTCTACGTCGACACCGCGCGCTGGCGGGCGCACCAGAAGTCCGTGATCGACCAGTTCCCCGGCCTCGTACCGGTCTGCAAGGGCAACGGCTACGGCTTCGGCCATGAGCGCCTCGCGGACGAGGCTTCACGCTTCGGCTCCGACATGCTGGCCGTCGGCACCACCTACGAGGCGGCCCGGGTCAAGGACTGGTTCAGCGGTGATCTCCTGGTCCTCACGCCGTTCCGCCGAGGTGAAGAACCGGTTCCGCTGCCCGATCGCGTCATCCGCTCGGTCTCTTCTGTCGACGGTGTGCACGCACTGGTGGGCGCGCGGGTCGTCATCGAGTGCATGAGCTCCATGAAGCGCCACGGCGTACGGGAGCAGGAGCTCAGCCAGCTGCACGCCGCCATCGAGGACGTACGGTTGGAAGGCTTCGCGCTCCACCTGCCCCTGGACCGTACGGACGGCTCGGACGCGGTCGAGGAGGTCATCGGCTGGATGGACCGGCTACGTGCGGCCAGGCTGCCGCTGCACGCCATGTTCGTCAGCCATCTGCGCGCCGAGGAACTGGCCCGCCTTCAGCAGCAGTTCCCGCAGACCCGCTTCCGCGCCCGCATCGGCACGCGGCTGTGGCTGGGCGACCACGATGCGACGGAGTACCGCGGCGCTGTCCTGGACGTCACCCCTGTCGCCAAGGGCGACCGCTTCGGCTACCGCCAGCAGAAGGCGGCGTCGGACGGCTGGCTGGTAGTGGTCGCCGGCGGTACGTCCCACGGCGTCGGCCTGGAGGCGCCGAAGGCCCTGCACGGTGTGATGCCGCGCGCCAAGGGTGTCGCCCGCGCGGGCCTGGCGACCGTCAACCGCAACCTGTCGCCGTTCGTCTGGGCCGGCAAGCAGCGCTGGTTCGCCGAACCGCCGCACATGCAGGTTTCGATTCTGTTCGTCCCGTCGGACGCCCAGGAGCCGAAGGTCGGCGAAGAGCTGGTGGCCCATCTGCGCCACACCACGACGCAGTTCGACCGCCTCGTCGACCGCTAGGCCGTCAGCCCCGGCCCAGCCCCAGCTCCGGGCCCCGCCCGCGCTAGGCCGACGGCTGGGGCCCCGCCCCGGACGCCTCGGTCTGCGCTCCCCACTCCACCCGCGGCCCTTCCACGGCCTGCGCCACGTGCCGTGGGGGATGCGTCGCCCGGTGCCCCAGGACGAACACGTCGCCGGCCCCGTCGAGCACCCCGCCCGACGGGTCGTCCGACCCGTCGTTCCGTACGCCGTCCCGCTCCGGCATCAGGATGTCCCGCACGATCACCGCGCACATGTACAGCGTTCCGATCAGATGCAGGGCAATGGCCAGCTGGTAGCCCTCGGTCGGCAGTCCCTGGTGCTTGGGGCTTGTCGTGTACGCGAGATACATCCAGATGCCCAGGAAGTACATGACCTCGCAGGCCTGCCAGATCAGGAAGTCCCGCCAGCGGGGCCTGGCCAGAGCGGCGAGCGGGATCAGCCACAGTACGTACTGCGGCGAATAGACCTTGTTGGTGAGGATGAACGCGGCGACGACCAGGAAGGCAAGCTGCGCGAAGCGCGGCCGTCGCGGCGCGGTGAAGGTCAGGGCCGCGATGCCGGCGCAGGCCAGGAGCATCAGCAGCGTCGCGTAGGTGTTCACCGATTCGACTTCCAGCGGCTCGCCCGTGCGCTGCGTGATGATCAGCCAGAACGAGCCGAAGTCGACCTGGCGCTCCCGGCTGAAGGTGTAGAACTTTTTCCACCCTTCCGGTGCGAGCAGCATCACGGGCAGGTTGACCACCAGCCAGGCGCCTGCCGCGCCGAGCGTCGCCGTGGTGAACTCCCGCCATTTCCCCGCCCGCCAGCACAGCAGGAGCAGCGGCCCGAGGAGCAGCACGGGATAGAGCTTGGCGGCGGTCGCGAGCCCGATGAGGATGCCGAACGCCAGCGTCCGGCCGCGTGACCACATCAGCATCGCCGCAGCGGTGAGCGCCACGGCCAACAGGTCCCAGTTGATGGTGGCGGTGAGCGCGAAGGCGGGCGCCAGCGCCAGCAGCAGCGCGTCCCAGGGGCGGCGGCGGTGGGTGCGGGCCACGCAGACGGCGATGACCGCGGTGCAGATCATCAGCATGCCCGCGTTGATCATCCAGTACGTCTGCTCCTGGTTCTGCACGGAGCCGTCGGCCAGGTTGAGCCAGGACGCGACCTGCATGAACAGACCCGTCAGCACGGGGTACTCGAGGTACTCCATGTCGCCGGGCAGCCGGTCGAAGTACGGAATGAGTCCCTCCGAGAAGCCGCGTCCCAGGAAGAGGTGCGGAATGTCGGAGTAGCAGGCGTGCGTGTACTGAGAGCTGGTGCCCCTGAACCACGCCCAGTTGTAGCAGGGCATCTTCTGCACCATGCCAAGCGCAAACATCCCGATCGCCACCAGTGCGACGACGCGTACGGGGGTGAGTCGGCCACTGCTGCCGCGCAGGGCCCAGCGGCCGGCCGGGCCACCGATCAGCTCGCTGCCGGCCGCGGCGATCTTGTCCCGCCTGGTGGGCCGTACGTCGGGCCGGTCCTGGTACACGCTCGTCTCTTCTGCGCTGGGCATGCTGCACATCCTGCCGTACGGGGGTGGGGACACGACGAGGGCCGCCGCTCCGGAGTGCACAGGTGCTGTGCGTACCGGGTGCGGCGGCCCTCGTGGCGTTGCCGGGGTGGCTGCTACTCGCTCTCGGAGCCTCCGATGAAGCCTCCGTCGGCGCCGCCTGCGTCGGTGCCCGGTGACGTTGACGGGCTGGTTGTAGTGCCGCCGTTCGCCCCGCCGTTGTTGGCACCCCCGTTGTTGGCGCCCCCGTTGTCGGTGCCGCCGGGATCATTGCCGCCGTTGGAGCCGCCGGGCTCGCAGGTCCAGTCCTCCCAGGGATTGCAGGACTCGCTGGGTTCGGGGCTGGTGGACGGCGTCTCGGACGGCGTGGCCGACGGCGTCTCGGACGGCGTGGCCGACGGAGCCTCGGTCGGCGGCGGGGGCGGGCTGGAGGCGCCGCCGCCCCAGACGGCTTCGCCCTCGATGGGCTCAGGCTCCGGGAAGGTGAGCAGCTCTGCGCCCTTGAGCGCCTGCTCCATGTAGTCCTGCCAGATCTCCGAGGGGAACGATGCACCGTGGATCTTGTCCTGGCCACCGGTGCCGTACATCTCGAGGAACTGGCGCGGCTTGTCGCTCTTCTCGTCGTCGTCGAGCCGGTACATGTCGATGGCGGTCGACAGCTGCGGTGTGTAGCCGACGAACCAGGCCGACTTGTTGCCGTCGGTCGTACCGGTCTTGCCGGCGACCTGCCGGCCGGGAAGGCGGGCGTTACGGCCGGTGCCCTCGGGGTCGTCGACGACATCCCTGAGTACATCGGTCACATTGTTCGCAACGGCCGAGGAGAAGGCCGTCTTCGGCTTGCCGTCGTACTCGAAGATCTTCTTGCCCTCGTGCTCGACCTTGGTGACGGAGTACGGCTCACGCTGCTTGCCCTCGGCTGCGAACGTCGCGTACGCGCCGGCCATCCGGATGGCACTGGGGGAGGAGATACCGATCGAGAAGGACGGGACGTTCGATGTGGACAGGCTGGGGGCGTCGAGCAGACCGGCGTCGATGGCCGCCTCCCGGACCTGGGGAATTCCGATGTCCATGCCCAGCTGAACGAACGGCGAGTTGGCTGAGTGGATCATGGCTTCGCGCAGATCGATGTTCTTGTACGACTCGTCGCCGTCGTTGCGCTGCAGCCACTCCTCTCCCTTCTCGTTGCGCCAGACGGAACCGTCCCAGTTTTTGATCTTGAGCTTGTTCTTGCCGCTGTACCGACTCTTGTCCGGGTCGACGATCCTGCGCTCGTCCGGTCCCTGATCGGGACCCAGCCGGGGGTCGCGCACCCCGTCGCGCATCGCGGCGGCCAGGACGAACGGTTTGAAGGTCGATCCGACCTGGGCGCCGGTCTCGTTGGCGTTGTTCGTGAAGTGCCGTGTCGCGTCCTCGCCGCCGTAGATCGCGACGATCTTGCCGGTCTCCGGTTCCACCGAGGCGCCACCGAACTGGACGTGCGTGTCCGTCTCCGGGCGCTTCTTGGGCTTGATGTTGGCCTCGCGGACCTTCTTGACGGCCTTCTCCAGCTCGTTGACCTTCTTCTTGTCGAAGGTCGTGTGGATCGCGTAGCCACCCTGGGCGAGCTTCTTTGCGTCGACGCCTTCGGCGTTGTTGAGGATGTAGGACTTGGCGAGGTCCACCAGATAGCCGACCTGACCGCTCAGCTGCGCGTTCTTCTTGAGCTTGTCGGGCATCGGGAAGGCGGTGTACTTGTTCCGCTCCTCGGCGCTGAGGTGCCCGTCCTTGACCATCTCGTCGAGGATCCAGCGCCAGCGCTTGGTGGCACGGATCGTGTTGTCCTTCTTGGTCGCCGTCGTATCGATTTCCGTGGCGCCCGCAGGGTCGTAGTAGGTCGCGCCCTTGAGGAGCGCGGCGAGGAACGCGCACTCGCTGGCGTTCAGGTCCGTGGCGTTCTTGCCGTAGTACGTGCGGGCCGCGGCCTGGATGCCGTACGCGCCACGCCCGTAGTAGGCGGTGTTCAGGTAGCCGGCCATGATCTGCGGCTTGCCCACGTCGGTGCCGACTCTTATGGAGATGAACAGCTCTTTGAACTTACGTTCCAGGGTCTGGGACTGGTCGTCGAGCCGCGCGTTCTTCACATACTGCTGGGTGATGGTGGAGCCACCCTGGGTCTGCTGGCCCCTGGCCATGTTGAAGAGCGCGCGGGTGATGCCCTTCGGGTCGATGCCCGAGTCATCCCGGAACGTCTTGTTCTCGGCCGAGATCACCGCGTTCTGCATCTCGTCGGGAATCTGCTCGATCCCGATGATCTGGCGGTTGACCTCACCGCCGGTGGCGACCATCTGGGTGCCGTCGGCCCAGTAGTAGACATTGTTCTGAGCCTTGGCCGTCTTGGCCGGGTCCGGAACCTCCACCATCGCGTACGCGATGGTGGCGGCGGCCATCAGACTGCCGACGAAACCCAGGAATGCCCCCGTAACGAGCTTCCACGACGGCACCCACCGCCGCCAGCCGTGCTTGTTGTGGCGCGGGTAGTCGATGAACCGCTTTTTGGACGGACGGCCGCCGCGACCGCGGCCGAGGCCCTCATGACCCCCGCCACCGCCGCCACCGCGACGTCCGCCGCGGCCGCCATGGCCGGCGCCCGCGGCTTCGTCCACGCGCCGGCGACCACCGCCAGGGCCACTGCGTTGCGCAGCACGCCGGGCCTCGGCCCGGCCGCCGCGCGGACGCTCCTCGCCGTACGAAGCAGAAGGAGAGGGTGAAGTGGTGCCCCGGGGCTGGGCTGCGCGGCGGCCAGTGGGCTGCTCGGCGGAGCGCCTGGCCCCGGTTCGCCCGCCACCCTGCGGCTGCTGAGGCGGTTTGCGACGGTGCTCGCTCATCGAACGACTACTCCTCGGGCAGGCGAGACGCCTGGAAGCGGCAGTTGAGTTCCGGTCCCCCCGAAATGGATACGGACCAGTCCCGTGAAGGACTCATCCGCTGCGCATCCACGGCGATGACGCTCTGTGGCGTCATTTGGTTCCCGGTGGTCTGCATGCCGCACAGACTACGCATGGTCAAAACCCCCCTAGATCTGAAGTTCACCCCAAATCGGGCAACTTGCTTCCCATGAATTGGCGATGTGACGCCGTTCACCATGACCCCTCTTGTCCCAGCAGGAACGTCGTTCTATCGTGCTGATGTATCGAGTCGATACATCAGCACGACATAAGCGGACCAGTACAGCGAGAGAGGCGACGATGAGCAGGCGCTCCGGCATCCTCGAATTCGCCGTGCTCGGTCTGCTCCGTGAAGCCCCGATGCACGGGTATGAGCTGCGCAAACGGCTCAATACGTCGCTGGGAATCTTCCGGGCCTTCAGCTACGGGACCCTCTACCCCTGCCTCAAGACGCTGGTTGCCAACGGCTGGTTGATCGAGGAGCCGGGAAGTGCTCCCGAGGATGCCCTCGCCGCTTCACTCGCAGGGCGGCGCGCCAAGATCGTCTACCGGTTGACGGCAGAAGGTAAGGAGCACTTCGAGGAGCTCCTCTCGCACACCGGCCCCGACACCTGGGAGGACGAGCACTTCGCGGCTCGCTTCGCCTTCTTCGGGCAGACGGAGCGCGAGGTGCGGATGCGGGTGCTGGAAGGCCGTCGCAGCCGGCTGGAGGAGCGTCTGGAGAAGATGCGCGCCTCCCTGGTCCGTACACGCGAGCGCCTTGACGACTACACGCTTGAGCTGCAGCGACACGGCATGGAGTCCGTGGAGCGCGAAGTGCGCTGGCTGAACGAGCTCATCGAGAGCGAGCGGGCGGGGCGGGATCAGCGACAGCCCACCCCCGAGGGCTCAGCTCAGCAGGACAACACATCTGGAGCGACGGGCGGCCTGCCCCGGCACAGGGGTGCCGAGTCGTCCGGGGGTACATACCCCGGACCCCCCACCCCGCCGGATCCGTCCGACGACACCGCCAAGTGAGGCTCTGCGATCCGCAGGGTTTCAGCCGGAATACCGAGATCACACAGGGAGCAACCGGAATGGGTTCGGTTCGCGTAGCCATCGTCGGCGTGGGCAACTGCGCCGCCTCGCTGGTGCAGGGCGTCGAGTACTACAAGGACGCCGACCCCACCGCCAAGGTGCCGGGTCTGATGCACGTCCAGTTCGGCGACTACCACATCTCTGACATCGAGTTCGTGGCCGCTTTCGACGTGGACGCCAAGAAGGTCGGCCTCGACCTTGCGGATGCCATCGGCGCCAGCGAGAACAACACCATCAAGATCTGCGACGTGCCGAACTCCGGCGTGACCGTCCAGCGCGGCCACACCTTCGACGGTCTGGGCAAGTACTACCGCCAGACCATCGAGGAGTCCGACGAGGCCCCGGTCGACATCGTCCAGACCCTCAAGGACAAGCAGGTCGACGTCCTGATCTGCTACCTGCCCGTCGGGTCGGAGGACGCTGCGAAGTACTACGCGCAGTGCGCCATCGACGCCAAGGTCGCCTTCGTCAACGCTCTCCCGGTCTTCATCGCCGGCACCAAGGAGTGGGCGGACAAGTTCACCGAGGCGGGCGTCCCGATCGTCGGTGACGACATCAAGTCGCAGGTCGGCGCCACCATCACGCACCGCGTGATGGCGAAGCTCTTCGAAGACCGCGGTGTCCGCCTCGAGCGCACCATGCAGCTGAACGTCGGCGGCAACATGGACTTCAAGAACATGCTCGAGCGTGACCGTCTGGAGTCCAAGAAGATCTCCAAGACGCAGTCCGTCACCTCGCAGATCCGCGACCGTGACCTGGGCGCCGACAACGTCCACATCGGCCCGTCGGACTACGTGGCCTGGCTGGACGACCGCAAGTGGGCGTACGTGCGCCTCGAGGGCCGCGCCTTCGGCGATGTCCCGCTGAGCCTTGAGTACAAGCTCGAGGTGTGGGACTCCCCGAACTCCGCGGGTGTCATCATCGACGCCCTGCGGGCTGCGAAGATCGCCAAGGACCGCGGCATCGGCGGCCCGATCCTCTCGGCGTCCTCGTACTTCATGAAGTCCCCGCCGGTGCAGTACTTCGACGACGAAGCCCTCGAGAACGTCGAGAAGTTCATCAAGGGCGAGGTCGAGCGCTAAGCGTTCGTTCTTTTCAGCCGAGGAGGGTCCCCAGGTAATCCACCCGGGGACCCTCCTCGTGTGTGACGCTTGATCGCATGCCCGTCGCACGTGATCTGCGCCTACTCCTGCGACTGACCGGCTTCCGTCGGCTGCTGGCGGTCAGGCTGCTTTCCCAGTCGGCCGACGGCGTCTATCAGGTCGCGCTCGCCACGTATGTGGTCTTCTCTCCGGAGAAAGAGACCTCCCCTGCCGCGATCGCGTCCGCCATGGCAGTGCTGCTGCTGCCGTACTCCTTCATCGGTCCCTTCGCCGGCGTTCTGCTGGACCGCTGGCAGCGTCGGCAGGTCATCCTGTACGGGAACCTGCTGAGGGCTCTCCTCGCATGCAGCACCGCGGTACTGATCCTGGCCTCCGTGCCCGACTGGCTCTTCTACGCCTCGGCCCTGTCCGTCACAGCGGTCAACCGCTTTGTGCTGGCCGGGCTCTCGGCCGCGCTCCCCCGTGTGGTCGACACCGACCGACTCGTCATGGCGAACTCCCTCTCGCCGACGGCCGGCACACTCGCCGCAACCGCTGGCGGCGGACTCGCCTTCGCGGTACGGCTGGTGTCCTCGGAGTCCGATGCCGCAGTGGTGCTGCTCGGCGCAGCGCTCTATCTCTGCTCCGCGCTGGCCTCTCTCCGGATGGCGCGTGAACTGCTCGGTCCTGAGCAGGGGTTGGTCCAGCCAGGTCTGATTGCCGCATTGGCCTCCACGGCGCGCGGCCTCGTGGGCGGTCTCCGTCATCTGGCCGAACGCCGGTCGGCGGCCCGTGTGCTGTTCGCGATGACCCTGATGCGCTTCTGCTACGGCGCGCTGACGGTGATGGTGCTGATGCTCTGCCGGTATGCCTGGTCCGAGACCGAGTCGGAGGGCCTGGCTCTGCTCGGTCTGGCCATCGCCGTCTCGGGCGCGGGTTTCTTTGCGGCGGCTGTGCTGACCCCGTGGGCGGTCGGCCGACTCGGCCAGTACGGATGGATGGTGGCGTGCGCGGGATCGGCAGCCGTTCTCGAACCGGCTCTGGGGTTGCCGTTCGCCCCTGTGCCGATGCTCGTCGCCGCGTTCGTCCTGGCTCTCATCACCCAGGGGGCGAAGATCTCGACGGACACGGTGGTGCAGACGTCGGTCGACGACGCCTACCGCGGCAGGGTCTTCTCTCTCTACGACGTGCTGTTCAACGTCGCTTTCGTGGGGGCGGCGGCAGTCGCCGCGCTGATGCTGCCTCCTGACGGCCGGTCGGTTCACCTGGTCGTTGCAGTCGCGGTCATCTACGCGGTGGTTGCCGCAACCCTTGTCCGTTGGAGCCGTGTTGGAGCGGAGTCATAGCGTGCGCGCGTCAAAGCGATCACAAACGTTTACCGAGGGAATTCCGCATGACCTATCCGCCGCAGCAGGGCCCTGGTGCGTACGGGCACCCTGACCCGTACGCACAGCAGCCGCAGCAGCAGTACCCGCCGCAGCCCGGCTACGGCTATCCGCAGCAGCAACAGCCCTACCCGCAGCAGCCTCAACCGGGTTACGGGCAGCCGCAACAGCAGCACCCCGGGCAGCCGCAGCAGCAATGGGGCGCCCCGCCGCCTCCGCCGGCCCCCAGGCCCCGTGGTGGCGGCCTCGGCTTCAAGACCATCTTCAAGATCGTCGTTGCCGTCCTGGCCGTGATCTCCTTCGGCGTCTTCTGGTTCCTGGGCCGAGACGATGCCGACCAGGCCGAGGCTGGCGACTGCCTGAAGAACGGCAGCTCCTCGGTGACCTCAGACGACCTCGAGATCGTGGACTGCACCGACTCGAAGGCTGTGTTCAAGGTCGTCGAAGTGCACAACGGCACGACGGATACCACGGTCTGCCAGGGCAAGTCCGATGCCGGCTACGTCAAGCAGACAAGCGGCGGGAGGCGCAGCTCGGGTACGAAGCTCGTGCTCTGCCTGGATCCCATCAAGAAGTAGCCGCGTACGCGAAGGGGCGGCGTTTCACGTGAAACACCGCCCCTTCGCGTATCGACCGTCGCCATGTTTCACGTGAAACATGGCACCGTTTCACGCCGAGCCCTGCGCCGCCCACCATTCCTTGAGCGCCGCGACCGCCGCATCGTGCTCCATCGGCCCGTTCTCCAGGCGCAGCTCCAGCAGGAACGCATACGCCTTGCCGATCACCGGACCGGGACCCACACCCAGGACCTCCTGGATCTGGTTGCCGTCCAGGTCGGGCCTGATGGCATCCAGCTCCTCCTGCTCCTGAAGCTGTGCAATGCGATCCTCGAGCCCGTCATAGGCCGCGGAGAGCGTGCTCGCCTTGCGCTTGTTGCGCGTGGTGCAGTCCGAGCGGGTCAGCTTGTGCAACCTGCTCAACAGCGGCCCGGCATCGCGTACGTACCGCCGCACCGCCGAGTCGGTCCACTCCCCGGTCCCGTACCCGTGGAAACGCAGATGCAGCTCCACCAGTCGCGAGACGTCCTTGACCATGTCGTTGGAGTACTTGAGTGCGGCCATCCGCTTCTTGGTCATTTTCGCGCCCACCACCTCGTGATGGTGGAACGAGACCCGGCCGTCCTTCTCGAAACGCCGCGTCCTCGGCTTTCCGATGTCATGGAGCAGCGCGGCCAGCCGCAGCACCAGGTCCGGGCCGTTCTCCTCAAGATCGATGGCCTGTTCCAGGACTGTCAGGGAGTGCTCGTACACATCCTTGTGCCGGTGGTGCTCGTCACTCTCCAGACGCAGCGCCGGCAGTTCGGGCAGCACATGGGCCGCGAGACCGGTGTCGACGAGCAGCGCCAGTCCCTTCCGCGGGTTCGCGGAAAGGATCAGCTTGTTCAGCTCTTCGCGCACCCGTTCGGCGGAGACGATCTCAATGCGATCCGCCATCTCCTTCATCGCGGCAACGACCTCGGGTGCCACCTCGAAGTCCAGTTGCGCGGCGAAGCGGGCGGCCCGCATCATGCGCAGCGGGTCGTCGGAGAAGGATTCCTGGGGCGTGCCGGGTGTCCGCAGGACTCGCTCGGCGAGGTCCTCCAGACCGCCGTACGGATCCACGAACTCCTTCTCCGGCAGCGCCACGGCCATCGCGTTCACCGTGAAATCACGCCGTACGAGGTCTTCCTCGATCGAGTCGCCGTAGGACACCTCGGGCTTCCGCGAGGTCCTGTCGTACGCCTCCGAGCGATACGTCGTGACCTCGATCTGGTAGCCGTCCTTCTGGGACCCGACCGTGCCAAAGGCGATCCCCACGTCCCACACCGAGTCCGCCCACGGACGGACGATCTTCAGCACGTCCTCGGGACGGGCATCCGTCGTGAAGTCGAGGTCGTTGCCGAGTCGGCCGAGCAGCGCATCCCGGACCGAGCCGCCGACCAGGGCGAGGCAGAACCCGGCCTCCTGGAAGCGGCGCGCAAGGTCGTCGGCGACAGGGGACACTCGCAGCAGTTCACTCACCGCGCGGCGTTGCACCTGGCTCAGTGCAGTGGGGTTGTCTTCATTGGCGTTCGGCACAACAGAAAAGGGTACGTGCCCGGGCCGACCGGGGCGCCCCTGTTTATGGCTGCCCGCACGTCCCTCCCGATCATGTAGTGCCCTCCGCGGCACTCCGCGGCACTTCGACACAGCGCACCTCGTTACCATTCGTGGACGCAAGAACCGAGAACCATCACCGGCAGCAGACGACGAGGGACGGGCGAGCGCGTGGCCGAGGCGGCAGACTTCCAGGGGATGAGTACTTCTCCTGCCCGCCGGTGGCTGCGTCGCACAGCCGCCCTGACCGCCGGCGTCCCGCTCGTGGCCGGACTGCTGTGCGGTCCCGCCGCTCCATCCGCGTACGCCTCCGAGGACGCCACAGGCTCCCGCACTGTCGATGTGTCTCTCGACACTCTGACGCCGTCCACGCCGCGCGAGGATGACACGCTCACCGTCTCCGGCACGGTGATCAACCGCGGAAAGCAGACGGTCTCCGACGCCCGTGTCGACGTGGGGGTGGGGCCGAGGCTGTCCGGCAGGACCGCCCTCGACAGCGCCGCTGAGCGGACCGGCCATGAGCCGGGAGTGGATCCCGCGCCGATAGGCGGCAAGTACACGACCAAGATCCCGCAGCTCGCCTCCGGCATCAGCCGGGACTTCTCACTCTCGATCCCGGTCAGCGAGCTCAAGCTCGACGGCGCCGGTGTCTACCAGCTCGGTGTCTCCCTGTCGGGACAGACCCCGGACAACTCGGTCGACCAGGTCCTGGGGATCCAGCGGACCTTCCTTCCCTGGCAGCCCGAGGCCACGGAGAAGAAGACCCGGTTCACCTATCTCTGGCCACTGATCTCATCGACCCGCCTCACTTCGGAAACCAGCTCGGACGAACAGCAGACGCCCGTCTTCAAGGACGAGACGCTGGCTGCGGAGCTCGCTCCGGGCGGACGGCTCGGGCAGCTCGTCTCCCTCGGCAGCGAGCTGCCCGTCACCTGGGTCATCGATCCGGATCTCCTGGCCACAGTCGACGCGATGACCCGGAATTACCGGGTCAAGAGCGGGAACACCACCGTCGCGGGCAAGAACCAGGCCGTCGCCGAACGGTGGCTGAGTGCCGTCGAGGCTGCGGTGCAGGAGCGCAAGGTGGTTGCGCTGCCGTTCGGCGACCCCGATCTGGCGTCCCTGGCGCACCGCGGCAAGGACGTCTCCGGGTCCCTCAGCCATCTGCAGCCGGCCACCGAAGTGGCCGATACGACGGTGGAGACGATCCTCCATGTGAAGCCGTCCATCGATTTCGCCTGGCCGGTGGACGGTGCGGTCGACTCCTCGATCGTCGATGTCGCCACATCGGCCGGCGCCCACAAGGTGATCGCCCGCAGCGACAGCCTCCAGGACAACCTGGGCTACACGCCGAGTGCTGCGCGGCCCATCGGTGGCGGCACCACCGCAGTGGTGGCCGACGCCCGGCTGTCCACCGCGTTCCAGGGCGACATGCTCCAGGCAGGCAGCTCCACTCTCGCCGTCCAGAAATTCCTCGCACAGTCGCTGGCGCTGACCCAGCAGGACCCGAAGAAGCAGCGGAGCATCGTCGTGGCCCCGCAGCGGATGCCGACCGCCGCACAGGCTCAGTCCATGGCACGCGCGCTGCACGCCCTCGACGACCAGCGCTGGACGCAGCCGCTCGACCTGGTCGCCGCGGCAGCCGCCAAGCCTGATGCCAATGTCACAACCAAGGTGCCCGGCGCCTCCCAGTACCCTGGCAAGCTGCGCAAGCAGGAGCTGCCGGTCCAGGCGTTCCAGGACATCAGGACCACACAGAACAGACTCGACAACTTCAAGGTCATCCTCACCGCGCAGCACCGGGTGGTGACCCCCTTCGGCAGGGCGATCGACCGGGAGATGTCCACGTCCTGGCGCGGTAGCCCGGTGGCGGCCCAGCAGTACCGGACGAGCGTGCAGGACTATCTGCAGAGCCTCACCGAAGAGGTGCAGCTGATCGAGAAGTCGGACGTGACCTTGTCGGGGCGCAGCGCTACGATCCCGGTCACAGTGCAGAACCAGCTGGTCCAGGGCATCGACCATTTGGTGCTGCGGCTGAGGTCGGACCACCCCACCCGCCTGAATTTCGACCACGACAAGGGCATTGCCGAGCAGCCGATCACGGTCGAGGGCGGACACAGCCAATCGGTGAAGTTCACCGCTGAGGCGAACGCAAACGGTCCGGTACCGATGACGGCCCAGCTCTACACCGAGGACGGCAAGCCGTACGGCGAGCCCATGAAGTTCACGGTGAAGGTCTCCGAGCTCACCCCGACCGTGATGCTCGTCATCGCGGGCGGTGTCCTGCTGCTTGTCCTCGCGGGCGTCAGGATGTACAGCCGACGCAAGCGCGCAGCTGCCCGCGAGGCGGCCGCGGAGGGCACACAGGACACGAAGGGTGACATCGACAGCCCCGATCCCGGGCAGGCGAGTGACCCGGCGCCGGACACCGGAGCGGAAAGCGGCGACCCGTCGGGCACTGGTGAGAAAGTGGACCGTTGAGCGATGCCGTGGCCGGCCGGCCGGGGACGATGAGGTGGGGTAGCAATGAACGCGCCGTATGACGGTGACCGCGGTCAGGGCGCGGGCGCAGACCCTGAAGGCCAGGGTCCTCCGCTGCCCCAGCCCGCCCCCGATCCGTACGCCCAGGACCCCTATGTCCAGGATGCCTACACCCGCGATCCTTACCGGGCACAGGATCTGGCGGCCCAGGACCCGGTGACCGAGGCGCTCTACGACCGTGCCTCGCACCCGCCGCCGCCCCCGGGCACCTACCAGGAGCCTCAGCCGCTCTACCAGCAGCCGCCGACTTCGCAGTACGCCCCGGACCCCCGCGTGTGGGCACAGACGCCACCGCCGGAGCCCGATGGCCCGTCCCGTCATCTCCCCTACGGCGACGACGCCAGGACCACCCAGTTCACGGGCGTGGACGACCTGGTCACCCTGGCCGGAGAGGACGAGCCGGAGCCGGACGCGTTCGCACACCTCTTCCGGGACCAGCAGGCGGCCGGTCCGCCCGCGCCCGCCCCTGAGCCGGTTCCGGCGGCACCCGCCCCCAAGAAATCGGGCGGCAAGGGTTCCAGCCTGCTGAAGTCCAGCGCGGTGATGGCAGCCGGCACGTTGGTCTCCCGTCTCACCGGTTTTGTACGCAGCCTGGTGATCACGGCCGCCCTGGGTGCCGCGCTCCTCGGTGACACCTTCACCATCGCGTACACGCTGCCCACGATGATCTACATCCTCACCGTCGGAGGCGGCCTCAACTCGGTCTTCGTCCCGCAGCTGGTGCGGGCGATGAAGAACGACGAGGACGGTGGCGAGGCCTACGCCAACCGCCTGCTGACACTGGTCATGGTGGCGCTCGGCCTCATCGTCGCCGTCGCGATGTTCGCGGCTCCGCTGCTGATCCAACTGATGTCGGAGACCATCGCCAGCAATCAGGCGGCAAACAGCGCCGCCGTCGCCTTCGCCCGCTACTGCCTGCCCACGATCTTCTTCATGGGTGTGCACGTGGTCATGGGGCAGATTCTGAACGCTCGCGGCAGGTTCGGCGCGATGATGTGGACCCCGGTCCTCAACAACATCGTCATGATCTTCACGTTCGGCCTGTTCATCTGGGTCTACGGCACGTCCGCCGAATCCAACATGGGTGTCCAGACGATCCCGCAGGAGGGCATCCGGCTCCTGGGTGTCGGCACCCTGCTGGGGCTCGTGGTCCAGGCGCTGGCGATGATCCCCTACCTGCGCGAAGCCGGTTTCCGCTTCCGTCCCCGCTTCGACTGGAAGGGCCATGGGCTTGGCAAGACCGTCAAGCTGGCCAAGTGGACGGTGTTCTTCGTCCTCGCCAACCAAGCGGGCGTTCTGGTAGTCACCCAGCTCGCCACCGCTGCCGGTGAAGCCTCCGGCAAGCAGGGCGCCGGCTTCATCGCCTACACCAACGCACAGCTGATCTGGGGCATGCCGCAGGCCATCATCACCGTCTCGGTCATGGCCGCCCTGCTGCCCCGTATCTCCCGAGCCGCCCACGACAACGACCCTGGCGCAGTACGCGACGACATCTCCCAGGGCCTGCGCAACTCCGCGGTCGCGATCGTCCCGGTCTCCTTCGCGTTCCTCGCGCTCGGCGTCCCCATGTCCACGCTGCTCTTCGCCTCCAGCGGCCTCGAGTCCGCGCGCGGCATGGGCTTCATCCTGATGGCGTTCGGCCTCGGCCTCATCCCGTACTCCGTGCAGTACGTCGTGCTGCGCGGCTTCTACGCCTACGAGGACACCCGGACGCCCTTCTACAACACCGTCATCGTCGCCGCGGTCAACGCCGTCGCCTCCACGCTCTGCTACGTGTTGCTGCCCGCCCAGTGGGCTGTGGTGGGCATGGGCGCCTCATACGGCCTCGCCTACGCCGTCGGCGTGGGCATCGCCTGGCGACGGCTGAAGAACCGGCTGGGCGGTGATCTGGACGGTGCCCACGTCATGCGTACGTACGCCCGGCTCTCCATGGCCTCCGTTCCGGCGGCCCTCGCCGGCGGTGCCGCCGCCTTCGGCGTCCTCAAGGTGCTCGGCAGCGGCGCCACCGGCTCGCTCGCGGCGCTGGTCGCCGGTGGGATCATGCTGCTCGGCGTCTTCTTCGTCGCCGCGAAGCGAATGCGGATCGAGGAGCTCAACTCCATGGTCGGCATGGTGCGCGGGCGCCTCGGACGGTAGGGGACGCTCATTTCCGCACAACCATCGTCGGACGTCGTGTGTCGTGCATAGCGTCAGACTGTGAGCACAATTGGCATGGCTGTTGGACAACGCGCAACGGATGGGGAGGCAGGAACGACGGTGGCGGAACGTAGCACGGCTGCCGTCGACGTGGCCGACAACAGCGGAGATGACCCGCTGACCGCGCAGGCGGGCAAGGCCACGACCGACGGGGCGGCGGAATCCCAGGACTCGGCGGAGCAGACCGCCCCGGACACGGGCAGCGAGCGGCAGGGCACCGAACCCGCCATCGCGACCCCCGAACTGCACAGTGGCCACAAGCTCGCCAGACGCTACCGGCTCGAGGAGTGCGTCACCCGTCTGGACGGTTTCAGCAGCTGGCGTGCGGTCGACGAGAAACTGCGTCGTGCCGTCGGTGTCCATCTGCTTCCCGCCGACCACCCACGGGCCCGCTCCGTACTGGCGGCGGCCCGCTCCTCGGCGCTTCTCGGCGACCCTCGTTTCGTACAGGTCCTGGACGCCGTCGAGGAGAACGATCTCGTCTACGTCGTCCATGAATGGCTTCCGGACGCGACCGAACTCACCGCTCTGCTCGCCGCCGGGCCGATGGAGCCTCACGACGCCTACCAGCTCGTCGACCAGATCTCCCAGGCCATGGCAGCGGCACACCGTGAGGGCCTCGCCCACCTCAGGCTCACGCCGGGCGCGGTACTGCGGAGCTCGGCCGGCCAGTACCGGATCCGCGGTCTCGCGGTGAACGCCGCCCTGCGCGGAATCACCTCCGACGGACCGCAGCGCACCGACACCGAGGCGATCGGCGCGCTGCTCTACGCCGCGCTGACGCATCGGTGGCCGTACGAGAGCGACGCATATGGTCTCTCCGGGCTGCCCAAGGGCGTGGGGCTGATCGCCCCAGATCAAGTACGGGCCGGTGTCCACCGCGGGCTCTCCGAGCTCGCCATGCGTGCGCTGGTCAACGACGGCGCCACGGCCTCCCGCCAGGAACCGCCCTGCACCACGCCCGACGAGCTGGCGAAGGCCGTCGCGGCGATGCCACGCATCCGCCCGCCGGAGCCGGCGTTCACCTCCCCGCCCGAGTACCAGCGCACCACCTACCAGCAGGGCACGTACGGCCGTCCTGCGCCCCGCCAGGGCACGGCTGCCACCCAGCCGGTGCCCAACCCGCCGGCGCCGCTGCAGAGCCGCACCGGAAAGGCCCTCAAGTGGGCCGTGGCCGCGCTGCTGATTGCCGCACTGGGACTCGGCAGCTGGCAGATCGCGGACAAGCTGATCGACCACGACAAGGACCCGGTGGATCCGCCTGCCACACAGACGAACAACGGCGAGAAGAACCCCGAGCCCGCGTCCGGCAAGCCGGTCGCCATCACCGGCGCCCGCGACTTCGACCCGCTCGGGGATCACTCCGAGAAGCCCGCTGAGATAAAGAACAGCTACGACGGCGACCCGGCGACGTACTGGAACACCGACGGCTACCTGCGCAGCGGGGACTTCGGGCGTCTCAAGCCAGGCGTCGGCATCGTTCTCGATCTGGGCAAGGTCCAGCAGGTCGGCACCGTGGATGTGTCCTTCCTCGGCGGAGAGACATCCGTAGAGCTGCGCACAGCGCCGGAGAATGCAGCGTCCGAACCGACCACCCTCGACGGCTTCGCCAAGGTCGCCGGCGGATCCGGTTCGAATGTGTCCCTCAAGCCCGGCAAGCCGGTGCAGGCACGGTACGTTCTGGTCTGGCTGACCAATCTGCCGCAGAGCACCGAGGGCAACTTCCGCGGCAAGGTCTCGGAGATCAAGATCACCACCTGATGGCACCAGGGGAGGGGGCTCACCGTTGGACGACGCGACATTCGGCGACACAAGCGACCAGGACCTGCTGGCCCTCCATGTCGCGGGGAACCCGGATGCCTTCGGTGAGCTCGTACGGCGCCACCGCGACAGGCTCTGGGCCGTCGCCCTGCGCACCCTGGGCGACCGCGAGGAGGCCGCGGACGCGGTCCAGGACGCCCTGGTCTCCGCCTTCCGGGCTGCCCACACCTTCCGCGGTCAGTCCGCCGTCACCACGTGGCTCCATCGCATCACGGTGAATGCCTGTCTCGACCGGGCCCGCAAGGCGGCTTCGCGCAGGACCTCGCCCGTCGACGACACCGAGCGCCTCGAGCAGCTCCTCGAACCCCATGAGTCCGCCGAGGCCCCGGCCGAGCGGCAGGATCTCCACCGTGAGCTGCTGGCCGCGCTGGCCAAGCTGCCCGTCGATCAGCGGGCCGCGCTGGTGCTGGTCGACATGCAGGGCTATCCCGTGGCAGAGGCCGCGCGCGTCCTCGACGTACCGACGGGCACCGTCAAGAGCCGGTGTGCCCGGGGGAGAGCACGGCTGCTGCCCATGCTCACTCATCTACGTGGTGGCGGCGGGGATAACAGCGACCTCAGCGTGGGAAGGAACCGGACGCCGGGGACATCCGTCCCACCGGCGTCGGGACCAAGGGACGCAGGGCCGAATGACCCTGCAGCTGTGAAGGGCGGAGGTGGGCGCGCGTGACATCCACGACCGACACGACTCAGCACCCGGACGTCTCGGAGATCTCCGACCTCACCGAGGATCTTCTCCCGCCGTCCCGCACGGCCGATGTGCGGCGGCACCTGGACGACTGCCCTCTGTGCGCGGATGTACGTGCGTCCCTCGAGGAGATCCGCGGGCTGCTCGGCACCCTGCCCGGCCCGCATCGGATGCCCGCCGACATTGCCGGCCGTATCGATGCCGCTCTGGCCGCTGAGGCACTTCTGGACGCCACCGCTCCCGAGGAGGTCGCCCATGTTTCACGTGAAACAGGACCCGCCCCTCAGCAGCCGGGTACCGCACCGGCCGACCGGCCGGCGGGACGCGCCCGTGCTGCCACCGGGCCCGGCCGCAGCCGCCCGTCACGACGCCGCCGCACAGCTGTCCTCGGCGCAGCCTTCGGCGCGGTCGCCATCGGTGTGAGCGTGCTGCTCCTCCAGTCGGTTCAGACCACTGAGGACGCTGCGAAGAAGGACGCCGGTGTCAGCTCGGCAGCAGGCGATCAGCGGGACTTCTCCGCGCCAGGCCTCCAGGGCCGCGTGCAGGCTCTGCTTGCCCCGAGTCCTGAAAAGGCGAATCCCAAGGTCGAGAAGGGGCCGTCCGTCGACCGCCACGTGAGCCCTTTCTCGCCCAAGAGCACGCCGGACACGGCTGTGCCCTCCTGCATCCAGAAGGGCACCGGCCGGGCCGAGCCCCCGCTGGCCTTCGAGCGAGGCAAGTACGAGGGCACCCATGCCTATCTCGTCGTGCTCCCGCACTCCACCGACAGCAGCAAGGTGGAGGCCTATGTGATCGACGCGGCCTGTGTCGACACGGCTCCCACGCCCACGGGAAAGCTCCTGCTGACGAACGCCTATCCTCGCCGCTGACACTCCTCTCGGTGCCGCTCCGACATCCCGGGAATGCGAGCCCCGTAGGATCCGTTGGGTGGGGTGAGAGTCGTTGACCCGGCCCCAGTAGGCAGTAGGCAGTCTGCAGAGACGAGGAAGTAACCCGTGAGCGACGTCCGTAACGTGATCATCATCGGCTCCGGGCCGGCGGGCTACACGGCCGCGCTGTACACAGCGCGCGCATCGTTGCAGCCGCTCGTGTTCGAGGGAGCCGTCACCGCTGGCGGTGCGCTGATGAACACGACCGAGGTGGAGAACTTCCCCGGCTTCCGCGACGGCATCATGGGTCCGGACCTGATGGACAACATGCGCGCCCAGGCCGAGCGTTTCGGCGCCGAACTCGTCCCGGACGATGTAGTGGCCGTCGATCTGAGCGGCGAGATCAAGACCGTCACCGACACGGCGGGCACCGTCCACCGTGCCAAGGCCGTGATCGTCACCACCGGCTCGCAGCACCGCAAGCTCGGTCTGCCGAACGAGGACGCGCTCTCCGGCCGCGGTGTCTCCTGGTGCGCGACGTGCGACGGCTTTTTCTTCAAGGACCAGGACATCGCCGTGATCGGCGGCGGTGACACCGCGATGGAGGAAGCCACCTTCCTCTCCCGCTTTGCCAAGTCCGTCACCGTCGTCCACCGCCGCGACACCCTGCGTGCCTCCAAGGCCATGCAGGAACGCGCCTTCGCCGACCCGAAGATCTCCTTCGCCTGGGACAGCGAGGTCGCCGAGATCCACGGCGAACAGAAGCTCTCGGGTCTGACACTGCGCAACACCAAGACCGGCGAGACCTCCGCACTTGCGGTGACGGGCCTGTTCATCGCCGTGGGCCACGACCCGCGCACCGAGCTCTTCAAGGGCGCGCTGGACCTGGACGACGAGGGCTACCTGAAGGTCGAGGCGCCCTCGACTCGCACCAACCTGGCCGGTGTCTTCGGCGCGGGTGACGTCGTCGACCACACCTACCGCCAGGCCATCACCGCTGCCGGAACCGGCTGCTCGGCCGCGCTCGATGCCGAGCGTTACCTCTCCGCGCTCGCCGACAGCGAGAAGACCGCCGAGCCGGAGAAGACTCCCGCGGCCTGACTCCCTTGCACCACATTCCCTCACCCGCAAAGAAGTAAGGAGGCCGCCGTGGCCGGCGACCTGAAGAACGTGACCGACGACTCCTTCGAGGAAGACGTCCTCAAGAGCGACAAGCCCGTACTGGTGGACTTCTGGGCCGCCTGGTGCGGTCCGTGCCGCCAGATCGCGCCGTCCCTCGAGGCCATCGCGGCCGAGCACGGCGACAAGATCCAGATCGTGAAGCTCAACATCGACGAGAACCCGGCCACCGCAGCCAAGTACGGCGTCATGTCCATCCCGACGCTGAACGTCTACCAGAACGGCGAGGTCGCCAAGACCATCGTCGGTGCCAAGCCGAAGGCCGCGATCATCCGCGACCTCGAGGGCTTCATCGGCGAGCAGTCGTAGCTGCCTGTTTCACGTGAAACACGAATGGGCTCACCCCCGTGGGGGTGAGCCCATTCTCGCGTTCGAGGCCGCAGTGATCACAGCGGCCGCAGCACTGGCTCCTTCTGAACCGCACCCAGCAGCCGGTCCAGCGCCAGCTCCACATCTTCCTTCCAGGACAGCGTGTTCCGCAGCTCCAGCCTCAACCGGGGGTACGTCGGATGCGGGCGCACCGTCTTGAAGCCCACAGCCAGCAGATGGTCGGCGGGGAGCACACAGGCAGGCTCTTTCCAGCGGGCATCGCCAAATGCCTCGATCGCCCGGAACCCTCTGCGCAGCAGATCCTTGGCGACGGTCTGCACGATCACCCTTCCGATCCCTTGCCCCTGATAGCCCGGCATGATCCAGGCAGTCATCAACTGAACTGCGTCCGCTGAGACAGGGCTCGTGGGGAAGGCTGTGGAGCGCGGCACATACGCCGGAGGCGCGTAGAGAACGAAGCCGACCGGCACCTCGTCCACATAGACAACCCGGCCGCAGGAGCCCCACTCGAGCAGTACAGCCGAGATCCACGCCTCTTTCTCCAGCTCGGGCGTTCCCGCCTTTACCGCGGCCTCTCCGCTGACCGGATCAAGTTCCCAGAAGACACACGCACGACAGCGCTTGGGAAGGTCCGAAAGGTTGTCCAGCGTGAGCGGTACGAGTCGACGCCCCATGGTGGCTCCTCCTCACTTCCCTTGCCCGCCGCGCTACGAGCGGCTGCAAGCGCGCTCCTCTCCCGGAGCAGGCTGCTGACGAACCCGCCGACTGCGCCAAGGCCCAAGCCTGCTGTCACCAACTGGCTGCGGCTCACCGATCGCATGGCCCTCGCTCTCCCTCTGAGGTGGATCAAGGTGGATGCGCCGTACCAGAACGCATCGTATCCACCCAGCCCTGGCACGGGTACTCTCCGACGGCAAAGGGCGGGATGTGTTCCGTGAACAACCGGACACAGCCCGCCCTCGCCGACAGCCATTCGGAAGGCCTCAGCCCTCCTCGTCCTCCGCGGGCTCCTCGCCGAGCCCCTTCTCCAGGACCCGTCCCTCTCCCGGGGCGAGGGTGCCGAGGATGCGCTCCAGATCGTCTATCGAGGCGAACTCGACGACGATCTTTCCCTTCTTCTGTCCGAGGTCGACCTTCACCCGTGTCTCGAACCGGTCCGAGAGCCGTGAGGCGAGGTCGGTCAATGCCGGCGACAGCCGGGCACCGGCACGCGGACTCTTGGTCTTGGACGTGCTCTTGGGACTGGAGTTGATCAGGGTCACGATCTCTTCGACCGCTCGCACCGAGAGCCCCTCGGCCACAATCCTGTGCGCAAGCCGGTCCTGCTCCTCGGAGTCCTCCACCGAGAGCAGCGCCCGAGCATGGCCGGCGGACAGTACCCCGGCAGCTACCCGGCGCTGAACGGAAGGCGAAAGGCGCAGCAGTCGCAGCGTGTTGGACACCTGCGGACGGGAGCGTCCGATCCGGTCGGCCAGCTGGTCGTGTGTGCAGTTGAAGTCCTTCAGCAACTGGTCGTAGGCCGCGGCCTCCTCCAGCGGGTTCAGCTGAGCGCGGTGCAGGTTCTCGAGCAGCGCGTCCAGAAGGAGCTTCTCGTCATCCGTGTCCCGGACGATCGCGGGAATCCGCTCCAGGCCCGCCTCACGGCAGGCCCGCCAGCGGCGCTCACCCATGATGAGCTCATATCGCTCCGGCCCCAGCTGCCGTACGACAACGGGCTGCAGGAGCCCCACTTCGTTGATGGAAGTGACCAGCTCCGCGAGGGCGTCCTCATCGAACACCTCACGCGGCTGGCGCGGGTTGGGCGTGATGGCGCCGATCGGCAGCTCGGCGAAGTGTGCTCCGGCCGGCTCGGCAGGCTGCGATGCCGCCTCGGGCTCCGGCGCAGCCATGCTCGCCTCCGGCGGAGCGGAAGCGGCGGGCAGCGTCGTCACCTTGGCTGCAGCCACACCGCGTTCCGCGGTCAGCACCGGAGCCGCTCCCGGAGAAGTTGAAGCCCCGGTCTGGGGCACCTGCTTCTCCTGCGGAGCGGCGGGAATCAGCGCACCGAGCCCACGCCCCAATCCTCTACGTCGCTCACTCACTGGATCCCCTCCGACATGTTCTGCTTGCTGTTCTGGCTGCCCACATGGGCATGCTGCGGGTCGTAGTGAAGCCCGACCCCCCGCAGCGCGATCTCACGGGCCGCCTCGAGATACGACAGGGACCCGCTGGAACCCGGGTCATAGGTCAGCACCGTCTGTCCGTAGCTCGGGGCCTCCGAAATACGCACCGAGCGCGGGATGCTCGTCCGCAGTACTTCCTCGCCGAAGTGGCTGCGCACCTCGTCGGCGACCTGCGAGGCGAGCCGTGTCCTGCCGTCGTACATGGTGAGCAGGATCGTCGACACATGCAGCGTGGGGTTGAGATGCCCACGGACCAGATCCACATTCCGCAGCAGCTGTCCCAGCCCCTCCAGCGCGTAGTACTCGCACTGGATGGGGATGAGCACCTCTGCGCCGGCGACCAGCGCATTGACGGTCAGCAGGCCGAGCGACGGCGGACAGTCGATGAGGATGTAGTCCAGCGGCTGCTCATACGCCTGGATCGCCCGCTGTAGTCGGCTCTCCCGCGCCACCAGCGACACCAGCTCGATCTCCGCACCGGCGAGATCGATGGTGGCGGGGGCGCAGAAGAGACCTTCGACGTCCGGGACTGGCTGGACCACTTCGGAGAGCGGCCTGCTCTCCACCAGGACGTCATAGATCGAGGGGACTTCGGCGTGGTGATCGATCCCCAGCGCCGTGGAGGCGTTGCCCTGTGGATCCAGATCGACGACCAGAACGCGCGCGCCGTGCAGCGCGAGCGAGGCGGCGAGGTTGACCGTGGTGGTGGTCTTTCCTACGCCGCCCTTCTGATTGGCGACGACCATGACGCGTGTCTGCTCAGGTCGGGGCAGACCCTCGCCGGCACGCCCCAGCGCCTCCACAGCCAGCTGGGCAGCACGGCCAATGGGGGTGTCGTCCATCGGGGGCGGTGTTTCACGTGAAACATCCTCCCCCGCCGACTCGGTACGGGGACCGGGGACCGGATCGGTCATCGGTCCCGCGATGTTGGCGTCGGACCGCAAGGATTCACTCTCCTCGACTTCAGGCTCGCAATGCACAGAGCCTGCCATGCTTTCGGGGTCGTGAACCAGCGAGGCCCGTTCTTCTGTGGAGGAATCCACCTCTGTGGACAATTCCGTAGCCCGCACGAGGGGCTTGCGGCCCTTCGACGGGGCGGCAGCACGGCCGCGGCTGATGATTCCCTGCAGCAGTGAGCGACGTTTCACGTGAAACACGATGCACGGGCCGCACTGCCACACCGGCTCGACACTCCGAAATGCGTAGGTATGGCAGCTTGTATGGAGCATCGCTGATAGGCAGTAGGACTGTACGGATCGTTATCCGAAGGTCGCCGGAAAGAGCAGGCAGACGGCCAGGCCGTACCGATCAGCGACGCCGACGGGTACGGCTCGTCCGGGCTGCCTTCGCCCGCTTCGCGGCAAAGCGCACTCCGCCAGGGCTCTCCCCGACCTCCACCCGCACCACAGTGGACAGCGGATCGACGATCCCCTCGCCCACATGCAGAACCGATGCCTGCACCACACCGAGCTTGCTCAGTGCGGCCCGAGCGCCCTGGATCTCCTCCTCGGCGGTATCGCCCTTGAGCGCCAGCATCTCTCCGTACGGACGCAGCAGGGGCACTCCCCAGCCCGCCAGCCGGTCCAGCGGCGCCACGGCACGCGCCGTCACCACATGCACTGGCGGCAGAGTGCCGAGTACCTCCTCGGCTCTGCCGCGGACCACGGTCACATGGTCCAGACCCAGCAGTTCCACGACTTCCTGGAGAAAGTTCGTCCGGCGCAACAGCGGCTCAAGGAGCGTGATCTTCAGATCCGGGCGTACCAGCGCCAGCGGAATGCCCGGCAGGCCGGCCCCGGAGCCGACATCGCAGACAGTGACACCTTCGGGCACGACCTCGGAGAGCACCGCACAGTTCAACAGGTGCCGCTCCCACAGCCGCGGCACCTCACGGGGGCCGATCAGGCCACGCTTGACTCCCGCGTCCGCGAGCAGCTCCGCATACCGCACGGCCTCCGGAAAGAACTCTCCGAATACCGTCCGCGCTTCTTGGGGCGCATGGGGAAGCTCTGCTGCCTCCGTCACGGGAACCGTCCTTCCGTACCGCACTGCCGCAATGTGGACTGTGATGGCTGACTATCAGGCTGACAAAGATCGGCCCCGCCTGCGAACAGACGGGGCCGAGGGAACGATCGAGGTCAGGCCGGGAGTACGACGACGAAGCGCTGCGGCTCCTCGCCCTCGGACTCACTGCGCAGACCCGCGGCCGCGACCGCGTCGTGCACGACCTTGCGCTCGAAGGGCGTCATGGGGTCCAGCTTCACCGGCGCACCGGTGCTCTTCACCTCGTCGGCGGCCTTGGCACCGAGCTCGGCGAGCTCCGTGCGCTTCTTGGCCCGGAAGCCCGCGATGTCCAGCATCAGCCGGCTGCGGTCCCCGGTCTCTCGGTGCACAGCGAGCCGGGTCAGCTCCTGGAGAGCCTCCAGGACCTCGCCGTCACGGCCCACGAGCTTCTGCAGATCCCGGCTGCCCCCGTCGCTGATGATCGAGACCGCGGCCCGGTCGGCCTCGACGTCCATGTCGATGTCACCGTCGAGATCGGCGATGTCGAGCAGACCCTCGAGGTAATCAGCCGCGATCTCCCCTTCCTGCTCGAGGCGGGTCAGGGTGTCGCCACCCTCGGCGGCGGCGGAGATGGTGCCTTCCGTCACGGATGGACTCCTTCTTACTTCTTGGACGACGGGTGCTTGGGCCGCTGCTGGCCCTTGCCCTGTCCGGATTTGGGCTGGCGGGCAGAACCAGGGGCAGGCTTGCCTCCCGGCTGCTGCTTGGCGTCCTGTGGCTCGTCCTTCTGCAGCGAGAGCTTCGACACGGAGTCGGTGTCCTCGCCGCTCTTGGCCGCGCCCTGCTGGGCACTGCCGGACTGACGCTTCGCCTTGGTCGAACGCTTGGGCTGCTGCCGCTTCTGCGCGGCGCCGCCCTCGGCGTCGGGAACAGCGGTCTCGCTCTTGGCCACCGTGCCGTCCGCCTGGGCTGCGAAGCCCGCCTTGGACAGACCGGTGATGAACCTGCGCTCGTTCTCGTTGCGGTCCGTGCCCTTGGCGACGATCGCCTGGACGACATTGCGCTTACGGCGCGAACGCACCTCACCGTGGGCGGTGACGCCCTTCAGCAGCCGCTGAAGGTAGTGGTCCTGGGCCTTGCTGCCCGGGGTCGGGTTCTGGCTGATCACGTACATCTGCTGACCCATGGTCCACACGTTGGTGGTCAGCCAGTAGACGAGGACACCGACGGGGAAGTTGACACCCATCACGGCGAAGATGACCGGGAAGATGTACATCAGCATCTTCTGCTGCTGCATGTACGGCGTCTTCACCGTCAGGTCGACGTTCTTCTGCATCAGCTGGCGCTGCGTGTAGAACTGCGACGCCGACATCATGATGATCATGATCGCGGTGACGATACGCACATCGGTCAGCGAGGCGTCGAGAGCAGCGACCTGCGCCGCGCTGTCCGTGAACTTCGATGCAAGCGGAGCACCGAAGATGTGCGCCTGCCGCGCGCTGTCGAGCAGCGACTGGTCGATGACACCGACCTGCTTGTTGCTCGCGATGCTGGAGAGCACGTGGTACAGGGCGAAGAAGAACGGCGACTGGGCCAGGATGGGAAGGCACGAGGAGAGCGGGTTGGTGCCCGTCTCCTTGTACAGCTTCATCATCTCTTCGGACTGACGCTGCTTGTCGTTCTTGTAGCGCTCCTGGATCGCCTTCATCTTCGGCTGGAGCGCCTGCATGTTCCGGGTCGACTTGATCTGCTTCACAAAGAGCGGAATCAGACAGATCCGGATGAGGATCACCAGCGACACGATGGACAGTCCCCAGGCCCAGCCCGTGTCGGGGCCGAAGACGGCGCCGTAGAGCGTGTGGAACTGGACGATGACCCACGAAACAGGTGTGGTGATAAAGCTGAAGAGACTGGCAATCGTGTCCACTAATCAGGCTCCTTGAGCATTGGGCGAGGTCTCTGCGGCCGGGCTCGGGGGTTCGGAGGCCGCCCCCCTGGGAGGCACATCAGCGGCGGAGTGCCCGCCCTTGCTGCCGCGCAAGGCATCGCGCAGCATTTCGTGCCATCGCGGTCGCTTGCGCGGAGGCACATGGTCCACGCCACCCGGCGACCACGGGTTGCACCGCAGGATGCGCCAGGCGGTCAGAGCTGTGCCCTTCACCGCGCCATGCCGGTCGATGGCCGTAAATCCGTAGTGGGAACACGACGGGTAGTACCTGCAGACCGGCCCCAGCAGCGGGCTGATCGTCCACTGGTAGAGCTTGATCAGAGCCAGCAGCGGGTACTTCATCGCGCGCCCCCTCCCAGCAACCGCTGAAGAGCGGCATCCAGGTCTCGGGCCAGCTGTGCATGGTCGGCGTCGCCCGCACCGGGCAGCGCCCGTACGACCACCAGGCTACCGGGGGGCAGCGCGGCGAGCCGATCGCGTATGAGGTGACGGAGTCTCCGCTTGACCTTGTTACGCACGACCGCCCCGCCCACGGCCTTGCTCACGACGAAACCCGCACACGTCGGGGGAGCGCTCTCCCCAGGCGCGTGCGGGTCCGTTGCACCGCTGCGTAGATGGACGACGAGGAGCGGGCGTCCGGCCCGACGTCCTCGGCGTACCGCGGTCGCGAAGTCCTCGCGCCGCCTCAGCCGATTCTCGGTAGGCAGCACGTCATGACCTGTCCGCGATCAGGCGGACAGGCTGCTGCGGCCCTTGCCGCGGCGAGCCGCGAGGATCGCACGGCCGGCGCGGGTGCGCATGCGCAGACGGAAGCCGTGGGTCTTGGCACGACGACGATTGTTCGGCTGGAAGGTGCGCTTGCTCACTCGGGGGCTCCAGAAATGATTCGTAGATGGCGGGACATCGCCTGGCTGTCACCGTGCGCCCACGAGTAGCTCGCGTTTACGCCCGAGTGCACCGCTCCACGATCACAGACCGTGATCTTTGCCCATCGGAGGCAGGCGGCAGCAGCCATCGACAACTCGACCTGGTCACGGTACGCGCGGCTACGCCATCCGGTCAAACCAGGCCGATAGCGGGGCCCACTGTGCACAGCCTGTGGACAACAACTTGAACCGCGCGGGTCGGCCTGACTACCGTGGCTGAACTCCAAATTCTTTTCCTGCCTGTCTTCCCATCCCTTCCCGAGAACCACACATTCGTGGGACGGGACCTGTGAGAGAGCGTGCCTTGTGGCTGACGTACCTGCCGATCTTGCCGCAGTGTGGCCACGCGTGCTGGAGCAACTCCTCGCGGAGGGCCAGCAGGGCATCGAGCCCAAGGACAAGCAGTGGATCGAGCGCTGCCAGCCACTCGCGCTGGTGGCCGACACCGCGCTCCTCGCCGTCCCCAACGAATGGGGCAAGCGGGTCCTCGAGGGCCGGCTGGCGCCGCTGATCAGCGAGACCCTGAGCCGCGAGTGCGGCCGCCCGATCCGGATCGCGATCACCGTCGACGACTCTGTGGGCGAGCCTCCCGCTCAGCACGGGCCCCCCGCACAGCAACAGCAGGCGCCCCGCTACCAGGACCCGCACCACGACGATCCTCGTGACCCTCGTGATCCTCGGCAGAGCGACCACTACGAGGGCTACGGGCACCGGCCCGCCGACGACGACGGACTGCCGAACGTCCGCCCCGCCTACCCCGAGTACCAGCAGCATCAGCAGCAGCGCCCGGAGCCCGGAGCCTGGCCGCGTACGCAGGAGGACCTGTCCTGGCAGCAGCCGCGGCTCGGGGGCTTCCAGGACCGCGATCCGTACGCCACCGCCCGGCCGCGCCAGCCCCAGGACGACTACCGGCAGCCGCAACCGCCCGAGCGCCGGCAGTACGAACAGCAGCGGCACGATCTCCCCCAGCATCAGGCCCCGCACCGCAGTGCTCCCGGAAGGGCTCCCGGCCCACTGGGGGCCCAGCCCGCGCCGGCGCCGGGTCCGGGCGAGCCGCATGCCCGACTCAACCCGAAGTACCTCTTCGACACGTTCGTCATCGGCGCGTCCAACCGGTTCGCGCACGCCGCGGCCGTCGCGGTCGCCGAGGCCCCGGCGAAGGCGTACAACCCCCTGTTCATCTACGGGGAGTCGGGGCTCGGCAAGACGCACCTGCTGCACGCCATCGGGCACTATGCGCGCAGCCTCTACCCGGGCACGCGGGTGCGGTACGTGAGCTCCGAGGAGTTCACCAACGAGTTCATCAACTCGATCCGCGACGGCAAGGGCGACACCTTCCGCAAGCGCTACCGCGACGTGGACATCCTGCTGGTCGACGACATCCAGTTCCTGGCGAGCAAGGAGTCGACGCAGGAGGAGTTCTTCCACACCTTCAACACGCTCCACAACGCCAACAAGCAGATCGTGCTGTCCTCGGACCGGCCGCCCAAGCAGCTGGTGACGCTGGAGGACCGGCTGCGGAACCGTTTCGAGTGGGGCCTGACCACCGACGTACAGCCGCCGGAGCTGGAGACGCGAATCGCGATCCTCCGCAAGAAGGCGGTGCAGGAGCAGCTGAACGCCCCGCCGGAGGTGCTGGAGTTCATCGCCTCCCGGATCTCGCGCAACATCCGCGAGCTGGAGGGCGCACTGATCAGGGTGACGGCCTTCGCGTCGCTCAACCGGCAGCCGGTGGACCTCGGGCTCACAGAGATCGTGCTGAAGGATCTGATCCCGGGGGGGGAGGACGCTGCCCCCGAGATCACCGCGAGCGCGATCATGGCGGCGACGGCCGACTACTTCGGGCTGACGGTGGAGGATCTCTGCGGATCCTCGCGCAGCCGGGTGCTGGTGACGGCACGCCAGATCGCGATGTACCTGTGCCGCGAGCTCACGGACCTGTCACTGCCGAAGATCGGTGCGCAGTTCGGCGGGCGGGATCACACGACCGTGATGCACGCGGACCGCAAGATCCGCGCGCTGATGGCCGAACGGCGCTCGATCTACAACCAGGTCACCGAGCTCACCAACCGCATCAAGAACGGCTGACACAGCCGCCGCAGCAGGCCGCCACCAAGGCCGGCGAAGAGGCCTTCGAGGGCGCTCCGGGACAGCCTCCTGGGGCGCCCTTCCTCGTTTCGCACGGCCTCGATCCGGCCGCCGCGCCTCCTCAGGACCCCTTCAGCGCGTCCTCAGCTCGTCTCCGGTGCGTCCCCGGCGTGTCCCCGGTGTTCGAATACGCATCGGCGGGGAGCTGTTCTCCACAGATGCGGGGGCGATCTTGCGTCCACAGCCTGGGGACTGGGAAGTTGTCCAGATTGAGTCCACAGGGGCGATTGCTGAGACCTCATCACACCAGGTCAGGCGCTTGTGGATTTGTGGCCAACCTTGCTCCACAGGCTGTGGACAAAAAATCCGTCCACAGGGGGCGATCAACGTTGTCCACTGGCAGCCCACAGGCAGCGCCACGTTGCCCACAGCTTCTCCACACCCCTGTCCACTGTTCGGCAACGAAACACCCGGTCTCACCATGCCGAGTGAAAGCCGTCACACCAACGAGGTCGGTTGGGCTGTGGGGAACGTGGGTAAAGCTGGGGACAGCACTGGGGAGAAGTCCCCTCGGGCTGTGCATCGGATGTGCAGAACTTTCGCGCGTCCACAGAAGCACCGGGTTGTCCACCGGCTCCACCCACAGGCCCGGTGGACAAAAAAACGGGTCTGACCTGCACAGATGACGTTATCCACCGTTTCCACAGGCCCTACTACTACTCCCACTTAGAGTTACCGGGAAATTCGCTTCGAAGAAGGCCCTGTGCACAACTCGAGCCCGGAGTGCCTGACACCTCTTGCCGCGACTTGACCCCGACCCGCACCGACTGTCGGTGCCGTACGTCAGACTGGTCCCCGGCGATACAGCCGACGACGAAGGCCAGCAGGGCGAGCCAGCAACAGCAGGAGGCGGTTCCGGTGAAGATCCGGGTGGAGCGCGATGTACTCGCGGAGGCGGTGGCCTGGGTGGCCCGCAGCCTCCCGGCCCGTCCGCCGGCGCCCGTACTCGCGGGCCTTCTTCTGAAGGCGGAGAACGGCGCCCTCAGCTTCTCGAGCTTCGACTACGAGGTCTCGGCGCGCGTCTCGGTCGAGGCGGAGGTGGACGAGGACGGCACCGTTCTGGTCTCCGGCCGGCTGCTCGCCGACATCTGCCGCGCACTTCCCAACCGCCCGGTGGAGATCTCCACAGACGGTGTACGGGCGACCGTCGTCTGCGGCTCCTCGCGATTCACACTCCACACCCTGCCTGTGGAGGAGTACCCGGCGCTGCCGCAGATGCCGACCGCGACCGGCACCGTTCCCGGTGAGGTCTTCGCCTCCGCCGCCGCGCAGGTTGCCATCGCCGCCGGCCGCGATGACACGCTGCCTGTCCTCACCGGCGTACGCATCGAGATCGAGGGCGACTCCGTCACGCTGGCCTCCACTGACCGCTACCGCTTTGCGGTCCGCGAGTTCCTGTGGAAGCCGGAGAACCCGGACACCTCCGCGGTCGCCCTGGTGCCCGCCAAGACGCTGCTGGACACCGCCAAGGCGCTGACCAGTGGTGACACGGTCACGCTGGCGCTCTCCGGCTCGGGTGCGGGCGAGGGGCTGATCGGTTTCGAGGGTGCTGGGCGGCGGACGACCACCCGGCTGCTCGAGGGCGACCTGCCGAAGTACCGGACGCTGTTCCCCACCGAGTTCAACTCGATCGCTGTCATCGAGACCGCGCCGTTCGTCGAGGCCGTCAAGCGTGTGGCGCTGGTCGCCGAGCGGAACACCCCGGTGCGGCTCAGCTTCGAGCAGGGTGTACTGATCCTGGAAGCCGGTTCCAGTGACGATGCACAGGCTGTGGAGCGCGTCGACGCGAACCTGGAGGGCGACGACATCTCGATCGCCTTCAACCCGACCTTCCTGCTGGATGGGTTGAGCGCCATCGACTCGCCGGTCGCCCAGCTCTCCTTCACCACCTCCACCAAGCCGGCGCTGCTGAGCGGCAAGCCTGCTGTGGATGCCGAGGCGGATGAGGCGTACAAGTACCTGATCATGCCGGTACGCCTGAGCGGCTGACCCCACAGGTGTGCAACCGCGTCCGGGCGTAGGCTCGGACGCGGGTAAGAACTGCACACAACGCCAAAGGAATCTCTGATGGAGCTCGGTCTCGTCGGTCTCGGCAAGATGGGCGGCAATATGCGTGAGCGCATCCGCCGCGCAGGCCACACCGTCGTCGGATACGACCGCAATCCGGACCTCGCCGATGTCCACAGTCTCAAGGAGCTTGTGGGCAAGCTGAAGGGCCCGCGGGTCGTATGGGTGATGGTCCCGGCCGGGGCCGCGACTCAGGCCACCGTCGATGAGCTCGCCGAGCTGCTCGAGCCCGGCGATGTGGTGGTGGACGGCGGAAACTCCCGCTGGACCGACGACGAGAAGCACGCGGTCGAGCTCGGCATCAAGGACATAGGTTTTGTCGACTGCGGTGTTTCCGGCGGCGTCTGGGGCCTGGAGAACGGCTACGCGCTGATGTACGGCGGCACCGCCGCCAATGTCGCCAAGGTCCAGCCGATCTTCGACGCGCTCAAGCCCGAGGGCGAGTTCGGCTCGGTCCACGCGGGCAAGGTCGGCGCCGGCCACTTCGCCAAGATGGTCCACAACGGCATCGAGTACGCCATGATGCAGGCCTATGCCGAGGGCTGGGAGCTCCTGGAGAAGGTCAACTCGGTCACCGACGTACGCGAGGTCTTCCGCTCCTGGCAGGAGGGCACGGTCATCCGTTCCTGGCTGCTCGACCTGGCGGTCAACGCCCTGGACGACGACGAGCACCTGGACAAGCTGCGCGGTTATGCACAGGACTCCGGCGAGGGCCGCTGGACTGTGGAAGCCGCCATCGACAACGCCGTGCCGCTGCCCGCGATCACCGCGTCGCTGTTCGCCCGGTTCGCGTCCCGCCAGGACGACTCCCCGCAGATGAAGATGATCGCGGCGCTGCGCAACCAGTTCGGCGGCCACGCGGTCGAGAACAAGTAGTCCCTGAGCCGGGGGAGGTCGGCGTACATCCATGCACGTTACGCATTTGTCGCTGGCCGACTTCCGCTCGTACGCCCGGGTCGAGGTCCCTCTTGACCCGGGCGTGACCGCGTTCATGGGGGCGAACGGGCAGGGCAAGACCAATCTGGTCGAAGCCGTCGGCTATCTCGCGACGCTGGCCAGCCATCGGGTCTCCTCGGACGCTCCGCTGGTGCGGATGGGGGCCGACCGGGCGGTCATCCGGGCAGCCGTCACCCAGGGCGAGCGCTCCCAGTTGATCGAGCTCGAGCTCAACCCGGGGAAGGCCAATCGGGCCCGTGTCAATAGGTCCTCGCAGGTCAGACCGCGTGACGTGCTGGGGATCGTACGGACGGTGCTGTTCGCCCCGGAGGATCTGGCGCTGGTGAAGGGCGATCCCGGCGAGCGGCGGCGGTTCCTGGACGAGCTGATAACGGCGCGGTCGCCTCGGATGGCGGGGGTGCGGTCCGACTACGAGCGGGTGCTCAAGCAGCGCAATACCTTGCTGAAGTCGGCGGCGATGGCGCGGCGGCACGGCGGGCGCGGGATGGATCTGTCCACGCTGGATGTGTGGGACCAGCATCTGGCGCGGGCCGGGGCGGAGCTGCTGGCGCAGCGGATGGATCTGATCGCGGCGCTGCAGCCGTTGACGGACAAGGCGTACGAGCAGCTGGCTCCCGGTGGTGGTCCGGTTGCGCTGGAGTACCGTTCCTCCGCCGGTGGCGAGGCGGGTGTGCACGGGCGTGAGGAGTTGTGCGCGCAGTTGACTGCCGCGCTGGCGGAGGTCCGCAAGCAGGAGATCGAGCGGGGCGTGACGCTGGTCGGGCCGCACCGTGACGAACTGGTGCTCAAGCTGGGCCAGCTGCCGGCGAAGGGGTACGCCAGCCATGGGGAGTCCTGGTCGTACGCGCTGGCGCTGCGGCTGGCCTCGTACGACCTGCTGCGGGCCGAGGGCAACGAGCCGGTGCTGGTCCTGGACGACGTGTTCGCGGAGCTGGATGCGCGGCGCCGGGAACGGCTGGCGGAGCTGGTGGCTCCGGGCGAGCAGGTGCTGGTGACGGCGGCGGTCGACGACGATGTGCCCGGGGTACTGGCCGGGACGCGGTACGCGGTGGCGGACGGGGCGGTGGAGCGCGTATGAGCGACGAGCCCGTGGAGCAGTCGCCGAAGGCGCCCGAGTCGTCGGGGATCGATCTGGCGCGGGTCGCGCTGCGCGCGGCGAAGGAGCAGGCGAAGGCGCGAGGTGCGGCCGCGCAGCAGAAGAAGCAGGCCAGGCGGGGTGGCGGGCTGCGGTCCGGGGCGCGGGCGGACGGGCGGGATCCGCTGCCGCTGGGTGCGGCGATCAACCGGCTGATCACCGAGCGGGGCTGGGAGACGCCGGCCGCGGTCGGTGGCGTGATGGGGCGCTGGCCGCAGATCGTGGGCGCCGATCTGGCGAACCACTGCGTGCCGCAGAAGTACGACGAGGACGAGTGCGTCCTGACGGTGCAGTGCGACTCGACGGCGTGGGCGACGCAGCTGCGGCTGCTGGCGCCGCGACTGGTGGCGCGGCTGAACGAGGACCTCGGGCAGGGGACCGTAAAGCTGATCAAGGTGCTGGGGCCGGGTGGGCCGCCGCGGAGGTATGGGCAGCTGAGGGCACCGGGGAGTGTGGGTCCGGGGGACACCTATGGCTGAGGCGGCCTGGTAGGCAGCGGGCTTGTCGCTCTCCCCTTGCCCCCCGTGCTCCCCTTGCCCGCCGCTTCCCATGTCGGGGGCTCCGCGCCGGAGTCGCCGCGGCAGTTTTGCGCCGCGCGATGGTGGGCGCCCGGTCTGCGCCCGGGGGCGTTCGCCCCGGGACCCTGCACGGTGGCTGTGCCCTGCCGGACGGCGCCCGCCGGTTCGGCGCGAAGCTGCCGCACCCCTGCTATCCCCGTACGGCGGCTCGCGTTCGGGGCTTCATCGCGGCTCGTGCTGCGGTCCACTCGCAGGCTCCCGCCGCGGCAGCTCCGCGCCGAGGGGCCCTCGTCTTCGGGGCGCGTTGAGCATCCCGGCCCCGGGGCTCAGCCTCGCGGCCTCCCCCGGCGCCCCCCACCCGGTTTCCCCCGCCGCGGCCACCCGTGCGGCGGGGGAAACCGGGTGGGATGTGTGAGGTGTCCCTCACGGTAGTGGGTGGTTGACAGGCAGAAGCGCTCAACGCCTGCGTGAGCCTCTTGAAGCCCCTTCCCGGATATGGGGAGTCGGACCGTTGGGGTTCAGGGCGGCACATGCGGACTCAGCTACCGGCAAACCCCCATTCGGGTCGGCGGTACCGGTAGACTGGTGGACAATCCCGCCCACTCGCGGAACATGTCGAACGACGCAGCCGCTCCCGCCTGCCCGGAGAACGGCTTGTGCTGTGCCAGAAAGGGCGCTTCGTGGCCGATTCCGGCAACCCCAACGAGAACACTCCGTCCACTCCTGCCGGCGGGCACGGCGAGGTCACAGCCTCGTACGACGCCAGCGCGATCACCGTCCTCGAGGGTCTGGACGCGGTCCGCAAGCGCCCCGGCATGTACATCGGATCGACCGGTGAGCGTGGACTTCATCACCTTGTGTACGAGGTCGTCGACAACTCCGTCGACGAGGCCCTGGCCGGGCACGCGGACACCATCGACGTCACGATCCTCGCCGACGGTGGCGTACGCGTGATCGACAACGGTCGCGGTATCCCGGTGGGCATCGTCCCGTCCGAGGGCAAGCCGGCCGTCGAGGTCGTCCTGACCGTCCTGCACGCCGGCGGCAAGTTCGGCGGCGGCGGCTACGCCGTCTCCGGCGGTCTGCACGGCGTCGGCGTGTCCGTCGTCAACGCGCTGTCGTCGAAGGTCGCGGTCGAGGTCAAGCGCGACGGCTACCGCTGGACGCAGGACTACAAGCTCGGTGTGCCCACCGCGCCGCTGGCCCAGAGCGAGGCCACCGACGAGAGCGGCACCACGGTGACGTTCTGGGCAGACGCGGACATCTTCGAGACGACCGAGTACTCCTTCGAGACGCTCTCGCGCCGTTTCCAGGAGATGGCCTTCCTCAACAAGGGCCTCACCCTGACGCTGACGGACGAGCGTGAGTCGGCCAAGGCCACCGTCGGTGCCGACACCGTCGAGGAGGCGGCCGAGGACCAGGTCCGCTCGGTGACGTACTACTACGAGGGCGGCATCGTCGACTTCGTGAAGTACCTCAATTCCCGCAAGGGCGAGCTGATCCACCCGACCGTCATCGACATCGAGGCCGAGGACAAGGAGCGCATGCTCTCGGCCGAGATCGCCATGCAGTGGAACTCGCAGTACAGCGAGGGTGTGTACTCCTTCGCGAACACCATCCACACGCATGAGGGCGGCACGCACGAAGAGGGCTTCCGTGCGGCCATGACGGGCCTGGTCAACCGGTACGCGCGCGAGAAGAAGTTCCTGCGCGAGAAGGACGACAACCTGGCGGGCGAGGACATCCGCGAGGGCCTGACGGCGATCATCTCCGTCAAGCTGGGTGAGCCGCAGTTCGAGGGTCAGACCAAGACCAAGCTGGGCAACACCGAGGCGAAGACCTTCGTCCAGAAGGTCGTGCACGAGCACCTCACCGACTGGTTCGACCGCAACCCCAACGAGGCCGCGGACATCATCCGCAAGGCCATCCAGGCGCAGACGGCGCGCGTCGCGGCCCGCAAGGCCCGTGACCTGACCCGTCGCAAGGGCCTGCTGGAGTCGGCGTCGCTGCCGGGCAAGCTGAGCGACTGCCAGTCGAACGACCCGACGAAGTGCGAGATCTTCATCGTCGAGGGTGACTCCGCCGGCGGTTCGGCGAAGTCCGGCCGTAACCCGATGTACCAGGCGATCCTGCCCATCCGAGGCAAGATCCTGAACGTCGAGAAGGCGCGGATCGACAAGATCCTGCAGAACACCGAGGTCCAGGCGCTGATCTCGGCCTTCGGCACCGGAGTCCACGAGGACTTCGACATCGAGAAGCTCCGCTATCACAAGATCATCCTGATGGCGGACGCCGACGTCGACGGTCAGCACATCAACACCCTGCTGCTGACCTTCCTGTTCCGCTTCATGCGGCCGCTGGTCGAGGCCGGGCACGTCTACCTCTCGCGCCCGCCGCTCTACAAGATCAAGTGGGGTCGGGACGACTTCGAGTACGCGTACTCGGACCGCGAGCGCGACGCGCTCGTCGAGCTCGGCAAGCAGAACGGCAAGCGGATCAGGGAAGACTCGATCCAGCGCTTCAAGGGTCTCGGCGAGATGAACGCCGAGGAGCTGCGCATCACCACGATGGACGTGGACCACCGCGTGCTCGGCCAGGTCACCCTGGACGACGCGGCGCAGGCCGACGACCTGTTCTCGGTGCTGATGGGCGAGGACGTCGAGGCACGGCGCTCGTTCATCCAGCGCAATGCCAAGGACGTCCGCTTCCTCGACATCTGAGTCGGTCTCAGCTGACCGCTTCGAAAGGATCTTGACCAGCAATGGCCGACGAGAACACTCCCGCCACCACTGAAGAAGAAGAGCCGACGCTCCGGATCGAGCCGGTCGGGCTCGAGACGGAGATGCAGCGCTCGTATCTCGACTACGCGATGTCCGTCATCGTCTCGCGTGCGCTGCCCGACGTACGGGACGGTCTCAAGCCCGTCCACCGGCGTGTGCTCTACGCGATGTACGACGGCGGCTACCGGCCCGAGAAGGGCTTCTACAAGTGCGCCCGCGTCGTCGGTGACGTCATGGGTACGTACCACCCGCACGGCGACTCCTCGATCTACGACGCCCTGGTCCGACTGGCCCAGCCGTGGTCGATGCGCATGCCGCTGGTGGACTCCAACGGCAACTTCGGCTCTCCCGGCAACGACCCGGCTGCCGCCATGCGGTACACCGAGTGCAAGCTGATGCCGCTGTCGATGGAGATGCTCCGGGACATCGACGAGGAGACCGTCGACTTCCAGGACAACTACGACGGCCGTAACCAGGAGCCGACGGTTCTGCCGGCGCGCTTCCCGAACCTGCTGGTCAACGGCTCGGCGGGCATCGCCGTCGGCATGGCGACCAACATTCCGCCGCACAACCTGCGCGAGGTCGCGGCCGGCGCCCAGTGGGCGCTGGAGCACCCGGAAGCCACCCACGAGGAGCTGCTCGACGCACTCGTCGAGCGGATCAAGGGCCCGGACTTCCCGTCCGGCGCGCTGGTCGTGGGCCGCAAGGGCATCGAGGAGGCGTACCGCACGGGCCGTGGCTCCATCACGATGCGCGCGGTCGTCGAGGTCGAGGAGATCCAGAACCGCCAGTGCCTGGTGGTCACGGAGCTTCCGTATCAGACCAACCCGGACAACCTCGCGCAGAAGATCGCCGACCTGGTGAAGGACGGCAAGATCGGCGGCATCGCCGACGTCCGCGACGAGACCTCTTCGCGCACGGGCCAGCGCCTGGTCATCGTGCTGAAGCGGGACGCGGTCGCCAAGGTCGTGCTCAACAACCTCTACAAGCACACCGACCTGCAGACCAACTTCGGCGCGAACATGCTGGCGCTGGTCGACGGTGTGCCGCGCACGCTGTCCCTCGACGCGTTCATCCGCCACTGGGTGACGCACCAGATCGAGGTCATCGTCCGGCGTACGAAGTTCCGTCTGCGCAAGGCGGAGGAGCGGGCGCACATTCTGCGCGGTCTGCTCAAGGCGCTGGACGCGATCGACGAGGTCATCGCCCTGATCCGGCGTAGCGACACGGTCGAAATCGCGCGCGAGGGCCTGATGGGTCTGCTCTCGATCGACGAGATCCAGGCCAACGCCATCCTCGAGATGCAGCTGCGCCGGCTGGCCGCTCTGGAGCGCCAGAAGATCGTCGCCGAGCACGACGAACTGCAGGCGAAGATCAACGAGTACAACAGCATCCTCGCCTCGCCCGAGAAGCAGCGCCGGATCGTCAGCGAGGAACTGGCCGTCATCGTCGAGAAGTTCGGCGACGACCGGCGCTCCAAGCTGGTGCCCTTCGACGGCGACATGTCCATGGAGGACCTGATCGCCGAGGAGGACATCGTCGTCACCATCACGCGTGGCGGCTATGTGAAGCGTACGAAGACGGACGACTACCGCTCGCAGAAGCGTGGCGGCAAGGGCGTACGCGGTACGAAGCTGAAGGAAGACGACATCGTCGACCACTTCTTCGTCTCGACGACGCACCACTGGCTGCTGTTCTTCACCAACAAGGGCCGGGTCTACCGGGCCAAGGCGTACGAACTGCCCGACGCGGGCCGCGACGCCCGCGGCCAGCACGTCGCCAACCTGCTGGCCTTCCAGCCGGACGAGCAGATCGCCGAGATCCTGGCGATCCGCGACTATGAGGCCGCGCCCTACCTGGTGCTCGCCACCAAGGGCGGTCTGGTGAAGAAGACCTCCCTGAAGGACTACGACTCGCCCCGTTCGGGTGGTGTCATCGCGATCAATCTCCGCGAGACGGAGGACGGCAGCGACGACGAGCTGATCGGCGCGGAGCTGGTGTCCGCCGAGGACGACCTGCTGCTGATCAGCAAGAAGGCGCAGTCGATCAGGTTCACTGCAACGGACGATGCGCTGCGCCCGATGGGTCGTGCGACGTCCGGCGTCAAGGGGATGAGTTTCCGTGAGGGAGACGAGCTCCTCTCGATGAATGTTGTCCGGCCGGGTACGTTCGTGTTCACTGCCACCGACGGTGGATACGCAAAGCGCACCAACGTCGACGAGTATCGAGTCCAGGGCCGTGGTGGCCTCGGTATCAAGGCCGCCAAGATCGTGGAGGACCGCGGTTCGCTGGTGGGTGCGCTGGTGGTCGAGGACACTGATGAGATCCTCGCCATCACGCTCGGTGGCGGTGTGATTCGTACGCGAGTCAACGAAGTCAGGGAGACGGGCCGTGACACCATGGGCGTTCAACTGATCAATCTGGGCAAGCGCGATGCCGTCGTCGGTATCGCTCGTAACGCCGAGGCCGGTCGCGAGGCCGAAGAGGTCGACGGGACCGTAGAGGTAGATGGGACCGTAGAGGCCGACGTTGAGACGGCAGAGGCGGTAGTCGAGGGCACGCAGCCCTCGGCCGGGGAGCACGAGGAGTAAAGCGTGAGTGGAGCCACGGGCGCCGGATCGGCCGGTTCCGGAGGGAACGGTGCCCGTGGCCCTGCCGCGGACTCCCAGGGGGTTACGGTGACGGACACCCGGGGGCAGCAGCCCCCGTACGAGACGTTTGGCGGCGAGCAGCCGGCGCCGCAGCAGGCCGGGCAGCCGTACCACCCGCCGCAGGCGTATCCCTCGCCCCAGGGCGGGGGTGGGACGCAGGGCGGCCAGCAGTCCACCGGACAGCAGGCGCAGCAGGAGGGCGCTGCTGTGCGCCGGCCGCGGACCGGGGCGCGTACGACGCCGCGTACGCGCAAGGCGCGGCTGCGGGTGGCCAAGGCCGATCCGTGGTCGGTGATGAAGGTCAGTTTCCTGCTCTCCATCGCGCTGGGTATCTGCACGGTGATCGCGGCTTCGGTGCTGTGGATGGTCATGGACGCGATGGGCGTCTTCTCCACGGTCGGCGGCACGATCAGTGAGGCCACCGGCTCCAACGAGAGCAACGGCTTCGATCTTCAGTCGTTCCTGTCGCTGCCACGAGTGCTGGTCTTCACCTCGGTCATCGCGGTGATCGATGTGGTGCTGGCCACAGCGCTGGCGACGCTCGGGGCCTTTATTTACAACCTCTCCGCCGGTTTTGTGGGCGGTGTCGAGCTCACGCTCGCCGAGGACGAGTGAGTGCGGACAACCGATTTTGGGACTGGCCCCGACGTGCGCTAATCTTCATGAGTCAGCGCGCAGCGCGGCGGGGCTATAGCTCAGTTGGTTAGAGCGCATCCCTGATAAGGATGAGGCCACAGGTTCAAATCCTGTTAGCCCCACAGTGGTAAGGCAGTACAGAGAGGGCGTTTCCCCTGGTGGGAAGCGCCCTCTCTGCATGTACGGCCTAGGTGAGGGTGTCGGTCTGCGTTGGTCTGGAGTGGCCTCCGTGGGAGCGGGCCTACTTGATCGTCTCCCCGATTTCTCCCAGCCTCTCCCGAGGCTGCCCAGGCACTCTGTGTGGTTCTCCAAGCCGTTCTTTCGGATCAGACCGGGGACAGGCTTGATCCGAGAGGGACGACCTGGAGTCGGAGTTCACGGCGGAACCTCGGAGCGGAACCGGACGTCTGATCGCTTGAGAAGGCAATCACGGGGCGTACGGAGGGCATCGGCTATGACGATCACACTGGCCGAGGAGATCATGCTGCTGTCCCTGGACGACGAGTCCGGGTCGGCGAAGCAGCGCCAAGCGGCAGGCTGGGCGGTCTACGCGTCAGTCAACGGCAAACACAGACCAACGATCAGATGATCCGAAAGAACGGCCCAGCCCTCGTCGGCGACAGCCTCTGTCGGCTGCCTCCACGCTGGGGTGGCCGTGGAGCTGGCCTATGGACAGAGGCAGAGACGTCCTTGCATAGCGGGCGTCTGGCGGCGAATCCTCGGATCGAGGAGGTCAGTGTTCCAGGTGCATGACGTCGGCCAGCGAGGGCGTGAACTCGCTGTCGGACGGTGGCGGGGCGTACTGGTAGCCCGGCTTCATCCAACCCGCCTTCTCAGCGGCGGTGACGGCGGCTGCCTCGGCAGCATCCGCCCTGGCGTTCAACGCCCCGTCGTTGCCCGCGCTCCCTTTCGCTGCGGCGTCGCCAGCGGCCTGGGATGCCTGGAGAGCGGCACGGTAGGCAGCAACGGCGACCTCGCTGGAGTTGTCGTGCAGCTGGGCTGTCTGGGCGGCAAGAGCAGCAGCGGCAGAGGCGTTCCTTGCGCAGCGGGCGTCTGCCGCAGGATCAGGAGTGCTCTCGGAAAATGCCGCTACTGCCTGAGCGGCCGTCCGGACGGCGTGGTCGGCCTTCAAGACGGGCCCCTCTGCTGCCGTCCCGACCTCGTGCTTCTCAACGAGGCTGCTCTGCTCAGTGCTGAGGTAGTGACAGGTGGCCGCGGTGCGGGAAGCGGCACTCTTCGTACGTGCTGCGTGACTCTTCCTGAGGGCCTCGTCGGTGGTGACCGCCGTCGAGTTTTGGACCTCAGAGGCTCGGGCCTGTGGTGTGTCCAGTTCGCTCATAGCCATCTCCTTGTCTGCAGGACGACGGTGCTACCTCGTCGGCTGGCCTGTGACCTTCCGGCGCTACGCCAGACAGGCGCTAGGTGTGCGGAGGGTGGCACGGCGGGCGCCAACAGGCCAGAGCGGCTCTCAAATCCACTCCCCCAACCTGCGGTCAGGCGTGTGTGTCGTCGTCACGGCGAGCGGATGGGAGCAGAAGGTCCCGCTCGGGGTGCTGCTCGCCGGTGACGCTTCCGGCAACGCCGAGATCTACTCGTGCGGCCTCATGGAAGCTGTTGATCGACCGGAAGACGGTCCGGTTCCGGTCGCGCCAGCCTTCCAGCGTTCCGGTCACCTTGCCTGTGGCCTGCCAGTCGACTTCGAGGGCCTTGGCGTTGAGATTGTGGGCCGCCTCAACGACGTCGTCACCCCCGAGCAGCATGACGCGCTCGAAGGCCCGCCCGCGGAGTCGGCCGGCCTCGGCTATCTCTGCAAGCATCTCCGGCTCGGTCCGCTCGCTCTCGCGGAGGCCTTCCTTGTGCTCGTAAAGCTGCACGGCGAGGAAGATGCCGGCCCTGACTCGGTCGACGTAGCCCTCGTAGGCGTCGAGCTTCTTGTCGTCCCACCGTGTGAGCAGCTCGCGCCGATGGCGGCTGCGCTCCATGACGTAGGTGGTCAGGTGCGTGGTCAAGGCCCCCAGGAGTACCGCGGCGATCGTAATGAGCTGCTCGCTCGTACCCAACAGGTCCCCCACATCGCCCGGTTTTTCAGCACTCCTAAACATGACTGGATGATCTTACGAGTGCGGACGGTTTGGAGCAGGGGAACGCTGAAACAGGGGTGTCACGGCTGGTCACAGTATGTTCATCGAGGTCGGAGTGATCACCGTGACGCTGTGACGGCTGTGACACCCCCGCCTGTTTCAGCTCTTTGTCATGGTGAGCTCAGATGTTCCTCAACTCCATTGCCCTGGCTGGCGCGCTACCTGCAAGATCATCTAGCAAGAGCCGCTCGATCCTCCTGACCAGAGGTACTTCCGGGGTGGCAACAGCATGTGGCGGAAGACGCCGGGGGACCTTCTGTGTTCCCTGGCCGCCGTCATCCCGTCGCCGCCGATTCGGCGCTCGTCAGCCTTTGAGGCTCACGCGATGATGGGGCACAAGAGGGGAACAGTATGAGTAGGAATTCTCGGCAGACCGCGATACGCGCCTTGGTAGTTGGAGCGTTGAGCACAGCAGTCGTTGCTGCTGGTGTGGTTCCGGCTGCCGCCTACAGCCACAGCAAGTCGAACACCCGCAGGGTCAGTCTCGGCACGTTGAAGGTCTCGTTCGGCGACACATGGCGGGGTGCCGGCCAGAAGACTTGGACGATCGACTCGTCCAAGGCTTCCGCTTCTTGGAAGCAGAACGCAGCTGGCCCGCACGCTGGCTACACCCTCAAGCTCAGCGACGGAATCTGCTTCGACAAGTACGGGATGGGCGGCGTGAGCGTGAGTGGCGGCAAACTGTCGTCCGGCAGTATCGGCACAGACGACGACTGCGGTTCTGGGGTCTACCAGGGCAGCGCGAACTCCAGTGTGAACGTAGACCACGGCAAGGTTATTGGCCGGGGCAACGTCTATGGCCGGTGGCTCTGGGTCTCGCACACCGCGACGGCCAGCATGCAGTATGGCAACACCTACTACGACGTGACCGCCTACAAGCGTTCCAGCCCCATAGGCGGATCCGTCTAACCTGCGCGTTTCACTTGGACCTGTGTCCGGATCACGGGCGGTAACGCGAAAGTGCCTTCTGGGCTGGGACGATGAACCTTGTCGAGGGGTTCTGTCGGTCCAGGCGGAAGGCACTTTCTGCGTGCAGGGTATCGGTTCGCGTCCCAAGCTCCATGTGTCGGCTGACGGAGCGGGGGTGGTCGGGCATGCCGGGGCACGTCTGCTCGCCGATCTCGCTGATGCCACCGGTCTGACGACCGCGTACTCCACCGCGCTGCGGCCTCTTCGTCCCCGCGCAACCGGGCACGATCCGGGCCGGGTCGCGACCGACCTTGCGGTGACTCTTGCCGATGGCGGCGAAGCCATCGCCGACCTGGCCGTGCTCAGGGACCAGGCAGAGGTGTTCGGTCCGGTCGCCTCGACACCCACGGCCTGGCGGCTGCTCGCCGACACGGACGAGAACGTACTCGCTGCGCTGCGATCGGCAAGGGCCCAGGCCCGGGAAGTGGCCTGGCTGCAGGCCGCCGAGACCGGAACCGGCATACCCACGACCCGGGCCGCAGGGCAGGAACTGCCCGGTCTCGTCCTGGACATCGACGCCACGCTGATCACGTGCCACTCCCAGAAGGAGGAGGCCGCGCCCACCTACAAAGGCGGCTTCGGCTACCACCCGCTGCTGTGTTTCCTGGCGAATACCGGTGAGGCCATGTCCGGGCTGCTGCGGCCCGGCAACGCCGGCGCCAACACCGCCGCCGATCACATCACAGTCCTCGATCAGGCCCTCGCACAGATCCCCGACGCTCACCGGCACGGCATCGACATCCTGATCCGCACCGACAGCGCCGGAGGAGCGAAAGCCTTCCTCACTCACGTCCGGAACCTGCGGACACGAGGAATCCGTACCTTCTTCTCGGTCGGATACGCGGTCACCGAGCCGGTCCGCCGCGCGGTCCGGGCCCTGCCCGGGCAGGTCTGGCATCCCGCCCTGGACCAGGACGGAACCCTGCGTGCCGGGGCCGAGGTCGCCGAACTGACCGGCATGGTCGACCTGAACGGCTACCCGCCCGGCACCCGCATCATCGTCCGACGGGAACGTCCACACCCCGGCGCCCAGCTCTCGCTGTTCGACCAGGACGAGGGCCTGCGGCATCAGGTGTTCCTCACCGACACACCGTTCACCGGCGGCTCCGCCCAGTTCCTCGAAGTCCGCCACCGCGGGCACGCCACCGTCGAGGACCACATCCGAACGGGCAAGACCACAGGCTTCGGCCGCTTCCCCTCACGCCACTTCACCATCAACACCGCCTGGCTCGAACTCAGCCTCGCGGCAATCGACCTGCTGGCCTGGACGCGCGTCCTCCTGCTGGACAGCGAACTGGCTACCGCCGAACCCAAGAAGCTCCGCTACCGGCTGCTGCACGTCGCCGCCCGCATCACCCGCGGCGGACGCCGCTTTAACCTGCGAATCTCCGCAACCTGGCCCTGGCGGCACGAACTGAGCAGCGCATTCGCCCGCCTCACGGCCCTGCCACGGCCGTCCACCTGAACCTCGGCACCATCCCTGCCCACCCACGACCCGAGGAACCCTGGAGCACCCGGCCCGAGCGCCGGGGCCCAGCCATGCCCACCCGACGACAAGCAAACGAAATCACCGGTCCGCCGCGATCAGACCGCCTCAACCACCCGAAGCGAAACAGCGAGGCTAACCCATGTGGTTCCACACCGCGAACGTCCGGGGGCGCTCCGCCGCCCCCGGGCTGCGTAACTCCGCCATCGCTCTCGCCATGTGTCTGACGGGACTTGTGGGCTGCCAGACGAGCGAGCATAAGAGCGAAGGCCTGCGGATTGAACCTCGTGTCAAGGCGCCAGCGGGGGTCGAGGCCCGTCTGACGGCCACCTTCATCGCTGACTCGGCTACTCCTGCGACGGTCCAGCTCACGGGCGAAGACCTTGAACGAGCCGTTGCTGCGGTGTCCGTACTACGCAGCACCGGCCGCACTGCAGAGGGCATCGATCTCAGTCAGCTCGCCGCCCAATGGTCAAAGCAAGTCACCTCCCCGTCGAAAGACGAGCCCGGGCTACGGTTGCAGCAACTGCGAATCGGGCTCCTTGCCTTTCCCGAACTAGAGCCATCCGGCGTCCAGCCCGCCCTGAGTTCCGTGACCGCCGGGCTGCTTGAAGGCACCCCCACGCTCCCGGACGTGGCAGCCCTTGGGGCGCTCGGCAAGCAGCTGAACCAGCTCAGCACATCTCCTGACCAGTGGCGGAAGAGTGCAGACCAGGTCAGAGAAGCCGTGGCAGAGTATCTGGCCGCACACCCGCAGACATGCCGCACCGAGGGGACCGGCGAAGTGCTGCCGACCTTCGTCGCCATCCGAACACTGGCGACTCTGGGGTACAGATGCACCATGACGCCCCAACTTGAGCGTGGCGCCCATGAGGAGATCGGACGGCTCGCCGACAGCAGCGATGCCTGGTCCGCCCCAGAGGCCATCCTGCTCGCCCAAGTGGCGATCGCCGGCAGTGGGGACTCACGGCAAGACGCGGAAGACCTGAAGGCACTGAAGCAGAAGGCACACGGCGCACTGCGGGATCTGCTGGCCAGCAACGGCTCGTACTTCCGGAGCCTGCCAGCCTCACTCACCGAGCTGGCTGTGGCCACCGCCACGCTGACCAACTGGTCTGCCCGGCCAGCCGGCGCCGATGTGTCGGACGCTGCGGCCCAGGCGTTGGGGGACATCGCTCTGCTGCGCGGCCGTATCCCCGACCAGCCCGAGGAGAACTCAGCCATCGACGGCTACCTCGCGGCCATCGCCAAGTCCCAGCTGACAGGCGACCAGGTCAGCCTCCCAACCGTGCCGCGTCCCACAGATACTGCACCCGCCCGCGACCACGTGCGCTTCTATCTGAATGCCTCGCTTCGGGCCGGTGATCCACTGAACCCCGAGGATGTCCGCCAGGACGCCAGTGCCTACCTGAAGAGCGTGAAGAATCCGCTCGACCGTCTCACCGTCACGGCGTCCGCAACGTTCGCACTGCTGCGTACGGACCAGCCCTGCGTCGTCGTAGATCAAGGGACGTCCGAGCTTAAGGCTGCGCTGACGCAGGCAGTGCAACAGTTCTCGCAAGGAAGCGACGCCGTGAGGGCGTGGCTGGCACTGCTGTGGAGCGTCACGGACGAATGCCGCTCGTTCCAGCAGGAGACGGCCTCCATATCTACGGACTTCGCGAAGCTCCTGTCGGTGTCGGCACCGCCTTCGGCCAACCCGACGGCGCTGGCTGTGGCAGCGTGGGCCGGAGCCGAAATATCCTGCGCCAGGGGCGGCTCGGGCCGTATACCGCGCCCGGTCGACCCCGTCGCGTTCACCGAGAGCGAGGACCCTGGCGAAGGCCTTGGCCTCGGCGTCTACGCTTCACTGAGGGCTCAGGAAATGGCGGCCTCGCCATGCGCAGGAAACCTAGCGGACAAGCTTAGGCAGGCAGCGTGAAGAATCGCAGACTTGCCGGAAGGAATGGACGATGACAGCACGGGCGTGGGAACGGTTCCTCGGAGGCATATCCCTGTTCGCCGCAGTCCTTGCCTTCGTATACGGCTTCGGCACCGCAAGTGCCGACGGGTCTCTTGGGACCGGAGTCGTCGCCCTAGCGTTGGCCGGACTCGGAATTCTCCTGATCCGTGGCCGCTTCAGCCGTCATTGACGAGTACCGCACCACTGCACTACTGAGCTGGCCGGATCGCAGAAGCGGCCAGCTGTGGGGCGTTTCTCGCTGCGGACGGCCGTGCCGGCCCCTGGCCTTCGTCTCACGCCGGGCGGGCCGGAGGCGCACCGGCTTTCCCATCCGTCATGGCGGCCCTGCGGGTTCCCCGGCCCCTGGGCCGTACCCGCACGCGACCGAAGGTGGTCCTGGCCGACGAGGCCTACTCCTCCCGCGCGATTCGGGATCATCTGCGCAGGCGCAAGAGCCGGGCGGTTATCCCGGGCCTGGTCCCCGCCTTTCCCCGCCTTTCCCCGTGGTTCCCCGCAGGATCTGACACGGTTCTGGCACGGCATCTTCGTCCCTTCAATAGACGAACCATCCGTTCTGGGACGGCTCGGCCAGGCCGAGGACTTCGAGTTCGTAGCGGTTGTCGAGTTCGAGGCCGCAGGTGTAGCAGTCGAAGTAGTCGGGGAACTCTCTGCTCTGGCGGGCCCTTCTCCCCTTTTTGGGACGCTTAGGCTGGTTACCCAGGGATGCCTGGACATCACCGTCTGCGCCGCATACAGGGCATTTCACCGACCGATAGAGGCACTCGCCGTACTCGCTCCTGTCGGCCTCTGGCTCCACCATGTCGGCCTTCGCGATCTCTCCCGGCGTCTTCCCGTAGTAGAGGACCCGATACAGCTTCTTGGCGCACCTGACCTTCACGGCCACTGCTATCTGGGCTGCTTGGAAGCTCTTGCTGCGGAAGTCTTCGATCATGGGTTCGAGGAGCCCGTCTTCCCAGTTTTCTATCTGCGGCTCATCGGCAGCTTCGACGCCCCCTCCCTTGAGAGCCTGCTCTGCCGCGATCTGGGCGTCTCGCTGCATCTGTTCGAGGTCCAGGCGGGTGTCTGCCCACGGCCCCCAGAAGGTTGGGATGTCTTCCTGGAGGTCTGTCAGGACAGCGTCCGCCACGGTGACAGTGATGGCTAGGGCGTCATGGGTAACGGCGTCGTCGTGAGCGCCGAGGTGTGCCACACCATTTCGGGCCGTCAGGAGCGGGTCGAGGTCGCGTTCCTTGACCGGCATGGTGATGAGAGCGGCGGCGCGCTTGAAGGCGTCAAGGGCTCCAATGGTCTTGACCTTGGTTTCGGGAGAGGCGGCGTAGGTGCTCTGACCGGTGGCGTGGAGAAGGCTATTGAAGTCGCGGCCATCGACGAGAAGGGATGGATGGCGGGCGGCGAGGAGTGCCTTGAGTAGGTGTTCGGTGGCAATGCCTCCATGGAGTACGGCCATGTCGTTATCGCTCGTGCACCATGCGCTCATGGCCCGGATCATCTGGCGTTGCGCGGAGGCGAGGAGGCTGGTCTTGTCCATACCTGTAGTCCTATTCAGGTGGCTGGGCTACTACCCGGGGTTAGGTCCGGTCCGCAGCCCCAAGCGGCAAGATGTCGCATCACGATCGATGACGCGGATGTTCTGGTGGGTGCAGCCGGCGGGCTCGGTGACCAGGCCGTTAGGAGTTCGATCGCTCCCCGGCAGTGCCGAGGAGCCACCCGGCCGTGCTGGCCGGGCCGGGCCGTACCGGTCTTGATGAGCGATGCCAGCCGCCGGTTATCCCTCGTACCTGGTTGCTAGCTCCATGTACGCCGCTTCCAATTCCTCTTCGGCGTCCAGTACCAGACAGCAAACGGGACATGTAAACGCCTGTGCGTGAGCGACCGTCGGTGGTCCCTCGTCGTGTTCGCCGCAGTAGGAACCGCCCGCGCGGCATTCCTCGTCGACACATACGTCGTGTTCCAGGTGCCCGTATAGATCTCCCCAAGCCGGGCAAGCCGGGCAAGGCTCCCAGCGCCACAGGTAAGTGCCATACCCAGCAGACTCGTACGACCGTGGACGCCACACAACGTCACTCGATGGCTCCGACAGAGCGAACTCCAGCTCATCTGGAAGAGCGACCCGGAACGCACCTTCGACATAGCGGGCCACCAAACTTTTCACCGCTACCGCGTCGCTGGCTGCCACCTGACTATTTGAGTCTCCGGGCACATAGCCGTACGACCTGAGCAGGGCTGCTGCAGCACGCTGAGCCCGCATGGCAGTGGTGTGCAAGACGGCCGATACGGCCGAGCGACGCGCGATGCTCAGTGCATGGCGCGCCACTTTGTCGTTGCCTCCGAGCGCGTCATCCCCCAGGGGAATCCTGGTGAGCGCATCAGTCGCCGTTTTGGCAGTGCTCTTGGCAGCGTCCACAGCGGCGCGCGCAGCCTCTACTGCCTCGGCTTGGGCGAGGTTTTCGGCAGCTTGCTCTAGACCAATCTTCGGGATCGCGGGCATGGCAGCGATCTTCTTGAGGTCGTGGAAGGCGTGTGCGTAGCCCTTCCAGAAGTCCGCAGCGGACGCATTGAGCTCCTTCCGAATGGCCTCAGCCACCTGAAGGGCAGTGGACACCACATGCTCGGCGGTAGCCGGGTTGTGATGAGCCAGATGAGCGATGCCGTTGCGAGCTTCCATCACAGGCCTGAACGCTTCGATGGTGACGGGCATACGGCCTTGCATCACGATCTTCGCGTCCTTGAACGCCTCCGCCATGCCGATCGTCCGAGCTTGCTCCAGAGGCTTGACGCCCTTCTCCCCGCCAAAGCCAATGCTGTGGAAACGTAACGCCTGGTCCCCATGAGCAGCGATCAACAGCGGGTCGTGGTGGCACAGGACTGCCTTCAGACAGAACTCGGAGCCCATGCCGGCGTGAAGGACAGCAAAGAGCCGGTTCCCGCCACGCCATGAGTCGAGTGCGGACCGCATCATCTGTGAGGCCAAGTCTGCAAATTGCTCGGTGTTCAACTGGTTGCGCTCCCCCTCGGATTTGGCACTTACCAATACCTATCCGCTGACGCTGCCGAAGACACCTCATGAGGGCAGAGCGGAGACGAGAGTCAGATCCGTGTAGTGATCAACGACGGATCCAGCTACAGAACCAGTGTTGTTGATCAGCATCCGGCTCTCCTCGCGCTCTTCGAGCGAGGTCAGCGGCCACGTCGAGACGCCAGCAGACAACGGTTGCTTCGAGTCGCCAGCTGCCGACACCCGCTCTAGGAGTGCGAGCCTGGCTCTGAGGGACCTGGCACAACGTGCACCCGGGATCAAGCGCCTGGTCCCCTGCGATTGGCCTCGTCCGTCAGCGTCCGAGGACGTTGATGTCAGCTGGTGATGTCAGGTCGCCTTGTCTCGGGCGCCGACCGACGTGTTGGCGGCAGCACTTCCCCCCGGAGCCTGCCGTAGGAGCCTCCGTATGTCGGAGCGCACACCGTGCAAGAGGACTGTTCCGGTGAGCTGGCGTTGTGGTGCATGCACGGCGTGACTCACATCGGCGGAAGTGGTCCGCATGCAGCGGCCGTCAGGTGGAGCCAAGGGAAGGGGGCGTCTGCAGAGCTCCGGAGGTCGGGCTGCGCCTCTTTTTCAGCATCACCCATGTCACAATCTGCAATCCAAGCGCCACCACGCCGATTATCCAAGCAACGATAGCCCAAGCCGGAACTTCTTCTCGTTCTACTCCAGCTATAAGAAGAACTATGATTGCCGCGAAACTCAAAATCGGGAAGATCCCATAGGCGGCAAGGACACCAAGGAACTGTCCAGAACTCGTCCGCCTTTGAAGCTCCCACCAGAGCCCTCCGGGGACTTTTTCGTGCAATGTATGTGCAATGTACCCCCCGATGCGACGGATAGTAAGGCGCTGCTCGTACCATTGCGCACCAAGAATCAACGATATGATTGGGAGTATGAGGAGCACGGTGATGTTATTGGGATTCGCCAAGGCTACTGAGGCTAGGGCTGTGGCCGCGACCATTTCTACGCCGAGAAGCGCTTGTTGAAGATTGGAGCGCCGGTCGATTTCCGACCGAAGTGCTTGGAATTCGGCAACGGGGCCGTCGATTCCCTCGGGGGGCTCTCCCATCGCTACCCTCCTTAATCGCAAGGTTGCGATTCGCGATACAGCTACTTACCGAAAGGCGGCAGCCGTAGGCCTAAGGCTTGTCCCGTAAACGATCTTGGGTGGGTGCGGGCGTGGCTGGTGGCCGGTCCGGCCGCCCGCCTATCCGGCGAGGTTGAGGTTGTGGAGGCGGGCGATTCCGAGCATGGCGTGGTGGACGCCATCGCCCTTGAGGCGGCAGTCGCGGAGGATCTTCCAGGTCTTCATGCGGGCAAAAACGTGCTCCACGCGGGCGCGAACCTGTTTGTGGGACTTGTTGTGGGCCTGCTTCCAGTCAGGCAGTTCTTCACCTTTGCGCCGACGGTGTGGCATGACGAGTCCGGTGCCCGGATAGCCGCCGTCGGCGATCGTCATGGCCTTGCCGACGGCGGCCTTCGCGCCGGACTCCTCCCACGCCCTGCAGTCGTTGCGGTTGCCGGGCAAGGGCCGGCCGACCACGACGACCAGGCGGGTATCGGCGTCGATGACGACCTGGTGGTTCGTGGAGTACCGGTAGTTCTTGGACTGCTCGGCGATGCTGTGGTCGCGGGTGGGCACCAGGGTGCCGTCCACGATGAGCACGGTGTCCTTGCGGAACCGTTTGCGGGGCTGGAGCGCCAGCGACGGGCCGAGGTGGTCGATGATGCGGTCCGCCGCGGACTTCGATACACCGAAGAGCGGAGCGAGTTGGCGCATTGTCAGGTTCGTGCGCCAGTAGGCCGCGACGAGCAGAACCCGGTCCTCCAGCGGAAGTCCCCACGGGCGGCCCTTACGGACCGGATCTGCACCTTCGCGGCGCAGTGCGGTCACCAACCTGCCGAAGGAACGCGGGCTCAGCCCGGTGAACGGGGCTATCCAGGACGGCTCCGACGCCGTGATCACACCAGACACCCGAAGATCATCTCACCCGTGACCAGCAGTTACGGGACAAGTCTTAGGATAGTTCTGCCCTGCAGGTTGTGCTCTATGCGTGTTCCCAAAGACGAGCCGAACATCCCGACTCACTGCTGTGGCTTCAGATGCCGGGTGCTAGGGCGGTTCCTCCTGCCGGCCTCGGGTCGAGGTGCTCTCGTCGCCATGCGGTCGCTGATTGGCGAGAAGGTGACGGCCTCGCCCGGCTCAAGCCAGAACCTCGCCGTACGGCTCGATGAAGAGGCACAGCGTGCCGCTCCCCGCATTGTCGACTGGCAGTCTGCCTGGCATTGGATCACCCCGCCCGCACCCTAGTGGTAGGAAGCGCAGGAGACATGGAGCACCAGTTTGGAAGACGCCGTATGCCGATGCCGCTGAGCTGCGAGGTAGTTGACCTGCGTGGGAGCTTCTCGGTGTCCGCGATTCCCCGTGGTTCCCCGCTCGTCTCCTGCTGATCGGGCACGCAGGGGGCACGCCGCTGGGGGAACGTGCTGCACCTACGATGTCGAGCCGTCAGGTTGTCGGCTTGCCGTGGAGTAGGAGGCGGCGTGAAGGTTCCAGTGGCCTTAATCGGCTCTCGGGTGGAGCGCACGTCATTTGATCAGCAGGTGCGGCTGAGCCTGTGTGCCCTCGATCCGGACGAGGGATACCGGCTGGATGCCGAGCTGGTGGTGGAGACGCCGTTCCTGTTCCGGGACGCTGCTGGGGAGTGGCACGAGCTGGACCCCGGCACAGGTTTGAGCCTCGCACCTGTTCTAGCGCTCTATGGGCAGTCGGTCACTTCGGTCGACGTGCGTGACCGTGGGGCGTTGGTCATCGACTTCCACGATGGCGCAGGACTCTGGATCGGCCCGGACCCACAGTTTGAGTCCTGGCATCTGACTGGACACGGAATCGACCCGATCATGGTCGGCCCTGGTGGCGAGGACGACTGGCTGCGCTGACTGACGCCAGCATGGATGGGCGGGTGACCTTCGTTACGAGGTCGGTGTAGCGGCTTTGGGCGGGAGCTGCTTTGGGGCGAGTGTTCATGGCCCCTTACGCTGGCCGCGATTCGGGCAGCACCACGCCTGCCCGCAATAGCCCGAATCGGGGCCATGATCTTAGAGGCTCGCCCCAAAGTGGCTGCCTAAAGCCGTGGAGCCGTCCGGCCGAGCCGCGCTGTGCACGCCACCTCTGATTTCTGCAGCGGACAGCATCGCTGTTCAGGAGGCCGGCAAACGGACGTCGACATGCAGTCCGTTCCCGTGGACTGACAGCCAGGTCGTGCCTTCTTCACGCAGCGCTGAGGCTGGCCCAGAGGGTATGCGTCCCGCTGGCCGAGAACGTCTCCTGTCTGCCCGTGCTGCCCTGAACGTCGAACTCGGCGCTATGGTTCGCGTGCACCCGCAGAGAGGCGGTCGGATGAGTAACCCCTGTTCAGAGGCCCTGATCACTCTCGGTCGCTGGTACGTCCGCCACGCTCCTGGATCGATAGGCAAGGCCTATCTGGCTGCGGGATGCCTGAATCCCCGACTACGCGATCATCCTCGAGGCCGGATTGCACGGACTCGATTCGGTGCGCGGTTCAGCGTTGATACGCAGGACCTCATTCAGCGGTATCTCTACATGTTCGGGGTGTGGGAGCCCCACATGACGTACTGGCTACAGCGCAGGCTGCGGCCGGGGGACACGTTCGTCGATGTCGGGGCCAACGCCGGCTACTTCAGCGTCATGGCCTCACGCCTCGTCGGCGAAGAGGGCCAGGTCGTTACCGTTGAAGCCTCGCCCGTCTTTCATCGGACACTGCTGCAGCACGCTCGGCTCAACGGCTGTGACAACATCCGCGCGGTGAACGCCGCTGTCTCAGACAGTCGGAAGATGCTGACGTTCATCCTCGCCAGCTCGAAGAACCTGGGGGCGACCAGCATCGTCCCGTACGACGGGCCGGCAGAGTCCACATTCGAGATCGAAGCGCGCCCGCTGCCGGAGCTCCTGGAGCCTGCGGAGGTCGCCAACGCCCGTGTGATCAAAATCGATGTGGAGGGCGCAGAAGGCAGCGTCGTCCGTGGGCTGGCCCCCATGCTCGACAAGCTCAGGCCGGACGCGGAGATTACGATCGAAGTCACTCCCAAGCGCATGGAGCAACTGGGTGACTCCGCCGCTGAGTTGCTGGACACGATGCGGGAGCACGGCTTTCACGTCTACCGCCTCGCAAACGACTACGCGCCGGAGAGCTACCCGGCAGCGCTGCGCGGCTCTCCCGCTGTGCCAGTTCGCTGGCGAGGGGCGGTTGTCGACGAGAGTGACCTGATCTTCTCCCGAGTCGACGCCGAAACGCTTCCCTGACAGGACACAGCCCGGCTCTCTGCCAGAGGCGAGGGAGCCGGGCTGTGGGCAGCGGCCGGGGGAACCGCCACCGTCCCCTGACACGCGGTTGCCGTCGCGAGGCTGCATCCTTCCCTTTGCCGCCTCGCTCCCCCGCGTGGGGGACTTTCATTCCGCCCCGGCCTCGACCTGTCCAAGGGTGCGGGGAGCCGGGGCGGAGCTCATTGGGCTATGACCATCGGATGGGTTCCAAGGTGCCTCCTGCGCAGGCAGGACACGGGACGCGGAGCGTCCGCCGACAAGTGCGGCACCCAAGGAAGCCGCAGCAGTCCGGGCACCAGATCGTGCGACGCCCAGTACAGCAACCGCAGTAGGTCGCGGCTGGCGTACGCCCCTCCGCCTGCGGGCTCATCTTCCGGGCCCCGACCGCGGTCGTCATCCGAAGGCCTCCGCCGGAAGCCTCGGCCCGTTGCCCTCGCCCTCGTCGGCCGGCTCTTCGTCGTCCGACGCTGGCAACCGCGCGCCTCGGCTTTGCGCGACCCGCAGTACATCGGCCAAGGCGTCATTCACTCGCGAAAGAGCCAAGCGGAGTTCCGGGTTACCCGCGTGCGAGTCGTCGAGCACGGCTTTGGCTGCTTTCAGCACATCCGCCGCTGTGTTCGTCTGCGCCGCCTCCATCGTGTCTGCGAGCCGGGACAACACGCCGCCGTCACTGTCGGGGCTCAGATAGCACGGCTTCCCCTCAGGTGTCTGCCAGGGCAGCAGCCGCAGGGAGCAGGAGCCGGCGCTGTGCGAGAGCTGCCCTGGGGCCTCCTGGTTCAGGCCGTCGGTCATCCTGCTGCCTCCAGTTCCTGGATCGGTGCGTGCGTGGTGAAGACGGCTTCCGTGCGATGGCCGGGGAGCACCAGGAGCGCCGCCTCAACCACCCGGCCTGTGGCATCCATGGAGATTCGCTCGATGGCCAGCACCGGGGCCCCGGTGCCGAGGCGCAGTGTCTTCGCCTCCATCGGGTCCGGAAGCCGGGCGGTAACGCGCTCGACAGTGGAGGCCGTCTGAACGCCGGACTCGGCGAGTTGGCCCCGGATGTCGTCGCCCAGAGGTGACCGGCTGGTTCTGTGCGTGCTGAGATTCGCCACGCTCCAGGGCACGTAGATGCGCGCCAGGCTGTGCGGGGATGTGCCTTGGTGGCTCAGGTAGACGTACTCGATCAGGAGAGCTCCCCGCGGCACCTGCAGGAGCGCGGACAACGTGTCCGAGGCCTTGACGCCGCTGCTGCGGACGCTGACGTTCAGAGCGGTGCTGAACGCCGCTCGCCTGTCTGCGGCGAACCGGTCGTTGGAGTATGTGATCCGCTCGAACGGCTGGCGAACGAAGTTGCCACGGCCCTGCTGCTTCTCGATCAGTCCTGCGTCTTGGAGCACGCCCAGGGCAATCCTCACGGTGGGCACGCTGGCCTCGTATCGACGGGCGAGTTCCGTCTCCGCGGGCAGCTGGTCGCCAGCCCTGAACAAGCCGTTTGCGATGTTGTTCCGGAGGTCGTCTGCGATGTCCTCGTAGCGGTTGGCTGCCATAGCTGTGGATCACCACCTCCGGACTGCCCGCACCGCAGGCAGTCGGGTCTTGGGCGTCAGGGTTTCCCTCGCGCCGCTGAATGGAGCTTCCAGGTGAGGCATCAGGCCTCCCCGCTGTTGCCAGCCCGGACGGCGGACCGGTGGCAGCGGCAGGCACACGTCTCGTAGATCACCGGAAGCGCGAGCGGCGCGGCCTGGGGCTCGGTCTCGTCACACTGGCTGTGCGTGCCGATGTGGCAGGCGAGGGAGTGATACGGCGCCAACGCTCCGCCGCTTCCCGGTTGTTGCGGTCGCGCGGGCATCAGCAAGCCTCCGGTACAGCGATGTGCGGGCAGATCAGCAGCGTGCGGCGACGTGGCTCGCTCCGCCGCCAAGCGCGTTCCTCAATGGTCAGCACGTAGGGACGGACGAGGGCGGTGTCCTCCCCGCGGATCACTGCCTCGTGCTTAAACAGCCGCCGGACCTGGGGCGCGGACAATGACGCCGGCATCGTGGTCGACCAGCTCGTCGACGAGCGTCGACTGTGGTGCTTGGAATGGGGTACGAGCTGCCATCTAGCCCATGCGGCAGCACGGCGGATATGGTCGAACACGCTGATCAGCTCCTCATAGCTGTCGGCCGTGCCCCCGGACAGCGTCGGCTGCCTCGGGGGCTTCTCTGCTGACAGCGGCCCACACGGTGCGGCCGCCCTCGCTGCTGTCGACCAGCCCGAACCAGTCGGCTGTCTCCAGCACCGTTAAGAGCTCTCGCCATGACTCGGCGGAGATCGGATCCGGAACCTCCATCTCGATGCAGGTGGAGTCGTGTTGGTGCGTCACTTTCGGTGTGAAGCCAGCGGCAGAGAGACGTGCGGCGATGCGGTTGGCACGAGCTTCAGGTGAGGCCACAAGCCGTTTCCTCCGTCGCTGCAACATCACTCCAAGTTAAGCTAGTTAACTAGATTAGAGCTAGTGGACTAGATTTTCCATATGCGTGAGCAGCCGCCTTACCTTCGTATCGCTGACGTGCTGAGACAGCGCATCGCGGATCACGAGTGGACGCCGGGAGACCGACTGCCGTCCCGAGCTCAAATCGCACAGGAATGCGGAGTGGGTGAGAACGTCATCCGCCGCGCCCAAGAGCTTCTGATCTCGCAGGGCGTCCTGGAGGGGCGTTCGGGATCAGGGACCTACGTCGCCGAACCGCGCGAGCGGTTGCGCATGGTCCGCTCGCAGTACCGCGAGCAGACCGGAGGATCGCCCTTTCGCGCGGACATGTCGGCGCTCGGCAAGCGGGGAACCTGGGAGAGCCGGACTGATGCCAAGGTCCCTGCTCCGGCAGGCATCGCCACACGGCTCGGCATCACCGAAGGGGACCTCTGCGTCCGTACGGCGTACGAGTTCCTGGCCGATGGCAGGCCCGTACAGGCGTCGACCAGCTGGGAGCCGTACGAGCTGACGGCGGGGACGCTCGTGGTGCTGCCCGAGGGTGGACCTCATGCCGGCAAGGGCGTGGTCGACCGCATGGCCGAGATCGGCATCACGGTCGGCCACGCGGTGGAACAGCCGGAGCCGGGACAAGCAAACGCCGAGGAGGCAACCCTCCTCGGCGTTCAGCGGGGCGCGCTCGTCACGCGCATTCAGCGGACGTACTACAGCAGCGACGGACGCCCGGTCGAGACGGCCGACATCGTCGTCCCCACCGCTTTCTGCGAGATCGTCTACGAAGTGCCGGTCAATCCGTGACCGGGTAGCGCCACTGGAAGTAGGCGAGCTGGCGTGCCCTGGCCTCTACAACCGCCATGCGGCCGTCACGCTCAGCCGTATCGGTGTGCGCCGCCTGGCTGGTCGCCTGACCTGGCCACTTGCGGTACAGAAGCCCCACCTCGGGCGAGAACCAACCGCGGCTGGTCGCATTCAGTGCGAGCAGAAGGCCCGTGTCCTCAGAGGCAGGGAGAGCCATCCAGCCGCCGAGCGCGACAAGCAGTTCGCGGCGGACGAAGAGCGTTGCCGGGTGGACCTGCGCGCGGAAACCATTCGCCTTCCAGTAGTCGAGAACGGCTCCACGCTCGATCGGTCCGGCTTCGGGATCGCCGGGAAAACCCGCCGTAGAGCCGTCGGGCAGCAGATCCAGTACGCGCGATGTCGCCCAGCCGATCGCGGCGTCGCTTTCCAGTGCCGCCAGGTCGCGGGCCAGTGCGCCCGGGGGCAGCTGGTCGTCGGCATCCAAGACCTTGACGTACTCGCCGTCTGCGTGCGCGAGAGCCATGGTGCGGGCGACGCCGGGGCCACCAGGGCGCCCCTGCTTGAAGGTCACACGGTCATCGTCGGGGACGTGGGGAGCGACCTCATCGCTCTTGCCATCCTCCTGGATCAACCAATGCCACTCCCATCCGTCGGGGAGCTCCTGCTCGCAGAGAGACTTGTACGCGTCCGTCAGGAATGGAGCGGACGGCGGGTGAACGGCAGTGATGATGATGACGCGCCGACGCACGGCACTCACCACCTTTCCAGATGAGTGGTGAAGAGCATTTCCGTGCGGTCACCAGGCAGCGTGATGTCGGATACGTCCACCACGCGGTTATCGATGTCGAACGAGGTCTTCCGGAGAACGAGGACCGACATCCCTGGCGGTAGCTCCAGCTCCTCGGCTTCTTCCGGTGTGGGCGGGCGGGCGGTGACGCGTTCCTCGACGCGGTCCACTTCGATTCCCACGGTGTAGAGCTGGTTCTGTGTGCCGCCGGGCCACGGTTCTTTGGCGTCGTCCAGGAGGTCGGGGTTCTCCTCGATCAGAGCCCGGACGATGTAAGAGGTCACCAGGTTGAACGGGGCGGTTTCGGCGGCGTACCTCGTCCGGTAGGTGCGCTCCAGGACGGGCGTCCCCTCGGTGACCCCGAAGGTCTCCGCGAGTTCCTTGTTCGCCTTGATCTCGCGATACGCCGCGTAAAAGACGAGGTCGTCTATCTGCAGGCCGGTGTCATGCTCGGTCGCGCCTGTCTCCAGCCTCGTTGCCTCCGGCTCGCGCGCGCGGTCCTTCTCCCACTGGTGCCGGACGTTGTCGCGCAGCACCGTCGTGCGGGGCCGGCGGACGAAGTTGCCGATGCCGTGCCGCTTCTCGACCAGCCCTTCGTGCTGCAGGAGCCGAAGTGCGTTCTGGACCGTCGGCACGCTCTTCGCGTACCGCTCGGCGAGTTTGGTCTCCGCGGGAAGTCGGTCGCCGGGCTTGAGCTGACCAGCGCGGATGGACTGGCGGAGGTCATCCGCGATCCGCTCGTACGCCTTTGCCACTGATGCTCACCGTTCTCTGTTGCCTGACGGCGCTCAGCTTACGACTCCTAAAGAGGTCTTGACGAGTGGGGAGAGCTACGCCATAGTCATGGCAGCTCCTAAAGAGGAGTTGAGGACAAGACCTCTTTAGGAGTTAGTGCGCCCGGAGGGCCCTTGGTGGCTCGAAGGAAGCGTCCGTTCCTTGAGAACTCCACAGAGTGCCTGGACAAACGAGTGCTTTTGATCTTCGGCACCGCCATCCGTAGTGGGCGGTGCCGAAGGTGATGACCACTCGTCTCCGGATGAGTGGTCTCCCTGACCTAGGCCGCGGCGGCTCTCACGCGCCGCTGGCCTCTACTCCCGAAGGGGGACCCGATGAAGCTCGCGATCGGCGATGTCGTCCGAGATCGCAGCGATATGGCGCTTGGCACGGTTATCGGCGTCACCAGCCAGACCGGCGGCAACCTCGTCGCGTTCTACGTCTCCAGCCACACGGTGCGCCTTGGCGAGCCGGATCGCCTGGACGTCGTAGCCCGCCACACCAAGCCGCCGACGAAGGCCCGCAGGGTGCTGGCTCTGATCGCCTTCTCCCTCGCGTTACTCGCCGCTTTCCTCGGCGGTCACTCCGCCCGGGAAACCGGTGCCGACTGGCCGCTGACGTCGCTGGCGAGTCTCGGTGGCTACATGGCGGTGGCCATGACGTACCACTGGGGCGGTCGTCTGACCGGCCCTCGGCGCTTCCACGTCTGATCCCTTCCGTAGCCAGCGGCGGTGGTCGACGGGTCAAGAAAGCCCACCGCCCTGGCTCTCCCATCCCATCCAGGACCTAGGAGAGATCCAATGCGTACGTATGTTGGCGGCCAGGAGGCCCTGAACGCCTTCGAGTTCGGGGAGCTGGCCTACGGATTCGGGGACCCGATGCCCGAGGACTTCCGGGACCTCTTCGTCGGCGAGCCGGCAGAGTCCACCCAGCAGCGCGCGGCTCGCATGGCGGTTGCCCGCGAGGTGCTGGCGGAGCTCCAGGAGCAGAGCGAGGAAGACGAGGTCTCCCGGCTCAATGCGCGCTACGCGGCCCAGCTCAGCAGGGTCGTACCGCTGCGGCGGAGGGTGAGTGCGCCGGAGGGAAAAGTGGACGCGAAGTCCTCGGTACGCGGGGCGAGGAAGGTCGCGTGAGCACGACGACTCCACCGATCGCCGCACCTCCACCGCTGAGCAAGACAGAGAGGACGTTGCTGGGCACCGTCATCCCTGCCGGCACAGGGGTGGGAGGCTTGGGCCTCGCTGCCTCGTTCAACTCCGTATCCGAGGCCGCGAATCGCTGGGGATTCACGTATCCGTGGATGCTGCCGGTTGGAATCGACCTCGCCATCCCCGTGTTCACCGCGGCCAATCTCCTGCTGATCCGGCTCGGCATGCCGTTGGCATGGGTGCGGTTCGTGCCCTGGGGCCTGACGCTGGTCACCTGCTGGCTGAACATCGCAGCCGGGAGCTCGGTCTCGGCGAAGGTCGCTCACGGGGCGATGCCCCTGCTGTGGGTAGTGCTGAGTGAGATCGCCGCCCACATCTACGCCGTCCGCATCGGTGCGGCGACCGGGGCGCGGATGGAACGCATCCGCCGCTCCCGCTGGCTGATCGCACCCCGTACGACGCTGCTGCTCTGGCGCCGAATGGTCCTGTGGGAGACCACCGACTACCGGGAAGCGCTGGCGTTGGAAAAGCAGCGGCTGTTGGTTCGCGCCGAACTGTGCGAGAGCTACGGCCGTGGATGGCGCAGGAAGGCTCCGCGTCGAGATCTGGTGCTGCTCAAGCTGGGGGAGTTGACCCCCGACGGTTTCTCCCCGACTGATGAGGAAGAGGAGCCGGACGCTGAGTCGGGCTCAGGGTCGGCCCCTCGGCAACGCCGCAAAGTCAGGCCGGAGAAGAAGAGTCGGCGCATGACGTGGGGCGAGGCGATCTCCAAGGCCCGTGAGGAGACGGCTGGTTGGCCGTACGAACGCCTTGACGCGGAGCCCATTCGTAGGGTCGTCGGCTGTAGTCAGGACCGCTCTCGTCAGCTACGCGACGTGCTCAGGGCCGAGCGTCTGACGGAGACAGCAAAGGCGGAACCCATCGAGGCCACTGTCTGAAGTGCGCCCGATATCAACCCTCTGAACTACCCGTTTGAGCTGAGGCCCGGCCGCTGCTTTGGCGGGTAGGGCCAGGCCTCAGCTTCCCTCCCGTTCCGGAAGGAAGTGCCAGTGAAGCACGACGACAACGACGATCAGGCGCGCGAGATCTTCGCGCGACTGGAGAAAGAGATGGCCCCCGACTCTGAGGACTCCGCAGGGTCGGTACTCAACTTCGGCAAGCACCAGTCGGACGGCAACCGACCGTCAGGGTCGGCCGACCCTGACGAGGTCACCAAGGTCGACCGTCCCGGCGGACCGTCGGGTCCCGGCCTGATGGACCGGGTACGCGGCGCGAAGCGCCGACCGGTCATCCCGGCATGGGCAAAGTCGGGTCGCGAGTTCAAGGCCGCCGGCAAGGGCGTCGCCGCGTACGCCTGGCACGTCGCCGCCTATCACGCGGTCCGCACGCCGTGGTACACACTGCGGCTGACGCTGCAGGTGCCGCGCGGTGCGGCCCGGTTCGTGGGCGACTCGCTGCGGTGGGTCGTGGACGCTGAGGGGGAGCCGCTCCGTCAGGACGCGGCCAGCCGCGAGGACGTTGGCGACTACCTGAAGCTCAGTCGTCAGCGCGACCGGCGGGTGCGCTGGCGCACCGTCGTCGCGGTCGCCGCCTCGGTCGTGGGCACCACTACGGCGCTGGCACTGTACGTTCTGGCCCCAACGTGGCTGCTAGTGCTCTCGGCCTCCGTGGTGACCATGGCGATGGGCCGACTCGGCCAACCGGCCGACGATCCGGTCATCCACAGGGCTGTGGAAATCCCCAAGGCGACCAAGCTCACCAGCGACATCGTGCTCCGCGCCCTCGGCTCCCTGGGGATTCCGGCGATCAACCAAGCACAGTCCAAGGGCGGGGACGGCTTCACCTTCACCGCTCCCATCACCCGCGATGGTCCCGGTTGGCTCGCCGAGGGCGATCTCCCCTACGGCGTGACCGTGACGGATGTCATCGACCGTCGAGACAAGCTGGCGTCGGGCCTCCGCCGCCCGCTGGGCTGTGTCTGGCCCGAGGCAGTGCCGGACGAACACACCGGTCGGCTTCGGCTGTGGGTTGGCGATCAGGACATGTCGCAGACCGAGAAGGCGCAATGGCCGCTCGCGAAGACCGGTGCCGTGGACCTCTTCAAGCCCGTCGACTGGGGTACTGACCAGCGAGGGCGGTGGGTCGGCATGACGCTCATGTACATCGCGGGCGTCATCGGCGCTATCCCGAGGATGGGCAAGACTTTCCTTCTGCGGCTCTTGCTCCTTATGGGCGCGCTGGATCCTCGGGCGGAGATTCACAGCTTCGACCTGAAGGGCACAGGCGACCTGGACACGGTCGGCGACCGCGTCTCCTATCGGCACCGTGCCGGTGAGGAGCAAGCGGACATCGAGTACATCCTCGCCGATCTCCGGGAAGTGCAGGGTGAGTTGCGCCGCCGAGCGAAGGTCATCCGCTCGCTTCCCCGCGACGTATGCCCAGAGTCGAAGGTCACCACCGAACTCGCCTCCAAACGATCGCTCGGCCTCCACCCGATCGTCATCGGGGTGGATGAGTGCCAGATCCTCTTCGAGCACCCGAAGCACGGTGCAGAGTTCAAAGAGATCTGCACCGACCTGGTCAAGCGCGGCCCAGCCACCGGCATTGTGCTGCTGCTTGCCACACAGAGGCCGGACAAGGACGCCATCCCGACTTCGATCAGCGCCAATGCCTCCGCCCGCTGGTGCCTCAAGGTCATGGGGCAGATCGAGAACGACATGGTCCTCGGGACCGGCGCCTACAAGCGGGGCATCCGGGCGAACATGTTCGCCTGGGGTGACAAGGGCATCTGTTACTTCCTCGGCGAGGGAGCGGACGCGCGTATCGTCCGGTCGGCGTTCATCGACGCGGTAGAGGCAGACCGAATCGCCCTTCGGGCCCGCGCGCTTCGCGAGCGCGCCGGCACCCTTGCCGGTCATGCGCTCGGCGAGCAGCCAGAGACCAATCTGGCCGCCTCGTACGACCTGCTCACCGACCTGTTCGCCGTGGTCCCCGCCGAAGAGCCCAAGGCTTGGTCCGAGACAGTCGTGACCCGGCTCGCTGAGCTCCGGCCGGAGATCTACGGCGAGTGGACGCTCGAGCACCTCGCGGCAGCGCTCAAGCCGCTCGGCATCCGCACCTCGCAGATGTGGGGCACCACGGAGGACGGCAAGGGCGCCAACCGGCGCGGTATCAAGCGCGCCGACATCCTCAGGGTGATTGCGGAACGTGACGGAAGAGCCGACGCCGCATAGCTGCCGCGGTGCTAGACCTAGCGGCCACCCCCGCTAGGTCTAGCACCCCCGCTAGCGCCCTAAGTCGCCTCTGAACTGGCCGCTAGCGTCTAGCGGCCCTCTCCGAGCACACCCTGATTCCTGCCCTGAGAGGGGTCCTCATGTCTTCGATGCTTTCCTATGCACCCGGCCTGATATTCCTCACGCTCTGCTACGGAGCACTGTGCGCCGCCAGCCCGTTCGGAACCTGCCGCAAGTGCAAGGGCTGGGGCTCCAAGGCCCGGGTGGGGCGCTTCACCGGACACCTCAAGCGCGGCCGTGAATGCCGCCGCTGCAGCGGCTACGGCCGCCGCATTCGTCTCGGTCGCCGCATCTACAACATCGCCTCTCGCCTTCACGGCGAGGGCACCCGCTGACCCGTCCCAAGGAGGCTCCGCCATGTTCCTCACCATCTCCGCGCTCGCGCTGTTCGGCCTCCTCCTGGCCCTGCTCCTGCGCTTCAAGGCCCTCGGCATTGGCGCTGCCGTGGTCGCCCTCCTCTTCGGCTTCTACCTCTCCAGGACGGGAGCCGCCGCCTCCATCGACCAAGTCATGAACGCCCTCGCGGACGCCGTCCGCGACGTCGGCAACTGACCCCAAGAGAGGAATCCCGACCATGTCCAAGCAGAACGCAACCGTCCGGCCGCGCATCTCGCTGATGGCCTCCGGTGAACTCCGCGATGCCCTCACCGCGATTGAAGAAGGCAAGGGTCCGGCGGCCATCGCCGCCCTGATGGCAATAGATGCCGCTTCCTGGCAGGCGATCGAGCACCGCCTTGCAATCGTCGTAGGCAGCGATCTCCGTGCACTCCTCCTGGGTGCCGCCGGCGGGATCCAGGAGGCTCAGGCCCTTGGCTGACGGTTCCCCGTCCGGTCCCAACTCCCAAGGAGGTGGGACCGAGCGGAGGACCGGAGAGCCCGGCCTGCACTCCACATGGAGGACGCCGATGCCCAACCCCACCAGCGTGTGGTTCCACAGCCTCGCTGACAGCGTGTTCGCTCTCGGGGCGGCAGCCCGCGAGTACCGGACCGCCAACCAAACGGCGCGGATTGCCGCTTGGAATGCCGATCCGTTCCGTCTGCTCTCCATCGATGGAACGCTGAACGTTCCTGGTGCGCACTTCATCCGCCCACACGACGACGCTCTGTCTCGACTCGAAGAGATCTACCGGCAGACGGAGAGCCGAGCCAGGGAGCTGTACGAGGACACGGCATTGGCCTACGCCTACGGCACGGCCGGAGCCCTGCAGGCCGTACTCAAGGGCGAAAGCCCCCAGTACGTCGAGCTGCATCGTCAGGACGGCCGCTACGTGATTCCCGACAGCCTGCTGCCCGACCTCCATGCGGCCCTCGGCGAGTGGTCCGGCAATCAGCGGCTCGCCGTTCTCCGGGACGACGTCACCGCCCGCGAGTGTGCCGTCGCCGTCGCCAACGACCTTGCTTCATACGGCCGCCTGTCGGACGACGAGGCTGCCGAGATGGCAAACGCCTCCGAATTCGCCACCGGACTGGCGGACTGCGCATACGCCTACGGCGAGAAGGCTGAAAGCGCCCTGCATTTCCTGCTGACTGCAGCCAGGGCGAATCCCAACCCCAAGGAGAAGCAATGACGTTCGAAACGAGTGGTCCCGAGGCCGCCCTCAACACGTCGGACCCCGACGTCACCTACGCGGATGCCCCCAGCATCATCTCCGAAATCGGCTGGGTCACTCAGCAAGCCGCCAGCCGCCGCCTCGGCTCGAAGCTCGGCCGCGAGTTCTGGCTCCGAAAGGCTGCGCTTCTGGACCGCATCGCCCTGCAGGAGGCCGCCACGTACGCGCCGGAGGTCGCCGCTACCGCCATTCAGACCGCTGAGGGGGCTGCCCTCGGGCTGATCGATTTCGACTCGGCGCACACCGGGCTCAGCCCCAGGGGCGCGGACCTGGCCACTGACGGGGACCGCCGCGACTACGTCCGCGAGCAGTACAGCGAATGGAGTCGCTCGCAGCTCTTCTGATCTCGCCCGGGGCAGTGGTCGACGGGTCAACGCAGCCCACTGCCCCGGTTCCTCCCATCCCATCCACGGAATCAGGAGGTGCCATCAGGATGCACCACAACACTCCTTGCCCGCTGCCCCGCGCCGCTCTCGAAGCGACTGAGCGCGGCTGGCACGTCTTCCCCCTCATCCCGGACAGCAAGCGCCCGGCCATCCGATCTTGGGAACCGCGCGCAACGACCGACGCCGACCGTGTCACGCGCTGCTGGACGGCTGGTGACTACAACCTCGGCATCGCGGCTGGTCCCTCCGGCCTGGTGGTCGTCGACCTGGACGTGCCCAAGCACGACCAGGACGTGCCGCCCGCCGAGACTCCCTCGTACGTGGCCGATGGTTCGGACATGTTCGCCGTACTCGCCGAGCGGCACGGCCAGACGCTCCCCATCCAGACGTACAGCGTCCGCACGGCCAGCGGGGGCACTCACCTCTACTTCGCGGCCCCCGCCGACGTGGAGCTGCGCAACACTGCGGGCACGCTCGGATGGAAGATCGACACCCGCGCAAGCGGCGGCTACGTCGTAGGCGCGCACAGCTCGGTCGACGGCAAGCCCTACTCCGTGGTGCACGACGTGCCACCGGTTCCGCTGCCGAACTGGCTGACCAAGCTCCTCGTCCCGGCGCCGCTGCCGCCGCGGGGTCCAGTTGCCGTTGCCCTGATCGCCAAGGACCGCCACAGCGCGTACCTGCGCGCGGCGGTCGACGGAGAGCTGCAGCGCGTCACCCGGGCTCACAGGGGCAACCGCAACAACTCGCTCTATGAGGCGTCCGTCGCCCTCGGACAGCTGGTCGCCGGCGGAGAGCTCGCGGCGAGTGAGGTGAGCGATTGGCTGACTGAGGCTGCCGTCCGGATCGGCCTCACCGAGCCGGACGCCCGACGCACCATCGCCTCTGGCCAGCGCGCCGGAGCGAAGAAGCCGCGGACCGTCGTACGGAGGGCAGCATGACCGAGGACCCGCACAACCCGCCCTATCTGTACTCCGCACAGGCTGCGCCGGAACCTCGCCCCCTGCAGCCCGCACAGCAGCGCATCCGCACGGCTTGGACCGCCGATGAGCTCATGGCAACGGAGTTCCCGGCGCCGAAGTGGGCCGTTCCGGGGATCATCTCCGAGGGCGTGAACCTCCTTGCCGGTCCGCCGAAGGTCGGCAAGTCCTGGCTCTCTCTCGGCCTAGCCCTCTCGGTCGCGGCCGGAGGCACGGCCATGGACAGCGTTCCGGTGGATGGGGGACCGGTGCTCTACCTCGCGCTGGAAGACACCCCGCGCCGTCTGCAGACCCGCATGGGCAAGATCCTCGGCAACGAGCGTGCGCCGTCCGGCTTGACGCTGGCCACCTCGTGCCCGCCGCTCCCGCAGGGCGGGAGCGAGGCCATCGCCCAGTGGGTCGAGCGGAATCCCGAGGCGCGCATGGTCGTCATCGACGTGTTCGCGAAGATGCGCGGGAACTCCGCTCCGGGTGCCTCCGCGTATGACGCGGACTACGCGGCCGTGGGCCACGCGAAGCGCATCGCGGATCACTACGGCATCGCCGTTGTCCTCGTGCACCACGTGCGCAAGGCCGCGTCGGACGACTTCCTCGCGGAGGTCTCCGGTACCAACGGCCTCGCCGGTGCCGCGGACGCCACCCTCGTGCTGAAGCGAGCTCGGGGCCAGGCCGATGGTGTCCTGCACGTCACCGGCCGCGACGTGGACGAGGCCGAGTACGCGCTCCGCTTCTACGCAGAGGCCGGCGCCTGGCAGCTCCTCGAGGGCCCCGCAGCCGATCACACCATCGGCGACACCCGGGCAACGATCCTGCGCTACGTCCGCGAGCACCCCGGAGCCAAGCCGAAGCAGATCGCCGAGGGCACCCGGCTGCAGCCCGACCTCGTACGGCAGAGCTGCTCCCGCATGGCCAATGACGTCCAGCTCATCAGGAAGGCCGGGGGCTACGTCGTCCCGGGTGAGAACGGGGGACAGGGATGACCGGTCACAGCCGTCACAGTGTCACCGCGGTCACTCTGCCCCACCTCTTCCGACCGGCGGAGATCGCCGAGGCCCTCGGCTGTTCCGAGTGGTGGGTGAAGGAGCAGGCACGGCAGCGTCGTATTCCGTTCACGCGGGCCGGAGGTGCGTACCGCTTCACGGCGGAACATTGCGCCGAGATCATCGCCCTCTTCGAAGAGCGTCCGGACCGGAGCGCGGGCGTTCCCCAGACCGCTCCCGCACGGCGTACTCGCAAGCAGCGGACAGCCGAGCCGACCACGCGCCTGGTTGCCCGTCCGCCGCGCCGGGTCCTCCGGGCACAGCAGCTCGCCGCCGCGTAGTAGAGAGGAGGACGCCCTATGGGATACGGAGAGAAGCGCGGCGACTACTTCCGTGGCCGGTTCAAGATCGAGAAGGGTAAGTACGGCACGGTCTGCGACGAGCAAGGTCGAACGATCAAGTTCAAGACCGCTCGCGAGGCCAAGCGGGCAGCCAACGACGAAGAGACCAGGATCAGGGACAAGGGTTGGAGGGACCCGTCCCTCGGCCTGGAGACGTTTGAGGAGTACGTGAACCGATGGTTCGAGGACATCGACCTTGCGCCGACGACCATGGACAACTACCGGCGTGACATCGAGGGGCACTTGCTCCCCGAGTTCGGTGACCGTCCTCTCAAGGCCATCACTGCGCGAGACGTCTCCGTCTGGGAGAAGAAGATCAAGGCGGTGTACGCGCCGGAAAGTGTCAGGACGTACCGCTCGCGCCTCCACCTAGTCTTCGCGGACGCGGTGGAGGAAGGACTGGTCGCCGCCAACCCGGCTACCCAACGGCGAGGGAGGGGAAAGCGAGCTGGCCGTACCCGCCATCGTGGCCCGGAGAAAGTGACGACCTCGCCCCTGGGAATCTTGCTCATCGCCGAGCGGATGGCAGTTTTGTCCGGACGGGACGACGAGTTTGTGGCCAACGTAGCCATCGGATACACGGGGAAACGCTGGGGCGAACTCGTAGGGCTGGAGACGAAGTTCGTAAGAGAGGAGGCCATTCGTGTCGAGTGGCAGCTTGTCGAACTCGACTCCGGCGAACTCGTGCGGTGCCCGCCGAAGGACGACAGCTACCGGACGCTAGACGCTAACCGGTGGCTCATTGCTCTCCTCCGCGATCAGATCGCTCGCAAGAATCCGGTTCCGTGCCCGTGCCACGGTCGTACATACGTCTTCGATAGTTACGGCACCGTCCGGCGGTGGGGACGAGGAGGTGGCCCCACCCTCAAAGACGTAGCCAAGGTGGCAAGCGTCAGCACGGGCACAGTGTCGAACGTGCTCAACCACCCGGAACTCGTCGCCGCGGAGACCCAGCTCCGCGTGACCGAAGCCATCGCCGAACTCGAATACACGAGGGGCAGGACCGCAGAGGAGACGGCCGCGCACTGGCGCCGCTCGGGGTTCGGCAGCCGCATCTTCTATCCGGCCGCCCATGGCACGTACCGACCAGAGAAGGGGAAGGAGGACAAGCCCGTCGTACCCGTGCCGATCCAGGCCGAGCGGTGGATGCCGGGCACCCTCTGTTGGACGCCGATCGCTGCCGGGCTCACGCCCCATGGAGAGCGGCACTCGCACAAGATGCACATGGAGGAGATGGGCACCCCCAAGGTCCTCATGGACGAGCGGATGGGGCACATCGACGGCTCGGTCTCGGCGCGGTACTCGCACGTCTCGGGCGAGATGCGGCTCCGGCTCCTGGAGGGCCTGGACCGTAACTGGTACGCGGCGCTGGATGCTCGCTTGGCGATGAGCCCGCGGTCGTCGGTTGCGGTGCTTGATGCTCTCCTCAGCGCTCGGGCAGCTCAACGTTCCTAGCCGTGTCACATTGCAGAAAGGGCGTCTCCCCGGAGGCGCCCTTTCTGCTGCCCTGGCGACGTCGCCCGCAGTTCCGCAGCAACGATCAGTAGGTGCCCAGGCGCCCCCATCCTGTGGGGGACAAGCAGGGGCCCTCGGCCGCACGATCCCGCAGGCGACGTGGAAAGCACGAGCAAGTAGGGGGACGGCCAGCCACGGACAGACAACGGTCAGTGTCCGAAGTGAGTGGTCCCGACGGCTTCGGTAAATCTGCACATCGAATGCGCAGCGCGGTACCAGTGCGCGACGGATCCGCAGAGAGCCCGCCGGGCGGTGCTCTGTTTGTGTGGAGTGCCCGTTTGGAACCACAGGGGCAGCAACAGTCACCTCCCAGCCCTGCACAGCATGTGGAGAAGCCGTCCTACATTCGTGTGCGCGTCTGCACGGGTGGGTCACCCATGCGTTGAACGGCCCTGGTGGTAGCGCCAGTTCATTGGATATCCGGCATGCTCCGTGCTTTGATCCTCCGCACCACAGGGTTGTGCGAAGGCATCCGGAAACCGGGTGCCGCCACACCTGCGGTCGAGGCCCGCCGTCCCCAGCGGGGCCGCCCCCTCGTGGATCATCCATACGAAAGGGAAGTTTCATCATGAACTCCGCTCCCCAGGTTCAGACCGCTGAGATCTCCGACGCTGAGCTCGACAACATCTCCGGCGGCGTGGCCCCGCACGCCAGCATCGTTGTCGGTCCCCACGCGGTCAGCGACGCGTCCGTGCTGTCCCAGGCCGACGCCGTCAAGAGCGAGGTCCTGGGCACGGTCGGCCAGTTCCACCACGCCGGCCTCAGCGTCTCCCTCTGAGACGGCCTCAATGACGTACCCGCGCAGGTGAGCTTGTGGTCCCTGCTTGGAGCAGAGTTCTCCCGAAAATCTCCCAGGTGATCTCCATCTAATGGGAGAAAGTGGCTCTCACCTGCGCAAACTCCTGTCAGGAGTGGTCCACGACCATTGCTGATAAGGATGAGGCCACAGGTTCAAATCCTGTTAGCCCCACCATTGCAAAGGCCCCCAGCCGATCAAGGCTGGGGGCCTTTGGCATCTCCGGCCGAGATCAGCCTATGGCGGATCTTCCAGAAGGTCGGCGAGCAATGCCGCCGCTTCTCGCTGATGCGCATCCACAACGTGTGTGCTCGGTGGCTTCGCGCGGGCGCCGACCACGGCTTGCCTTCCCCCTCGCCCTTGCCCTCGCCCTTGCTCACCTTCGGCATGTTCACCGGCTCGGCGACGTTCCGCGACAGCAGCTCTTCGCGCCGGGCCCGGTTGAGCGCATTGCGGAGCACCCGCGGAACCTCGAAGCGCGTGGCGGCCGGCACTCCCTCGCGATGCTCCAACGTCGTCATGAACGTACGGACCTGAGCAGGCGTGAGCCGGACCACCTGGATCGCCCTGACCGCGCTCCCTCGCGCCCGCCGGTAGGGCTTTGTCAGGTGTTGGGTCAGGTCGTCGGTCCTTCCGGTTCCTTCGCCCGGCCATGAGGATGTCCGATCCGGTGCATGGCATCAGAATTGACGTTATCTACTGTTTTCAGCCAGATCGGAGACAGTCATGAAGGACCTGAAGTTTGAGCAGAAGCGCTCGCTGTCACGCCTTGAGGCGGCTGATCAGCTCACGGCGCTCGCGGCCGCGCTGAGACAAGGTGGGGATGCCGAACTGGAACTCGGCCCCGGGGTGCTGAGCCTGCGGATCCCCGACGACCTTCGCAGCGAGATAGAGGTCGAGGTCGGTAACGGGGAGATCGAGCTGGAGATCGAGTTCAAGTGGCCGACCGCACGGACCCGGACAGCGTCATCGCAGGCGGTGGCAGGCACTGAGGCCGCGAAGCGGCGGAAGAGCGCGCCCACCAAGCCCGGGCGGAGCAGCACCGGTACCAGCAGGAGCAAGAGCGTGAAGCGGGCCGCCACAAAAACGCCCTGAGCCGCGCCAGCGGGCCTGTTACAGGTTCCTCCACCTCGATCAAGGCGCTCCCGCCGTGCACGGCGTGCACGGCGCGCACGGCGCGCGGCCCGAGGACTCGGGCCGCGCGTCGGTCTGTGCCCTGATCCGGCCCGGCCGCCGGCCGCCGGGCCGCTTGCCGATGGCGAAGGTGATGGGGACGGGGATGGGGATGGGACCCCGATGTGGCTGGGGCGGTCGGCTTCACGGCCCTACTTACGCAGCCACCATGGGGTGAGCCTCGAAGATCGGGGCCCACATCGGGCTATCGCGGGCAGGTCCAGAGACTGCCCGATTCGCGGGAGACTCACGGGCCCTGATCTCCCGCCCTGTGGCAGATCCCGCCCAAAGCCGCTGCACCGGCCTTTCGCTTCATCGATGCCGGGCGCGGCTGGTGGCTCGAGACCTCGGGCGACGTCTCTACGCTCCGCCCCGGGCCTGGGCGTCGGCGACGGCGATCTCGATGCTGAGTGCTTTGGCGATGTTGCCGGCTGCCGTCATGACGCGGGCTGTGCCAACGATCGGGGCGATGGCGACCAGGACATCCTGCAGCTGGTCGGCGGTCAGGCCGGCTTGGAGGGCGGGGTCGATGTGGGCGACGTAGGAGATCGGCGGAGCATCCGAGGCGGCGAGGGCAGCGATGCGGGTGAGCATGAACATGTCCGGGGCCAGCCCACACCGCTCGATCGAATCGACCGTCATCGCGGCGAGGGTGTCCAGTACCGGGGTTTCAGATGCTGTGGCCATGGCAGGTCGTCTCCTGATGGTGTCGTGACGAGGATCAGCGGGCGGTAGAAGGGCTCCGCATCTCGGTGCAGCGTCTACTGCTCGACGGTAAGTCCGTTTCCTGCGGATTGCCTGTCCAGGGACCGCCCGAGGACGGAGCAGATGGGCGGCAGCGCACTTGCCGGCCTTGATGCATTGGCTTCAGTTTTCGGACGGACTGGGAGCGGCGCACAGTGCCCAGATCGCGAAGCCGTTGATCGCGATCAGGGCGGTCGCCCAGAACGGCGCGCAGCGAGCCACAGGAAGTTCGCGAGTATGGCCAGGCCGGCCAGCCCCACGCCGACGACCCTCGCCCAGGTGGCGCCCTGGAAGAGGGCGAAACCGGCGAGAGTGATGACGCCACCCGTGATCAGATGGATCCAGCCCCATCCGGTGAGGTCGAACGCGTAGAAGTAGTTTCGAGCGGAGTCGAACACGTCGTCGTTGGCGATGGTCGAGATGCCCGCAAAGAGCGACATCAGGCCGCCAAAGATCATCAGCACGGCGGCGAAGACCACCCAGCTGATGTCGATGCCGGTCGAGCTCCGGCGGGCCCCACTCATGTGACTCGTCTTGCTGGCTCCTTGGTGTCGTACGGCCCCGCACAACGGTGCTGTACGGCTCCGCACAACCGCGCGTTTCCGTTCGGCCGGTCGGGTTGCTTCCCTCTCGACCTGCCGGGCGCGCTGCGCACCTCGGGGCGTGTGACCAGCAGTTCTCGACGGCGATGAGCTCTGCTCGGTGCCGAGCGAAAGGCGGACCGCGGTCGCGAGGGCAGTGGTGACGGGAGTGCCCGTGCGGCCGCCGGGCCGTTCCCGGTGCATCGGTAAGAAGCGGCCACGCTGATCCAGGCCGTGCCTGAAGCCGTCAAGCGCCGCCGTTCTCGCTGACATCAACGCCTGACGCCAACAGCAGCAAGCATCGGCGATTACGGCCGCTCGCCCACGACTGCCGAGGTCGGTGAAACGGCTGCATACCTTGGCGTAACGGGGATCCACAACCGACCTGACAAGGATGAGGCCACAGGTTCAAATCCTGTCAGCCCCAGTTTTGAGGATCGGTCCGGACGGAGCATCTCCGTCCGGACCGATCTCTTTCTCCGGGCCCGGAGTTGGGGCACAGGTAGGTCACCGATCGGTATCGGTCGGTGTGTATAGTCGGGCGCCAGAAGTCCTCATACGTCAAGGAAAGACGAGGTCGCGCGGTGAAGAAGCTTCTCCTGGTCGCACTGGCCGCCATCGGCGGGCTCCTCGTGTACCGCCAGATCCAGGCGGATCGCGCCGAGCAGGATCTGTGGACGGAGGCGACCGACTCCGTGCCCGCAGGTTTGGGTGTGTGAGACGCGTCAGTCTTGATCACGGGCCCCGGTCGCGGAAGCGGCCGGGGCTTCGTGCTGTCCGGGGGCTTCGTGTCCCGGGGCATCGTGCTGCCCAGGTGCCGGTGTCCGGTACCGGGGGCGATCTTGCTGTGGTTCTCGCTGTTCTTGCTGTTGCGTGACCGTGACAGTCACGACCTTGAGTTCACCTCCGCAAATCATTAGCTTGCAAGAGCAAAGCACGGATCTCGGGAGGGGAACACGGGTGAAGGCACGACTGGGCCGCCGCGCCGCGGGGGCAACGATCGGCGCGGCGCTGTTCGCGCTGGTGGCGGGTCCACTGCCGGCCGCCGGTGCCGCGGAGCAGACCGAGCAGACCGGGCAGACCGGGCAGATCGAGCAGGCCGGGCAGGCCGACGGGAAGAACGGACTGGTGATGGTCCTGGACTCCTCCGGCTCCATGGCCGACGACGACGGCACAGGGCAGACCCGGATGGAATCCGCCCGTGCGGCCGTCGGAACCGTTGTGGACGCACTTCCTGACGGATTTCCCACCGGTCTGCGGGTCTACGGTGCCGATCAGCCCAAGGGCTGCACCGACACCCGGCTTGCCCTTCCTGTGCAGCCGCTGGACCGTACGGGCATGAAGCAGGCCGTGGGAGCAGTGCAGCCCAAGGGCGACACCCCCATCGGGCTCTCTCTGCAGAAGGCGGCTCAGGACCTGCCGAGGCCTGCCGACGGCGCGATCGGTACACGCACGATCCTGCTGATCTCCGACGGCGAGGACAACTGCGGCACCCCGCAGCCCTGCGAGGTGGCCGAGCAGCTCGCCAAGGACGGCATCGGGCTGCGTATCGACACCGTCGGCTTCCAGGTGCGGGGCGCGGCACGGCAGCAGCTGGAGTGCATCGCCAGGGCGGGCAACGGCCGCTACTACGACGCACCCGACGCCAAGGCGCTCGCCCGACAGCTGCAGCGCTCCGCACAGCTGTCGGCGGACGGATACCTCTTCCGCGGCAAGCCGGTCGAGGGCGCACGGACGCGGGACACGGCGCCCGCTCTCCTGCCGGGGCAGTACCTGGACACGATCGGGCCCGGCGAGAAGCGGTACTACGCCACAGATCTGGACGGCGTCTCCACTGTGGACTTCTCGGCGACGGCGGTGCCGCAGCCCGGGGCGGCGGTCGACACCTTCGACGTCCTGCGCACCAGCATCGCGTACGGCACTGACAGTTCCTGCGAGTCCAGCTCCGAGCACTTCTTCCAGAAAGAGGGAGCGACCCCGCTGACCTCGGCTGTCGCCCGGATTCCCAGCGCGAAGGGCACGGGCAGCTGCGACAAGGCGGGCAGGTACTGGCTGGTTGTCGAGCGGGAGAGCAAGCCCGGCTCGGACGCCGCGCGCTGGCCGCTGGAGCTGACGTACACGGTCGAGCAGCCGCTGGCGAAGGATGTGACGCCCGCTCAGTCGCAGCCGGAGTACGGGAGGGGCGACAAGGAAGCCCCGCTGCCGACCGGGGATCCGCGGGACGTGACGGGCGGCACCGGCTTCAACGATGCCAAGGAGATCGGACACGGGGTGTGGCGGGACAAGGTTCTGCCGTCGCAGACCCTCTGGTACAAGGTCCCGGTCGGCTGGGGACAGCAGCTGCGGTACGACGTGGAGTTCGCCAACGAGCCGACGGTGGACGGCGCGTCCTCGGTGTGGTCCTACGGAGCCACTCAGGTCTTCACGCCGGCCCGGGCGCCGGTCGGTGGCGGCACCGGGGAGTTCGGCCCGCAGACCATCTACAACGGCCGCCCCATGGCGCTGGAGATGGGCACTGTGCCGGTCGCCTGGACCAACCGCCACGAGCATCACCCCAATGTCGTCCCGGTCCACACCACGGGCGGCTTCTACATCGCCGTCACGCTGGGTGCGAAGGCCGCAGAGATCGCCGAGAATCCGCAGATCGGCGTGGTGCTGCGGGTGGCGGTCATCGGTGACGAACTGGCAGGTCCCCAGCACGATGCCCCCGCCCTGGCGAAGAAGGCGGACAACAAGGGTGATTCGGCTGCCCGCGCAGACAGCGAAGCGGCTGCCGGGGCAGGATGGTCCGGCACTGCGACCGCCGCGGCGGTCGGCGGCGCGGTCATCGTGATCGCGGGCCTGGTGCTTGTACTGGTACGGCGCAGGTCGGGCACGGGTCCGGCCAGGGGTCCGGCCACGGACACGACCACGACGAGGAGAAGCGCGTGAAGAGGCAGCGCGGCAGGGGCGGCCGGGTGACGCTGGCCGCCATGGCGGCGATGTGCGCGGTGGCGGCGCTGCCCGGGCAGTCGTGGGCGGCCGGCGAGCCCAATCCGTACGCCTTCGACAGCGAGGCCAAGCCCGTCCAGGGCTCCCCGGTCAACAGCGACGGGCCGCCCCTGACGGCAGGATCGACGTACAAGGACACCATCAAACCGGGCGAGAAACGCTATTACCGCGTGGATCTCGACGCCAAGACCAACGCGTACATCTCGGCGGTGGCCGTACCCAAGCTCGCCACCAAGGTCGCCTACGCGGACAAACTCGCGGTGAGTGTCGAGGACCGCTCGGGCGCCAAGTGCGGCGACGACGACGCCATGTTCGGCTCCGCCACCTACGCCCGTCCGGTCGCCGCGTACGCGGACAGGACGATCGACAAGGAGAGCAGCACCTGCCAGGAGGCGGGCGCGTACTACGTGCTCCTCGAGCGGTCCAGCGAGGCCACCTCCACGCCCGAGGCATGGGACGTGGAGATCCGTTTCGCCTCCGAGCCCGGGCTGAAGTCCGCCGCACCGACCGCGCCGCCCGAGAGCTGGCCGTCCGCCTCGCCCGCGGCGCCCGCCGGTGGCCCGGAGAAGCGGCCCGGCGGCACGAGCTTCACCGACGCGACCAGCCTGAAGCAGGGCGAGTGGCAGGACGCGATCACGCCGGGCCGGACGCTCTTCTACCGGGTGCCGGTGAACTGGGGCCAGCAGATCTTCGCCAGCGCCGACCTCGGCACCAGCGCGACGGCCGACGGCACCCAGAGCGTCACGAACGCCTTTGTGCTGTCCTTGTACAACCCGGCCCGCGGGTCCGTCCAGAACGAATCGAGCGTGTACTACGACGGCAAGCAGAAATCGGTCGCGCTGGAGCCGCTGCCGCCGGTGGCGTACGAGAACCGGTACGACTCCGACAACGCGACCAGCGCCATGCGGTTCGCCGGCTGGTACTACCTCTCGGTCACCCTCAACCCGGAGGTCGGTGCGGAGTTCGGCAAGAAGGCGATCCCGCTGACCCTGCGGGTGAACGTCCAGGGCGAGGCGAAGGCCGCTCCCGCCTATGCGGGACCTGCCGGGGACTTCGAGGTCACCCAGGACGACCAGGAGGCGGCGGACAGCGGCAAGAGCGCACCCGAGGTGGCGAAGAGCGACACGATGCAGCTGGTTGCGGCGGCCGGGATCGGCGCGGGGACCGTGCTGGTGCTCGGGCTCGGGGCGTGGGTGCTGCTCGCGCGGCGACGGACGGCCGCGTTGCCGACTCCTGCACCCTTCCCGTCTCCTGATTCCTTCACGGCTCAGGGGCAGGCACCGGGTCAGGCTCCCGGGCACCTGCCTGGCCAGGTACACGGACAGGTTCTGGGTCAGGCCCCCGGCCACGGGACTGGTCAGGGGCCCGGTCAGGCGCCCGGTCAGGCGTCGGGGCAGTACGGACCGCCGCCCGCCTGGTAGTTCAGGACTGGGTCAGTGCCCAGATGCCGACCGCGAAACAGAGCAGCGCAACGAGCAGCACCGGGACCGCAACCTTCGGGGGCGGTCCCGTTCGCTTGCCCGGGGCCGTCGGCGAAATCGGTGCGTGCCCGAGTGGAACCTGCGGGCTCTGGGCGGTGTAAGCACGAGTAAGAGCTGGTTCGTACTGCACCGGGGCGGTGGGAGCGGTCGGAGCGGTGGTCTGGGACTGCGAAGGCTGCGCCGGCTGCTGATGCGCGGGGGCATGGAGGGGGGGCGCGCTGTGCGCTGGTACGGGAGTGGGAGTAGGAGTGGGCGTGGGCTCCGTGGGCACCGGCAGGGGGGCAGGAGTGGACGGCTGGGCCGCGTGCGGCAGTTGTGCGGGCTGCTGTACATGCGGCTGTACGTGCTGCTGCAGGGAAGGCTGCTGCGGTGGTGGGGCCAGGTGGAAACTTCCCGTCTCCGAAGGCGGGAGCGGCTGCTGCACGGGGGCGTGTGCGACTGCCTGCGGGTCCGTTGCGGGGCCGGAGGGGCCGAATCCGGCGGGGAGCGGGCCGATCTGGTCGAAGACCTCGACCGGTTCTTCGTCGGCGCCGGTTTCGGGAAGCATCTCGACGGCCGCGGTGAGCGCCTTGCGTGCCCCCGTGGCAGTACGGAACCGGGCCTGCGGGTCCGGCTGCAGCAAACCGGCGAGAACCTGCCACAGCGGCTCCGGGATGCCCTGGGGAGCGCCGGGGGTGCCGATGTTGACGAATCGTTCGACCAGAGCCTGGGAGTCGGGCTTCTTGCCCTGGAGCAGATAGAGCGCGACCAGACCGACCGCGAAGAGATCGGCCGTGAAGTCCGGCTCCGCGCCCAGCATCTGCTCGGGTGCGAAATAACCGGGCGTGCCCACCACATAGTTGGTCTCGGTCAGGCGTGGCTCGCCCTTGCGCATAGAGATCCCGAAGTCGGACAGCCGCAGATGCGGCCGCCCGGTCCCGGTGGCCTCCAGCAGGATGTTGGCCGGCTTGATGTCGCGGTGCACAACTCCTTCCGCATGCACCGCGGCCAGTCCGGACAACAGCTGATCGAGCAGGGTGCAGACGAAACGGGGAGGCAGCGGACCGTAGTCACCGATGACATGGGCCAGCGACCCGCCGCTCACCAGATCCATGGTGAACAGCACCTTGTCGTCGTCTGCGGCCCAGCTGGCCGGGGCGAGGACATGAGGATGATCGATCCGCAGTGCCTGTTCGCGAACGAAGCGCAGCAGGGTGTGCGCATCACTCTGCTGCAGGACCTTGGCCGCCACATAGCGGCGGCGCCGGTGGTCCCAGGCGCGCCATACCGCGCCGACACCACCGCGTCCGATCGGGTCGATCAGTTCGTACCGACCAGCGAAGACCTCACCCATTGTGCTGCGCTCGCTCCCCGTTCCCTTGTGAGGCGCTCTGCCTCGGTCAGCTCTGGTGCGCTTCGTAGTGCGCGACCGCGTCCGCGGTGCGCCCGGCACCGTACACCCGGAGGAACTCTGCCAGTTCGGGGTGGCTCGGGGCGAGCGAGTCCGCCGCATCGATGATGTCGCCGGCGGCGGACACCGAGCGCAACAGTGACTGGATCTCGCGCACGACACGGCGCACCGTCGGCGCACCCGAGCTGCTCGTGCTCTGGCTGGTGCCGGTCAGGACCGAGCCGCCCTGGGACTTCTTGATCTCGTCCATCCGGCCGGTGGCCTCGACCGCACTGACGCTGCCGTCGGCGACCAGGCTCGCCAGCTCTTGCAGCGCCTGCACGCGCTGGACCACAGCGGGGTTGCCGATCTTGGCACGCTGACCACTCATCAGCTGGGAGAGCATCGGAGCCGACAACCCGAGCACTGCCGCGAGCCGCGCCTGGTTGAGACCCAGGTCATCGATGAGCCGACGGAAGAGCGCCCCCAGCGGCTCTCCGTACCAGCTGCGCTGCAGTTCTCTGGCTCTGGCGGTCGTTTCCTGCTGTGTCGCGTCCATGTGCGTCTCCCCATCGCTTCCCCAAGCGGGCTTCGCTGCTGCGAACCACGACGAGCATCTTACGGAGCGTGGTCGCCGACCGGGAGTCCCAATCCTTTTGCAGGATTACGGGGGTCACCCGGTACTCTGGTCTGCGGCGGTGGCCGAGGCACGTTTCTGCTCGGTCGTACCCACCTTGCGGGGCCTTAGCTCAGTTGGTAGAGCGCTGTCTTTGCATGGCAGATGTCAGGGGTTCGACTCCCCTAGGCTCCACTTGATCAGACCCCTCTGACCTGCGGTAACGCGGTTGGAGGGGTCTTTTTTTTGTGCCAGGCCCCCGCTTCTGACCGGACATCCGGCACTGCCTCGTCGGGCATCGGAAGCGGTCGTACGGCCCCTCCTGCCGGTCGGCACGGGCCCGCGGACTGGGCCGTCCGGGTGGTGTTCATCAGAAGAACTGTGCAGCGGCGGCGTCGCTCCCCCACTTCTCGAGATGCGTCCACATCATGAGGAAGGTATGTAGATCGCTCAACCCGAAAGCGAGGGGTCATGGCCGCCTTCAAGGTCAAAAATCTGTGGAGCGCATTCATCACCGCGTTCTTTGCCCTGCTTGCCTCGGTGGGGCTCACCACCGCCGCCGCGGCCCAGCAGCCCGCCCCGGCCGTACAGCAGACGCCGGACGAGCCGAGCACGCCGCGTGCACAAGCCGTTCGGGCGTTCGTACCCGCTCAAAGTACGCGGCAGAGTATGCGATGGAATCCGACGGCGCGCGACAGGTCGCTGCCGCCCACGATCAAGCAGCGCATCCACGCGGAAGCGCACGGCTCGTCACCCGCCACCCGGCACCTGCCCGCTGTCGACGCCGACAGCGCCGACGCCTCACCGAGCTCGGCCTCGGCCACAGCTGCCGGCCCCGCCCCCGCCGCCGGCCCCGCTGCCGAGTCCGCCCCCGTCGCGGACCCAGTGCTCACCGTGCTCACCGCAGCGTGAGGCGCCGGGAGTACTCACGTCTCCCGGCACCCGTGGCCTCACGGGCGGTATGCGATCAGCGACGGTCGTCGCGGTCCGTAGCCTCCGCCTCGGCCTGCTTGGCCTGTACGTCGGGATCGAGCGACTCCGGACTGCCGTCGACGGACGCCAGCGGTGCGCGGTCGGAGACCTCCGTGGCAGCGGGCGGTTCCACCAGCCAATCGGGGTTGGCCTGCTTGTCCCACCACTTCCAGGCGGCGAAAGCTCCGCCGACCAGTACACCGATGACCGCGAGGCCCTTGGCGATACGGCCGGCCCTGGACCGCCGCTCGTGCTTCCTCACCAGCTTCTGAATATCCTTCGCCGTCACCTGTCCGCGCAGCGCGGCCAGAGCGGCAGCGGAGCGGGCCGCAGCCTCTTCCCTTACGGGCTGAGCGACGGCCACCGCGTGCTCGTAACGCGGAACGGTGTAATCCGCCGCCTGACGAGCGGCCCTACGAGCCTGAACCGCGGCTCGGTGTGCGGCCTCGTCGACCTTCGGCGGCACATGCGGCGCGACACGCGCGTCGTACTGGACACGTGCCTGAGAGGCGGCCTTCGAGACTTTGGGTGCGAGCCGTACGCGAGCTTCGTGCGCATAATGCGCGGCCTGGTCCTTGGCCGTGTCGGCGTAGGGCGCCACCACTTCCGCGGCGTGCCGCACGCTGTCCTTCGCCGTGCTGGTCGCGGCGCGCACGCTGTCCTTGCGGGTCACAGGATCCTCCTCCTCGGTGGCGTTCTGGGGTGCTGAGGGTTTATCCCCAGATGGACACAGTTTCGCCTTTCCACCCGATTGAAAATCATGCCTGTTGAGAGCTGCCTCGGCATGTGGGGCGGGCATCCGGGTCATGTAGGGACCTTTGCGGACGACGATGCCACGGTTTGCCGTGCAATGCGCCGCTACGGCGGCCGCTTGGCGCCTTTTCTCCGTGGGCGGCTCTTCCGTGCGAGGATCGTGAGACGTCAGCGAAGACTTACGGAAGGCAGATCGTGGCCGAGCAGCTTTACGCCACCTTGAAGACCAACCAAGGCGACATCGAGATCCGGCTTCTGCCGAACCACGCGCCCAAGACGGTCAAGAACTTCGTAGAGCTCGCCAAGGGCGAGCGGGATTGGACCCACCCGGCGACCGGCAAGAAGTCCACGGACAAGCTGTACGACGGCACGGTCTTCCACCGCGTGATCAGCGGCTTCATGATCCAGGGCGGGGACCCGCTGGGCAACGGCACCGGCGGCCCGGGCTACGAGTTCCAGGACGAGTTCCACCCCGACCTCGGCTTCGACAAGCCGTACCTGCTGGCCATGGCCAACGCCGGCCCGGGCACCAACGGCTCCCAGTTCTTCATCACCGTGTCGCCCACCGCCTGGCTGACCCGTAAGCACACCATCTTCGGTGAGGTCTCCAACGAGGCCGGCAAGAAGGTCGTGGACGCCATCGTGGGCACGCAGACCAACCCGCGCACCGACCGCCCGGTCAACGACGTCGTGATCGAGTCCGTCGTCATCGAGACCCGCGAGGCCTGATCCCCAGGTTCCCCAAGGCCCCAGGTCCCCCAGGGCATGCAGGGCATGCAGGGCCGCCAGTGTCGTCAGGGGAACCAATTCGCCCCGTCCGTCCGTAAGGATGGACGGGGCGATGTGTCGAGTTCGGGAGATTGAGGGGACCTCATGGACCAGTCGGGCAGTCCGCAGGAGCCGCAGGGCACACAGGGCCTGCCCAGCTGTTACCGGCATCCGGGCCGCGAGACGGGCATCACCTGCACCCGCTGCGAGCGGCCGATCTGCACGGACTGCATGGTCGACGCGTCGGTGGGGTTCCAGTGCCCCCAGTGCGTACGCACCGGGTCCGGTACGGGGCACGCGCCGACCGCGAACCAGCCGCGGACGATTGCCGGCGGCACCATCGCGGCCGACCCCTTCCTGGTCACCAAGATCCTTATCGCGATCAATGCCGCGGTGTTCGTCATGGTGCTTGTGCTCGGCGACCGGTTCGTCGCGGAGATGGAGCTGATCGGATATGCCCGCAATCCCCAGCTCGGCGGCGAAACCGTCGGAGTGGCGGACAACGAGTGGTACCGGCTGCTCACCGCGGCGTTTCTCCATGAGCAGGTACAGCACATCCTGTTCAACCTGCTGAGCCTGTGGTTCCTGGGCAGACTCGTGGAGCCGGAGCTCGGCCGGGCCCGCTATCTCGCCGTCTATCTGCTCTCGGGGCTTGGCGGCAGCGCTCTCGCCTATCTGATCGCCGCTCCGAACCAGCCCTCGCTGGGCGCCTCCGGCGCCATCTACGGCCTGATGGGTGCTTTCGCCGTGCTGGTGCGACGCTCGAACCTCGACATGCGGCCGGTCATCGCACTGCTCGCACTCAGCCTGTTCTTCACCTTCACCTGGGACAACATCTCCTGGGAGGCGCATATCGGCGGGCTTGTCGCCGGTGCGCTCGTCACGCTCGGCATGGTCTACGCGCCGAGCGCGCGACGGAACCTGGTGCAGTTCGGCACCTGTGCCCTGGTTCTTCTGGCGACTGTCACCCTCGTGGTGGCCAGGACCGCCTCGCTCACCTGAGCGTGAGCTTTCCCCAAAGTTGTCCACAGTGTGTGCTGGATCTTGTGCATGCTGTGGGGAACATGCGTGCCCCTTGTCACCGTGCTGGGTTTCCCCAGCAAGGACAAGGGGCGGGCCGTTTCATCAACATGGCCGATGTAGTCACACCGGCGTCAACGCTCCGAGAGTTATCCACAGATCGTCTGACCTTTTCCCCACTGTGGACAACGCTGTGGATAACCTCAGGGCAAGGCTTGACGGCCGACCTGTGGAACAGCTACTTCCACTGAGTGGAGACGCCGAAGCCGGCGGCGATGAAGCCGAAGCCGGCAACGATGTTCCAGTTGCCGAAGCTCTTGATCGGAAGGTCGCCCTCGGTCACATAGAAGAGGACGATCCAGGCAAGTCCGATCAGGAACAGCGCGAGCATCACCGGGGCGACCCAGCTGCGGCTGGTCAGCTTGATGCTGGTCGCCTGCTTGGAAGCCGGCGGCGGTGTGAAATCGGCCTTCTTGCGGATACGTGACTTCGGCACGAGGGACTCTCCTGTCGATGCGCTGCGTGACCGCGCAGGGAACTGTGGCTGGCGCCGGGGCTGGCGTGAGGGGGAACACTGCCTCCCCCGGGCGTCCGTTAGCGTAGTGCTTCCGCGGCGCCGAAGGAGATAAGGGTACGTTGAGCAATTCTGCCGACTCCTCCCAAGGGCCCGTTCGCCCGTCCCGATGGCGTCCGGTCCGGCTGCTCACGGCTGCCGTATTCGCCCTTGCCGGCCTGATCTTCGTGACCAGCTTCAACACCGCCAAGGGCACCAATCTACGCACTGACGACTCGCTGCTGAAGCTTTCCGACCTGATCAAGCAGCGCAGCGAGAAGAACGGCGACCTCGACGAGTCCACCGCGGCGGTGCGCGAGGACGTGGACACTCTCGCCCAGCGCGACGACGGCTCCACCAAGGCCGAGGACGCGAAGCTGGGTGCCCTGGAGAAAGCCGCGGGAACCCAGAAGCTCAGCGGCGAGGCCCTCACCGTCACCCTGAACGACGCCCCGCCGAATGCCCAGGCGGCCCCGGGCTACCCGGAGCCGCAGGCCAATGACCTGGTCATCCACCAGCAGGACCTGCAAGCCGTCGTGAATGCCCTCTGGCAGGGCGGCGCCAAGGGCATCCAGGTCATGGACCAGCGGCTGATCTCCACCAGCGCCGTGCGCTGCGTGGGCAACACGCTGATCCTCCAGGGGCGGGTCTACTCGCCGCCGTACAAGATCACGGCGGTCGGTGACCGGGACGCGCTCACGAAGGCGCTCGCCGAATCCCCGGCGATCCAGAACTACCAGCTGTATGTGAAGGCCTACGGCCTCGGCTGGAAAGTGGACGAGCGCGATGCGGTGACTCTTCCCGGCTACTCGGGCACAGTGGATCTCCACTACGCGAAGCCCGTGCAGTAGCCATCCGGGAGGGGCCGGGCGATGTCGGTGTCGGTGTCGGTGCGACTGATCGTCAGGACCTTCAGCGAACTCTGCATCACCGTCGGCACGGTGATCGTGCTCTTTGTCGTGTACGTGCTGTTCTGGACCGGGGTCAAGGCCGACAGCGCGGCGGCCGGCCAGATCGACCAGCTCCGGAACCAGTGGTCGCAGGGCACGGTCGCGGCCCCCGTTCCGGAGCACACGACGACACCGAAGCCCGCCCCGACGCGCGCACCCGCCACCGCCCCTGCGCCTGCCCCTGCCCCTGCCCCGAAGGCGTACCGGGACGGCAGGCCCTTCGCCCTCATGTACGTCCCGCGCTTCGGCAAGGGCTGGGACTGGCCGGTCCTGGAAGGCACCGAGGTGGGCACCCTGAAGAAGGGTCTCGGGCACTACGCCTCGACCGCCGCGCTCGGCGAGAGCGGCAACTTCTCGGTGGCCGGCCACCGCCGCACCTACGGCGATCCCTTCAAGGACTTCCCCAAGCTGCGCCCCGGGGACGCGGTCGTGCTGACGGACGGGACGACCTGGTTCACGTACCGCATCGACAACAGGCCCTACCGGACCGTCCCCAGCGATGTCGGCGTCATCGATCCCGTCCCGGACAAGGCCGGATTCGACGGTCCTGGACGCTATCTGACGCTGACCACCTGCGAGCCGGAGTGGGGCAGCAGCCACCGGCTCATCGTCTGGGCGCATCTGGACGCCACCCAGCCTGTGACGGACGGCAAACCGCAAGCTTTGCACAGCTGACCCATGTGCCCCTGCGGCCCTTTAGTCTGGTGCCGTACCAAACGGAAAGGGACAGCATGTACGGCTGGATCTGGCGGCGTATGCCGGGCAACGCATGGGTGCGGGCGTTCATCTCGCTCGTGCTGCTCCTGGCGGTCGTCTACGTGCTGTTCCAGTACGTCTTCCCGTGGGCGGAGCCGCTGCTTCCGTTCAACGATGTAACGGTCGACGGGTCGGGGGCGGGCGGATGAGCGCGCGCATCCTCGTCGTCGACAACTACGACAGCTTCGTTTTCAACCTCGTGCAGTACCTGTACCAGCTCGGCGCGGAGTGCGAGGTCCGGCGCAACGACGAGGTGGCCCTGGAACATGCGCAGGACGGCTTCGACGGGGTGCTGCTGTCTCCCGGCCCCGGCGCGCCCGAGCAGGCCGGTGTGTGCGTCGAGATGGTGCGCCACTGCGCCGAGACGGGCGTCCCCGTTTTCGGTGTCTGCCTGGGCATGCAGTCGATGGCGGTGGCGTACGGCGGTGTGGTGGGCCGTGCCCCCGAGCTGCTGCACGGCAAGACCTCGCTGGTCACGCACGAGGGCAAGGGCGTCTTCGCCGGGCTGCCTTCGCCCTTCACCGCGACCCGCTACCACTCGCTGGCGGCCGAGCCGGCGGAGCTGCCGGACGAGCTGGAGGTCACGGCTCGTACGGCCGACGGCATCATCATGGGGCTGCGGCACCGTGAACTGGCCGTCGAGGGCGTGCAGTTCCATCCCGAGTCGGTCCTCACCGAGCACGGCCATCTGATGCTCGCCAACTGGCTGGAGCAGTGCGGCGACACCGGGGCGGTCGGGCGGTCGGCGGGGCTCGCACCGGTGGTGGGCAAGGCCGTGGCGTGAGTGCCCCGCGCCCCGAGGACGAGTACGACCCGCTGACGGATCCGCTGCCGCCGGGGGAGCACGGTTCGCCGTGGTTCCGGGCGGCGAATGTGCAAGAGCCCGAGGCGCTGGAGCCCCAAGCTCAGCATCAGCCCCACCAGCATCAGCCCCACCAGCAACAGTCCCACCAGCAACAGTCCCACCAGCAACAGTCCCACCAGCATCAGCCCCAACCTCAGCATCAGCCCCAGGAGTGGTACGACCCGGAGGGCTATCAGCGGGACTGGTACGCGGAGCCGGCCCCGGCTCCTGCCCCGGCAACGCAGCGGATACCGCGTCCGGCAGCCGAGTCGGTTCCCGAACTCGCTTCCGAGTTCGTTCGGGGGTCTGTTCCCGAGCCGACAGTGGTCTCCGATCCCGTACCCGTTCCGGACGACGAGACCGTAGCCCTCCGTACGTCGGACACCCGGCGCGCGGTGGAGACCCCTGCCGGTCCCGGCCGTGCCGAGCGCCGCAGGGCGGCCAAGGGGCGCGGCCGTAGGCGTCCTGAGCCCGTTCCCGGGGTCTCAGGAGCCACTGCCGCCTCCCATGCCTCGGCGGCCCCCGCCAGGCCTCTTTCGCGCGTCGAGGCCCGCCGTGCGGCGCGTGCGCAGAAAGACAGCCCCGCAGTCATCGCCAGCCGCGTGACCGGTGAACTCTTCATCACCTTCGGCGTCTTGATGCTGCTGTTCGTCACGTACCAGCTCTGGTGGACGAACATCCTCGCCGGGCAGCAGGCCAGCCAGGAGACGAACAAGATCCAGGAGGAATGGGCGAAGGGCCGGACGCCGGGTGCGTTCGAGCCCGGTCAGGGATTCGCCATCATGCACATCCCCAAACTGGATGTTGTCGTCCCGATCGCCGAGGGCATCAGCAAGCCCAAGGTCCTCGACCGCGGCATGGTCGGCCACTACGCCGAGGGGCAGCTCAAGACCGCGATGCCCGCGGACAAGAAGGGCAACTTCGCGGTCGCCGGGCACCGCAACACCCACGGCGAACCGTTCCGCTACATCAACCACCTCGAGCCGGGTGACCCGATCGTGGTGGAGACGCAGGACGCCTACTACACGTACGAGATGGCGAACATCCTCCCCCAGACGGCACCCTCGAACGTCTCCGTGATCGGTGCGGTGCCGCCGGGCTCCGGCTTCACCGGGCCGGGCCGGTACATCACGCTCACGACGTGTACGCCCGAGTTCACGAGTACGTATCGAATGATCGTGTGGGGCAAGATGGTCGAGGAACGGCCGCGCAGCAAGGGAAAACCGGACGCGCTCGTCGGCTGAGACGCTGACACACCGAGGGACTTCAAGCTTCAAGACGGGAACAGGTGCAGTGGCACGTGCACGAAGCCGGATCGCCGGCGCCATCAGCGTCTTCGGCGAGCTGCTGATCACCGCAGGTGTGGTGCTGGGGCTCTTCGTCGTCTACTCGCTGTGGTGGACGAACGTTCTTGCCGACCGTGAGGCCGCCAAGCAGGGTGACCGGATGCGCAACGACTGGGCGAACAGCGGTCCTGGCGCGCTCGACACCAAGGACGGTATCGGCTTCCTCCATGTACCCGCCATGAGTGGCGGCGAGGTGCTGGTGAAGCAGGGCACTGACGCCGAGGGCCTCAACAACGGCATCGCCGGCTACTACACCGACCCCATCAAGTCGGCGCTCCCCTGGGAGAAGAAGGGGAACTTCACGCTGGCCGCGCACCGGGACGGGCACGGCGCGAAATTCCACAACATCCACAAGCTCAAGGACGGCGATCCGATCGTCTTCGAGACGCGGGACACCTGGTACGTCTACAAGGTCTACAACAGGCTTCCGGAGACCTCGAAGTACAACGTGGATGTCCTGCAGCCGGTCCCGAAGGAGTCGGGGAAGAAGAAGCCGGGCCGCTACATCACGCTGACGACGTGTACGCCTGTCTACACCTCGGACTACCGGTACATCGTGTGGGGTGAGCTGGAGCGCACGGAGAAGGTCGACAAGGAGCGCACGCTGCCGGCGGAGCTGCGCTAGCCGGCACGTACGGCGCGCACACGCACGGCGCGCACACGCAGCACGGCACGCAGGTGTGTGCGGTACGGACGACGGAAGCCCCGGCACCCTTGGTGGGTGCCGGGGCTTCTCGCTGTGCCGTGTGCGAGAGAGAGCGGAGAAAGATCAGTCGCTGTCCCCGACCGCGCCGCCGATGATTCCGCCGCCGTTCCCGCCGCCGTTCTGACCACCGTTGTTCCCGCCACCACCGAAGGTGGTGAGAGTGATCGTCGTGGTCGCCGGGTCCACCGGTGTGTTGGGCTGCGGGTCCATGGCCGTGACGAGCGCGTTGTCGTCCTGAGAGCTGCCCGGCGCGAACTGGATGTTCGTGAAGCCGTTCTGGGCCAGGATCTGCTTGGCCTCGGCGACGCTCCTGGTCCTGACCTCGGGAACCGGGACCTGTGTCTGCTGCGGGCCCTTGGAGACCTGCAGCGTCACCTGGCTGCCCTTCTCCGCGTTGGAGTTGCCCGTCGGGGACTGCGCGACGACCTCACCCAGCGGCTTTTCCGAGTCGACGTCGACGCGGGCGACCGTGAAGGCGAGTGTTTCGAGCTGGCTCTTGGCGGCGTCGAACTGCTGGCCGACCACGTCGGGCACCTCGCGCGTGGACTTCTTGGCCACCTTGAGGGTGACTTCGGTCTTCTGCTCGGTCCTGGAGTTGCCGTCCGGGCTCTGCGAGATGACCTCGCCGGGCTCCTGCTCGGAGGACTCGACCTCCACGATCTTGACCGTGAAGTCCTTCTTCTCGAGGTTCTCCGTCGCCCGCTCCACCTGCTGACCGACCACGTCGGGGACCTCGACCAGGGGGGCGCCCTCGGAGACGACGACCTCGATGGTCTCGCCTTCCTCCATCTCGCCGCCCTCAGGAGTCTGGCGGCAGATGCTGCCCTTGGCCTCTTCGCAGCGGTCCGTGCCCGACTGGGTGACCTTGACCCGCGCGTTCTCCGCGAGCTTCCGAGCTTCCTGGAAGGGCTTTCCCACGAGTTGCGGCACGGGCACGCTCCCGTTTGCGCCGCCGTCGTTGTCGAAGACCGCCCTGCCGATCAGCACCGCCCCGACCAGCACCAGGATGCCCGCGAGCACCAGCAGAATCGTCGAGGTGTTCGATTTCTTCTGCCGACGGCGGTCCGGACGGTCGTCGTAACCGTCGTAGCCGCCGTCCTCGGGGTTCACCGGTGGGAGCATCGAGGTCTGGCCGGCCGGGTCGGCCTGGCGCAGTGCCGTGGTCGGTCGGTCCTCCGGGGCGTATCCGCCGCCGTAACCGGCCGCGCCCATCGCCGCCGTCGCCGCGACCGGCTGGCCGTCGAGGCAGGCCTCGATGTCCGCGCGCATCTCGTCGGCCGACTGGTAGCGGTAGTCGGGGTCCTTGACCAGGGCCTTCAGGACAATGGCGTCCATTTCGGGCGTGATCTCGGGGTCGAAGTTGCTGGGCGGCTGCGGCTCTTCCCGTACGTGCTGGTAGGCCACCGCCACCGGGGAGTCGCCCACGAAGGGGGGACGGACGGTGAGGAGCTCGTAGAGCAGACAGCCGGTGGAGTACAGGTCGGAGCGCGCATCGACCTGTTCGCCCTTGGCCTGCTCCGGGGAGAGGTACTGGGCGGTGCCGATGACGGCCGCGGTCTGCGTCATCGTCATACCGGAGTCGCCCATCGCACGCGCGATGCCGAAGTCCATGACCTTGACCTGGCCGGTGCGCGTCAGCATGACGTTCGCCGGCTTGATGTCGCGGTGCACGATGCCGTTGCGGTGCGAGTACTCGAGCGCCTGGAGGATGCCGATGGTCATCTCCAGCGTGCGCTCGGGCAGCAGCTTGCGCCCCGAGTGCAGAAGCTCACGCAGAGTGGAGCCGTCGACGTACTCCATCACGATGTACGGGATGGAGATGTTGTCGACGTAGTCCTCGCCGGTGTCGTAGACCGCGACGATCGCCGGGTGGTTGAGCGAGGCGGCCGACTGGGCCTCACGGCGGAACCGGGCCTGGAAGGACGGGTCACGGGCGAGGTCGGCCCGCAGCGTCTTCACGGCGACGGTGCGGCCGAGCCGGGTGTCGTGGGCGAGGTAGACCTCAGCCATGCCACCGCGGCCGAGCACCGAGCCCAGTTCGTACCGGCCGCCGAGGCGACGCGGCTCTTCCATACTGTTCCAGCCCTCTCCGTCAGTCCCGACCGCACCCGTGTGTGTTCCGGCGGTGTGCTGTTCGCGCATACGCTACCGGGCACGCCCGGCCGGATCCGACCGCAACCGTCAGCTGATACCTGACCGGTATAGCAATGTGCAGGTATGGGCGCCGGGCGTGATCCGTGTCACTTCTTGCTGTCGATGACCGCCTGCATCACAGCCTTGGCGATCGGGGCGGCCAGACCACCGCCGGAAATGTCGTCGCGGCTGGCGTCGCTGTCCTCCACGACGACCGCCACGGCGACGGGCGATCCGCTGTCCGTCTTCGCGTACGAGATGAACCACGCATACGGGTTCTTGCTGTTGTTCTCGCCGTGCTGGGCGGTGCCGGTCTTGCCGCCGACCGTGATGCCGTCACCCATCCGAGCGTTGCTGCCGGTGCCGTTCTCGACGACGTTCTCCATCATCTGCTGGAGGAGCTGCGCGTTCTTCGCGGAGAGCGGCTGGCTCATCTCCTCCGGCTCGTTCTGCTTGATGGGGTCCAGGCTGGGCGACTCCAGAGAGTCGATCATGTACGGCTTCATCAGCTTGCCGTCGTTGGCGATCGCGGCGGTGACCATGGCCATCTGGAGGGGAGTGGTGGCGGTGTTGAACTGGCCGATCGAGGACAGCGCGTTGCCGGGGCGGTCCATCTTCGTGTCGTAGACGGAGGCGGCGGAGCGGACCGGTGTGAACTGCTCGGCGTTGAAGCCGAACTTCTCGGCCGTCTCCACCATGTTGTCCCGGCCGACCTTGTCACCGAGCTTGGCGAAGACCGAGTTGCAGGAGACTTTCATCGCGTCGTTCAGGGTGGCGTTCTCGCAGCCCTGCGCGTGGTTGACCATCTTCGTGCGCGTGTTGGGCAGGATGTACGGCTCTTCGGTGTCCGTCGGCGCGTTGATGTCGTCGACCTTGCCGTGCTCGAGGGCCGCTGCCGCGGTGAGCACCTTGAAGGTGGATCCGGGCGGATAGACCTCGCGCAGCGCGCGGTTCAGCTTCGGCTTGTCCTTGTCCCGCTCCAGTGCCAGCCACGCCTTCTCGTCCTTGCCGGAGTAGCCGGCGAAGCTGGCGGGGTCGTACGAAGGGGTGGAGGCGAGCGCGAGGATCTTGCCGGTCTTGGGCTCGATGGCCGCGACGGCACCCTTCTTCGAGCCGAGACGCTCGAAGGCGGCCTTCTGCGCGGCACCGTTGAGGGTGGTGACGACGTTGCCGCCCACCTTCTTCTCCCCGGTGAACATCGCCATCGTGCGGTCGAAGAAGAGCTGGTCGCTGTTGCCGGTGAGGATGCCGTCCTCGATCTTCTCGATCTGGTTGGCGTCGTAGGCCTGCGAGGCGTACCCGGTCACCGGGGCCCACATGGGGCCGTCGACGTAGGTGCGCTTGAACTTGAAGTACGTGTCGTTCGAGTCGACGGAGCCGGTGATGGGCTTGCCGTCGACGATGATGTTGCCGCGCTCGGCGGCGTACCGCTCGATCTGGACCCGCTTGTTCCGCGTGTGCGTATTGAGCGTTTCGGCCTCGACGTACTGCAGCCAGTTGGTGCGCACCAGCAGTGCGAGGACGAGGAGGCCGCAGAAGATCGCGATCCGGCGCAGGGGCTTGTTCACGGTCGGACCACCTGGGTCATCTCGGCGTCGGGGGACGGAGCGGGCGCGGGAGCGGGACGGCGCGCGGTGTCGCTGATACGGATCAGGATGGCGATCAGGGCCCAGTTGGCGAGCACGGACGAACCGCCGTACGCGACGAACGGCATCGTCATACCGGTCAGCGGGATGAGGCCCATCACACCGCCGGCGACCACGAAGACCTGGATGGCGAAGGCGCCCGAGAGGCCGATCGCCAGCAGCTTGCCGAAGGGGTCGCGGGCGGCGAGAGCGGTACGTACGCCGCGCTCCACGATCAGGCCGTAGATCAGCAGGAAGGCCATCATCCCGGCGAGACCGAACTCCTCACCGAAGCTGGAGAGGATGAAGTCGGAGTTGGCGGCGAAGCCGATCAGGTCGGAGTTGCCCTGGCCGAGGCCGGTGCCGAGGACACCGCCGGAACCGAAGGACATCAGGGCCTGGCCGATCTGGTCGCTCTGCTCCCAGGTCTTGTCGGCGAACGGGTTGAGCCAGAACTCCACGCGCTGCTGGACGTGGGGTTCGAAGGTGGCGACGCCGACCGCGCCGACCGCGGACATCACGAGGCCGAAGACGATCCAGCTGGTGCGCTCGGTGGCGACGTACAGCATGATCACGAAGAGGCCGAAGAACAGCAGCGAGGTGCCCAGGTCGGTCTCGAAGACCAGGATGAGGATCGACATCGCCCAGACGACCACGATCGGTCCGAGGTCGCGGCCGCGCGGAAGGTAGAGCCCCATGAAGCGGCGGCTGGCGAGTGCCAGGGCGTCCCGCTTCACCATCAGATAGCCGGAGAAGAAGATCGCGATGATGATCTTCGCGAACTCGCCGGGCTGGATGGTGAAGGGGCCGAGACTGATCCAGATCTTTGCGCCGTTCACCGCCGGGAAGAACACCGGCAGGATCAGCAGGACCAGGGCCACCGCCATCGAGATGTAGGTGTAGCGCTGCAGGATGCGGTGGTCCTTCAGCACCATGAGCACGCCGACGAAAAGGGCGATGCCGATTGCCGAGTACATCAGCTGCTTGGGGGCGTCGGGGCTGAAGGAGCCGGGACCGAACCTGGACTCGATGCGCTCGATCAGTCGCTGGGACTGGTCGAGCCGCCAGATCATCACCAGGCCGAGGCCGTTGAGCAGCGTCGCCAACGGCAGCAGCAGCGGGTCGGCGTACTTGGCGAACCGGCGCACCACGATGTGCGCCACGCCGGCGAGCAGTCCGAGGCCGAGCCCGTACCCGAGCACTCCGGTGGGCAGTTCGCCATCGATGGCGAGACCCACATTGACGTACGCGAACACCGGAATGACAACGGCGAACGCGAGCAGCATCAGCTCGGTGTTGCGACGGCTCGGTGCTTCGATTGCGCCGATCGTAGTGGTGTTGGTGACAACGCTCATGGTGGAGAAGGCCCCCTACGGCCGATTACTGCTTTCCGCAGTTCGAGGCCAGCTTCTGCTCCTCCTCCGAGAGGCTGGGACTCGGAGTGGGAGTAGCTGCGGTCGGCTTGGTCTTGGCATTCTGGGTCGCGGGCTTGCCGATGGCGCCACCGGCCTCGCCCTCGCCGGGCGGCGGAGTGCTCGCACGATCGGCGGCCTCACGGCGCTGCTCGTCCTTCTTGCAGGCGGCCGCCTGGTCGGCGAGCCCGTTGATCTTCTTGCGCGCCGCGCCGAGGCTGTCCTCGGTGATCGTGGCCTCCACCTGCTTGCGCTGGTAGGGCGGGAGGTACTTGAGTTCGATCTCGGGGTGGTCCTCCTCGACCTTCGAGAGCGAGACCCAGGCCAGGTCCTGGCTGATCCCCTGGTAAAGCGCGACGTGCTCGTCGTTGGATCCGACGAAGTACTGGGTCTGGGTCCAGCGGTAACCGCCGTACAGACCGCCGCCGATGACGGCCAGCGCGAGCACGATGTAGAACGATCTCTTCAGCCACTTGCGGCCGCCGGACGGCTTGCTGAAGTCGTCGTCGGTGTATGCCCCGAAGCTGCCTTCGGGCGGCATCCCGCCGTAGCCCGCGCCGTCGCCGCTGCCGGGCGGGCCGAAGCCGCCGGGCTGCGGGGGGACGGGCCGGCCGAGGCCGGCGGCGCGTCCCGCCGGAGTCTGCATGGCGCCGTTGTCGTTCAGCTGGAGCTGGTTCTCGGCGACCGCTCCGACGACGACCGGGGTGTCGTTGAGCTGGGCGGCCAGGGTGTCGTTGGTGTCCGTGTCCAGGACGTCGGCGACGATGCAGGTGATGTTGTCGGGACCGCCGCCGCGCAGGGCAAGCTGGATCAGGTCCTGAATGGTTTCCTGCGGGCCCTGATAGCTGGCGAGGGTCTCCTCCATTGTCTGGTGGGAGACGACGCCCGACAGTCCGTCGGAGCAGATCAGATACCGGTCGCCGGCCCTGACCTCACGGATGGAGAGGTCGGGCTCGACATGGTCGCCACTGCCCAGCGCGCGCATCAGCAGGGAGCGCTGCGGGTGAGTGGTGGCTTCCTCTTCGGTGATCCGGCCCTCGTCGACCAGTCGCTGCACCCAGGTGTGGTCCTGGGTGATCTGGGTCAGTACGCCGTCGCGCAGCAGATAGGCGCGCGAGTCGCCGACGTGCACGAGTCCGAGGCGCTGGCCGGTCCAGAGGAGGGCAGTGAGCGTGGTGCCCATGCCCTCGAGCTGGGGGTCCTCCTCGACCATCAGCCGGAGCTGGTCGTTGGCGCGCTGCACGGCCGTACCGAGCGACGTGAGGATGTCCGAGCCGGGCACGTCGTCGTCGAGCGTGACGAGGGTGGAGATGACCTCCGAGGAGGCCACCTCGCCGGCGGCCTGGCCGCCCATGCCGTCGGCGATGGCCAGGAGGCGGGGGCCGGCGTAGCCGGAGTCCTCGTTACCCTCCCGGATCATGCCCTTGTGCGATCCGGCGGCGAAGCGCAGAGACAGACTCATGCGCACCTCGCCCGTCGGTTCGGGGTACAGCCGGTCTCGAGCCACACTGCCCACCCTCCGGTCGGGAGCCCGTCCCGGTCCGCTGTCGGGACCGCTGCGGCTCGCTCGCTCCGCTCGCTCATTGTCGTACTACTTCCGCAGCTCGATGACGGTCTTGCCGATGCGGATCGGCGCGCCCAGCGGAATCGGTGTCGGGGTGGTGAGTCGGGTCCGGTCGAGATATGTGCCGTTGGTGGACCCGAGATCCTCGACGATCCACTGGCCGTCACGGTCCGGGTAGATCCTGGCATGCCTGCTGGACGCGTAGTCGTCGTCCAGCACGATCGTGGAGTCGTGCGCACGGCCCAGCGTGATCGTCTGGCCCTGCAACGCCACCGTGGTGCCGGTGAGGATGCCTTCGGACACGACGAGTTTGGTCGGCGCCCCGCGGCGCTGGCGGCCCGCGGGCTGCTGGCGCTGTTGCGGTGGTGCCGCTTGCTGGCGCGCCTGCTGCGGACGTGCGTCGGCATTGCGGCGTGAGCCGCGCTGCGTGACGCGCGTACCGAACAGGTCGCTACGGATGACCTGGACGGCCACGATGACGAACAGCCACAGAACAGCCAGGAATCCTAGCCGCATGACCGTAAGGGTCAGCTCTGACATTGCCCCCGCTTCACCCTTCGGCTTGCCGGTAAACGATGGTGGTGCTGCCCACGACGATCCGCGAGCCGTCGCGGAGCGTAGCGCGGGTGGTGTGCTGCCCGTCTACCACGATGCCGTTGGTAGACCCGAGATCCTGGATCGTCGAGGGCGTTCCGGTCCGGATCTCACAGTGCCGGCGCGATACGCCGGGGTCGTCGATCCGCACGTCGGCGTCGGTGCTGCGACCCAGCACCAACGTCGGGCGGGAGATCTGATGGCGGGTGCCGTTGATCTCGATCCAGCGTCGTACTTGGGCGCCCGGCATGGGGCCGGGGCCCGGCGGGCGCCGGTCCGCTGCGGGACTGGGGCGCCGGTCCTGGGACAGGCCGGGCGGCGGGGCCGCCGGCATGGGAGGTGCGCCGGTCGGCGGGTAGCCGTAGCCGCCGCGGGCGCCGCCCTGGGGGGCGGCGGGGGCCGCGGGGCCGGCAGCGGCGCGCTCGGGGGACTGTGACGTACTCGACGCGAGAGTGCGGCTGCGCACCCGGTACAGACCGGTGTCGAGGTCGTCCGCCTTCTCCAGGTGGACCTTGATGGGGCCCATGAAGGTGTAGCGCTGCTGCTTGGCGTAGTCGCGGACCAGGCCGGACAGCTCGTCGCCGAGCTGGCCGGAGTACGGGCTCAGGCGCTCGAAGTCGGGCGCGCTGAGCTCGACGATGAAGTCGTTGGGAACGACCGTTCGCTCGCGGTTCCAGATCGTGGCGTTGTTGTCGCACTCCCGCTGAAGGGCGCCCGCGATCTCGACCGGCTGGACCTCGGACTTGAAGACCTTGGCGAAGGTGCCGTTGACCAGACCTTCGAGACGCTGCTCGAAACGCTTCATGACTCCCATGGGGCACCTCCTCGGTCGTTGCGGTCCTGGTACTGCTTACTGATCGTATCCACGCGTCGGGAAATCGGCTGGTTCCCCTTGTCTGCCCCGTCGATGAGTGTCACCTCTCACACGGATCGTAGAGGCGGCCTCCTGACAGTGTCCCGCACCCGGGGTGCACCCTGGAGGAGTGGGGGGAGGCCGCCTTCCGTTCCCTGTTCGCTCGTCGGCTCCGCGAAACAAATCGGATGTGAATCCACCCTGGGCACCGTGCTAATCTTCCGGATGTCGCCAGGCGCTCACACAAACCAGTGAGAGAGCCCAGCACACCACTCTTGCGCGAGTGGCGGAACGGCAGACGCGCTGGCTTCAGGTGCCAGTGTCCTTCGGGACGTGGGGGTTCAAATCCCCCCTCGCGCACAAGACAGAAGCCCCGTAGGTCATCGACCTACGGGGCTTCTGCGTTGCCCGGGGGCCGCCGCCGGGGTACGGGCGGGGTGGACGGCTGTGGGATGTGCGACTGTGCGACGTTCGTCGCTCCGGGGCGCGACGAAAGTGGGCGGTGGGCGGCGGGTCGCGCTGCCTAGGGTGCGGGCGTGAACGAGTCCGTGAACGAGTCATCGAAGATCCGGGCCGACGGGAACAGCCGGGCGGGGAGGCTCCGCGGACGGAAGTACGGGGTCTGGAACAGGCAGGTCTGGAACGGTCGGGCCCGTGGTGTCCGCGCCCGGAATCACCGTGTCTGGAATCGCTGTGTCTGGAATGTCCGGGCCTGGAATCTCAGAGCCTGTTGGAAGTGGCTGGCGACGCCCGAGCTCTGGACGCCGCGGCGGACCGCCGGCGAGATGGTGCTCGCCCTCGTGCTGGGCCTCATGGCCGCCGGGACCGAGGAACTGCTGGGCAGCGAGGGGCTGCGGCTGGTCGGCGTGGGCGTGGCCGCCGCCGTGCTGTCCCTGCTGCGGCGGCGGATGCCCGCGACGGTGCTGGCGGTCACGGGGGCGCTGACACCCGTTCTGAGCGGGTTCGCTCTGCTGCTGATACTCGTGGGGTGGTCGGCGGGGCGCAGGATCGTGGGCGCCGGGCGGGCGCTGGCGGCGTTCACCGTCGCGTACGCCCTCCTCGTCGGCGTCATGCTCGTGGACGGCTGGTCACAGCAGTCACAGATGACCCAGGTGCTTCTCACCACTCTGTACTTCCTGGCGACGACGGTCGTGCCGGGTCTGGCCAGCCGCTACTGGACACAGCGCCGGACCCTGCTGCATGCCCTGCAGGAGCGCAACGGCCAGCTGCTGCGCGAGCGCGCGATGGTGGCCGGACAGGCGCGTCTGCGTGAGCGGCAGCGGATCGCCCAGGACATGCACGACAGCCTCGGCCATCAGCTTGCGCTGATCTCCGTGCACACCGGAGCCCTGGAGGTGGACCCCGAACTGACCACGCGGCAGCGGGAGGCGGTCGGGGTGTTGCGGGACGCGTCGGTTACCGCGATGCATGAGCTGCGTGAGGTCGTAGGGATCCTGCGGGACGGCGTTGAGGCGCCCGTTCCGGTGGACGAGTCGGGCCGTGCCGCGCGCGGAACGGCCGGTATCGGGGGACTCGTCGAGGCGGCGCGGACGGCGGGGAACACGGTGGAGCTGCGGTGTACGGGCGAGGCGCGGCCACTTGCCGCGGCGGCCGACCATGCGGCGTACCGCATCGTTCAGGAGGCGCTGACCAATGCCTATAAGCACGCTCCCGGCTCGGCGATAGGCGTCGAGCTGAGGTATGAGCCGGACTCTTTCGTTGTCGAGATCGTCAATGGGGCGATGGGGGCGCCGATGCCCGGCGAGGTGGTCAGTGGCGGGCAGGGGCTGACCGGGCTGCGTGAGCGGGCCCGTCTGGTCGGCGGCATGGTGCACGCGGGGCCCGCGGACGGCGGGGGCTTCAGAGTGGCGGGAGTGCTGCCGTACGGGGCTGTCGAGGCGGCGCCGTTCGTTTCTGAGGAGGACGACTTCCGCCAGCAGTTGCCGAAGAGTCCCTTCAGGAACGGGGGTCCGGTCATGGACTGGACCGTCTCCGAGCGGGAGCTGGCGAGGGACGCAAGAACCGGAAGCGGCGGCGGAGTCGCGATGGGGTGCGGGATCGCGCTGGCGGCGGTGCTGGTGCTCGTGGTGGCGGGAGTCTTTGGACTGGTCTTCCTGGTGGGTGCGTTGAACAAGGGGATGATCGAACCTGATGAGTACGAGAGCGTCAGGGTCGGGATGACTGAGGACGAGGTACGCGACCGGCTGCCGAGCGGGGACACCATCACGACGCTCGGACTGCACGGGAAGGGGCCGGCGAAGCCCGAAGGTTCCGATTGTCTGGTGCTGATGTCGACAGATGTGGGAGACAGCGTCGATACCGAGCCGGTGTTCCGGTTCTGTTTCAGGGACGGCAAGCTGATCGAGAAGCAGTCCTACGAAGTCAGCCGGTAGCCGTGGCTGTGGGGGTACATGTGACGGATTCGTCGTCGGGGGCGGGCGGGCCGGGATCCGCGGGTCTGCCCGGATCCGCGGGTCTGCCCGGATCCGCGGGTCTGCCCGGATCCGCGGGTCTGCCGGGATCCGCGGGTCTGCCGGGATCGTCGATCAGGGTCGTGATTGCGGATGACGAGCCCCTCATCAGGGCGGGAATCCGGATGATCCTCACCTCGGACCAGGAGATCGAGGTCGTGGCGGAGGCGGCGAACGGGCGCGAGGCGGTCGATCTGACCCGTTCGCACCATGCCGATGTGGTGCTGCTCGACATTCAGATGCCGGTCATGGACGGGCTCACGGCGCTGGGTGAGCTGCGCAGGGCGGTGCCGGCGGCGCGGGTGATCGTACTGACGACCTTCGGTGAGCGGGAGAACGTACTGCGGGCGCTGGAGTACGGGGGCGCGGGGTTTCTGCTGAAGGACACGGCGCCCGCGGAGCTGATCCGGGCGGTGCGGGCGGCGGCTGCGGGAGATGCGTATCTCTCCCCGGCAGCGACTCGGCACGTGGTGGATCAGCTGGCCTCGGGGCGGGCGGCGGCGCGCAGTGAGGCGGCTCGAGCGCGAGTGGCGGCGCTGAGCGGGCGTGAGCGGGAGGTGCTGGCGCTGCTCGGGGAGGGGCTGTCCAACGCGGACGCCGGGCGACGACTGCATATGAGCGAGGCCACGGTGAAGACGTATGTGAGCCGGATCCTGGCGAAGCTGGAGTGCGAGAACCGGGTGCAGGCGGCCCTGCTGGCGCGCGACGCGGGGCTGTGAGCGATGTTTCACGTGGAACATCGCTCGGTAGCGGGCGGGGCGGAGAGGCGGCACGGAGGAGGGGACGGGCGGGCGGCACGGAGGAGCGGGCGATGAGCCTCCGCTCCTCCGCGTTCCGCTCCTCCTCGGCTTGTGGGCCTTCTGGCCTGCTCAGGCGGCGAAGCGGGCCGCCAGGGCCTTGCCCTTCTGGGCGGCCTCGTCGAACGCCTTGGTGCGGGACGCGTCGGCGAGCGGGATCAGCTCGGCCATCTCGGCCTTGGAGTGGGCCAGCGTCAGCTCGGGGACGATGAAGTCGACCTCGGCGCCAAGCATTCCGGTCAGCACCTTCTCCAGGTAGTTCTGGACGAACTCGAAGTCCTCGCGCGGCGTGCCCGGGGCGTAAGAGCCGCCGCGGCTGGCGACGACGGTGATCGGCGTGCCGGCCACCGGCCCGTCCGGGCCTGCGTTGTGACCGACGACGATCACCTGGTCCAGCCAGGCCTTGAGTGTCGACGGGATCGTGAAGTTGTACATCGGCGCGCCTATCAGGACGGCGTCCGCGGCTTCGAGCTCTGCGGTGAGCTCGGCACGCAGTGCGTCGTCGACGCCCGCGGAGACGGCGGCCATGTCCAGGTGGGGCAGGGGAGCGGCGGCGAGGTCGCGGTAGACGACCGTGCCCTCCGGGTGCTGCTCCTGCCAGGCCTGGACGAAGGCGGCGGTGATGTCGCGGGAGGCCGAACCCTGGGGGAAGACGGCGGAGTCGAGATGCAGCAGCGTGGCCATGGGGTTCTCCAAGTGGGGGCATTGCGTGACCGAGGTCGCGTAGCTGAAATTCCGTATGCACCTATGAATAGCATAGTCACTTATTTTTTGTAAGTCCCTAGCTTTGGCGCAGTAGTCTTGAGGGATGGCGGAACACAGCGAAGCGGCGTGCAAGAAGGTCGACGGAGGCATCACGCGCGTCTTCGAGCTGCTCGGCAAGCGCTGGACCGGGCTGATCGTCTCCGTACTGATGCAGCGCGCGGTGCACTTCGCGGAGCTGCGGAGGGCGATTCCCGGCATCAGCGAGCGCATGCTCTCGGACCGGCTGAGTGAGCTGGGAGCGGCGGGACTGGTCGTGCGGGAGGTCGACGAAGGACCGCCGCTGCGGGTTGCATACCGGCTGACCGAGGCAGGGGCGGCGATGGAACCCGCGCTCAAGGAGCTGGCGCTGTGGGCGGAGACCTATCTGGCGAAGGCGGGCGTCGACGAGGGCGGCTGCTGACGTTATCCACAGGGGGAGACGGTTGTCGGCCAGCGGCTGTACGGTCGTCGGCAGTTGATGTTGATGCTGTACGACGACGGGGGAGGCGGTGCGTCATGGGCGAGGCTGAGGTGGTGCCGGTGGAGCGGCCCGAGTCCGGCGGAAGCGGGAGCGGTGGGCGCATTCCCGTAGTGCCGGGCTTCGCACGCTGTACGGCTGGTGCGCGCTCCCCCAAGGACGAGGGGAAGGCGCTGCGCGACCGGGTGCCCCGGTCTTCGCACGACTCGCTGGTGCTGGCGGTGGCCCGGCCCGACGCGGTCCAGGCCGTCGAGGAGTCGAGCCGCGGACGGGTGCCCGAGCTGACGCCGATACGGGTGGGCCGGATGGCCGCCACGCCCTTCGCCTTTCTGCGCGGCGCCGCCGGATTGATGGCCCACGACCTGGTGGGCACGCCGGTCACCGGGGTGAGCGCACAGATCTGCGGTGATGCGCACGCGGCGAACTTCGGGCTGTACGGCGATGCGCGCGGTCGCCTCGTCATGGATCTGAACGACTTCGACGAAACCGTCGTCGGCCCGTGGGAGTGGGACGTCAAGCGGCTCGCGGTCTCGCTGGTGCTGGCGGGACGAGTCGTGGGTGCCGACGAAACCGTCTGCCGGGCGGCCGCGTTCGACGCCATGGGCGCCTACCGGCGCACCATGCGGCTACTGGCGAAGCAGTCGGCGTTGGACGCGTGGAACGCCATCGCCGACGAGGAGCTCGTTTCCCACGCGGACGCGCGCGATCTGCTCGGCACGCTGGAGCGGGTGTCGGCGAAGGCCCGCAACAACACCAGTGCGCGCTTCGCCGCCAAGGCGACGGAGCCCGTGTCCGATGACGGCTCCACGGGCGGCGCAGGGGGGCGACGCTTCGTGGACGCGCCGCCGGTGCTGCGGCGGGTGCCGGATGCGGAGGCGGCGGCTGTCGCCGCCTCGCTCGGGGAGTATCTGCGCACGGTGTCGGAGGACCGGCTGCCGCTGCTCGCGCGGCACACGATCGAGGATGTGGCGTTCCGGGTGGTGGGGACCGGGAGCGTCGGGACCCGGTCGTATGTGGTGCTGCTGCTCGACCACCGGGGCGCTGCGCTGGTGCTCCAGGTGAAGGAGGCGCGGGCCTCGGCGTTGCTGCCGTATCTCGCGGCTGCCGGATTCCGGGTGCCGGAGGTGGAGCACGAGGGCCGCCGGGTGGTGTTCGGCCAGAAGCGGATGCAGGTGGTCAGTGACATTCTGCTGGGCTGGACGACGGTCGAGGGACGGCCTTTCCAGGTGCGGCAGTTCAGGAACCGCAAGGGCAGTGTGGATCCGGTCGCGCTCGAGCCCGACCAGCTCGACGACTACGGGCGGATGACCGGCGCGCTGCTGGCCAGGGCGCATGCGCACAGCGTGGACCCTCGGCTGCTCGCCGGATACTGCGGCAAGAGCGAGGAGCTGGACGAGGCGGTGGCGAGCTTCGCCATGACGTATGCGGACCGTACGGAAGCGGACCACACGGAGTTGCTTTCGGCGATCAAGAACGGGCGGATAGCCGCTGAGCTGGGGGTGTGACGGGGTGCTTCCCCACGCCCGTAGGCTGGTCGGGTGACCCAGGATACAGCCGGGGGCCCGACGACCCGGAACGACGAAGAGCAGGACGAGCAGCCGCAGCACGACGCCAGGCCCGGGGCCCGGCTCGAGAAGGCGGTGCGCGCGGCCGAGCAGGCGCTGATCGAGTTCGAGATCGCGCTGGAGACGTTCCGGGTGGAGGTGGAGAACTTCTCCCGGCTGCATCACCAGAGACTCGGCCCGATGTACGCGCGACTGGACGAGCTGGATGCCCAGATCGCCGAGGCCCGGGCCACCCGTAGCGGTGACCCGGAGGACCTGTGCAAGGCGCAGGAGGCGCGGGCCATGGTGATGCCGATGCCCGGCGTCGACGAGTTGTTCCACGACTGGATGGACTCCGACGGCCTGTCCCCCGAGGCCGCCGCGATGCTCAGCAACCAGCCCGTCAGGGCGCCGAAGCGGGTGCGTCCGAGTGAAGAGGCGCGCAAGCTCTACCGAGAGCTGGCCCGCAAGGCGCATCCGGACCTGGCCCAGGACGAGACCGAGCGGGCACGGCGCGACGAGTTCATCACGCGGGTGAACGCCGCATACGGGCTCGGGGACACGAAGATGCTGCGGGAGCTGGCCGAGGAGTGGGCTGCCGGACCGGTTCCTCCTGAGCAGCGGCTCAGCGAGAACGAAGAGCTCTACGCCCGGCTCGAGTGGCTGTCGCAGCGTAAGGAACTGCTGACCGTGGTCGCCAAGGAGCTGGAGGAGAGTGCGATCGGAGCGATGCTGCGGATGGCGCCCGATGACCCTGACCGGCTGCTGGAGGAGATTGCCGAGCAGTTGCTGGCCCAGGTCGCCGAGCGTGAGACGGAACTGTCCGGACTGGTGCAGTAGGTTTCTGAGGTTCCTCGGGGCAGTCAGGTTCGTCAGGAATCCCGAGTAGCCGGCGATGTACGTACGAGAGAAGGCATGACCCATGAATTTCGCCCCGCTGCCCTCGGTGGAAGCCGCGGCGGTACCGTCCGACGGCCTCGTGCTGGACGTCCGGGAGGACAACGAGTGGGCGGCCGGTCATGTCGAGGGTGCGCTGCACGTCCCGATGAGCGACTTCGTGGCCCGTTTCGGTGAGGTGACCGAGGCGCTGGCCGACGGAGGCCGGGCCTATGTGATGTGCCGGGTCGGCGGCCGGTCCGCGCAGGTCACCCAGTATCTGGTGCAGCAGGGCATCGACGCCGTGAACATCGACGGCGGCATGCTTGCCTGGGACGGCGCCGGGCGTGCGATGGTCACCGAGACCGGCAGCCCCGCTTTCGTCCTGTGAGCAGTTGAGCCGCTAGCCGAGGGGATGGGCGGCCAGCAGGTCGCCCAGGGCCTCCTCGTGGGCCGCGGCCGGGCCGAGCGAGAGCTCGAGCTGCTTGGCCCACGCGTGGTAGCGGTGCAGCGGGTAGTCGGTGTCCGCGCCGAAGCCACCGTGCAGATGCTGCGCGGTCTGGACGACGCGGCGTACACCTTCCGAGGCCCAGATCTTCGCCACCGCGATATCGCCGGCCACGGGCAGTGGACCTCCGACACCCGCGACCTCCGGCGACGGGGACAGCCGCCAGGCTGCCTGCCAGAGAGTGGCTTCCATCGCGCGAAGATCGATGTAGCGGTCGGCGGCCTGGACGGCGACGGCCTGGAAGGTCGCCACCGGGAAGCCGAACTGCTCGCGTTTGCCCGTGTAGTCGCTCGTCATGGAGAGCACACGCTCGCCGAGCCCGAGCGCGAGCGCGCAGGTCCCGGTGGCCAGAAGCTGGCGCAGCCACTCCCAGGCGCCCTCGGCGTCGATCACCTCGCGGCTGTCGATCCGCACGGAATCCAGGCCGACTTCGGCAAAGCGCTCGCCGCTCGTGGAGATCTGCTCGGCGAGGGCAAGACCTTGATGGTCCCGGGGGACAAGAGCGAACACGGCACGGCCCTCCCCGGTGTGCGCCGGCACGGCGATAAGGTCCGCGGACTGGGCCCAGGGCACGCCCGTCTGCACGCCGTCGAGAATCCAGCAGTCCCCCTCCCCACCCCCGTGCTCGGTGTCTCGGCGCGCGGTGACGGCAAGTTCGGCCGGGTCGTGGCCGGTGCGACCGTTGGCCCCGATGGTGAGCGTCAGTTCACCGCGGCCGATCCGGGGGAGGAGCTCGGCGCTCAACCCATCGCTGCCGTATCGCTCCACGGCCATGGCGACCGCGCTCGTCTCCAGCAGTGGCACCCGCGCCAGCACCTTCGCGGACTCGCGCAGCACCAGGCAGAGGGCGATGGGGTCGAGGCCGGCACCGCCGTGCTCGGGTGACAGAACCAGGCTCAGCAGATCGGCGTCCGCGAGCCTGGCCCACAGCGGCCGGTCGAATCCCTCGGCCACCGCGCCGGGGGTGAGCGCGGGGCTCGGCACTCCGTCGGGTGCGACGCCCGAGAAGATTGCCTTCGCGGCCTCGACGGCCGCCTGCTGCTCCTCGGTGAAGGTGAAGTCCACAGCCCTGTCCTCCCACACGCACCGGCTCTGCCTCAATCCGTATCTGACGGACCGTCAAGATAGAACATGTTCTTGAAAAAGAACACAGTCTGCGCGGAGAGGAAGGGGGTGGGGGCGCACTCTCCCCGGTCGTCAGCGGTCGAAGTCCAACTCCACTTCCGCTGTGGCCGGATGGGACTGACAGGCCAGCACATAGCCCGCCTCGGTCTCCTCCGGCTCCAGCGCGAAATTGCGGTCCATACGCACCTCGCCGGAGACCAGGAACGCCCTGCAGGTGCCGCACACGCCGCCCTTGCACGCGTACGGCGCGTCGGAGCGGCTCCGCAGCACCGTCTCCAGCAGCGATTCCCCTTCCTGCACCGGCCACTTGCCGGACCGACCGTCAAGAGTCGCGGTGAGGGAGGCATGGGCCGGTGCGGTCACCTGCGCGGGGCCGGGCGCCGAACCGTCGTCTACATGGAAGATCTCCTGGTGGATACGGCTCCGGTCCACCCCCAGCCCATGCAGCGCCCGCTCGGCGCCCTGCACCAGGCCGAAGGGGCCACAGAGGAACCAGCCGTCCACATCCGCCACCGGAAGCAGGGCCGGCAGCAGTCCGGCAAGCCGCTCCTGGTCCAGCCGTCCGGACGGCAGGCCCGACTGCTGTTCCTCCCGGGAAAGCGCGGTGACCAGCTGGAAGCGGTCCGGGAAGCGGTCCTTGAGATCGGCGACCTCGTCAAGGAACATTGTCGAGGCCGCGGTGCGGTCGCTTCGTATCAGACAGAACCGGGCCTCCGGCTCTCGCGCCAGCAGCGTTGCCGCCATGGACAGCACGGGGGTGATGCCGCTTCCGCCGACGATCGCCGCGAAGTACCCGGGACGCGGCGCAAGAAGGAACCGGCCCATGGGAGGCATCACCTCGACGGTGTCGCCGACGGAGAGCTCTTTGAGCGCGAACGTGGAGAACTCGCCGCCGTCGACCAGCCTGATGCCCACGCGCAGCACAGGATCCTTCTCGGTCGGGGAGGCCGGGGTGCAGATCGAGTAGGTGCGGCGGATCTCCTCGCCCCCCACGAGTCGGCGCAGGGCCAGGTGCTGGCCGGGGGTGTGGCGAAAGGTCTCGCGCAGCTCGGGCGGCACCTGGAAGGTGACGGCCACCGAGTCGTCCGTGAGCTGCTCGACCCTGCTCACCCGGAGCGGATGGAACATCTACAACTCCTTGAAGTGGTCGAAGGGTTCGCGGCAGGAGACACAGCGGCGCAGGGCCTTGCAGGCGGTGGACGAGAACCTGCTCAGCAGCTCGGTGTCGGTCGAGCCGCAGTGCGGGCAGCGCACGGAGAGCGTGAGCGGCACCGTCCCCTGGTCGGAGTGCGGTCGGGGCGGGGCTATCCCGAACTCGGCGAGCTTGCGCCGTCCTTCCGCGCTGATGTCGTCCGTCGACCAGGCCGGGGAGAGGACCCTGACGACCGAGACGTCCGGTATGCCGTGGTCGTGCAGCACCTGCTCGATATCCGAGGTCATGGCCTCGATCGCCGGGCAGCCTGTGTATGTGGGGGTCAGCTCAACCTCGACCCTGCCGGGCCCGAGCACCTGTACTCCGCGGAGCACACCGAGCTCCTCCAGCGTCAGGACCGGCAGCTCCGGGTCGGGCACAGAGCCGGCGAGCCTGCGCAGTTCCGCCTCGAGCCGCGTCTCGGCCTCGTGCCGGGTCGGGGAGGCGTGCCGCGTCCCGGGCTCGGCAACGGTCGTGTCAGCCGGGCTGCCAGCGACATCCGTCAGGTCGGTGGTCACCATGACGCCCCCGGGTGGCTGCGGTGCAGATGCTGCATCTCGGCCAGCATCCGCCCGAACGACTCGGTGTGCAGGCCCTGCCGCCCCGCCCCCGCCGACCATCCACCGGACCGCGGGCCTCCGGGCACGGTCAGCGTCGCCCGCTCCAGCACGGTGGTGACGGTCTCCAGCCAGCCGCTCTGCAGCGCCTGCCAGTCGATGTCCACTCCTTCGACAGGCTGGAACATTTCGCCGGTGAACCGCCACAGCGCGTCGCAGGCCCGCTGCATCCGCTCGTGGCTCTCGGCAGTGCCGTCGCCGAGCCGCATGGTCCAGTGCTCGGCGTGGTCCTGGTGGTACGCGACTTCCTTGACGGCCTTGGCCGCGAGCCCGGCGAACTCGGTGTCGCCTACCGCCAGCCGGCTGTACAGCAGCCGCTGATAGACGGAGAAGTACAGCTGGCGGGCGATGGTGTGTGCGAAGTCGCCGTTCTCCTGCTCGACCAGCTGGAGATTGCGGAAGGCGCGCTCCTCGCGCAGATACGCCAGCTCGTCCTCGTCGCCGACGAGGGAGAGCAGCACCCGCGCCTGACCCAGCAGGTCCAGCGCGATGTTGGCGAGTGCGACCTCCTCCTCCAGCACGGGCGCATGGCCCGCCCACTCCCCCAGCCGGTGCGAGAGCACGAGCGCGTCGTCGCCGAGGGCGAGTGCCGCGGCATTGGCTGTCGTGGTCACAGGTGCTTCACCCCTTCCGGGATCTCGTAGAAGGTCGGGTGCCGGTAGGGCTTGTCGCCGGCCGGCTCGAAGAACGAGTCCTTCTCGTCGGGCGAGGACGCCGTGATCGCTGTGGAGGGCACCACCCAGATCGAGACGCCTTCGTTCCGCCGGGTGTAGAGATCCCGGGCGTTCCGCAGGGCCATCTCGGCGTCCGGGGCGTGGAGACTTCCCGCGTGGGTGTGCGACAGACCACGGCGCGAGCGCACGAAGACCTCCCACAGCGGCCAGTCGGTCGAACTGCTCATGCCGTCGCCTCCCCGGGCTTCGCGTGCTGCTCTGTTCGGTGCTTCGTGGCGTACGCCGCGGCCGCGTCCCGGACCCAGGCGCCCTCTTCGTGCGCCTCGCGGCGCTGGGTGAGCCGCTGGTCGTTGCACGGGCCGTTGCCCTTGAGGACGTCCTGGAACTCGGCCCAGTCGATTGCGCCGAAGTCGTGGTGGCCCCGCTCCTCGTTCCACCGCAGATCCGGGTCCGGGAGCGTGAGCCCCAGAGCTTCGGCCTGCGGGACGCAGATGTCCACGAAGCGCTGGCGCAGCTCGTCGTTGGAGTGCCGCTTGATCTTCCAGGCCATGGACTGCGCCGAGTGCGACGACTCGTCGTCCGGTGGGCCGAACATCATCAGCGACGGCCACCACCAGCGGTCCACGGCGTCCTGCGCCATCTCGTGCTGGGCGGGCGTCCCACGGGAGAGAGTGAGCAGCAGCTCGTACCCCTGCCGCTGGTGGAAGGACTCCTCCTTGCAGATCCGGACCATCGCGCGGGCATACGGCCCATAGGAGCAGCGGCAGAGCGGCACCTGGTTGGTGATCGCCGCGCCGTCCACCAGCCAGCCGATCGCGCCGACGTCGGCCCAGGTCAGCGTCGGGTAGTTGAAGATCGAGGAGTACCTCTGGCGGCCGGCGTGGAGCTTGTCGAGCAACTCGTCGCGGCCTGTGCCCAGTGTCTCGGCGGCGCTGTACAGGTACAGCCCGTGGCCGGCTTCGTCCTGCACCTTGGCCATCAGGATCGCCTTGCGCCGCAGCGAGGGCGCACGCGTGATCCAGTTTGCCTCGGGCTGCATGCCGATGATTTCGGAGTGCGCGTGCTGCGCCATCTGGCGCACCAGCGTCGCCCTGTATGCGTCGGGCATCCAGTCGCGTGGCTCGATGCGCTCGTCGGCGGCCACGGCGGCGTCAAAAACCGCCTCGTACGTATCCGCAGTCACTGCCGTCATCCGGGCCCCCTACCGACCGATCGTTCGGTTCATTGACTTCAATGGTGAGTCGACGGCCCGTAGGGTGTCAACCCTGTGGATAACTGAGGTGGACCGATGGGGATCGGGGCGGGATGGACTCCTACGAGGAAGAGGACGTCAAAGGTGCCAGGGGCGTGAGCTCCGGGCGGCCTCCCGGCGACGTCCCCCAGCCCCGTGACCAGCCCGAATCCCCTCCAGCGCCGCAGCCCCCCTCTCATCCGGAACCGCATCCCGCACCGCAGCCGGAAGTCCAGCCCGCATCCGCACTCCACAGTCCGCCGGAGCAGCAGCCGCAGATTCAGCCGCAGATCCAGGACCGGCTCCCGCATCCGGGGCGGCACCAGTTCCCACCACTTCCGGCCCCACCTCCAGCCCCACCCCCACCTCCGCAGGTCACCACCGGCGGCATAGCGGGGCTCTCGCTCCCCTACCAGGTCGCGGCCGCCGTCTCGCTCGCGATCATCGGCGTACTCGCCAGTGCCCACCTGGTCATGGTTTTTCTGCACGTCGCGCCCTCCAACACCCTTACCAAGCAGCACGGCGAAGCGGTCGAAGGCTGGGTCTATCCCGAGTTCGAGCAGAACTGGAAGCTCTTCGCCCCCAATCCGCTCCAACAGAATGTCTCCGTGCAGGTCCGGGCCGAGATCACCGTGACCGACGGCAGCCGCGAGAGCACCGACTGGATCGATCTCTCCGCCGAGGACGGCGAGGCGATACGCGGCAATCTCCTCCCCAGCCACGTGCAGCAGAACGAGCTGCGCCGGAGCTGGGACTTCTACGTCAACTCCCACGACAACGAGAATCGCTCGAGCGGCCTGCGCGGCCAGCTCTCCGAGAGCTACATCCGCCGCATCGTGATGCTGCGCCTCGAAGCGCGCGACCTGGGCGGCCCCGTCGAGCGCATCCAGCTCCGGTCCTCGACCCGCTCGGTCAAGGCACCGGAGTGGAGCGACGAGAAGATCGACACGCGCCCCGTCTTCCGGCTGCTGCCCTGGTGGACGGTGACCGCCGCGGATCTGCCACTGGGTATCCGGAACGGTCGTACGGAGGCGGGCGAGTGAAGGACACCGTCGACCGCGACACCACCATCCGCGAAACCTGCGGCCGCGAAACCCTCGACCGGAAGATCGCGAGCGCCGTCCAGCGCGTCACCTCTGCCGCCCTCGGCCCGTACCAGAGCGCCATCATCCGGATCGGCTTCGCCGGCACCTGGCTCCTCTTCCTCCTTCGCGAGCTGCCCAATCGCCATGAGTTGTACGGGCCCGACGGCCCGTGGAACGCGGACATGGCGCGTCGTCTCATCACCGACAACGACGCCTTCACCGCTCTCATGTGGTCGGACAGCACCCTCTGGTTCGAGGTGCTGTACGGCGTCGGCGTTGTGTCCAGCCTGCTGCTGATGCTCGGCTGGCGTACTCGCGCCATGTCCGGGCTTTTCATGATCGGCGTGCTGTCGCTCCAGAATCGCTCCATCTTCATGGGCGACGGTGGCGACAACGTCATCCATCTGATGGCGATCTATCTGGTCCTGACCCGCTGCGCGCAGGTCTGGTCCCTGGACGCGCGGCGCGCGGCGCGGTGGGCAGCGACGGCGATTCCGGGCGTACCGCCCCGCGACCGGGTTGGCCCAGCCCTTTGGGCGGTACTGGGATTCGGCCTGGTCATCGCCACATTCCTCAACCAGACCGGCTGGTTCGTACTCCTGCTTCTCTGGGTCCTGTGGGTGGCGCAGGGGCTGTGGTGGATGGTGAGCCGGTACGCCCCCGACAGCGAGCCCCGTACCCTGCTGGACGTCCTCGCGAACCTCACGCACAACGCCGCCCTCGTCGTCATCATGGCCGAGGTCTGTGTGATCTACGCGACCGCCGGCTGGTACAAGATCCAGGGTTCGCGCTGGCAGGACGGCACCGCGCTCTACTACCCGCTCAAGCTGGACTACTTCACGCCCTGGCCTGCCCTCTCCGATCTCCTCGCCTCCGGCGGGGTGATGGTGATGGTGCTGACGTACGGCACGGTGGTCGTGCAGGTCGCCTTCCCCTTCACGCTCTTCAACCGGCGCGTCAAGAACGTCCTTCTGGTGGTCATGATGCTGGAGCACGCGGCCATCGCCGTGCTGCTCGGACTGCCCTTCTTCTCGCTCGCGATGATCGCTGCCGACGCGGTCTTCCTGCCGACCGCCTTCCTGGTCCGGCTCGGCGGACGGGCGGCGCGAGGGCGGAACCGACTGCTCTCACGAGTGGACGCGGCTCCGGAGCAGCGGCGGGAGAGCCAGGACCAGCCCCGTACGCTCGTCGGGTGAGCACCACCGAAGAGCCGATTCAGGCGATCCAGCCGACGCAGTCGATCCCGTCGTTCCCGTCGGTCCAGTACGACGAGGGCTTCGGCTCCGAGATCGGCGTCGGGCCGCACCCGCTGCCGTGGCCGCAGGACGAGCGGTACGACCCCGAGCTGCTGGCCGAGGGCGACCGGCGCAACGTCGTCGACCAGTACCGGTACTGGACGCGCGAGGCGATCGTCGCCGATCTGGACACCCGGCGGCACGGCTTCCACGTGGCTGTGGAGAACTGGGGCCACGATTTCAACATCGGTTCTGTGGTGCGTACCGCGAACGCCTTTCTGGCAAAGGAGATCCACATCGTGGGCCGGCGGCGCTGGAACCGGCGGGGGGCCATGGTCACCGACCGGTACCAGCATGTGCGGCACCACCCGGACACCGCCTCGCTGACCGCGTGGGCGGCCGCGGAGGACCTGCCGATCATCGGGATCGACAATCTGCCGGGGGCAGTGCCGCTGGAGCGGACCGAGCTGCCGCGCCGTTGCGTACTGCTCTTCGGCCAGGAAGGGCCGGGGCTGACGGAAGAGGCGCGCAAGCACGCGGCGATGGTGTGCTCGATCGCGCAGTTCGGCTCGACCCGCTCGATCAACGCAGGCGCGGCGGCGGCGATCGCGATGCATGCGTGGGTGCAGCGGTATGCGGAGATCCCGGCCCCGTAGGCGAAAGCGCGCCGGTCGGACTGTGTGCCGGAGCCGGGACGATCAGCACCACCCACGGCATGTTCCTGGCGGGCCGCACGCCGAAGCGGATCGGCCGAGGTGATGTGCCGAGGGCTGTAGCCCGGGAGGGCCGTTCCCAGCGAAAGGCCGTGCCTCGGGAAAACCGTGCCTCGGGAGAACCGTGCCTCGGGAGAACCGTGCCTTGGGAGAATCAAGCCCCGGGAAGGCCGTGACCCGTATGTCCTGCGGGTCACGGCCTGTCCGGTTGTCACGCCTGGCGGCGGACCTCCACCACTCGGAAGCGGTTCGAGACGAATGCCCCGTCGCACAGCGCAGCGTTCGCCGCAGGGTTGCCGCCCGAGCCGTGGAAGTCGGAGAACGCCGCGGTCTGGTTGACGTACACCCCGCCCGTCAGGTTCAGCGACAGCTGCGCCGATTCGTCCAGGCAGACGTCCTCGATCGCGCGTTCCGTCTCCGTCGAGGTGGTGTATGCGCCGACCGTCATCGCGCCCTTGTCGCGGACCGTGCGCCGCAGCAGCTCCAGGGCATCCCCTGTCGAGTCCACGGCGACCGCGAACGACACCGGGCCGAAGCACTCCGACAGATACGCCGCCTCGGCGTCGGCTGCGTCCCAGATCTTCCGCGCACCGTCGAGCTTGACGATGACGGGCGTACGGACGGCCGCGTCGGGGAACTCGGGGTTGGCGACCTCCCGCGAGGGCAGGGCCACCTCGCCCAGCCCGGCGGCCGCCTCCAGGCGGGCCTTCACGTCCGGATTGACCAGCGCGCCCAGCAGGGCGTTCGCCCGTGCGTCGTCGCCGAGCAGGCCGCCCACCGAGGCAGACAGGTCGGCGACCACCTCGTCGTACGTCTTGGGGCCGGCGTCCGTCGTGATGCCGTCCCTCGGGATGAGGAGGTTCTGCGGGGTGGTGCACATCTGGCCGCTGTACAGCGAGAGCGAGAACGCCAGGTTGGAGAGCATCCCCTTGTAGTCGTCGGTGGAGTCGATGACGACGGTGTTGACGCCGGCCTTCTCGGTGTAGACCTGCGCCTGGCGGGCGTTGGCCTCCAGCCAGTCGCCGAAGGCGGTGGACCCCGTGTAGTCGATGATCTTGATCTCGGGGCGTACCGCGAGGGTTTTGGCGATTCCCTCGCCGGGGCGCTCGGCGGCCAGGCAGACCAGGTTCGGATCGAAGCCCGCCTCGGCGAGAACCTCGCGAGCCACGCGCACGGTGAGTGCCAGCGGGAGCACCGCGCGGGGGTGCGGCTTGACCAGCACCGGGTTTCCGGTGGCCAGAGAGGCGAAAAGCCCGGGGTAGCCGTTCCACGTCGGGAAGGTGTTGCAGCCGATCAGGAGCGAGATGCCGCGTCCCGCCGTGGTGAAGGTCTTCCGCAGCTCAAGGGGGTCGCGCTTGCCCTGCGGCTTGGACCAGTCGGCGGCGGCGGGTGTGCGGGTCTGCTCCTCGTAGGCGTACGCGACGGCCTCCAGGCCGCGGTCCTGGGCGTGCGGGCCGCCCGCCTGGAACGCCATCATGAAGGCCTGCCCGCTGGTGTGCATCACCGCGTGCGCGAACTCATGAGTGCGGGTGCTGATGCGGGACAGGATTTCCACGCAGACAAGAGCCCGCGTCTCGGGGCCGGCCTCGCGCCAGGCGCTCATGCCCGCGCGCATCGCGGGCAGCAGGGCATCGATATCGGGGTGTGGATACTCGATGCCCAACTCCGGTCCGTACGGCGAGACTTCGCCGCCCGTCCAGCCGTCTGTGCCCGGCTGGTCCAGGTCGAAGCGGGTGCCGCGCAGGGCTTCGAAGGCCGCGAGGCCTTCTGCCGGGGCACTTTCGCCGTACGCCTTGGGGTGCTCGGGATGCGGGGACCAGTAGGCGCGCGTGCGGATCGCTTCGAGGGCCTGGTCGAGCGTGGGCCGGTGGGTCTCGGTCAGCTGCATGAAGGACCAACTCCTCGTCGAGCTGGGCAGGGAAGTAATGACAGAGTTAGAGTAACCGAACGATCGGTCGGTACAAGGGGGCCTGTCAAACCTGTGGACAACGCATCGGGGAGGATCGCTCCCATGACCGCCATCGATCAGAGCCGTACCGTCGCTGTCGTCGGCACCGGCACCATGGGGCAGGGCATCGCCCAGGTCGCCCTTGTCGCCGGGCACCCCGTGCGCCTCTACGACGCCGTTCCCGAACGGGCGGCCGAGGCCGCGGATGCCATCGGCGCGCGCCTGGACCGGCTGGTCGAGAAGGGCCGGATGGACGCTGCCGAACGCGACGCCGCGCGATCGCGGCTGCACCCTGCTGCGGATCTCGCCGAGCTCGCCGACGCCGCGCTCGTCGTCGAGGCGGTCCTCGAACAGCTCACGGTCAAACAGGATCTGTTCACGGCGCTGGAGGAGATCGTCGCGGACGACTGTCTCCTCGCCACCAATACCTCCTCCCTCTCCGTCACGGCCGTCGCCGGCGCTCTGAAGCATCCCGGCCGCTTCGTCGGGCTGCACTTCTTCAACCCCGCCCCGCTGCTCCCCCTCGTCGAGGTCGTCAGCGGCCACGCGACCGATGCGGCGACGGCCACGCGCGCGTGGGCGACGGCTGCGGCCTGGGGCAAGACCCCGGTGCGCTGCGCCGACCTGCCCGGATTCATCGTCAATCGCATAGCCCGGCCCTTCTACGCCGAAGCCTTCGCGGTGTACGAGGAGCACGGCATCGATCCCGCCACCATCGACGCGGTCCTCAGGGAGTCCGGCGGCTTCAGGATGGGCCCCTTCGAGCTCACCGATCTGATCGGCCAGGACGTCAACGAGGCCGTCACCCGCTCCGTCTGGGAATCGTTCTTCCACAGCCCTAAATTCCTTCCTTCCCTGCCGCAGCGCCGGCTTGTCGAGTCACGCCGCCTGGGCCGGAAGTCCGGGCACGGCTGGTTCTCCTACGCCGAAGGGGCTGCGAAGCCCGCGCCGCACACCGCGGAGCCGGCGGACGCCCCCGAGTACGTCGTGGTCGAGGGCGATCTGAAGCCCGCCGGGGAGCTGATCGCAATGATCCGCGAGGCGGGTATCACCGTGCGGCAGGAGACCGAGGACAAGGGCACGCGGCTGGTGCTGCCCAGTGGCGGTCAGCTGGTGCTTGCCGACGGCCAGACCTCGGCCGAGTTCCGCGATGTCGTCTACTTCGATCTGGCACTCGACTACCGGTCCGCGACCCGGATCGCCCTGTCCGCCGCGCCGGGCGTCGAGGAGCAGACGCTCACGCAGGCGACCGGCCTCTTCCAGGCGCTCGGCAAGCAGGTCAGCGTCATCGGTGACGTACCCGGCATGATCGTCGCCCGTACCGTCGCGATGCTCGCTGACCTGGCGCTGGACGCGGTCGCCAAGAAGGTCGCGACCAAGGAGGACATCGACACGGCGATGCGCCTGGGGGTCAACTACCCCCTCGGCCCCGTCGAATGGAATGAGAAGCTGGGTCGCGACTGGGCCTGGGAACTGCTCGCCAATCTCCACGAGAGCGTGCCCACCGGCCGCTACGCGAGGTCCCTCGCACTGCATCAGTGGTCGTACGAGACCTCGCAGGAGGACGACTCATGACCACCGCGAAGCGCGACACCTACACGCCCGAGACGCTGCTGACCGTCGCCGTCCGGATCTTCAACGAGCGCGGATACGACGGCACCTCCATGGAGCATCTGTCCAAGGCGGCCGGCATCTCCAAGTCGTCCATCTACCACCATGTCGCGGGCAAGGAGGAGCTGCTGCGCCGGGCCGTCAGCCGGGCCATCGACGCGCTCTTCGGGATCCTGGACGAGCCGGGGGCCGTACGGGGGCGGGCCATCGAGCGGGTCGAGTACGTCACCCGGCGCACCGTCGAGGTGCTGATGGCCGAGCTGCCCTATGTGACCCTGCTGCTGCGCGTGCGGGGTAACACCAAGACCGAGCGGTGGGCGATGGAGCGGCGCCGTGAATTCGACCAGCGAGTCGCCGATCTGCTGAAGGCGGCCGCGGCGGACGGAGACCTGCGCGCGGACATGGACATCAGGCTGGCGACCCGGCTGCTCTTCGGCATGGTGAACTCCCTGGTGGAGTGGTACCGGCCGCATGCCGGCGGCGGCTATGACGGCGATCAGGTCGCCGAGGCGGTCGTACGGCTCGCCTTCGACGGACTGCGCACGGGCTCCTAGGGCGCTGCGTACGGCCTCCGCGGAGCCCGTACCCGTAAGCGCGGAGTCGTAGCCATAAGTCTCTGAGGAGCTCCCTGAGCCCGCGGAGACCGCTGGAGCCCCTGGCGTGGAGAGCCCTGGACGGCCCCGGAACCGCGCGGGCAGCCCTAGAACGGCTCGGTGTCCGGGGCCGGGCCGGGGACTGCTCCGGGTCCAGGGCCCAGACCCGCCGCGGGTCCCGGATCGAGATCCGTCTCCTCGAAGACCAGCAGCGTCCGGGTGGACAGCACCTCCGGGATGGACTGGAGCCTGGTCAGGACGAGCTCGCGCAGCGTGCGGTTGTCCGGCGTGTGCACCAGCAGCAGTACGTCGAAATCTCCGCTGACCAGGGCGATGTGGGCCGCCCCCGGCAGGGCCTGCAGCTGCTCGCGCACCGTGCGCCAGGAGTTCTGGACGATCTTGAGCGTGATGTAGGCGGAGGCGCCCTGGCCCGCCCGCTCGTGGTTCACACGTGCGCTGAAGCCACGGATCACACCGTCGTCGATGAGCCGGTTGATCCGTGCGTACGCATTGGCGCGCGACACATGGACCCGCTCGGCCACGGAGCGTATCGACGCGCGGCCGTCCGTTTGCAGGATGCGCAGGATGTCGCGGTCGATGGCGTCGAGCGGACGTGCCGGAAGGGTTTGCTCCGCACGGTCCCCGCCCTCGGCCATTTGTTCAGCTGCCATGTCCCCCCGCCTCCCTAGCATGGACGACCTGTCTCCATCTCAGGCTGTGGAGAACCGTTTGTCCACAGGCTGAAGGTGCCTGTAGCCAAAATGCGTCCACGACCGAACAATCGGTAGGTGAGGCGCGCCACACCCGCGCTGCTTCGTCATCGGTTTTCGTCGTCGCTCCCACGAGGAGGTGCTCGCGTTGAGAAAGAGCAGCATGACGGTCCAAGAGCTGCCTGGTGCCGCTGCCGCCTATCGGCCCACTCCGCCCCCGGCGTGGAAGCCCCGCACCGACCCCACGCCGCTGCTCCCGGACCCCGAGCCGTACCGCGTGCTGGGCACGGACGCCGCGGCCGGGGCCGACCCCGAGCTGCTGCTGCGGCTGTACGCCCAGCTGGTACGCGGCCGCCGGTACAACGCTCAGGCGACGGCTCTGACCAAGCAGGGCCGGCTCGCCGTCTACCCGTCGAGCACCGGGCAGGAGGCGTGCGAGGTGGCGGCGGCGCTGGCGCTGGAGGAGCGGGACTGGCTCTTCCCCAGCTACCGGGACACCCTCGCGGCCGTGGCCCGTGGCCTCGACCCCGTACAGGCACTGACGCTGCTGCGCGGCGACTGGCACACCGGGTACGACCCGCGTGAGCACCGCATAGCGCCCCTGTGCACCCCGCTCGCCACCCAGCTGCCGCACGCCGTGGGACTGGCGCACGCCGCCAGGCTCAAGGGCGACGATGTCGTCGCGCTCGCCATGGTCGGCGACGGCGGCACCAGCGAGGGCGACTTCCACGAGGCGCTGAACTTTGCCGCGGTATGGCGGGCGCCCGTCGTCTTCCTCGTCCAGAACAACGGCTTCGCGATCTCGGTCCCGCTGGCCAAGCAGACCGCCGCGCCTTCGCTGGCCCACAAGGCCGTGGGGTACGGAATGCCCGGCCGGCTCGTCGACGGGAACGACGCGGCCGCGGTGCACGAGGTCGTCGGCGATGCCGTGGCGAAGGCCAGGCGCGGCGGCGGCCCGACGCTGATCGAGGCCGTGACGTACCGCATCGACGCCCATACGAACGCCGATGACGCGACCCGCTACCGGGCCGAGGGCGAGGTCGAGACCTGGCGTGCGCACGACCCGATCAGGTTGCTGGAGCGGGAGTTGACGGAGCGAGGGCTGCTCGACGAGCACGGCATACGGGCGGCGGCCGACGCGGCCGAGACGATGGCGGCGGATCTGCGCGAGCGGATGAACGCCGACCCGGTGCTCGACCCGATGGATCTGTTCGAGCATGTCTACGCCGAGCAGACCACCCAGCTGCGCGAGCAGGCGGCGCAGCTGCGGGCCGAGCTGGATGCGGAGGAAGAGGCGCGATGACCACGGCCGCGGTGAAGCCCGCATCCATGGCGCAGGCCCTGCAGCGCGCGATGCGCGACGCCATGGCCGAGGACCCGGCCGTCCATGTGCTGGGGGAGGACGTCGGCGCGCTCGGCGGTGTTTTCCGGGTCACGGACGGGCTCGTCAAGGAGTTCGGCGAGGACCGCTGTACGGACACACCGCTTGCGGAGGCGGGGATCCTCGGCACGGCCGTGGGCATGGCGATGTACGGGCTGCGGCCGGTCGTCGAGATGCAGTTCGACGCTTTCGCGTATCCGGCGTTCGAGCAGTTGATCAGCCATGTGTCGCGGATGCGGAACCGCACGCGGGGCGGGATGCCGCTGCCGATCACCGTGCGTGTGCCGTACGGCGGCGGGATCGGCGGTGTCGAGCACCACAGCGACTCGTCCGAGGCGTATTACATGGCGACTCCGGGGCTCCATGTCGTTACGCCCGCGACGGTCGACGACGCGTACGGAATGCTGAGGGCCGCGATCGCCTCCGACGACCCGGTGGTCTTCCTGGAGCCGAAGCGGCTGTACTGGTCGAAGGCGCAGTGGTCGCCGGACGCACCGGCCGCGGTCGAGCCGATAGGCCGGGCCGTCGTCCGTCGTCCCGGGCGCAGTGCCACGCTCATCACCTACGGGCCGTCCGTGCCGGTCTGCATGGAGGCGGCGGAGGCCGCCGCAGCCGAGGGCTGGGACCTGGAAGTCGTCGATCTGCGTTCGCTGGTGCCTTTCGACGACGAGACGGTCTGCGCGTCCGTGCGGCGTACGGGGCGGGCGGTCGTCGTACATGAGTCGACCGGCTTCGGCGGTCCGGGCGGGGAGATCGCAGCGCGGGTGACGGAGCGCTGCTTCCACCATCTGGAAGCGCCGGTGCTGCGGGTCGCCGGGTTCGACATTCCGTATCCGCCGCCGATGCTGGAGCGGCACCATCTGCCGGGAGTGGACCGGGTGCTGGACGCGGTGGCACGGCTGCAGTGGGAGGCGGGGAGCTGATGCCCCAGGTGCTCGAATTCAAGCTCCCCGACCTCGGAGAAGGGCTGACCGAGGCCGAGATCGTCCGCTGGCTGGTGTCCGTGGGCGATGTCGTCGCGATCGATCAGCCGGTCGTCGAGGTCGAGACGGCCAAGGCGATGGTGGAGGTGCCGTGCCCGTACGGGGGCGTGGTGACCGCACGCTTCGGCGAGGAAGGCACGGAGCTTCCGGTCGGCGCGCCGCTGCTGACCGTGGCTGTCGGTGCGCTCGAACCGGCCGCCGTCGGGGAAGCGGGGCACGCCCCCGACTCCTCGAACGAGTCGTCCGGCAATGTCCTGGTCGGTTATGGGACGGGGGCGCCCGCGGCGCGCAGGCGTCGTATCCGCCCCTCGTCGCCCGCCACGACGCCGGCCCGGACCACAGCCCCGGCAACTGTGCCCGCCGCAGCACTGGCCCCTGCCCCTGCTGCTGTCCAGGCTCCGGCTCCGGTGCCTGTGGGGCGGTCCGCGCCCGGGGTGACGGCCGAGGACGTGACGCAGGGCCCCGTGCCTGTCATCTCGCCACTCGTCCGCAAGCTTGCCCGTGAACACGGTCTCGATCTGCGGCAGTTGAACGGGTCCGGGCCGGACGGTCTGATCCTGCGCGCCGATGTCGAGCACGCCGTGCGCGCCGCGGAGATACCCGCCGCGACGCCGAAGCCCGGGGTGGCCGTCACCGCAGCCGCTGCTGCTGGGGCACACGGTGAGCGCATACCGCTGCGCGGCGTTCGCGGGGCAGTGGCCGACAAGCTCTCCCGCAGTCGGCGGGAGATACCCGACGCCACTTGCTGGGTCGATGCCGACGCGACCGAGCTGATGGCCGCCCGGGCCTCCATGAACGCCGCGGGGGGCCCGAAGATCTCGCTCCTCGCGCTGCTCGCCCGGATCTGCACGGCCGCCCTCGCCCGCCACCCGGAGCTCAACTCCACGGTGGACATGGATGCCAGGGAGATCGTGCGGCTGCCCGAGGTGCACCTCGGGTTCGCGGCGCAGACCGAGCGAGGACTGGTCGTTCCGGTGGTACGGGATGCCCACAGCCGCTCGGCCGAGTCGCTGACCGCGGAGTTCGCGCGTCTTACGGAGGTGGCCAGGGAGGGGAGGCTGACCCCGGCGGATCTGACCGGCGGGACGTTCACGCTGAACAACTACGGGGTGTTCGGCGTCGACGGCTCCACGCCGATCATCAACCACCCGGAAGCAGCCATGCTCGGGGTGGGCCGGATCGTGCCGAAGCCATGGGTGCACCAGGGCGAACTGGCTGTGCGCCAGGTCGTTCAGCTCTCGCTCACCTTCGACCACCGGGTCTGCGACGGTGGCACCGCGGGCGGCTTCCTTCGGTACGTGGCCGACTGCGTGGAACATCCGGCGGTGCTGCTGCGCAGCCTGTAGGACTGCGGGCCGGTCCACGCATCTGCCGGGACCGGCCCCCGGATCCACAGGGACCACCGGTCCACAGGCTGATACGCACGTGGTCCGCGGATCAAGAGAGCTCCCATCGGCACTCCCCGCCCATGCGATCACGGCCCATACTTCAGGGATGACCGCGTATGACGCCATCGTGCTCGCCGGAGGTGCCGCGAAGCGGCTGGGCGGGGCCGACAAGCCGGCGGTGAGCGTGGGCGGTCGGGCCCTGCTCGACCGTGTGCTCGGGGTGTGCCGGGACGCCCGGCGCACCGTTGTCGTCGGGGGGCGCCGGGCCACCGCGCACCCCGTGGTCTGGGCGCGGGAGGAGCCGCCGGGTGGCGGACCGCTCGCCGCTCTCGACGCCGGAGTGCGGCAGGTCGAGGCCGCGGCCGTACTCGTGCTCTCGGCCGATCTGCCGTTCCTGGGTGAGCGCACCGTAGGGCAGCTGATCGGCGCCCTCGATACGAGCGGGCGGGAGGCGGCCCTCCTCACCGATCCCGACGGCCGCGACCAGCCTCTCGTCGCGGTGTACCGCACCGAACCGCTGCGCCGCGAACTTGCTCTCCTGGCCGCCGAGTACGGGAGCCTGAGCGGGCTTCCTCTGCGTCTGCTGACGCAGGAACTCGATCTCGCCCGGATCGAAGCGGAGCCTCTCGCCTCCTTCGACTGCGACACCTGGGAGGACATCTCCGCGGCCCGGGCCCGTATCAGGGAGCATGGGAACGTGCTGGACGAATGGATCACCGCAGTCAAGGACGAACTCGGCATCGAACTCGATGTCGACATCGGCGTTCTGCTCGACCTCGCCCGTGATGCCGCGCACGGCGTCGCTCGCCCCGCGGCGCCGCTCACCACCTTCCTGGTGGGCTACGCGGCGGCCAAGGCGGGCGGCGGTGGGCCGGAGGCGGTCGCGGAAGCTGCCCGCAAGGCCGCCGCGCTCGCCGCGCGCTGGGCGCAGGAGGCCGAGCAGGCGCTCCCGGAGGCAAAGGCCCCCGAAACTCCCCAGGGTCCCGGGGCCCCCGGTTCTGGCGAGGCCGACGCCGGATGAACGGTCAGGACCACGAGGTGGACGCCGTGGGCAAGGGCCATCAGGACGAGGAGGACGCCGACGGGGTCGAGGAGGCAATCGCACTCGTCGGCCGCCGGACCCGCGAGGAACCCGCCTCCGCCGCGTGCTCGGGCGCCCCGGGCTCGGACGCGACGGACTCGGGCAATCCCGCCTCGGGCACCCCTTTCCCCGGCGCACCCCGGCCCGGCCCGGCCCGAACCGAAGCGACCCGGCATCGCGCCACCTCCTGGCCCGACGCCCGTGCTCTCGCGGCACGCATCGGGCGCGCCACCCCTCCCCGTACCCGGCGCGTACCGCTCGATCAGGCCCTCGGCCAGTCGCTCGCCGAGCCGCTGACCGCGCTGTGTGATCTGCCCTCCTTCGACACCTCCGCCATGGACGGCTGGGTCGTTGCGGGCCCCGGGCCGTGGTCCGTCCAGGGGGAGGGCTCGATCCTCGCGGGTCACGGCGAGACCCCGCCCCTTCCCGACGGCGCGGCGGTGCGGATCGCCACTGGTGCCCGTGTCCCGCCCGAGGCCACCGCGGTGATCCGCAGCGAGCACTCGCGCACCGCCGCGGACAAGAGCCGGCTGTACGCGGAGCGTGAGGTGATCCCTGGCCAGGACATCCGGCCGCGGGGACAGGAGTGCCGTTCCGGCGACCAACTCCTGCCCGCCACCTGCCTGGTGACCCCCGCTGTGCTCGGCCTCGCCGCGGCCGCCGGCTACGACGAACTGCTCACCGTCGCCCGGCCGCGCGTCGAAGTCCTCGTCCTGGGCGATGAGCTGCTCACTGCCGGACTGCCCCACGAAGGCCTCATCCGCGACGCCCTCGGGCCGATGATCGGCCCCTGGCTGCGCGCCCTCGGCGCCGATGTCATGGAAACGCGACGTCTCGGCGACGACGCCGACGCTCTCCACCATGCCCTCGCCACCTCAGACGCCGACCTCCTGATCACCACCGGCGGTACGGCCGCGGGTCCGGTCGACCATGTCCATCCGGTCCTGCGGAAGGCGGGCGCCGAACTGCTGGTCGACGGAGTCGCGGTGCGCCCGGGCCACCCGATGCTGCTGGCCGCTCTCGCCCCGAGCGGAGACCTCCCCGCCAGACATCTGGTGGGCTTGCCCGGCAACCCCCTCGCCGCCGTCTCGGGGCTCCTCACGCTCGCCGAGCCGCTGCTGCGTGAGCTGGCGGGCAAGCAGAATCCCCTCCCGTACCACCTGCCGGTACGGGACGAGGTGCACGGGCATCCGTACGACACCCGCCTCGTGCCCATCGTCCACCGCGACGACCGGATCGTGCCGCTGCACTACAACGGACCGGCCATGCTGCGCGGCATCGCCGCCGCCGATGGTCTCGCCGTCGTCCCGCCCGGCGGCGCGCGGGCCGGTGCCGTGCTGGAGGTCATCGATCTGCCCTGGACGCCCTGGTCGCCCTCGGGTGACGAAGGAGGCTGTTTCACGTGAAACTTCCCGGCCAAGACGCCATTGCCCGGGATGCCGGCGAGCACCTGGTCACCAGTCGGGTGAAACTCCCCCGCCGTATCGTCGAGCGCCCGCTGCGCCAGGTAGGCAAACGGCTGCTGATGGCCTTGGGCGTACTTGTTCTGACGGTGCTGCTCGTCTGGTCCGACCGGGCCGGCTATCACGACAATTCAGACGGCTCGGTCGACTTCCTCGACTCCGTCTACTACGCGACGGTCACCCTCTCCACCACGGGCTACGGCGATATCGTCCCGTACAGCGACGGGGCCCGGCTCACCAATGTCCTGCTGGTGACTCCACTGCGCGTGCTCTTCCTCATCATCCTGGTCGGCACGACTCTCGAGGTCCTCACGGAACGGACCCGGGACGAGTGGCGGCTGAACCGCTGGAGGTCCAACTTGCGTGACCACACCGTCATCGTCGGCTTCGGCACCAAGGGACGATCGGCGATGCAGACCCTCTGTGCCACAGGGCTGAAGAAGGACCAGCTGGTCATCGTCGACCCCAGCAGCAACGTGATCGAGGCCGCCAACGCGGAGGGTTTTGTGGGCGTCATCGGCGATGCCACCCGCAGCGATGTACTGCTCCGTGCCGAGCTGCAGAAGGCACGCCAGATCGTCATCGCGACCCAGCGCGACGATACGGCTGTGCTGGTCACCCTGACCGCGCGCCAGCTCAACCGTGGCGCGAAGATCGTTGCTGCGGTACGCGAGGAGGAGAACGCGCCGCTGCTGCGACAGTCCGGCGCAGACGCGGTGATCACCAGCGCCAGCGCGGCGGGCCGGCTGCTGGGCCTGTCCGTGCTCAGCCCCAGCGCGGGCACGGTGATGGAGGACCTGATCCAGCAGGGCAGCGGACTCGATCTCATCGAAAGGCCGGTGATAAAGGCCGAGGCGGGGCGCGGTGTCCGGGAGACGGAGGATCTGGTGGTGTGCGTGCTGCGCGGGCACCGGCTGCTCGGCTACGACGATCCGGCGGCCAGTCCGTTGCAGCTCACCGACCGGCTCATCACCATCGTGCGCGCCGAGAACGGTTCACCGCTCAACACCTCGGCGTAGCCCTTCGCCGGAGTAGCCTCGCGGCCATGCATGCGATCACGATTCCCGAACCTGGTGGTCCCGAGGCGCTTGTCTGGGCCGAGGTGCCCGATCCCGTACCCGGCGAGGGAGAAGTCCTCGTCGAGGTCGTCGCGAGCGCGGTCAACCGCGCCGATCTGCTGCAACGGCAGGGCTTCTACGACCCCCCGCCCGGCTCGTCGCCGTACCCGGGCCTCGAATGCTCGGGGCGGATCGTCGCTCTGGGGCCTGCCGTCTCCGGATGGGCCGTGGGCGACGAGGTGTGCGCCCTGCTGGCGGGTGGGGGCTACGCCGAGAAAGTCGCGGTGCCGGCGGGGCAGCTGCTGCCCGTACCGGAGGGGCTGGACCTGACGACGGCTGCGGCGCTGCCCGAGGTGACCGCCACGGTGTGGTCGAACGTGTTCATGATCGCGCACTTGCGCCCGGGCGAGACGTTGCTGGTGCATGGCGGTGCGAGCGGTATCGGCACGATGGCGATCCAGCTCGCCAAGGCGGTGGGTGCGCGGGTGGCCGTCACCGCGGGCGGGCCCGAGAAGCTGGCACGCTGCGCGGAGCTGGGCGCGGACATCCTGATCGACTACCGCGAGCAGGACTTCGTGGAGGAGATCCGCAAGGCGACGGACGGGGCGGGCGCGGATGTCATCCTCGACATCGTCGGCGCAAAGTACCTGGGCCGGAACGTGCGGGCGCTGGCGGTCAACGGCCGCCTTGCCGTGATCGGCCTCCAGGGCGGGACCAAGGGTGAGCTGAACCTGGCGGCGCTGCTCGGCAAGCGCGGCGCGATCACGGCGACCTCGCTGCGGGCGCGTCCGCTGGGCGAGAAGGCGGCGATCGTCGCGGCGGTGCGGGAGCATGTCTGGCCGCTGATCGGCGGGGGGCGGGTGCGTGCGGTGGTGGACAGCACGGTTCCCCTGCGGGACGCGGCGGAGGCGCATCGCGCGCTGGAGGCCGGCGCACATGTCGGCAAGATCCTGCTGGTGGCGTCGGAGGACTGATCCCGCCTGCCCGGCCTCGAACGTGGGGGTGCTGCGTACTCCCACGCCCCCGGCGGCCTGACGGCTGCGCCGCACGGCTCCCGGACGGGCAGCGTCGCGCCCCGCGCCCTTGAACGCAGCCGGGGGTGTGTGGCAAGCCCGCATCCGCGGCATCGATTCGACCTGGCGTGCTCCTCGTCGTACGCCCCACACCGTACGCCCCACATTGGACGCCCCACACCGGACGCAGGGCACAGGACGCAGGGCACAGGACGCAGGGCACAGGACGCAGGGCACAGGACGCAGGGCACAGGACGCAGGGCACAGGACGCAGGGCACAGGACGCAGGACACGGGCAGGCAGGGCACGGAACACAGGACCGCCCGGCCCACATCGGTGGGCCGGGCGGTCCTGTACGCATGCAGACTCGGCTACAGATACGGGCCCGAGCGGATCGCGCCGTGGGGGCCGTCTTCGTCGTCCTCGTGGGAGGCGCCCGGCGGGAGGGCGCGGCGCATTTGTTCCAACTGGGCGCGGGCTGCCATCTGCTGGGCGAACAGCGCCGTCTGGATTCCGTGGAACAGACCCTCCAGCCAGCCCACCAACTGGGCCTGCGCGATGCGCAGTTCCGCCTCTGAGGGGATTGCCTCGTCGGTGAAGGGGAGGGAGAGACGCTCGAGTTCCTCGACGAGCTCGGGGGCGAGGCCGTCCTCCAGCTCCTTCACCGAGCTGGCGTGAATCTCCTTGAGCCGTACCCGGCTCGCCTCGTCCAGAGGCGCTGCCCTGACTTCCTCCAGCAGCTGCTTGATCATGCTGCCGATGCGCATGACCTTTGCCGGCTGTTCGACCATCTCCGTCACCGGGACCTCGCGCGACTCGTCGTCACTGTTACCGCCGCCAAGCGCCATTCCGTCCTGTCCTACGACAAGGATGTGGGGGCTCTCCTGCGACCGTTCATTCCTCGGCATCTCCATGCCGCCATTCTCTCGCACAAATGCATCACCAGACGGTGTGCCCCCGTACGAGGTTGATCCACCCTCGTACGGGGGCACGAAACCGCTGACTACGCCTGTCGGGCGCCGGGCGTCAGGTTGCCTCGCGGCGGGCCAGCGCGCCGCGGGAGCGGGTGACCAGCGCCGCCAGGAGTGCCGCGCCCAGCGGGACGGCGACGAGCAGTGCCGCCAGTGTCGCCCAGGGAACGATGATCGGCACGTACGGCAGCTCATCTATGCCGCCGTAGCCCTCATTGAGCGCGTGCTCATGCCACTCCATCATCTGGCGTTTCTCGGTGAGTCGCAGTCCTATCGCCGGCAGCACACCCGCTGCGGAGCCGAGTACCACACCCATCGCGGCCACCACACCGCACTGGAACCCGCTGAGCGTCCTGCGGACCCGCGGCGCAGCGCCGACCGCGGCGAGCGTTTTCAGATCCGCCTCGGCATCGGCCTGGGCGAGGCCCGTGGCAATACCGGCCGCACCGATGGTGATCAGCCCGGCGAAGACCGTCAGCGCCAGCAGGATGATGCTGTTCTCGCTGGTGTAGCCCTCCTCGACATGGAGGTCGATGGCGGTGCCGGTCTTGTTGAGCTCGCCGTCGAGCCGCTGACGCTGCTCGCTGCTCGGCATCTTGTCGGTGGAGTAGTACGCGCCGTACGGCACCGTGCTCATCCCCGCCGACTTCACCGCGGCAGGTGACACGATCATCGAGATTCCGTACGAGTTGGGTTCACCGGCGACCTGGTGCGCGGAGAACGCCTTGATCTCGCCCGGTGTTTCCTTGCCCTGCTCGGCGGCCTTGGAGGCCGCTTTGTTGTCGGTGATCAGACGGACGCCGATCTTGCCGCTCTTGTCGACGTTGCGCTTGTCGAACGAGACGATCTGCCCGGCAGCCAGTGCCTTCTCGGCCGCCGCGTCGTCGATCTCCAGGACCTTCAGCAGCTTCGCGTCGCCGACCACAAGGCTGCCCTCGCCCGACGAACTCTTGCAGCGCCAGTCATCGGCGAGCTTGCGTCGCTCGGCGGGGCTGTACTTCTCCGCCGGGTCCTCGTTCGGCTTGGCCGGGTCCGTCGTCCACAGCGGGCACTCGTTGGCCTTGGGCACCACAACCTCGTGGCGGCCGCAGCCCTCTGCGTCGCTGTACATCGAGCAGTTGGCCTTCCCGACGACCACCCGGTCCACATCGGCCCGTACGTCGATGGACATCAACTTCTGCACGGTGGCGCGCACCGCCGGAACATCCCGGCCGCCGTCCTCGTCGATCGTCATGGAGATAGCGCCGTGCGGCAGCCGGGCCTGGTAATCGGCCCTGCCCTGAGCGTCGTTGCTTGCGGTGTACGTCGCCACGGCCACGGTGCCCGCGACGGCAGCCAGCACCGCGGCGACGGCGGGAGCCGTACGGCCCCGGTTGCGTACGGCGTCGCGCAGCGCGAGCCGTGGGGAGAGCGGCAGGATGCGGCCGATCCGGCCGAACAGTCCCACCAGCGCAGGGGTCAGCGCGACCACGCCCAGCTCGGCGAGGGCGCTGCCGCCTGCGACGACGATGAACTGGCTGGTCATCGTCGACCCGTAGAGCGCGATCGCCGCACCCAGAGCTGTCGCGATCAGTCCGATGACCGGCAGCACGCGGCTGCTCTTGCGTACGCCGCGGCGGCCGGTGAGCGAGGCCAGCACCGACTGCCGGGAGGAGGTGATGGCCGGCACGATCGCGGCCATCAGGCCCGTGAACACGGCCAGCAGCCCGATACCGAGCAGTTCCAGCGGCCGTACGTCGAAGCTGCCGAAGCGCTTGCCCATGTAGTCCTCGAGCAGCGGCTGCAGCACGAAGGTGAGGCCGAGGCCGAGGACCGTACCGACCACGGCGGCGGCAAAGCCGATGACCAGACCGCCGGCGAGGACGATGGCGCGGATATGGCGGCGGTCGCCGCCGTTGGCGCCTACCAGGCCGAGCTGGCGGCGCGAGCGCCGGGCGCCGACCGCGAAGGCGGGCCCTGCCAGCAGGCAGATCTCCAGCATGGCAAGGCCGACGACGGTGCCGACGGCCGCGAGCGCGGCGGCCTTGGCGGCCGTGCTCTCCTCGAACTGACCCCAGCCCTCTTGCTGGTAGATCGGAATCTCGGACTTGGCCGGCGGGTCGAGGGCCACGGCACGCGAGGTGACCGTCACACCCTTGGTGTTGGCCTCCTTGACCATGTTCCACGTGAAACCGCCGGCAACGGACACCAGATGCGTGGTGGTTGCCTCTGTGCCGGGCAGCCCGGCCCCCTCGAGCGCCTTGTCGAGCGGGGCGAGGAGAGCGCCGGGCAGTGCGGTGACCTCGTCGGTCTTCAGCGAGTCGGGAAGTTCGTACGCACCGACGATCTTGTACTCCCGGTCGAACCCGCGCGCGGTGAGCTTGGAGCCCACCTTCAGCCCGCTGCTCTCCAGGAAGTGGGTGGTCGCGGCGACCTCGTCGGCCTTCTGCGGGAGGTGGCCGCTGTCGACGGCCATGATGCCCTTGACCAGCGGGTCCGAGGAGTTGAGCTCACGGATCTCGGTGTTCAGCAGACCGTGTGTGGTGTGCAGCTTGGCGGAACCCGTCGTGTCCGTCAGGGACTTGGCGCCGGCGGGCAGCACCTTGGTGACGTCCGTCCCCCCCTCTGGATACGGCTTGTTGTCGAAGTTCCCCACCGGAATGGAGGAGTTGGCGTCCGGGCTCTGCATGATGGGGACCCCGCCCATCTGGGCGTCGACCAGCCTGGCGTCGGCTGCGCCCAGCGAACGCTCGAGGCTCTGCTCGGTAGAGAGCTCGGCGCTGCGCACGGTCAGATCCGCGGCGCTCACACCGAGGATGGGAAGGGCGATCATCGCGAGGACGAGGAAGCTGCGTCCCTTGGAGCGCCAGGCGTCGCGGCGGGCGATCCGGATCGCGGCCCGCCAGGAGTGGTACCAAGTGATCACAGCTCGGCCGCCTGGCCGGAGAGCAGGGAGTCCGCCTGGCTGCGGAGTGTCTGGTCGACCACCGCGCCGTCGCGCAGGAAGACCACCCGGTCCGCCCAGGCGGCGAAGCGCGGTTCGTGGGTGACGAGAATGCCGGCCGCGCCTGCGTCACAGCGGGCGCGCAGCAGTGCGAGGACGGACTCACCGGTCTCGGAGTCCAGGGCGCCCGTCGGCTCGTCGGCGAGGACGAGACGCCGGTCGCCGACGAGGGCGCGCGCGAGGGCCACGCGCTGCTGCTGTCCGCCGGACATCTCGTCGGGGAAGCGGTCGGCGAGGTGGCCGAGGTCCATTTCCTCCAGCGCGGAGACGGCCTCCGTACGGGCCTTGCGCGCGGAGACGCCGTCGAGTTCGCGCGGCAGGGAGACGTTCTCGGCGGCGGTGAGGGCCGGGATGAGGTTGTAGTCCTGGAAGACGTATCCGATGCTGCGGCGGCGCAGGGCGGCCAGCGTCTTGCGGTCGGCCGTGGTGATGTCGGTGTTCTCGACGATCACTCTTCCCGAGGTGGGAGCGTCGAGGCCGCCGGCGATGGTGAGCAGCGTGGACTTGCCGGAGCCGGACGGGCCCATGACGGCGACGAGTTCGCCGGGGAAGACATCGAGGTTGATGCCGCGGAGGGCATGCACCTCGGTGGCCCCGCTGCCGTGGACACGGGTCAGCTGCTGAAGTTGCAGCACGGGATCCTGCGACTTCTGCGACTTCTGTGACCGCTGGGACTGCTGGGACTGCGGATCGGACATGGGAAGGTCCCCCCTTGGACGGACGCGTACACGTACATACGAGCGGATGTACGGAGAGGTGAGCTGTGCGGTGACGGTGTGGTGAGCGGGAAGCGATGAGGTCCCGTCCTGCCGAGGCCGGTGGGGCTGGTGAGGCCAGTGAGGCCGCTCGGGCAGGTGCAGGGACAAGCTGTGTGGTCGTGCCGGGCGCTGTGCCGGCTAGGTCGGCTGCGCAGGCCGCGCGTGCGCGGGAGACGCAGGAGACGCGGGCTGTGCCGACGTGGCCGCGGGCTGCGCCGAGGGTGAGGTGGAAGAAGCGGCCGTCGTGTGCCCGGCTCCCCGCTCGGCCGCCGCGGAGAGCCTGATGAGCCGTACTTCGCAGTGGTCGAGCCAGCGCGCCTCGGCCTCCGTCTGGAAGATCAGCTGCTCCAGGACCAGCAGCCAGGCCACGTCGTCGCGCTCCTGCGAGCCCCCGCTCTCGATCGCGGCGAGTGCCTGCGCCTTGAGCCGGGTGTAGTCCTGCATCGCCTTCACGGTGTGGTGGCGCTGCGACTGGATGACGGAACGGATGTCCACTCCGGGCGCGCCGACCGCCATCGCGAGCTTGATGGCCAGCTCGTCACGGGGCGGACTGCTGCGGTCCACGGGCGTCTCGAACCAGCTCCTCAGTTCGGTGCGCCCGAGCTCCGTGATCACGTAGAGCGCGTGGCCGGCGTCGTCCTCGCCGCTCTGGGCGACCATGCCGTCGCGCTCCATGCGGTTGAGGGTCGTGTACACCTGGCCGACATTGAGCGGCCAGGTGGCACCGGTGCGCGACTCGAACTCCGTGCGGAGCTGGGAGCCGTAGCGAGGGCCGTGCTCAAGGAGGGCAAGGAGCCCGTGACGGATGGACATACTCAGTATGTATACCGGGTATGCAGGCTCCGGCCAACCACCCTGAGTCGGACGGTGCGCGTACGTCCTAAGGGGGACGGGAAGATCAACGGCGGCGCAGCCGGACTCCCAGGAAGCCGATCCCCAGCCCCATGAGCGCCATCCCGGCCCCCAGCGACAGGGGGGAGGTCTGCCGCCCGGCGGGCTGGGGCACGGCCTGTGGGGCCTGGTCACGGGCGTCGGCGGGTGCCGTACGGCTGGGGGTGGGCGTCGGCTCCACGAAGGTGTCCTGGGCGGTGTCCCGGGCCTCCTCCTGCTCCTCCCTCTCCAGTGCCTCGTCCTCCGCAGGAGGGGGCTTGGGGGCGGACGGTCGCGTACGGAAATGGTCGGCCCAAGCGGATTTGGAGGTCGACTTGGGCGTGGACTTGGACTTGGGCCTCGACTCGGACGTGGATGCGGACGCGGAGGGAGGCACGGGCGCAGACTCGGATGCGGGGTGGGGAGGCTTCGCCAAGGGGGGCCTGGAAGCCGGCGGCGTCCGGCCGGGGCTCGCGTACGCACTCGGGCTCGTGCTCCTGGACGGCGTCATCTGGCGTCCGGGGCGCCGCCGCCCCTCACCGGCCGGCCGGCCCGCGAAAGAGGGGGAGGCGTTCGGCTGCTTCGAGACGGGAGCGAAAGCCGTGCGGTCGTCGCGCGGGGAATCGTGCTCCTCGGCGTACGCAGGGGGCGCGGTCAGCAGCAGGAGTGACGCGACCGTGATCGCGCACCGTGTGCGGAGCGTTGGAGTCACCGGGTGACCCCCTCCCGTGCCGAGCCGCCGAGATATCGGACTCAGCGTCACATAGCGGGATACTTCCGGCATCTCGAACAGCACGCCGGATCGCGCAACGGCCCGGCACGCGCGCTGCGTGCCGGGCCGTGGGCGAGAGCCTGGGAGGCCTGAGGTCTGACGGCCTGAGGGTGAGGACCCGAGGGTGCGGAGCTGAGACCTGAGGCCCGAGGGTGCGGAGCTGAGACCTGAGGCCCGAGGGTGCGGAGCTGAGACCTGAGGCCCGAGGGTGCGGGCCCGTGATGCCTCGCAGCGACCTGCGTACGAGCCGCGCCCGTTACTCCGGATCGCCGGTGGAGACCTCAAGAGTGAAGCTCGCGTTCTCCTCGGAGATGTCCGAGTCCGCCAGGGGGAACTGCGAGAGCACGACGTCCTCGCCCCACTGCGAGTTGTCGGACTCCTTCACCTCGATCTTCCAGCCCATGGTCTGGGCACATGCCTTGACCGAGAGGATGTCCTTGTAGACGAAGTTCGGCGCAACCACCTTGGAGGGGTCGTACGAACTCTCCCGGGCGTCCGAGCAGTCCGTCGTCTTCATGGTCCGGTGCCGCTCCGGCCCCTTGTGGCCCGCTTCCACCGACTCGCTCGTGCTCGGGTCGGCGTCGTCGCCCTCGTCCGCTTCCTTGTTCAGCGCGACCGCCGCGACCAGGCCGCCGATCGCCAGCAGGGCAACCGCGATCGCTCCCACGATGACCGGAGTGTTCCGCTTGCCGCCACCGCCACCGGGGCCGCCGGAAGCCGTCGGCTGCGGCGCGATCGTGTACGGAGGCGGCGTCGAGGACATCGGTGCGGGCGTCTGGTACACCGGCGCGGACGTGTGCGGATAGCCGTACTGCGGAGCCGGAGCCGGAGCCGGAGTCGGCGTGGGCGGACCGTACGGACCCGGCTGGTACGGCGTCTGCACGCTCTGCGGCGCCGGAGTCGACTGGTCCAGCGGCGGGAAGACCGCGGAGCCGACCCCCGCGCCACTGCTCGACGGCGCACCGCCGATGATCACCGGCGCGCCCGTCTGCCCGGCGCCCGCGACCCGCGCGCACTCGTCGCGCATCGCGGCGGCGCTCGGGAAGCGTTCGTTCGGGTTCTTCTTCAGCGCGCGGGCGACCAGCGCGTCCATCGCCGGAGTGACGGAGCGGTTGATCGTGGACGGAGCGACCGGCTCCTCCTGCACATGCGCGTACGCGATCGCCAGCGGCGAGTCCGCGTCGAACGGGATCCGCCCCGTCAGCAGCTGGAACAGCATGATGCCGACCGAGTACAGGTCGGACCGTGCGTCGACGCCGCGGCCCAGCGCCTGCTCGGGCGACAGATACTGCGGCGTGCCGACGACCATGCCGGTCTGCGTCATCGAGGTGACGCCCGACTGCATGGCGCGCGCGATGCCGAAGTCCATCACCTTGACGATGCCGCGCTTGGTCATCATCACGTTGCCGGGCTTGATGTCGCGGTGGACCAGGCCCATTTCATGGCTGGTCTCCAGGGCGGCCAGCACATCGGCCGTGACCTTGAGCGCCTTGTCGGCCGGCATCGCGCCGTACTGCTGGATGTCCGCCTGCAGTACGGATCCGAGCGGCTGGCCCTCCACGTACTCCATGACGATGTACGGCATCATCGAACCGTCGAGCTCGTCCTCACCGGTGTCGAAGACCGACACGATGTTGGTGTGCGACAGCTTGGCGACGGCCTGCGCCTCACGCCGGAAGCGCTCGCGGAAGGACTGCTCGCGCCCCAGCTCCGTATGCAGCGTCTTGATGGCGACCTGGCGGTCCAGCGCCGAGTCGTACGCCAGATAGACGGAGGCCATGCCGCCTTCGCCGAGCAGGTCGCGAAGCTGGTACCGGCCGCCCGCTACGGAACCACCCGCATAGCGGCCCTGTGCGCCGTCCTGGCTCATGACTTGCATCCCCCTCGGCGCGAAGGCCCGAAGGCCCGATGGCCCGCGATGGTTCGCGTTGATCCGTGATCCGTGATCAGTTGTGCGGAATTTTGTCCGGAACTCGTTGTACGTGATCGACTGGCGCGATCCGTGGAACGTGATCCGTATTACGGGGCAAGTCTGCCCGAGGGGTCCGACACGTCAAGCCGGGTGCCCGTTCCGTGACCGTACGCACGAGAAGCGTCTCGGAAGCGTTACAGGAAAAGCATGGAATTTGCCTGGCCATACGGGCAGCGGGTTTGATGGCCGGTCCATCTGGAAACCGCTGCGCCACCCGAAGGCTGTAGCGTGACCTGGCACAGCACCCCTGAGGACACAGCGAACCCCGCACGGCACCAGGCACGCGGACAGATACGACGGCGAGGACTGATGGCACCCGAACCCGAAGCAGGCGGCGGCGGAGTGCCGGATGCTGCGGATGCCTGGGGCATCGACGGGCTGGTCGGCGACGGCCGCTACCGCATGACGCACCGTCTCGGACGCGGCGGTATGGCCGAGGTGTTCGCGGCGGAGGACGTACGGCTGGGCCGTACCGTCGCAGTCAAGCTGCTGCGCGCAGATCTGGCCGAGGACCCCGTCTCGAAGGCCCGCTTCACCCGCGAGGCCCAGTCGGTCGCCGGCCTCAACCACCATGCGGTGGTGGCGGTCTACGACTCCGGCGAGGACGTGGTGGGCGGCCAGACCGTCCCCTACATCGTGATGGAGCTCGTCGAGGGCCGCACCATCCGCGATCTGCTGGTCAGCGCGGAGGCCCCGCCGCCCGAGCAGGCGCTGATCATCGTCTCGGGTGTGCTCGAAGCGCTCGCGTACTCGCACCAGCACGGCATCGTGCACCGCGACATCAAGCCCGCCAACGTCATCATCACCCACTCCGGTGCGGTGAAGGTGATGGACTTCGGCATCGCGCGCGCCCTGCACGGCGCGCAGTCGACGATGACGCAGACCGGCATGGTCATGGGCACCCCGCAGTACCTCTCGCCCGAGCAGGCGCTGGGCAAGGCCGTCGACCACCGGTCCGATCTGTACGCCACGGGCTGTCTGCTGTACGAACTGCTCGCCATGCGGCCCCCGTTCACCGGCGAGACCCCGCTCTCGGTCGTCTACCAGCATGTCCAGGACATCCCGGTCCCGCCGTCCGAGGTCTCGGACGTGGTGCCGCCGGAGCTCGACGGACTGGTCATGCGCTCGCTCGCGAAGGACCCGGACGACCGGTTCCAGAGCGCGGAGGAGATGCGCGGTCTGGTCCAGTACGCCCTGCAGATGCTGCAGCAGCAGGGCAGTCACACGGGTGCCTGGAACACCGGGCCCGTCGGGATGCACGAAGGCGCTCTCACGCCCGCCATGGGCGTCACCGGGCCGACCGCGATGATGGGTCACCCGGTCCACGGCGAGACCTCGCAGGGCCCCATCCTGCCGCCGATGAACCCGGACGACGGCGGGTACGACGGTGGCCACCGCAACGGCAGGGGCGGCCGCGGGAAGATGTGGCTGTTCGCCGTGTTCGCCATGATCGCCATAGCGGCGGGTGTCGCCTTCGCGCTGGACAAGGCGAAGGACCCCGGCACGAAGCCGAAGGACGAGACATCGGTCTCCGAGACTCCTGCGAAGCCGGACGAGACGCCGACGCCGAGCGACGAGGAGACCGAGCCGAGCGAGCAGCCGGACCCCACGGACGACGGCCAGAAGCCGTCGTACACGCCGTCCTACACGCCGTCGTACACGCCCTCGTACACGCCGAGCGATCCGCCGACGCCGACGGACGACCCGACGACGGCCGATCCCACGGAGCCGACCGGCGACCCGACGGACGACCCGACGACGGCCGATCCCACGGAGCCGACCGGCGACCCGACGGGCGACCCGGCAGATCCGGGCGGCAACCTCTGACGACGAGCGCCCGGGCGGGGCGGCAACCTCCGGCACACGGGGTCGCCGGGTGGCCCGGGCGGCCGTCCCGGCGACGTCGAGCGCCCGGGCGGGGGCCGGCCGCCCGGCCGCTCACCCGGCGAACGCCTCGCACACCGCCTCGTACTCCCTCGTCCACCACACCACCAGGGCCGACGCCGCAGGAAACTGCGGGTCGGCCCTTCGGTCGTGCAGCTGGTAGCGCCAGCGCAGTATCCAGAAGTCGTTGAGCCGCTCCCACCACACCCGGTGCACCGCCGCCGTCAGTTCCTCCGCGTCCGCCCCCGCCGCACGGCGGTAGGCCCGCGCATAGGCACGTACCTTGGCCAGCTCCAGCTCCCCGGCCGGCTGGACGAAGAAGATCGCCGCCGCCCGCACCGCCTCCTCCGCGCGCGGCTGCACGCCCAGCCGGTCCCAGTCGACGATCGCGGCCGGCTCCGCCCCGCGGTAGAGCAGATTCAGCGGGTGGAAGTCGCCGTGCACCCAGCCCCCGGCGGAGCCCGGCGGTGGTCTGCGGTCCGCGTGGCGCTCCAGCAGCGCGCGCCGCTCCAGGAGCCGGTGTACGGCCAGGGTGTCGAACGAGTCCCTGGGCTTGGCCCTGCGGGCAAGACCCAGCAGTTCGTCGATGAGCGTGAAGGTCTCCTCGGGGTCCGCGCTCTCGTACTCACGCCGCCCGGCGGGGTCCACCTCCATGACCCGCTCCAGACAGGTGTGGACGAGCCCGAGCAGCGAGCCGAGGCGCCGCGACTGGACCGTCGTCAGCTGGGCCCCGTCGCGGTGCCTGCCGTCGATCCAGGGGTGCAGGGCGTAACACCGCCCGCCGATCACCGCCACCGTGTCGCCGTGCGCGTCCTCGACCGGTGGGGCGACCGGGACGCCGAGCGTCTGGAGTCGCTGGGTGGCGCGGTGCTGGCGCGCGATGGCCTCGCGGTCGCCGTCGAGATGGTGCTTGAGGAAGTAGGCGCCGCGGGTGGTGGAGAGCCGGTAGCCGCGATTGAGGAGGCCGAGGTGGACGGGCTGGCAGGAGAGCGGGTCGCCCGTGTCCTCGTAGCGGCGAAGCAAATCACCGACGGGTGGGGCAGTAGCAGATGAGCGCGGCACCCGCCAGATGTTAGATCACACAGCGTGGCGGAGGTGCGGCTCTTCGGGATATCCAGCGGGCGAGGAGCCCCTGTGCTGCTCGCCGGCCGGCCCGTCCGCGCCCGTCCGGTTTAGCCCGAACGGGTGAACCGCGAGCGCGAAGGGATGAGTGATTCCGGGTCGCTGGTGCCGTCGGGTCAGGGGCGCCGGCTCAGGGGTGCGGGCCAGGGGCGCCGTCGGGTCAGGGGTGCGGGCCGAGGGTGCCGGCTCAGGGGTGCGGACGCTCCGCCTGCATCCTGCCCCCGTACGCGGCGGCCTCCGAGCGCTGTTCCCTGCCCAGCTTGCAGAGCAGGCCGGAGACACAGTTCTTGATCGTTCTCTCGGCCAGATGCAGCCGCTCGCCGATGGCGCGGTCGGTCAGTCCCTCCCCGATCAGGTCCAGGATCCTGCGCTCCTGCTCGGTCAGGTCCGACGGTTTGTCGTCCAGTCTGTCGTCCAGTCTGTCGTCGCTCCTGGAGTTGCTTCCGCCGCGCAACCGCAACCGCTCCCGTACGCGGGCGACGGCCGCCGGGTCCAGCAGCGACCTGCCCGCCGCCACGTCCCGTACCGCTGTCAGCAGCTCACTGCCGCGGATCGCTTTGAGCGCATATCCCGAGGCGCCGGCCATGATCGCGTCGAAAAGCGCCTCGTCGTCGGCGAACGAGGTGAGCATCAAACACTTGATGTTCTCGTTCCGGGAACGGATCTCGCGACAGACCTGCACGCCGCTGCCGTCCGGCAGCCGGACATCCAGCACGGCGACGTCGGGGCGGGTGGCAGGGATCCTGACCAGGGCATCTGCCGCCGTACCTGACTCGCCGACGACCTCGATGCCGTCCTCGGCCGAGAGCAGCTCACGGACACCGCGCCGCGCAATCTCAAGGTCATCCAACAGAAATACCGTGATTTTTCCGTCTTTGCGCACGAAAATAGTTTCACACATCTACTCTTCCCGTGTCCGGGGTCAGCGGGATAACGTGCCCGTGTTCCGGCGGCCTGCAGGGCTGTGACCAGTGGTTGTTCCCCTATTTCTCGATTTACTTGGAAATCCAAGCAAAATCGCAGGTCAAAAGGGGTTTCGCAGTAATGCGACCCACTGGGTAACGTTCCTTTGGCAGGGCGCTCGCCGGGGCACCTGTCACGCCTGTTCCCGGCCGCGTCGCACCCACCCCGTGCACGGGTACGGAATTCAGGCGAGCCGCACTGGCTCCCGGCGGACCCCGGGGGCCGGACAGACGGAGGAGCACGCACGTGACCGTGGAGAGCACTGCCGCGCGCAAACCGCGACGCAGCACCAAGCGCGTCAGCGCCGCGAAAAAGCCGCAGAGTTCCGAGCCCCAGCTCGTACAGCTGCTGACGCCCGAGGGTGAGCGCGTCGAGCACCCCGAGTACGAGATCGACCTGACGCCGGACGAGCTGCGCGGGCTGTACCGGGACATGGTCCTGACCCGCCGTTTCGACGCCGAGGCCACCGCCCTCCAGCGCCAGGGCGAGCTCGGACTGTGGGCGTCGCTGCTGGGCCAGGAGGCCGCACAGATCGGCTCGGGCCGCGCACTGCGCGACGACGACTATGTCTTCCCGACCTACCGCGAGCACGGCGTCGCCTGGTGCCGCGGCGTCGACCCGACCAATCTGCTCGGGATGTTCCGCGGTGTGAACCACGGCGGCTGGGACCCGACCACCAACAACTTCCACCTCTACACGATCGTCATCGGCTCGCAGACCCTGCACGCCACCGGCTACGCGATGGGCGTGGCCAAGGACGGCGCGGACTCGGCCGTCATCGCCTACTTCGGCGACGGCGCGTCCAGCCAGGGCGATGTCGCCGAATCGTTCACCTTCTCCGCGGTCTACAACGCCCCGGTCGTCTTCTTCTGCCAGAACAACCAGTGGGCCATCTCCGAGCCGACCGAGAGGCAGACCCGGGTGCCGCTGTACCAGCGCGCGCAGGGCTTCGGCTTCCCCGGCGTCCGGGTCGACGGCAATGACGTACTCGCCTGCCTGGCCGTGACCCGGTCGGCGCTGGAGCGGGCGCGCCGCGGCGAGGGCCCGACCCTGATCGAGGCGTTCACCTACCGGATGGGCGCGCACACCACCTCGGACGACCCCACCAAGTACCGGCACGACGACGAGCGGGTGGCCTGGGAGGCCAAGGACCCGATCCTGCGGCTGCGTACGTACCTGCAGAACGAGGGGCACGCCGACGAGGCGTACTTCACCGCTCTGGACGAGGAGAGCGACCAGCTCGCCAAGCGGGTGCGCGAGGCGGTGCGGGCCATGCCCGACCCGGATCACATGGCGATCTTCGACAACGTCTACGCCGACGGGCACGCCCTCGTCGACGAGGAGCGCGCACAGTTCGCCGCGTACCAGGCGTCCTTCGCCGAGGAGGGCAACTAATCATGGCCGTACAGAAACTCCCCCTCGCCAAGGCGCTCAACGAGTCGCTGCGCAAGGCCCTCGACACCGACCCCAAGGTCCTGATCATGGGTGAGGACGTCGGCAAGCTCGGCGGCGTCTTCCGTGTCACCGACGGACTGCAGAAGGACTTCGGCGAGGACCGTGTCATCGACACCCCGCTCGCCGAGTCCGGCATCGTCGGCACGGCGATCGGCCTGGCGCTGCGCGGCTACCGGCCCGTCGTGGAGATCCAGTTCGACGGTTTCGTCTTCCCCGCGTACGACCAGATCGTCACGCAGCTCGCGAAGATGCACGCCCGCGCGCTCGGCAAGATCAAGATGCCGGTCGTCATCCGTATCCCGTATGGCGGCGGCATCGGCGCGGTCGAGCACCACAGTGAGTCCCCCGAGGCGCTCTTCGCGCACGTCCCGGGCCTCAAGGTGATCTCGCCGTCCAACTCCTCCGACGCGTACTGGATGCTCCAGCAGGCCATCCAGAGCGACGACCCGGTGATCTTCTTCGAGCCGAAGCGGCGCTACTGGGACAAGAGCGATGTCGATGTCGAGGCGATTCCCGGGCCGCTGCACAAGGCCCGTGTCGCCCAGGTCGGCTCCGACATCACCCTCGCCGCCTACGGACCGATGGTGAAGGTCTGTGTCGAGGCGGCGGCCGCGGCCGCCGAGGAGGGCAAGTCGGTGGAGGTCCTCGACCTGCGCTCGATGTCCCCGATCGACTTCGACACCATCCAGACGTCGGTGGAGAAGACGGGCCGGCTGATCGTGGTCCACGAGGCCCCGGTCTTCTACGGCTCCGGTGCGGAGATCGCCGCTCGCATCACGGAGCGGTGCTTCTACCACCTGGAGGCCCCGGTGCTGAGGGTCGGCGGCTACCACGCGCCGTACCCGCCGGCGCGGCTCGAGGAGGAGTACCTTCCGGGTCTGGACCGGGTGCTGGACGCCGTCGACCGCTCGCTCGCGTACTGAGGAGTGCCGTGACCATGACTGCAGACACTTCCCTTCGCTTCCGCGAGTTCAAGATGCCCGACGTGGGCGAGGGACTCACCGAGGCCGAAATCCTCAAGTGGTACGTCCAGCCGGGCGACACGGTGACCGACGGCCAGGTCGTGTGCGAGGTCGAGACGGCGAAGGCGGCCGTCGAGCTGCCGATCCCGTACGACGGCGTGGTGCACGAGCTGCGCTTCGAGGAGGGCACGACCGTCGACGTCGGCACATCGATCATCACGATCGATGTGGCGCCGGGCAGCGGTGACGCGGCTCCCGCGGCGGCTCCTGTTGCTGCTTCTGCCGCTGCTCCGGTGGCCGAGGCGGCGGCCGCGCCCGCAGCCCAGGAGGAGGCCAAGCCGCAGGGCCGTACGCCCGTCCTCGTCGGCTACGGCGTCGCCGAGACCTCCACCAAGCGCCGCCCCCGCAAGGGCGCTGCGGGCACCTCCGTCCCGGGGCAGGCCGCGCCCGCCACCGTGACCGCCGTGATCCAGGCCGAGATGAACGGCCACGGCGGTACGGCTCCGCGCCCGCTGGCGAAGCCGCCCGTACGCAAGCTGGCCAAGGACCTCGGCGTCAATCTGGCGGACATCGTCCCGACCGGTCCCGACGGCGTGATCACCCGCGAGGACGTGCACGCGGCGGTGGCTCCGGCCGCTGCCCCGGCGCCCGTCCGCCCGGAGCCCGTGGCCGAGGCACCCGTGTCCGCGCCCGTCGCGGCCGGGGCGCGGGAGACCCGTATCCCCATCAAGGGCGTACGCAAGGCCACCGCTGCCGCGATGGTGGGCAGCGCCTTCACCGCGCCGCATGTCACCGAGTTCATCACGCTCGATGTGACGCGGACGATGAAGCTGGTCGAGGAACTCAAGGCCGACAAGGACATGGCGGGGCTGCGGGTCAATCCGCTGCTGCTGATCGCCAAGGCGCTGCTGGTCGCCATCAAGCGCAACCCGCAGGTCAACGCCGCCTGGGACGAGGCCAATCAGGAGATCGTGCTCAAGGAGTACGTCAACCTGGGGATCGCGGCCGCCACCCCGCGCGGTCTGATCGTCCCGAACATCAAGGACGCGCACACCAGGACGCTGCCCGAGCTGGCCGCCGCACTGGGTGAGCTGGTCGCCACGGCCCGGGAGGGCAAGACGACTCCGGCGGCGATGCAGGGCGGCACGGTGACCATCACCAACGTCGGCGTCTTCGGCGTCGACACCGGTACGCCCATCCTGAACCCCGGCGAGTCGGCGATCCTCGCGGTCGGCGCGATCAAGCTCCAGCCGTGGGTCCACAAGGGCAAGGTGAAGCCGCGCCAGGTCACCACGCTCGCGCTCTCCTTCGACCACAGGCTGGTCGACGGCGAGCTCGGCTCCAAGGTGCTGGCGGATGTCGCGGCGATTCTGGAGCAGCCCAAGCGGCTGATCACCTGGGCCTAGCGCCCGTACAACTGGGCCTCGTGCCTGAATGGCGAAGGGCCCGTCGCGCAGTGCGGCGGGCCCTTCGTCCGAAACCCCGAGGCATACCCCTCGGAGGACTACTTCTTGAAGCCGTAGTCCATGAGCTTCTTCGCGTCCGCCGTCCGGTTGGCCTCCGACGTCGAGGCCAGGACCGTGCCGATGACCGTCTTGTTGTTGCGGGTCGCGGCGAAGACCAGGCAGTACTTGGCCTCGGGGCCGGAGCCGGTCTTCACGCCGAGCGCGCCGCTGTAGGTGCCGAGGAGCTTGTTCGTGTTGGTCCACGACATGTTCCGGTAGCCGCCGGTCTTCGTGGTGACCTTCTGCGTCGTCGTCCTGGTCTTCACGACGGTGCGGAACGTGGAGTTCTTCATCGCGCTGCTGGCGATCTTCGTCAGGTCGCGCGGTGTCGAGTAGTTCGCGCCGTTCCCGACGCCGTCGAACGAGTCGAAGTGCGTGTTCTTCAGACCGAGGTCCTTGGCGGCGGTGTTCATCTTGCCGATGAACGACTTCACCCGGGCCGCGCGCGTGGAGCCGGTGCCGAACTTGTCGGCGAGCGCGTACGCGGCGTCGCAGCCGGACGGCAGCATCAGACCGTAGAGCAACTGGCGGACGGTGACCTTGTCGCCGACGATCAGCTTGGCCGACGAGACGTAGCCCTTGTCGACGATGTAGTCGCTGTACGCCTTCTGGATCGTGACCTTCGAGTCCAGGTTGAGGTTCTTCTGCGACAGCACCACCTTCGCCGTCATGATCTTGGTGGTGGAACCGGTGGAGCGGCGGGTGTCAGCGGCCTTGGCGAAGAGGGACGCCCCGGTGCCGTTGTTCATCACGTAGCCGCCCTTGGCGACGATCGTGGGCGTCGGTGGCGCGGCAGCCTGCGCCTGGCCGGCGAACGCGCCGCCCGCGAGGACCGCGCCCGCGGTGAGGGTCACCGTCGCGGTGACAGCGCGACGCATGCCCTTGATTCCTGTTCTCAAGTTATACGCTCCGAAATGCGACGAAAATGCGATGAAATACCTGAAGTATCTGAAATGCCCCTGGGATGCGGTCACATGAGGGTGCCGCTCACTGAAGTGACTCACGAGATGGGCGAAGGGATGTACGCGTTTCGCGATCCGGACGCGACTTTCTGATGTACCTGTGTTGTATCTAAGCTGTGCGCATGCCTGCCGCCCCGCTGAAACAGCCCCCTGCCGCCGACCGCGTCTACATGCACATCAAGCAGGGCGTGCTGGACCGCCATTACGAGGGCGGGACGCTGCTCACCGAGGGCGAACTCGCCGAAGCAGTCGGCGTATCCCGCACTCCCGTGCGCGAGGCGCTGCTGAAACTCGAGGTCGAGGGGCTGATCAAGCTCTACCCGAAGAAGGGCGCGCTCGTGCTCGCCGTCTCCGCGCAGGAGATCGCGGACGTGGTGGAGACCCGGCTGCTGGTCGAGGAGTTCGCGGTCCGCAGGGCGGTACCCGCGCCGGCCCGGCTGGTCGAGCGGCTCGAGGAGCTGCTGGAGGAGCAGAAGCGGCGCGCTGACGCCGGCGACCTGGCTGCCGTCGCCGTCACGGACCGCTGTTTCCATGCGGAGATCGTGAAGAACGCGGGCAACGAGATCCTCTCCAGGCTCTACGACCAGATGCGCGACCGCCAGCTTCGGATGGGCGTCGCCGTCATGCAGTCCCAGCCGGACCGGGTCGCCAAGAACATCACCGAGCACGCCGAGATCCTCGAGAGGATCAGAGCGGGCGACGCGGAAGGCGCCGCGGCATGTGTGCGCGGACATCTGAGCTGGGTCAAGGTGCTGGTCAGGGGTGAGGCCAGGTGAGCGGCCCGGTCCCGGCCGTCTCCCTGCCCGGCGATCCGCCCGGCGGCCGCCGCGCCGCAGCTGTCTGGGGCATCGGTGTCGCCGTCTACTTCGTCGCCGTCATCTTCCGTACGAGCCTGGGCGTGGCCGGCCTCGACGCCGCCGACCGGTTCGACGTCAACGCCTCCGCGCTGTCCACCTTCTCCATCCTCCAACTGCTGGTCTACGCGGGCATGCAGATACCCGTCGGTCTGATGGTCGACCGGCTGGGTACGAAGAAGGTCCTCACCCTCGGCGTAGTGCTGTTCACCGTCGGGCAGCTGGGCTTCGCCCTCTCACCCTCGTACGGCACGGCGCTCGCCTCGCGTGCGCTGCTCGGCTGCGGCGACGCGATGACTTTCATCAGCGTGCTGCGGCTCGGCTCACGCTGGTTCCCGGCCCGCCGGGGACCGTTGATCGGGCAGGTCGCCGCGCTCTTCGGGATGGCGGGCAATCTCGTCTCGACCCTCTTCATCGCGCGAATGCTGCACGGTCTCGGCTGGACCGCCACGTTTGCGGGCAGCGCGGCGGCCGGTCTGGTCGTCCTGGTGCTGCTCTCGCTCTTCCTGAAGGACCACCCCGAGGGGCACGAGCCGCCGCCCGCCCAGCACGCGGGATCCGCCTTCGTACGGAAGCAGATCGCCGACTCCTGGCGGGAGCCCGGCACCCGGCTCGGTATGTGGGTGCACTTCACCACCCAGTTCCCCGCCATGGTGTTCCTGCTGCTGTGGGGGATGCCCTTCCTGGTCGAGGCGCAGGGCCTGTCCCGGGAGACCGCCGGCGAGCTGCTGACCCTGGTGGTGCTGACCAACATGGTGGTGGGGCTGGTGTACGGGCAGGTCATCGCCCGCCATCACGCGGCCCGGCTTCCGCTGGCCCTCGGCACGGTCGGGGCGACCGCGATGCTGTGGGCCACGACCGTGGCGTACCCCGGCGACCGGGCCCCGATGTGGCTGCTGATCACCCTGTGCACGGTGCTGGGGGCGTGCGGGCCCGCGTCGATGATCGGGTTCGACTTCGCCCGGCCGGCCAATCCGCCGGAGCGTCAGGGAACGGCGTCGGGAATCGTCAACATGGGTGGTTTCGTGGCCTCGATGACGACACTGCTGGCGGTCGGAGTGCTGCTGGACGCGACGGGGGACAACTACCGGATCGCGTTCTCGTCGGTCTTCGTGCTGGAGGCGCTCGGCATCGCGCAGATCCTTCGGCTGCGGGCGCGGGCCGCACGCCGGGAGCGGGAACGGCTGGTGGCGAGCCGGGTGGAGGCGGTGCACGTTCCGGTCTGAGCGCGCGGCACACGCTGGTCGCCCTCGGCGACCCGCCCAGGTTCGGGGCGCGACGGATCGTGGCGACACGCTCAGGGCGTGACCGCTCGGCGCGACACGCTCGGGACGGCACCGACGCTCAGGACGTCACCGATCGGCGCGACACGCTCGGGACGGCACCGAGGCTGAGAGCGTCACCGATCGGCGCGACACGCTCAGGGCGTGACCGCGAACTCGCGCAGGATCGCCGCGGCCAGGTCCGGGTCCCCGTCCACCTTGACCCGGTCCTGCACCGCACCCGCCCGCACCCGCCCGCAGGCCAGCCGCAGGAACGTCTCCCAGTCCATGGCGAGGGTCGCCAGGGGCCCCAGGGAGGGCGCGCCGTCGACCGTGCCGCGGCCGTCGGCATCCACCCGCACCGTGCGGAGGAACTCGACGGGGCCGTGCACATCGAAGACGACCGCGGAGTTCGCCGGGGCGCCGGCATCCTTGGCGACGACCTTGGGGAGGGCTTCCAGCAGGCAGTCACGGGTGACGTACGCACCGGGGGAGTCGAGGTTGCCCGGCCTCCCCAGTGCCGTCCGCAGATCCTGCTCATGCACCCAGATGTCGAACGCGCGCATCCGCATGGCGAGTTCGAGAGTCTGCTCGGCGCCGAGCGGGGCGCGGACCATGGTGTCGGGACCGCGGTTCTCGTTGCGCAGCTGACGATTGCGCCGGATGATCGTGTACTCCAGTTCGGAGGTCATCTCCGGCGCCGTGTGGTGCCGGCGCACATCGACCTGCATCTCCATGTAGCGGGCGAACTCGCTCTGCACATGGTAGAGATCGCGCGGCAGCGTGTGGATGGGACGCGGGTCCCCGAGCATCTCGCACTCCATGCCGATGACATGCGAGACGACATCGCGTACCGACCAGGCGGGGCACGGTGTGGGTCGGTTCCACTCGCCTTCGACGAGTGGCTGCACCAACTCGGCTATCGATTCGACGGAGTGGGTCCAGGCGTCGGCGTAGGTCTGGAGGCTGGGATGGACGGTCACGGGACCCCTCGGCGGTTCTGCGGTACGCGGGCTGGGCTGCTGACTGCTGGGCTGCGTGGGAGGCTCGGCAGCTAAGTTACGCTGCCCGCAGGCACCCCGGCAGTGCTTTCGTGTGACGATCGTAGGCCCGTGTTGAAGGCTCGAATGCCAGGACGGTGGTAGTGTGCGCGCCTCACTCATCCAGATCGCTGTAGACCCGGACGAATCGGCCAATTCCCGTAGGGTGCGGGCCGCTTCGCTCGTACGGGAACAGAGGGGCGCCGATCTGGTGGTCCTCCCCGAACTGTGGCCCGTCGGTGCGTTCGCCTATCAGTCGTTCGAGGACGAGTCCGAGTCGCCCACGGGGCCGACGTACGAGGTGATGGCGAAGGCCGCCGCCGACGCCGGGGTCTGGCTGCATGCGGGCTCCATCGTCGAGAAGGCCACGGACGGCACCCTCTACAACACTTCGCTCGTCCTCTCCCCCGCCGGCGAGCTGGTCGGTACGTACCGGAAGATCCACCGTTTCGGCTTCGACAAGGGCGAGGCGGTGATGATGGGCGCGGGCGACGAGCTCGTGACCGTCCCGCTGACGGGGGCGGGGACCGAGGCCGGGACGGGGACCGAGGCCGGGACGGGGACCGAGGCCGGGACGGAGGCCGGGTCCGGGCTCACCCTCGGCCTCGCCACCTGCTACGACCTGCGCTTCCCCGAGCTGTTCCGGGGCCTGGTGGACGCCGGGGCGCAGGCGTTCGTCGTCCCGGCAGGCTGGCCCGCGCGCCGCCGCGAACACTGGACGCTGCTGGCCCGCGCCCGCGCCGTGGAGAACCAGGCGTACGTCCTGGCCTGCGGCACCGCCGGCACCCACGCCGGGGTCGAGCAGGCCGGACACAGCATTGTGGTCGACCCCTGGGGCGAGGTACTGGCCGAGGCGGGCCCGGACGAAGAGGTGCTGACCGTCGAGCTGGACCCGGCAAAGGTGGCGACGACGCGCGAGCAGTTCCCGGCCCTCAAGGACCGCCTCCTGGGCCTCGCCACACCCCCTCGCCCCTAGGAGCAGCCCTCGGCCCCTGCCGGTCAGTCGTCGTCGCGTTCCTTCTCCGCCATACGGATCACACAGACCGCGACCGCGATCATGAGCGGCGGGTCCGCGTCCTCCCGTACGACATTCACGGTGTACGTCTCCCGCACCCGGAACCACCGGCGGGAGATGTGCGCCAGCAGCTCCCCGTCGTACTCGACCGCGAACTCCCGGTCCAGGATCTTGCCGCTGACATCGAGCTCCGTGCCCTCGGCCAGCGTCACGCGGTAGTGGTTGCGCAGCAGCGAGAGCCGTTTCCTGCGGATCGTGGCGAGTGTCTCCCCGTCGCGCTCGATCTTCATCGCGTCCCGCAGGCTGAGCATCTTCTCGCGCAGCGTGATGAGCACCATCCCGTCGGGATCCTTGAGCTCAAGGGTGTCGCGCATGCGCAGCGCCTTGCCGTCGACGAGGAACGCCTGCCGCCCGCTCTCGTCCTCGATCCAGTAGTCGTCGCCGATCGCGAAGATCTTGTCGTGCACCAGATACTTCATGGCGGAATGCGTACCACCATGTCTGCGGTTGGATGGAGGTATGGCTTCACGTGCACGCGTTCGGGCCCCCGAGCTGATCGGCAAGGGCGGCTGGCTCAACACAGGCGACAAGCAGTACACCCTCACTGACCTGCGAGGGCGCATTGTCGTTCTCGATTTTTGGACATTTTGTTGCATCAACTGTCTGCATGTTCTGGATGAGCTGCGTGAACTAGAGGAGAAGCACCGCGACACCGTGGTGATCATCGGGGTCCACTCGCCGAAGTTCGTGCACGAGGCCGAGCACCAGGCCGTCGTCGACGCCGTCGAGCGCTACCAGGTGCACCACCCCGTGCTCGACGACCCCGAGCTGGCCACCTGGAAGCAGTACGCCGTACGGGCCTGGCCCACGCTGGTCGTCATCGACCCCGAGGGGTACGTCGTCGCCCAGCACGCGGGCGAGGGCCATGCTCATGCCATCGAGAAGCTCGTCGAGGAGCTCGAGGCCGAGCACGCCGCGAAGGGAACCCTGCGGCGCGGCGACGGGCCGTACGTCGCACCCGAGCCGGTCGCCACCGATCTGCGCTTCCCCGGCAAGGCCCTGCTGCTGCCGTCCGGGAACTTCCTTGTCTCCGACTCCACCCGGCATCAGCTGGTCGAGCTGGAGCCGGACGGCGAGAGCGTCGTACGGCGGGTCGGCGACGGAGACTTCAATGAGCCGCAGGGGCTCGCGCTGCTTCCCGACGGCCGGGTCGCGGTGGCCGACACCGTGAACCACGCCATCCGTGCGTACGACCCCACGACCGGCGCGATCGAGACGATCGCGGGTACCGGCAGCCAGTGGTGGCAGGGCTCGCCGACGAGCGGGCCGGCCCTCGATGTGGCGCTCTCCTCGCCGTGGGACGTGGCCTGGTGGGGCGACCGGCTGTGGATCGCGATGGCGGGTGTCCACCAGCTGTGGACGTACGACCCGGCGACCGGGACCGTCGGGGTCGCGGCCGGCACGGCCAACGAAGGGCTCGTCGACGGGCCGGCGGCCGAGGCGTGGTTCGCGCAGCCGTCCGGGCTCGCGGCGACCGAGGACCGGCTGTGGATCGCCGACTCGGAGACCTCCGCGGTGCGCTGGATCGACCGCGATCTGGTGGTGCACACGGCCGTCGGTACCGGGCTCTTCGACTTCGGACACCGGGACGGGCCGGCGGGGCAGGCACTGCTCCAGCATCCGCTGGGAGTGACGGCGCTGCCCGACGGGTCGGTCGCGATCTCGGACACGTACAACCACGCGCTGCGCCGCTTCGACCCCGAGAGCGGTGAAGTGACCACGCTCGCCACCGACCTGAGGGAGCCGAGCGGCGCAGTGCTGACCGGTGACGACATCGTGGTCGTGGAGTCGGCGCGGCACCGGCTGACCCGGCTGCGGCTGCCGGAGGAGGCGGTACGCGTCGAGGCCGTCGCCCACCGCACCCGGCGCGCCGCCACCGAAGTCGCCCCGGGGAAGCTCCGGTTGGACGTGGTGTTCCAGGCCCCGGCCGGGCAGAAGCTCGACACCCGCTACGGCCCCTCGACGCGGCTGCTGGTCTCCGCCACCCCGCCCGAGCTGCTGATCGGCGGGGAGGGCGCGGGCACCGACCTGACGCGCGAGCTGGAGATCGACCCGGCTGTCACCGGGGGCGTTCTGCATGTCTCGGCGATGGCGGCGTCCTGCGACGACGATCCGGCCAATGAGTACCCGGCCTGCCATGTGCACCAGCAGGACTGGGGCGTACCGGTGCGGGTGAGCGACCAGGGGGCGTCCCGGCTGCCCCTCGTACTGGCAGGGATGGACCAGGGGTAGCGGCGCGGGCAGGGACAGCGGCGCCGGCCGGGGCGGCTGGAACTAGTGGAACGGGCCCTGCTTCTCGGGCTGCCGCCCCGCCGCGCCGTCCAGGCAGCCGTCCACCCACAGCCCGGGGTCGTACGTCGCCTTCAGCCCGCCCCGGCCTTCCGCCTGGAACCGCTCGCACCCGCCGGCCAGCAGGTCCCTCGCCTGCCGGCCGGTCGGGTCGTACTGCCTGACGCGGTTGCCCTGGAGGAAGCCCGCCTCGTACGCGACGTCCTTGGCCCACGGCGGCCGCTCGTTGTGCCGGAGGGTCACGAACCAGCAGCCGGCGAGCAGGACAGCGGCCGCCGAGGCGAACGTGAGGGACAGGACGCGGCGCGACGGGCCGGGGTGGCGCACGTCGACCGTCGGCTGATCAAGCAGAACCATGGACCCACCGTGCCCGGTGGGGCCTTTCCCGGATGTTTCGCACGGGCGCCAAGGCCCGTGCGAGCAGGGTTACTTCACGTCGACGTTGCCCGAGACCTTCGGGTTCATCAGGTGCTTGCTGTCCGCGTTGATGTGCAGCGCGAAGACCGTGCCGTCGCCCCGCTCCTTGAAGCTCTTCTTGAACGTGCCGTTGGCCGCGGTCTTCACCTCGCCCAGCAGGTACGACTCCTTCGGCTTGCCCTTGGGCGAGAAGAAGATCATCACCTTCCTGCCGCCGTACGCCTTCCAGGCCGGCGCGGCGTGCTGCAGCGTGCCGGAGACGGCGATCGCGCCGCGCTTCTTCACCTTCGGCGTGACCTTGTAGTCCTTGATGCGGGTCTGGATGCGGCTCGCCCTGAGGACCGGGCTCACCGACCCCTGCACGGTCGCGGAGCCGGAGTAGACCGCGCGGTAGTGGCCGGACGCCGGTGCCGGGATGTCCGCCCGGAAGTACCGGTCCTTGGTCAGCGTCAGCGTCTTGAGCTTCGTCCAGCCGTCCTTGCCGTTCTTGGACACCTGGATGTCGAGCTTGTTGTGCGGTCGCGGGGCGCCCTCGACTTCCAGCAGTCCGGACACGGTCAGCTTCGAGTCGAAGCCGAGCTCGATCTCGAACTGGCTGATGGAGCTGTAGCCGGTGGTGCGGAAGGTGAGCGGGGCGGTCGGCTTGTTGGAGAACCAGTCGCCGTAACTGACCTTCAGCTGCCGCTTGTCACCCGCGAAGGGGATCTTCGTCTCGAGGCTGAAACGCCCGTCCTCGGTGGTGACGGCGCTCCCCTGCCACGTCCCCGCTGCGTTCACGACCTCAACGTCGGCGTGCTGCGTCGTCTTCCAGACGCCGTCGATCTCGTACTCGACCTTGCCGGTGACCTCGACCGGTGCGCCGAACGTGCCGCTGAAGTCGGACGTGTCGAGCGTGACGCGGGCGGGCAGGCCCTTGGGCGCGACCTGGAGCAGCTCGCTCGACAGGTTCCCGTGGTACGCACGGACCGGGCTGGGCCTGGGGTCCGCGATGAACCAGTCGGAGAACCTGCCGTCCGCGTCCGTCCTCACGGTCTCGTCGTAGGAGCCGTTGTGGATGCGCACGCTCGAATCGGCGACGGGCTTGCTCTCGTGCGTGATGGGCTGCCACTCGGCGAGCCGGCCGCTCGCGGTGACCTTCTGGTCGTCGACGGTCGGGTTGGGCCGGTCGACGCCGAACTCCTGGAAGTACTTCCTGGCCGTGTAGTTGTACGTGCCGACGTCCTTGAGGGTCGTCTCGTCGCCGTCGGCCTCGCGGACGATCAGGTCGACGGCGAACACGCCGGTGATCTCGAGCTTGACGTCCTTCCTGGTGATCCAGTCGCCCGACTTCTTGTCGCCCGAAGCGAGCTCGAAGTTGTGGACCCACTCGACGGCCACGTTCTCGCCCGGCTTGTGGACGACGGCGCTGATGCCGGTCACATCGCTGTCGGCCTTCAGGTCGTCGACGAAGAGGCGGCCGAGCTGCTTGTCGTGGCCGGAGACTTTGAGGGCGGTGGGCCCTGCGGCGGCGAATGCGGCGCTGGGCACCGCGAGTACGCCCAGTACCACGGATGTGGACAGGGCAAAGGAAATGCTGCGCTTCACGTGTGCGTCCCCCCGGACGATTCGAGGGACGCGCGGGAGAAGGAGACAACAAAGTGCTCGATGAGGCGCGCCCCGAGCCTCCCATGATAAACGGGCCCGGGGCGTGTGGGACAGCGGATTTGTCAGACCGTCAGGAATGACACCAGCGCGTTGGCCAGCAGATACGGATCGTCCGCGCCGCACAGCTCACGCGCGCTGTGCATCGACAGGATCGCGACGCCGATGTCGACGGTCTGGATGCCGTGCCGGGCGGCGGTGATCGGGCCGATGGTCGTGCCGCACGGCATCGCGTTGTTCGACACGAACGTCTGCCACGGCACGCCCGCCTTCTCGCAGGCGGCGGCGAACACGGCCCGGCCGCTGCCGTCGGTGGCGTACCGCTGGTTCACATTGACCTTGAGGATCGGGCCGCCGTTCGCCCGCGGGTGGTGCGTCGGATCGTGCCGCTCGCCGTAGTTGGGGTGCACGGCATGCCCGGTGTCGGAGGACAGGCAGATCGTTCCGGCAAAGGCGCGGGCCCGGTCCTCGAAGGTGCCGCCGCGGGCGAAGACCGTGCGCTCCAGCACCGATCCGAGCAGCGGGCCGTCCGCGCCGGTGTCGGACTGCGAGCCGTTCTCCTCGTGGTCGAAGGCGGCGAGCACGGGGATGAACGGCAGGTCCCCGTCGGCGGCGGCCACGGCCGCGAGCGCCGCCGTACCCGCGTGCACGGAGATCAGGTTGTCCATCCGCGGCCCGGCCAGCAGCTCCCGGTCGCGCCCCAGATAGGCGGGCGCCTCGATGGCGTGCACCATCAGGTCCCAGCCGGTGACCTCGCCCTCGTCTATCCCGGCCTCCTGCTCCAGGAAGCGGATCAGATCGCCTTCCTCGACGTCCCCGAGGCCCCAGATCGGCTGCATATGGCGCTGCCGGTCGAGCTTGAGCCCGTCGGTGTTGACGGAGCGGTCCAGATGGACGGCGAGCTGGGGTACGCGCAGCAGCGGCCGGTCCACGTTCACCAGCCGGTGCGAGCCGTCGCGCAGGCTGAGCCGCCCGGCCAGCCCCAGATCGCGGTCGAGCCAGGTGTTGAGCAGCGTCCCGCCGTACACCTCGACGGCGATCTGGCGCCAGCCGTACGAACCGGTGTCCGGGAGCGGCTTGACCCGCAGATTGGGGGAGTCGGTGTGCGCGCCGACGATCCGGAACGGGGTGTGGGCCTGCGCGCCCTCCGGCACGTACCAGGCGATGATCGCCCCGCCGCGCAGCACGTATCTGCCGCCGGTCCCCGAGGCGGCAGCCGGTGATGTCGCAGCGTCCCAGGCGTCCGTCTCCAGCACCTGCCGGAAGCCGGCCTTCTCGAGCCGCTCGGCGGCAGCGGCCACTGCGTGGTACGGCGAAGGTCCGGCCGTCAGGAAGGACATCAGATCGTCGGTGTGGCCGCGGTCGAAGCGGGCGGGTCTGCTGCTCATGAGGTCACCCTACGAGGCCCGCCCGGAGCGGCCTACAGATGGTCGATGGCGCTCAGATCGACGTCGATGTCGTACGGCGCGCTGAGCTTGAGGTGGTCGTGATGGATGCCGGTCGCGACGTAGGCCCTGGTGACCGGGTCGTACTCGTAGGTGCACACCATGGGCCGGTCGTGCTCGCCGGTCATCTCCACCAGCCAGAAGTGCGGGATGCCCGCGGCGGCGTACTTGTGCGGCTTGGTGTCGCGGTCGCGGGCCTCGGAGTCCGGGGAGACGACTTCGACGGCGAGCAGCACGTCGGCGGCCTGATAGCGGGTCTGTCGCTGGTTCTGCACGGACTCCGCCTTCACCACGACCAGGTCGGGCTCCGGTGCGTTCCGCTTGCCGAGCACCACGGCCATCTCCCGGCGCACCCGCAGATGCTCGGGGACGTGTCGGCGCAGCCCTTGCTCCAGCAGGGACATCGCCAGCGTGTGGAACTTGTGCTGCGCACTGACGAAGACCAGGCTCCCGTCGATCAGCTCTGTGTGCGGCGGGAGGTCGAGCGTGAAGTAGTCGTCCACGGTGTAGCCGTCCGCAGGCGGCATCGGCCACGGAGAACCGTCCGGCTGCCGGTGCCGGTTCCAGCTCTCGGAGCCGTCCGGCTGCCGGTGCTGCGAGTCGGGCAGTGCTTCGGCGGTCATGGGTTCCTCCCGTGAACGGGATTCTCGGCCGTGGGATCGGCATACCCAGCTGATACGACAGCGCCGCCACCCGAACGAGTCGGGCGGCGGCGCTGGTTTGACTCAGCAGGTCAGGACTAGAACGCGGCCTCGTCCAGGTCCATCAGCGAGGTGTCCACGGTCTCGGCGAGCGCGCGCTCGGCCGAGACACCCGGCAGGACGTTGGCGGCGAAGAACTTCGCGGCCGCGATCTTGCCCTGGTAGAACGGCACGTCCTTGGCGGACGCCGTCTGCAGCTTCTCCGCCGCGACGGCCGCGCCGCGCAGCAGCAGGTAACCGACGACCACGTCGCCCGAGGCGAGCAGCAGGCGGGTGGTGTTGAGGCCCACCTTGTAGATGTTCTTGACGTCCTCGCCGGTGGCGATGAGGTCGTTCGTCATCGTGCCGACGATCGCCTCAAGGTCGACCGCGGCCTTGGCGAGCGCGTCGCGGGCCGGGGCCAGCTCCTCGCCGCCGGTGCCGACCGCCAGGAACTTCTTGATCTCCTCGGACAGGGTGTTCAGCGCCTGGCCCTGGTCGCGGACGATCTTCCGGAAGAAGTAGTCCTGGCCCTGGATGGCCGTGGTGCCCTCGTAGAGGGTGTCGATCTTGGCGTCCCGGATGTACTGCTCGACCGGGTACTCCTGCAGGTAGCCGGAGCCGCCGAAGGTCTGCAGCGACTGGGCCAGCTGCTCGTACGACCTCTCGGAGCCGTAGCCCTTCACGATCGGCAGCAGCAGGTCGTTCAGCGCGACGAGCGCCTTGGCGTCCTCGTCCGCGGCCTCCTTGACGGCGATCTCGTCCTGGACGGAGGCGGTGTAGAGCACCAGGGCGCGCATGCCCTCGGCGTACGCCTTCTGCGTCATCAGCGAGCGGCGGACGTCCGGGTGGTGCGTGATGGTGACCTTGGGCGCGGACTTGTCCGCGAAGTTCACCAGGTCCTGGCCCTGGACGCGCTCCTTGGCGTACTCGAGCGCGTTGAGGTAGCCGGAGGACAGGGTCGCGATGGCCTTCGTGCCGACCATCATCCGGGCGAACTCGATGATCATGAACATCTGGCGGATGCCGTCGTGCTTGTCGCCGATCAGCCAGCCCTTGGCGGGGTGCCGGTCGCCGAAGGTCATCTCGCAGGTGTTGGAGGCCTTCAGGCCCATCTTGTGCTCGACGTTCGTGGCGTAGACGCCGTTGCGCTCGCCCAGCTCGCCGGTCTCCCAGTCGAAGTGGAACTTCGGCACGAGGAAGAGGGAGAGACCCTTGGTGCCGGGGCCGTGGCCCTCGGGGCGGGCCAGCACGTAGTGAAGGATGTTCTCCTCCATGTCGTGCTCACCGGAGGTGATGAAGCGCTTCACGCCCTCGATGTGCCAGGAGCCGTCGTCCTGCTGCACGGCCTTGGTGCGCCCGGCGCCGACGTCCGAGCCGGCGTCCGGCTCGGTGAGGACCATGGTGGAGCCCCAGCGCTTCTCGACGGCTATCTCGGCGACCTTCTTCTGCGCCTCGTTGCCCTCCGTGAAGAGGATGCCGGCGAAGGCCGGGCCGGAGGAGTACATCCAGACGGCCGGGTTGGAGCCGAGGAGCAGCTCCGCGTAGGACCAGATCAGGGAGCGGGGCGAGGTGGTGCCGCCGATCTCCTCGGGCAGGCCCAGACGCCAGTACTCGGAGTCCATGAAGGCCTTGTAGCTCTTCTTGAAGGACGCCGGGACGGGCGCGGTGTTGGTCTCCGGGTCGAAGACCGGAGGGTTGCGGTCCGCGTCCGCGAAGGACTCGGCGAGCTCGTTCTCGGCGAGACGCGCGATCTCGTCGAGGATGCTCTTGGCGGTGTCGACGTCCATCTCCGCGAACGGGCCGGTGCCGTACAGCTTGTCGCGCCCGAGGACCTCGAAGAGGTTGAACTCGATGTCGCGGAGATTCGACTTGTAGTGCCCCATGGCGACGGCTCCGTAAGGATCGGGAGGCGGATTGCTCATCCACATACCAGCAAGTAGCTACCGATGATGCTACCCGTCGGTAATAAGACGCAACCCCTGACGGGTCATCTGTGACACGACTCGCCGCCGGGGTGCGGGAGCGTGACGGACGGTGTGCGGAACCGGGGGCATCGTCGCCGTCGGTGACGGTGTTCACGGGGGAACGTCCTGGGCCGGTGGCCGGTCCCGGGCCTGCAGCACCCGCGGGCGCGGCGGACTCAGTACCCTTGCGCCCATGTACGGCTACGACCAGAACCCGGGCGCCCAGCAGCAGTATGTGCCGCAGCAGCCCCACTACAGCGAGCAGCCGCTGTACCCCGAGCCGTCGCCCCCCTCTCTCGCCGACGCGGTGCGGGCCTTCACCACCGCGTCGCTGTCCGCCGAGGACTTCCAGCAGATCTTCGCGACCTCGAAGGTCTACTGCCCGCGCGGCGACAATCCCGGGTTCCTGGCGCTGCACAACACCCAGCAGCCGGTCATCCCGATGTTCACCTCGCTCAAGGAACTGCGCAGGTACGCGGGCAAGGAGTCCAAGTACTTCGTGATCACCGGTGCGGAGGTGATCGACCTGCTGCCCACCGGGTACGGCTTCGTCCTCGACATGGAGGGCGACCACCGGATGGTGTTCGACGCGAAGGCCGTGGAGCAGATGGTCGACTTCGCGATGCGGCGGATGTACGGCTGATCTCCGCCGAAATGTGAGTGAAAGGCGCCCGGGGAATGTTCCCCGGGCGCCTTCGGTTGTGCGGGGTGGCAAGAAGTTCACGCTTCAACTAACCTGGTCGCACAAGGAGGGCCCGTCATGCCTGCAGTGACTGTCGAGAATCCGCTCACCCTGCCGCGCGTCTCCGCGCCGGCCGAGGCCGCGGCGCGTCCCGTGCTCGCCGTGACCACGGCGCCCGCAGGGTTCGAGGGGGAGGGCTTCCCGGTGCGACGTGCGTTCGCCGGGATCAACTACCAGTACCTCGACCCGTTCATCATGATGGACCAGATGGGTGAGGTGGAGTACGCCGCCGGAGAGCCGAAGGGAACCCCCTGGCATCCGCACCGCGGCTTCGAGACGGTCACCTATCTGATCGACGGCACCTTCGTCCACCAGGACAGCAACGGTGGCGGTGGGACCATACGCAACGGCGACACCCAGTGGATGACAGCGGGCTCGGGCCTGCTCCACATCGAGGCGCCGCCGGAGTCGCTGGTCTTGTCCGGCGGTCTCTTCCACGGCCTCCAGCTGTGGGTGAACCTGCCGGCGAGCGACAAGATGATGGACCCCAGATACCAGGACATCCGCGGCGGCGAGGTCCAGCTGCTGACCTCGCCGGACGGCGGGGCGCTGCTGCGGGTCATCGCGGGGGAGCTGGGCGGGCACGAGGGGCCCGGCATCACGCACACGCCGATCACGATGATCCACGCGACACTGCGGCCGGGCGCGGAGGTCACGCTGCCGTGGCGGGAGGACTTCAACGGCCTGGCGTACGTCCTGGCGGGGCGGGGCGCGGTGGGCACGGAGCGCCGGCCGGTCCGTACGGGCCAGACGGCGGTGTTCGGTACGGGTTCCTCGCTGACGGTCCGCGCGGACGAGTCCCAGGACTCGAACAGCCCGGACCTGGAGATCGTGCTGCTGGGCGGGAGCCCGATCCGGGAGCCGATGGCGCACTACGGCCCGTTCGTGATGAACAGCCACGCGGAGCTGAAGAAGGCCTTCGAGGACTTCCAGGCGGGGCGTTTGGGCACGGTCCCGGCGGACGGGAGCTGACGCTCTGGGGCGGGCCCGTCCCCAGGATCTGTCCCCGCCCGCCCTTGAAGGTGGCGGGCGGTGTCCCCCCGCCGCCCTGCCCACGCCTCCGTGCGGGCTGCGCCGCCCGGCGGTGTGTGCCGCCCTCCCGCCCGTCCCCGGCGGGAGGGCGGCGGCTTCGCGTCGCGGGGGGTCGTGGTCTGTCTGTCGTGGGCGGGCCGGGGGTCCGCGTCGCGGGGCAAGGCAGCTGTCCATCCGCTGTCTATCCGCGATCTGAACTCGGCTCGGCAGTGCCGCCTGAGGTCGCCTCGGGTTTCGTGTGGAGGATTTCGCGGGCCTGGTCCGCGGCGCGGGCGATGCTCTCGGAGACGAAGTCGAGGAAGCGGGCGATGTTCTCGAGGCGGGCGGCGGCCGGGGTGCCGGGGCCGAGGACGGTGACGCCCTGCCGCGCGGTGTCGACGAGCTGGGCGGTGGACCGGGCGCTGGCCATCATGGATTGGTACCAGACGTCGTCGTCGACGATGTAGCGCTCGCGGCGGCGTTCGTCGCGTTCCCGGCGGATGAGGCCCTGACTCTCGAGGAACGCGATCGCTTTGGAGATGGACGCCGGGCTGACCTGGAGGCGCTGAACGAGTTCGGACGCGGTGAGGCTGCCCGCGTCGCTGGTGCAGAGGCAGGCCAGCACCCGGGCCATCATCTTGGGCACGCCCGATTGCATGAGGACGGTGGTGAACGTCTCCTCGTACTCGCGCACCGCCTCGGCGTCGCGTCCGTGGGCCTGCGGGGGCGCCTGAGGCCCTCGGGGCGCCGTCTGCCTGCGCCGGTGGGCGCGGCGTTCGGTGGCGCGGTGGGCCAGGTCGGCACGGTAGGCGGTGGGGCCGTCGTTGCGCATCACCTCGCGCGTGATCGTCGAGGTCGGGCGGTCGAGGCGTCTGGCGATCTCCGCGTAGGCGAGGCCGTCGGCCAGTCCCAGCGCGATCTGCTGGCGTTCCTGCTGGGTGAGTCTGCCTCCCGGCATCGCGATCTCCCTTCACGCTTCCCTGATGCCTCCAGCATAGCGTTCACTCCCAATCCAATGCAACGAACCGGATGACTGTCGTTGCGTTAAAACCCAGGCCGTTGCAACGATAGTTGGGCTTCTACCTGCATAAATGCAGATTGTTCGCAACGATTGTGTTGCAAGGATATTGAATGCAACGTAGCGTTTCCGGTGTCAGAAACAACGAGCCGAAGGAGAGCACGATGCAGAAGTTCGACACCCCCACCCCGGTGACCGCCGTCCTCGACATCCCCGCGGGACACATCCGGTTCATCGCCGCCGACCGGGCCGACACCACGGTCGAGATCCTGCCCGCGGACGCCTCGAAGAGCCGCGACGTGAAGGCGGCGGAGCAGATCGAGGTCGCATACGGCGACGGCGTCCTGCGGATCGAGACCCCGGCGGCGGCGAACCGGATCCTCGGCAGCTCCGGATCCGTCGAGGTGACGGTCCAGCTGCCCGCCGGCTCCCGCATCGAGGCGAAGGCGTCCAGCGCCGAGCTCCGGGGCGTCGGACGGCTCGGCGACGTCACCTTCGAGGGCGCGCACGGCTCGATCAAGCTCGACGAGGCCGCGAGTGCCCGCCTCACCCTCCTCGCCGGCGACGTCTCGGTCGGCCGCCTGAGCGGCCCCGCAGAGATCAACACCCAAAAGGGCGACATCCACATCGCCGAGGCCGTGCGCGGCACGGTCGCGCTGCGCACCGAGCACGGCGAGATCTCGGTCGGCGCCGCCCGCGGAGCCTCCGCCTCCCTGGACGCCGGCACCACCTACGGCCGGATCCACAACACGCTCAAGAACACCGACGGCGGCGCCGCCGGCCTGAACATCCACGCGACCACCGCCTACGGCAGCATCACCGCCCGCAGCCTCTGAAGGAGCGCCCGTCAACCGCCATGACAGCGCGGGCCGCCTCCCGCAACTCGACCCGCCGCGGGGCGGCGAGCTCCGACACCGCGTCGGCATACGCCACCCCGTCGGCGTTTCGTCTGCAAGACCCTCAACCCGGCCGACAGCTGAGCCTCGGCGAGACCGACGGCTGCTTTGCACCGTGGGTCAGTGACAGCAGGCCGGGGCCGTCACGGTGTGCGGCAGCCCCGTCCCCGACGGGCGGCTTCCGCGGCGGCAGGGTCGCAGCCTCCGGCGGCGGGCACGAACACGCCGCCGAATCCGCCTTGGTGACGGTCAGTCACTCGGGTGGGCCCCCCGGGCAGGCCCCGGGTCGCGCCCCGTGGTCACGTGGGAGCGTGCAGACACAGAAGCCGCTCCTGCCCGATGCGGCCCGGCGGGCCGCCGCCTGGTGTGTCGTGGCGTTGCTTCTCACCGGCGTGGCTGCCGTCGGGATCTGGCTCTGCGTCACCTTTCAGGCCGCCGTCACGCCCGTGCTCCTGGCAGTGCTCGGGACCGGGCTCCTCGGGCCGATGCACCAGCGGCTCGTCAGGATGGGGATGAACCGGTCGCTCGCCGCCGGGCTGACCTGTGCCGCCGTGGTCGCCGTCGCCGGGGGGACCACGTACATCGTCGTCGGCGCGCTGAGCGACACCGGCGACCAGATCATCGCCTCGTTGCGGCAGGCCGCCAAGGATCTCGCCGAGCACTTCGGAGCCGCCGGGACCTCCCTGGAGGACCTCGCGGCCAATTCCAAGGATCTGCTCGGCACGTTCGGCGGGACCGCCGCGTCCGGGGTGATCAGCGGGCTGAGCGTCGTGGGCGAGGTGATCGGCACCACCGTGCTCGCCCTGTTGCTCATGTTTTTCTTTCTGCGGGACTCGGACAGAGCTGTGGGCACCCTCAGATCCCTCGTGCCGCACGCCACCGGGGACGTCGTCGAAGCCATGGGGCGCCGCGCCTTCGAGGCCGTCGAGGGATTCATGCGCGGGACCACGTTCATCGCCCTCATCGATGCCGTCTGCATCACCACCGGGCTGCTCATCCTGCGCGTCCCCGGCGCCGTCGGGCTCGGGGCGCTCGTCTTCATCGGGGCGTACATCCCGTACCTCGGCGCCTTCATCTCCGGAGCCGTCGCCGTCCTTGTCGCGCTCGCCGACCGCGGGGTCGTGATCGCGCTCTGGGCGCTGGGTGTGGTTCTCGCGGTGCAGGTGCTGGAGGGGTATGTGCTCCAGCCCGTGATCCAGAGCCGCACCGTCCAGATGCACCCGGCCGTCGTGATGCTGGCGATCACCGCGGGGGCGGCCGTCGCCGGGATTCTCGGCATGCTGCTCGCCGTACCGCTCACCGCCGCGGCCTTCGGCATCATCGGCGAGCTGCGGAGGCGTTACGCCGCCGGCACCGAGGCCGCCGGCCCGTAGAGCTCGCACCGGATCGCCTCGCCTCGCCTCGCCTCTCCGGTCCGGCCTGTGCCACGGTCGTCGCCGTGCGCCGCGGGGCCCGCCGCACGGGTGTGCCCTCCCGACGGGGCAGCACAAGGAGCGGCGGGAGCGGCGGGAGCAGCGGGAACAGCAAGGCCGCGATGTCGTCCTCGCGCCGGTTCGCCGGCGGCCTGGTGGTGCAGTGCGAGCGGGGGCCGTTGGAGCGCCGTCCGGCCGCTCGCGCAGCGGGCCAGAGGTGGCATGCGTATGTCAATGAGCCGAGTGGGGGCCGGGCGGTAACCTTGCAAGGGTTGTGCCCACCCCAAAACGCTAAGACTGGATGAACGACGATGCATCGGTACAGGTCCCACACCTGCGGCGAGCTCCGCGCCTCTGACGTCTCCGCCGACGTCCGGCTGAGCGGCTGGCTGCACAATCGCCGAGACCTGGGTGGCATCCTCTTCATCGATCTGCGCGACCACTACGGCATCACGCAGCTCGTCGCCCGCCCCGGCACCCCCGCCTACGAGGCCCTCGACAAGGTCAACAAGGAGTCGGTGGTCCGCGTCGACGGCAAGGTCGTCTCGCGTGGTGCCGAGAACATCAACCCCGAGCTGCCCACCGGCGAGATCGAGGTCGAGGTCTCGGCGGTCGAGCTGCTCGGCGCCGCGCAGCAGCTGCCGTTCCAGATCAACACGGACGACGGGGTGGGCGAGGAGCGGCGTCTGGAGTACCGCTTCCTCGACCTGCGCCGCGAGCGCATGCACCGCAACATCATGCTGCGTACGGCCGTCATCTCTGCCATCCGTCACAAGATGACCGCGCTCGGCTTCAACGAGATGGCGACCCCGATCCTCACCGCGACCTCTCCCGAGGGCGCGCGCGACTTCGTGGTCCCCTCCCGGTTGAACCCCGGCAAGTTCTACGCGCTGCCGCAGGCTCCGCAGCAGTTCAAGCAGCTGCTGATGATCTCCGGCTTCGACCGCTACTTCCAGATCGCGCCCTGCTTCCGCGACGAGGACGCCCGCGCCGACCGCTCGCCGGGCGAGTTCTACCAGCTCGACGTCGAGATGAGCTTCGTCGAGCAGGAGGACGTCTTCCAGCCGATCGAGAAGCTGATGACCGAGCTCTTCGAGGAGTTCGGCAACGGCCGCCACGTCACCTCGCCCTTCCCCCGGATCCCGTTCCGCGAGTCGATGCTGAAGTACGGCAACGACAAGCCGGACCTGCGCGCCCGGCTGGAGCTCGTCGACATCTCGGACGTCTTCGAGGGCTCGGAGTTCAAGGCCTTCGCCGGCAAGCACGTCCGCGCGCTGCCGGTGCCGGACACCGCCGCCCAGTCGCGGAAGTTCTTCGACGGCCTCGGCGACTTCGCCGTCGAGCACGGCGCCAAGGGCCTGGCTTGGGTGCGTGTCGGTGAGGACGGCGGTCTGACCGGACCGATCGCCAAGTTCCTCACCGAGGAGAACATCAAGGTCCTCACCGAGCGCCTCTCCCTCGCGCCCGGCCACGCGATCTTCTTCGGTGCCGGCGAGTTCGACGAGGTCTCCAAGATCATGGGCGCGGTCCGCGTCGAGGCCGCCAAGCGCGCCGGCCACTTCGAGGAGGGCGTCTTCCGGTTCTGCTGGATCGTCGACTTCCCGATGTACGAGAAGGACGAGGAGACCGGCAAGATCGACTTCTCGCACAACCCCTTCTCGATGCCTCAGGGCGGCCTCGAGGCCCTGGAGACCCAGGACCCGCTGGACATCCTCGGCTGGCAGTACGACATCGTCTGCAACGGCGTCGAGCTGTCCTCCGGCGCGATCCGGAACCACGAGCCCGAGCTCATGTTCAAGGCGTTCGAGATCGCCGGGTACTCCAGGGAGACCGTGGAGCACGAGTTCTCGGGCATGCTCCGCGCCTTCCAGTTCGGTGCCCCGCCGCACGGCGGCATCGCCCCGGGCATCGACCGCATCGTGATGCTGCTGGCCGACGAGCCGAACATCCGCGAGACGATCGCCTTCCCGCTCAACGGCAACGCGCAGGACCTGATGATGGGCGCGCCGACCGAGCTGGACGAGTCCCGGCTGCGCGAGCTGAATGTCGCGCTGCGCAAGCCGGTCGCCAAGTCCGGCGAGTGAGCAGTACCTGAGAGCAGTACCTGAGAAAGGCCCCTTCACCGCAGCGCGCGGTGCGGGGGCCTTCCCGTTTCAGTGACGCAGGCGTCTTTCTCACGTTCCTGCCGGATCCGGGGTCTAGCGTCCTGACCATGACTGAAACGCAAGGACAGGGCCCCCACGGGCCCGCTCCCGAACGGGACATGACCCGGCGCCGGTTCGTCGTCGCGGGCGGTGCGGCCGTGGTGGCGGTCGGGGCCGGCGGGGCGGTGGTGACCACTGCTTCGGCCGGGCAGGGCCCGGGCAGGCAGCCCGTCGCGTCGCGTGAGGTGTGTTACCGGCTCACCTCGGAGGCCACCGAGGGGCCGTACTACATCGACGCGGACAAGATCCGGAAGGACATCACCGAGGACCGGGAGGGCATCCCCACGACCCTCCGGCTCAAGGTGATCGACAGCGGTACCTGCAAGCCGCTCCGCGGCGCTGCCGTCGACGTCTGGCACTGCGATGCGCTGGGGCTCTACTCCGGGTACGAGCGTCTGAGCACCGGCGGCAGGGGCGGTGGCGGGCACCAGGAGCCCGCCGACGGCAAGCGCTATCTGCGCGGCACCCAGCTGACCGACCGGAACGGGTTCGTGGAGTTCAGGACGGTCTTCCCCGGCTGGTATCCCGGTCGCTGTGTGCACATCCACACCAAGGTCAACGTGGGCGGCAGGCTCACGAGTGCCGGCTACGAGGGCGGGCACACCTGCCACACCGGCCAGCTCTTCTTCGCCGAGGAGGCGGTGCTCGACTGCGCCAAGGTCGCGCCGTACCGCACCGGCACCACACAGCGGACGACCCTGGACGAGGACCGCTTCTACCGCGGCACCGGGGCCCAGGGCGGCCTGCTCGCCCTGGAGTACAAGAAGGGCCGCCGCATCGCCGAGGGTGTGCGGGCCTCGCTCACGCTCGGCGTCGCTCCGAACGAGACGCACGACGGCACGAGCTGACGTCTCGTCGTACGCGGAGGGCCCCGGAACCGAAAGGTTCCGGGGCCCTCCGGCGTGGAGCGGGCAGACCGGCGCGCCCTCGCCTTCCACAGACGGGGAAGACATCCGCCCGCGGGAGGGGACTGCCTGCGGATGGCCCGGCTGCCGACCGGCGTCGCACATCGTGCCGGGGAGCTGCTCCAGACCGTACGGGCGAATGTCCGCCCCGATCCGTGGCCCGCTGTCTTTGGCCGGCCTCCGTGTCTCCGGCGACGCCTCACGCACTGTGGCCGATATTCGGCAGATGATCGTATATATCCGATACGGCGCCGACGGGGCCGAGGCAGCCCCCCGACCTCGAAGCAGCAGGGCATCAGGCTCTCGAACTGAAAGGCTCGTACATGTCCCTCCGCACAGGACCTTGCCCGGCGGTGGCACTGGCCGTCGCCGGTCTGCTGCTCACCGGCTGCTCGGGCGATACCGGCAAGGCGGCACCCGCGCCCTCAAAGAGATCCGCGGACGCCACCGAGTCGGGCCCCACCGGGCAGTCCGGCCCCGAGGCAGAGATCGTCCAGGCGCAGGAGATTCCCTCTCTCGGCGCCCTCACCAGAAGCCGGATCAGCGCCGCGACCCAGCAGGCGGTCGTGGTGACCGGCGAGGCCCCGGACTCCAACCGGGCCACCGCGGTGCTCTACGAACGCGTCCCCACGTACGGCTGGCAGGCCGTCTCCACTCCCTGGCCCGCGCACAACGCCCTGCGCGGCTGGACCGACGACCACTGGGAGGGCGACCTCCGCTCGCCGATCGGCGTGTTCGACCTCACCGACGCGGGCGGCCTGCTGCCCGACCCGGGCACCAGGCTCCCGTACGACCACGGTGCCGCCTTCACCGCGGGCGGCACGGGCTTCGAGGGCGAACCGCTCGCCGGGTCCTTCGACCATGTGGTGGCCATCAACTACAACCGCGAGCCCGGCACCACTCCCCTGCACTGGTACCGCCCGCTCGGCTCGGCCAAGGGAGGCGGCATCTGGATCCACGTGGACCACGGCGGGCCGACCCAGGGCTGCGTCTCGCTCACGCGGGACCGGATGACGGAGCTGCTGGGGTGGCTGGACCCGGCGAAGCGGCCGGTGGTGGTGATGGGGGACGTGACGTCGCTGGGCAGGTGACGTCAGCGGGCTCCCCGCGATTCCCGAAGAGGCCCGCCCCGCGCTTCCCGAAGGGCGCCCGCCCCGGAATCCGCACCGCCCGGCGATCCCGGACCGCCCGGGGACAACCCGGGGACGCCCGAAGGGGCCCGCATGGTGCGGGCCCCTTCGATGCTGCCTGGTGTGATGACGTACGCGTACGTCATCACGTACTAGCTCTTCTTCGGCTCCTCCAGACGCGGGAACAGCACCGCGCCCTTCGTCACCGCCGAGCCGGCCGGGAGCCTGCCCCAGTCCGCCGCGTCCTGAACCCGCTGGTCCGCCAGGGCGCCGAGTGTCGCCTCCGCACCCAGCGAGTCCCACAGCTTCTGTGAGGTGTCCGGCATGATGGCGTTCAGCAGGACCGCCACGGCCCGCAGGGACTCGGCCGCCGTGTACAGGATGGTCGCGAGGCGGGCCTTGCCCTCCTCGGATTCGTCCTTGGCGACCTTCCACGGCTCCTGCTCCGTGATGTAGCCGTTGACCTGCTTCACGAAGTCGAAGACCGCCAGGATGCCGCCCTGGAAGTCCAGCTCCTCGCCGATCCGCCGGTCGGCCTCGGCCACGGCCTTCGCCATGCCCTCCTGGACGGCCTTCTCGGCCTCGCCGGACGCCGTCGCCTCCGGCAGTGCCCCGTCGAAGTACTTGCCGACCATCGCCGCGACGCGCGACGCCAGGTTGCCGTAGTCGTTGGCGAGCTCGCTCGTGTAGCGGGCGGTGAAGTCCTCCCACGAGAACGAGCCGTCCTGGCCGAACGCGATCGCGCGCAGGAAGTACCAGCGGTACGCGTCCACGCCGAAGTGCGAGGTCAGATCCTGCGGCTTGATGCCCGTCAGGTTCGACTTCGACATCTTCTCGCCGCCGACCATCAGCCAGCCGTTGGCCGCGACCCTGCCGGGCACCGGCAGGCCCTGCGCCATCAGCATCGCGGGCCAGATGATCGTGTGGAAGCGAAGGATGTCCTTGCCGATCAAGTGCACATTCGCCGGGAAGGTCTCGTCGAACTTCGCCGGGTTCTCGTTGTAGCCGACCGCCGTGGCGTAGTTCAGCAGGGCGTCGATCCACACGTAGATGATGTGCTTCGCGTCCCACGGCACCTTGATGCCCCAGTCGAACGTCGACCGCGAGATCGACAGGTCCTGCAGGCCCTGCTTCACGAAGTTCACGACCTCGTTGCGGGCGGACTCGGGCTGGATGAAGCCGGGGTTCGACTCGTAGAACTCCAGCAGCTTCGGGCCGTACTCGCCGAGCTTGAAGAAGTAGTTCTCCTCCTTGAGGATCTCCACCGGCTTCTTGTGGATCGGGCAGAGCTTCTGCCCGGCGAACTCGCCCGTGCCGTCGAGCAGGTCGCCGGGGAGCTTGTACTCCTCACAGCCCACGCAGTACGGGCCTTCGTACCCGCCCTTGTAGATCTCGCCCTTGTCGTACAGGTCCTGCACGAACTCCTGCACACGGTCCGTGTGCCGCTTCTCCGTCGTACGGATGAAGTCGTCGTTCGCGATGTTCAGGTGCTCCCAGAGGGGTTTCCATGCCTCCTCCACGAGCTTGTCGCACCACTCCTGCGGCGTGACGTTGTTCGCCTCGGCAGTGCGCATGACCTTCTGACCGTGCTCATCCGTGCCGGTGAGGTACCACACCTTCTCGCCGCGCTGACGGTGCCAGCGTGTGAGCACGTCGCCTGCGACGGTCGTGTAGGCGTGGCCCAGGTGAGGAGCGTCGTTGACGTAGTAAATGGGGGTCGATACGTAGAAAGCCTTCACGCCTTCGCCCCCTGCTTCTCGGATCCAGTGGCCGCCATGGTCGAAATCCTAACGGCCCGCCGGAGATCCACTCACATCGATAAACCGGCCCGCGGGACGGCGGAGAGCTCTGCGAAACATCCGGTGCCGTAGAAAGGCGCATCCTGGGGGAGAGGCGGGGCAGCGGGTGCACGGGCAGCAGGGGGACGACGACATGCGGGTACTGGTCGCCGAGGACGAGAAAGAACTGGCCGAGCTGGTCGCCACGGGGCTGCGGCGGGCCGGATTCGCCGTCGACACGGTCTACAGCGGTGACGCGGCGCTGGCGTATCTGGGGCTGCACGACTACGACGTCGTCGTCCTCGACCGCGATCTGCCGCGCGTCCACGGGGACGAGGTGGCCCGCGAACTGGTCGCCTCCGCGGCCCGTACCCGGATTCTGATGCTGACCGCGTCGGCGTCCATGGAGGACCGGGTGGAGGGCCTGGACCTGGGCGCGGACGACTATCTGGGCAAGCCCTTCGAGTTCCCCGAGCTGATCTCCCGGGTACGGGCGCTGCGGCGGCGCAGTGCCAGGCCGGTGCCGCCGCTGCTGGAGCGGCACGGAGTGCGGCTGGACACGGTGCGGCGGATCGTGACGCGGGACGGGCGCGATCTCGAACTGTCCCCGAAGGAGTTCTCTGTGCTCCAGATCCTGCTGGAGGCGGACGGCGCGACGGTCTCGGCGGAGGAGCTGCTCGAGCGTGCCTGGGACGCGCATGCGGATCCGTTCACGGGCGCGGTACGGGTCTGTATGAGCAAGCTGCGCGGCAAGCTCGGGGAGCCGGCGCTGATCCGTACGGTGCAGGGCGTGGGGTACGTGCTGTGATCGGGCCGGGGTCGACGATCCGTACCCGGATCGCGCTCGTCTACGGCGGGGTCTTCCTGGTCCTCGGCGCGTGTCTGCTGGGCATCGTCAATCTGTTGTCGCGCGCCGGTACGGAGAACGAGGCCGCGGCGATCGCGGCGCGCGTCGAGCCCGCCCTGCCGGTGACATCGGTACGGGTGCTCGAGCCGGTCACCGCGTACCAGCTGACCGCGAACGTACGGGACGCCGCGTCGCAGCAGATGCTGATGTGGTCGTCGTTCGCGCTGCTCGCGACGGCGCTGTGCGCGGTCGCGGTGGGCTGGTGGACGGCGGGGCGGGTGCTGCGGCCGGTGCACGCGATGACGGCGAAGGCGCGGCGGCTGTCCGAGGAGACGCTGCTGGGGGTCCCCCCGGACGGAGTCTGGGGGAGGATCGCGGCGAAGGGACCCGACGACGAGCTGAAGGAGCTCGGCGACACGATCGACGCGCTCCTCGCACGGCTGGAGACCGCCTTCGACAGCCAGCGGCGGTTCATCGCGAACGCCTCGCACGAGCTGCGGACGCCGCTTGCGACGCAGCGCGCGGCGATCCAGGTGGGGCTGGACGAGACGGCTACGGCGGACGAACTGGCCCGTACGAGAACGGTGCTGCTCGACAACAACCGGCGCAGCGAGCGGCTCATCGACGGGCTGCTGCTGCTGGTGCTGGCGCGCAGCGAGCGGGGGCTGGCGGAGCGGGAGGACGTCGACCTGGGGGAGGTCGTGGCGGAGGAGGCGGCGCGCCACGAGGTGAAGGCCGCGGTCGGCCGAGGCGGCGGGGTGGTGCGGGGGAACCGGCTGCTGCTGGCCCAGCTGGTGGGCAACCTGCTCACCAACGCGGTGGCGTACAACGTGCCGGACGGGACGGTCGACGTGTCCGTCGAGGACGGGGTCCTGTCGGTGCGGAACACCGGGCCGGTCGTCGCGGCGGAGGATGTCCCGGGGCTGTTCGAGCCGTTCAGGCGGGGCGAGGGCCGCGACCGGATGGGGCCGGGGGCGGGGCTCGGTCTGTCGATCGTCCGCTCGATAGCGGAGGCGCACGGTGGCACGGTGACGGCCGAGCCGGGCCCTGAGGGCGGCTTGGCCGTCACCGTTTCACTGCCTGCGCTGCATACCCTGCATACGCTGCCTGCGGCTTAGCCGCGCCAGTTGCCGAGGAGCCCTTCGTACAGTTCCGCTTCCGGGAGCTCGCGGGGGGCGGGTCCGGCGTGGAAGAACGCGGCGTTGTCGGCCGTGAGCTTGCGGAGGTAGTCGAAGGCCTTCGCGTCGTGCTCGCCGAACGCGACGAACTGCCAGAAGACGTTCTTGCCGGCGGCCTCGGCGAGGGCGGCGGTGGCGGCGGTCTTGGACTCGGGGGCGCCGTCGGTCTGGAAGATCACCAGCGCGGGGGCGTCGGTGTCCGCCTTGGCGTGCAGGGCGAGGACCTCTTCCACGGCGAGGTGGTAGTTCGTACGCCCCATACGGCCGAGGGAGTCGTGGAGCTCGTCGACCCGTCCCTCGTACGTGTCGAGGGTGAGCTCGCCGGTGCCGTCGATCTCCGTCGAGAAGAAGACGACGCGGACGCCGGCGTCCTCGTCGAGATGCGCGGCGAGCGCGAGCGCCTGCTCGCCGAGCCGCTGGGCGCTGCCGTCCTTGTAGTACGCCCGCATGGAACCGGACCGGTCGAGCACGAGGTACACCCGTGCGCGCGCCCCGGTGATCCCGCGCTTCTTGAGCTCGGCGCCGGCGGCCTTGTAGGCCTCGAGGAGGTGGGGGGCGCGGGCCTTGACCCGTGCGAGGGAGAGAGCGGGCTTCCCGGCGGGGGTGGCGGCGGAGGCGTCGGGCTCGGCCGTGGTGTCGGCGGACGCGGGCGCGGGTTCCGGCTGGGGCGCGGGCTCGGTGGATACGGGCTCGGGCTCGGCCGTGATGTCGGCGGCCGCGGGCTCCGGCTGGGGCTCGTGCTCGGGCTCGGGCTCGGGGGCCGCGGCCGCGGACTCGCTGTCGGCCTGCGGCGCGACGGCCGGCTCGGCCGGAGCCTCGGCGGTCTCGGTCCGGGACTCGGCGTCTGCGATGGGCTCGGTGGGAGTCTCCGCGTCGTGCTCGGCGGGTGCGCCTTCCGGGCCCGTTGCCTTGGCCGCGACGGGCTCAGGGGCGATCTCGGCCTCGGGCTTGGCAGCCGCAGCCGCCTTCGGCGCGGACTTGGCGGTCCGAGCCTTGGTCTTCGGCTTCGCCGGGGTCGCGGCCTTTACCGGCTCAGGAGCCGTCTGCGGCTCGCTGTCCGCCTCGGCCGGCGTGGTCTCAGCCGTGGTCTCGGTCTTGGTCTCGGCCTCGACCGCGGCCTGGCTGTCGGCCGTGGCGGGGGTCTCGACCTCCGGCTCTGCCGGGCTCTTGGCCGTCGACCTGGCGGAGGTGTCTTCGGCCGCAGGCTCCGTCTCGGCCTGCGCCGTCGCACCCGCGGACGGGGTGTCACCCTCGGCGAGCGGCTCCGTGACCGGGGCTCCGGCCGGAGCCTCCTGCTCAGCAGAGGCGTCATCCGCGGCGGTCGCCGCCGGGGCAGTTTCCACATCGGTAACCGGCGCCTCGGTAACCGGCGCGTCGGGCGCGTCGGCTCCGGCCTCCGGCGCGTCGGGCGCGTCGGCTCCGGCCTCCGGCTCGGCGGAGGCCGCAGCACCCGCCTCCGCAGCCGCGGGTGCTCCCGCGGACGCCCGCATCTTCGGGGAGTCCGACGCCTGCGCCGGGACCGAGCCCGCGCGGCTTCGCTTCGGGGCGGGGTTGTCGAACGCCGAAGAGACCAGGTCCGCCGCCGCGCGCTCCGCCGGCGAGGGAGCGGGCACCGTCGCGGTGGCCGGTTCCGTTCGCTCGGTCTGGGGCGGGACGGAGGCTGCCGCCGACTCGTTTTGCTCCGAACGGTCGCGGCCAAACACCTTGCGCAGCAAGCTCCGAATGCCCATGGGCGAGGCCTTTCGCATGAGTTGAGTGCGGTGATTGTCCGCACTTGGGCCGGGGGGTCCACGGGGTGTCCTGGCCAGGGCGGACACGTAAGGTTAGCGGCCGCCCCGGGCGAACTCCGGCAGGGGCGGGCCGACCGTCGCACACCGTCTGCCGGAGGTCAACATCGCCCCGGCCTCGCCGGATTCATCCGCCGTTCACTTCGCGTCCTCCGCACTGCACGCAAACCCACCTAACGTCGCGGCCGGAGCTATTCCGACACGATGTCGGCGCGGGGTGCGCCGGAGGAGGACGAAGTGCGCAAACTGCTGCCGCTGTTGAACACCAACCCCCACGCGGGGGGACGTTCCGCTCTTACCTGCCGATACCGCTGCGGCGATGCCTGTTTCCACGAGGTGCCGAACACCAGCGACAACGAGTACGCCGGTGACGTCATAGCCGGTGCCCTCTCGAGACGCTCCATGATGCGCGCCGCCGCCGTCGTGACCGTCGCCGCTGCCGCCGGCACCGCGACCGTCGTCGGAAACGGTGGTGGAGTTCAGGCCACCGCGGCGCCCGCGACCGGCCACGGTCACGGCAGCAAGCCGGGCAGGACCGACGGCGCCCGCGGGCTCCGCTTCGCGCCTGTCGCCGCCAACAAGGACGACAAGGTCACCATCCCTGACGGGTACGCGCAGAACGTCGTCATCCGCTGGGGCGACCCGATCCTCCGCGGTGCCCCGGCCTTCGACGCCGACAAGCAGACCGCCAAGGCGCAGGCGGGACAGTTCGGGTACAACAACGACTTCCTCTCCCTGCTGCCCCTCCGGGGCGAGCACGGGCGCCAGGTCCTCGTCGCGAACCACGAGTACACCGACGAGATCCTGATGTTCAAGGGGTACGACCCCCAGAACCCGACCCGCGAGCAGGCCGAGATCGCCTGGGCCGCGCACGGCCTGTCCGTCGTCGTGGTCCAGGAGGAGCACCGCAGCGGCAAGCTCACCCCGGTCACCCGGCACCCCCTGAACCGCCGCCTCACCGCGACGAGCGAGTTCGAGGTCACCGGTCCGGCCGCCGGCAGCCCCCTGCTGCGTACGAGCGTCGACCCCTCCGGCCGCACGGTCCTCGGCACCCTCAACAACTGCGCCGGCGGCACCACCCCGTGGGGCACCACCCTCCACGGCGAGGAGAACTTCAACCAGTACTTCGCCAACGGCTCCAGCGCCACCGACAAGCGGTACGGCATCGCGGCCGGCCCGACCGAGCGCAAGTGGGAGCGTTTCGACAAGCGCTTCGACCTCCAGCAGGAGCCCAACGAGGCCCACCGCTTCGGCTGGGTCGTCGAGCTCGACCCGTACGACCCGGACTTCACCCCCCGCAAGCGCACCGCGCTGGGCCGCTTCAAGCACGAGGCCGCTCAGCCCCGCCTGACCGACGACGGCCGTCCCGTCGTCTACATGGGCGACGACGAGCGCTTCGACTACTTCTACAAGTTCGTGTCCTCGAAGCGGATGAAGAAGGGCAGCAGCCGCGCCGCCCGCGAGCACAACCTCACGCTCCTCGACGAGGGCACCCTGTACGTCGCCAAGCTCACCGGTGACAGCCCGCAGGACGTCGACGGGACCGGCAAGCTTCCCAACGACGGGGAGTTCGACGGCAGCGGGCAGTGGATTCCGCTCGCCACCGGCAACACCTCGCACGTCCCGGGCATGAGCGCCGAGGAGGTGTACGTCTTCACCCGCCTCGCCGGCGACAAGGTGGGCGCCACCAAGATGGACCGCCCCGAGGACGTCGAGCCGTCCCCCCGCACCGGCCGTGTGTACGTCGCGCTGACCAACAACACCGACCGCGGCAAGGCGGGCAAGGCCGGCGCGGACGAGGCCAACCCGCGCAACCTCAACAAGCACGGCCAGATCCTGGAGCTCGCCGAGAACTGGGACGACGCGGCGGGCGACGGCTTCGCCTGGCGGCTCTTCCTGGTCGCGGGCGACCCGAACGACCCGGCGACGTACTTCGCGGGCTTCCCGAAGGACAAGGTCAGCCCCATCTCCTGCCCGGACAATGTGGCCTTCGACCCGTACGGCAATCTGTGGATCTCCACGGACGGCGCCCAACTCGGTTCGCACGACGGCCTGTTCGGTGTCGCGACGCAGGGCGAGCGCCGCGGTGAGCTCAAGCAGTTCCTGACCGTGCCGAAGGGTGCCGAGACCTGCGGTCCGATCATCCAGGACCGCCGGGTGCTCGTCGCGGTCCAGCACCCGGGCGAGATCGACGGCGCGTCCGTCGAGAAGCCCGCGAGCGTCTGGCCCGACGGACCGGGCAAGATCGTCCGCCCGTCGGTCGTCGCCGTCTGGCGCAAGGACGGCCGCGACATCGGCATGTGAGCGCGCATGTGAGCCGGCAAGTCGGCATGCGAGTAGCGGCATGTGGACCGGCATGCGAGTCGGCACGCGAGTAGTCGGCATGCCGACCGGCATGCTCGGCATGCGGACCGGCAGGTAGGTCGTATGTCTTTCACGAGGTGGCGCGCACCTGGGCGCGCCACCTCGTGAACTGTTCGGCCGCGTCCCCCGTGTACGACCACGGCACCCGCGCCGCCCGTGTCCCCAGCAGCCCGAACAGTTGCCGGGCCTCCTCGCCCAGCCCCGCGTAACAGGCCGCGTGGGTCAGATAGTTGAGCTCACCGATCTCCTGCGGGAACGCCGGGCCCTCGGGGCGCCCGCCGATCCAGCGGTCCCAGGTGCGCCGTACCTCCGTCACTGCCAGTTCGTGGTGCCAGTGCCGGCCGAAGTCCCTTACCGTCGCCCGCCCCGCCCGCCGTTCCCGGGCGGGCGCGCCCTCCGTGGCGTAGCGGTACTCCTCCACCCGCGCGATCTGTACCAGCACCGTCAGCGGCGATCCTGGCGGCGCCGCGCCCGCCGCGTCGCGGGCGAAGTCGTACATCGTGCCGTGTGTGCCGTGCCAGCGCGCCGAGTAGTAGCGCAGCAGCTGCACATGGCCCTCGATGTTGTACGGGTCGCGGCGGCGCAGCTCGTCCCACCAGTGCCGCAGTTCGCGCCGCGGGATGCCGTCCTCGTACAGCCGCGCCACCGTGAGCAGCGACACCCACGGCAGGGGGTCCGCCGGGCTCGCGTCGGCCGCGCCCAGGCAGGCGGTCACCACGCCGTCGAGCCGCGCATGGTCCGGGGCCGCGCCGCGGCCCGCCTCGATCGCCTGGTGGAAGACCCGTACGACCTCCGTCGCGGCCCGCAGCGCCGCCGCGTCCGGGTTGCCGGGCTCCGCCGCCCGCCAGGTCTCCACCGCCGAGGAGCCCGCCGCCGCATGGGAGAGGAGCCGCAGCCGGTGGGTGCGCAGAGGCCAGTCGTCGCCGGTGGAACGCAGCAGGTCACGTACGCCCTGCCAGCGTCCGATAACGATGTCGTGCACGGCCTCGGACAGTGGCCGGTCCCCGAAGGCGGGGTCGAAGTCGGGGACGAAGCGGCGGCGTGCGGCCATCTGGGGCGCCTCCCTACTACTACTTCAGCTGTCCGTCGGCGGTCGGTCAGAAGTCCGTGGCCAGTGCTTTGTCGGTGTAGTCCGGGTGCCCGGACGCGGAGTCGGGGTACCGCTCCTGCGCCTCGAGGGCCCGCTTCGCGTCCAGCCGTGCGGGGCGGTAGTACGAACTCCCCCGCCGCCAGTACACGATCATCGGCACCAGACCGGCGGCCAGCCCGCCGAGCCCGATCGCGATCGACGCGCCGCTCATCCCGAGCAGCGCCTCGATGAAGATCCAGAGCATGAAGAGCGCGCCGAACAGCGGCCAGGCCCCGCCGAGGACGAAGTCACGCACCGACGTGAGCAGCGTGCTGCGGTAGGCGACGACGGCCGCGATACCCGCCAGCCCGTAGTAGAACGTGATCTGCAGCCCCATCGCGGCGACGGCGGCCGTCAGGACCTCGCCGACCGAACCGAGCGCCGTGGAGGCGACGAACATCGCGAGCGCCACCGCGCCGACGACGGCGATCGCCACCCAGGGCGTGTTCCACCGCCGGTGCGCCGTGCCGAGCGCGGCCGGCATCGTACGGTCGCGGCCCATCGCGAACAGCGAGCGCGTCACCTGGATCAGGGTGGTCTCCAAGGTGGCGACGGTGGACAGCAGCACCGCCACGACCAGCAGTTTCCCGCCGATGCCCGGCCAGATCGCCTCGCCGAGCGTGCTCAGCACATCGGCGCCGCCGGCCCGGATGTCCTCGGCGGAAAGGATCACGTTCACCGCGATCGTGAAGGCCTCGAAGAGGAGGAAGACGACGCCGAGTCCGACGAGCGCCGCGAGGCCTGCGGTGCGGCGGCTGTTACGGGTCTCCTCACTGAGGTTGCTGGTGACGTCCCAGCCCCAGTAGTAGAAGGTGGCGATCAGCGCGCCGGAGGCGAAGCCGGCCGGTCCGTCGAAGTGGGAGAAGCCGAGCCAGGACCAGTCGAAGGCTGGCCCGGCCCCGGCTTCGGAGCGCAGCAGCGCGGCGACGACGAAGAACAGCAGGATCGCCAGCTCCGTCCCGGACATCAGCAGTTGCGCCCGTACGGTCAGCCGCGCCCCGCCCAGCACAACCAGCAGCATCGCCACGAACCAGGCCGCGCCGACGGCTGTCGCGAGCGCGGTGTTCCGGGCGAGGGCGGGGTCGAAGAGAGCGAGCGTCATCGCACCGGCCGGCAGCGAACCGGCCACCATGAAGATCGTCGCGGAGACGACGAGCGCCCAGCCGGAGAGAAAGCCGAGGAAGGGGTGGAGGGTGCGGCACACCCAGGAGTAGCCGGCGCCCGCGTTGACGTCGATCCGGCCGAGCCTGCCGAAGGCCAGGACGATGCCGAGCATGGGTATCGCGCAGTAGAGCAGCGAGGCCGGTCCCGCGAGGCCGACGGCGGCGGCGAGTACGGCGGTGGTGGCGGCGATCGAGTAGGCGGGCGCGCTGCCGGCGACGGCCATCACGATGGTGTCGAACGTACCGAGGACATTGGACTGAAGCCCTCTGCCGGAGCTGGTGCGCATGGAGTTCTCCGAATGCCCTTGTACTGAATGCCTGTGTTCCGCACGACATATGTCGGCATGTCAGAAAGGAACGCCCGCTCCGGAGGGAAGGCCTCCGTAATGGGAGATCGTGCGCATCGTAGTCGGATGTGTGCGTGGAGGTGAGGGGGTGGGGCTGCCCCGCACTCAGGGGTGGGTGACGCCACGTGCGTCTTCCTCGCGCTCCGTAGCACCCATACGCATGGACATGATGCGGCCGGCGCTCCCGGGACTCCCGGCGCTCCCGGGACTCCTTGCAGTGCGGCGCCGAGGCGGCGCGGGCGGAATAAGTCCCGGGGCTTTTGGGCCCGGGGGCCTTACCCTCGGGACCATGGCTTCAGAGGATTCGGTTTCGGCTGCGTCTCCGGTTTCGGGTGCTTCTCCGGTTTCGTCTTCGGCTTCGGTTTCGGATGGGGGGACCGTACGGGCGGACGCCTGGATCTGGTCCGTACGGCTGACGAAGACCCGCTCCCAGGCCGCTTCGGCCTGCCGCGCGGGACACGTCCGCGTCAACGGCGAACGGGTCAAGCCGGCGCATCTGCTGCGCGCGGGCGACCAGGTGCGGCTGTTCCACGCCGGGCGTGAGCGGCTCGTGGTTGTCTCGAAGATCATCCGGAAACGGGTCGGCCCGCCGGTCGCGGTCCAGTGCTATGTGGACAACAGTCCGCCGCCCCCGCCGCGGGAGTTCGTGGCCCCGGTGGCGGTCCGCGACAGGGGATCGGGCCGCCCGACCAAGAGGGACCGCCGCGAAATGGACCGCCTCCAGGGCGGCGCCTGAGAACGCGGGCGCTCGTTGCCGGGTCCGGGGATTGCGCGGTCCCCGGGGTGCCCGGGTGCCGCGGTGCCCGGGTCCCTGGGGTGCCCGGGTCCCTGGGGTGTCGGGGTCCGGGGGTGTGGGCCCTGCTTGGTGCGGGCCCCCGTTCAGGGAAAGGACCCGTCACACCGGCCGTCCCGGGGAGGCGATCGCCCTTGCCGCCTTCACCTCCTGGCGCAGGGGCGCCAGCACCCCCTCGTCGTCGCCCTCCAGCTCCGCCCGTACCTCCACCAGCACCTCGCTCGACCGCACCCCCTCCGCCAGCTCGTGCAGCTGCTGCTCGATGTCCGCCGCCTCGACCGGGGCCGGCGGCGTGGCCCCGTGGTCGACCCGGACCCGGGCCGCCGTCGTCGCGTCCACGATCCGCTCGACCGCCACGACCAGCGGCCACCACGCGGCGGCCCGCGCCCCCGTCGGGGGCGGCTCCGTCAGGGCCCGCTGGAATTCCGACCGTACGGACGACAGGTCCCGGTAGAGACGGCGGCGTCGGCGCTCCCGCTCGCCCCGGTCCTGCGTACCGGCGCCGAACGCGCATGCCACATAGCGCGCGGTGTCCTCCACGGCCTGCGCCAGCCGGTCGCCGATGCGGGTGTGCCAGCTCTCGGGCCAGAGCAGATAGCCCGCGACCAGCGCGATGGCGCAGCCGATGAGGCTGTCCACGAGCCGTGGCAGGACCAGGTCGAAGCCCTGGTGGTTGAGGATGTCGGACAGCAGCAGGATCACGGGCGTGATGGCCGCCGTCTGGAAGGCGTACCCCTTCACGGTGAAGGCGGGGATGAGCCCCGCGAGGGGCACCATCACCAGTACGTCCCACCAGCCGCGCGGTACCTGGGAGAGCACCGCCGCCGCGACGAGCAGCCCCGCCGCCGTGCCCAGCGCGCGCAGTACCGCGCGCGAGAACACCGAGCCGAAGTCGGGCTTCATGACGAAGGTGACGGTGAGCGCGACCCAGTACGAGCGGGGCACCACCACCAGTGACACCAGCCCCTGGGCCAGCCCGATGCAGAGCGCGAGCCGCAGTCCGTACCGCCAGGACGGCTCGGAGAGCAGCACACTGCGGGCCGCGCGCCGGACCCGGATACGCAGCGCCGCGGGCCGCCCCAGCAGGTCGTCCACCTGAGGGTGCTTCCGGACGGAGTCCGGGGAGCCGTCGGAGCCCGGGGACCGGTCGGGGGAGGTCCTGCGGACGGCGTCGGTCGTCTCCCCCACGACCGCGGCCGCGTGGCGCAGCGCCGTGTCGACGGCGCGGTCGGCGGGGCCTTCCGGCTCGGGCAGCGACAGTACGGGTGCCCCGCGCCGGTCCTCGGCGACCGCGTCCGCCAAGTCCCGCACGGCAGCGGCGATTTCCGGGCGCCGGGAGGCCCGGCCGTGCCGGTGCGCCGCGGGGGCCGCCTCGAGCAGCGGAATGAGCACATTGAGCTGGGCGAGCAGCCGCACCAGCGGGCTGCGCCGCCCATGGTCGCGGGCCCGCCGGGCGAGGATCAGGTCGTAGGAGGTGTTGAGGGAGTCGGTGACGGCCTGACGCTTGTCGTCGTACGCGGCAGTACCCGCGGCCTCCAGCAGATCGGCGACGCTTCGATAGGTCCCGACCACCGCGGCCCGCTCCGGCAGCCGGCCGCGCAACGGCCAGGCCAGCAACGTCAGTACGAGCACGAACAGCCCGCCGAGCGTGAGCAGCAGGGGGGCCTTCCACCAGGGCCCGGGCATCGGCAGCCCCGCGCCCACCACCGCATTGAGCAGGAGCAGCAGCCCGGAGACGGATGCCACCGCGCCGATCGACGAGATCATCCCGGAGACGAGCGCGACCAGGGTCAGCACGCCGACCGCGGCCCAGCCCTCCCCGTACACGAGCGTGCCGAGGGTGACGCCGACCGCGCCGAAGAGCTGCGGGACCGCGATGTTGAAGATCCGCATCCGGTAGGCGTCGGCGGTGTCGCCGATGACGCCGGAGAGGGCGCCCATCGACACCAGCGCGCCGTACGCGGGCTGCCCGACGGCGAGTCCGACCGCGAGCGGCGCGGCGAGCGCGACCGCGGCGCGGGCGACGGCGGCCCAGGGCACGGGTGCGGTCTGCGGCCGCAGGCTCTTGAGCAGCCACTCGGGTGGGGACAGCCGTCCCGCTCGGGTCTCCATGGTCCAAGACATGCCTCAACGAGGTGGACGGGAGCAAGTCGGCGCAGGAAATCCCCGTACTGAATCCTTCACAGGACCCGTCACAGGACCCGTCACAGGACCGTCACGGGACTTTCAGAGGACCGTCAGAGGACGAGACCGTCTTGCCGTTGGCTTGCTGGGCTTGCCCCGTGGGCGCGGCCCGCGCGGTTCTGCGCGCGTGCGTCCGGGGCTTTCTCCAGGGGGAGTTCGGCGTCGACCGTGGCCGTCAGCGCGCCGTTTCTGCGCGCCGTCGAGGGCAGCCGCGGCCACGGAACGTGTCGTGAGCGCCCGCCTGCCGTCCCCGCTCCCGCCCGGGCGCGCGGTCAGCGCACGTCGTGCAGTTCGAGCTCGACGAGCAGCGACCGGTGGTCGGTGTCGGCCAGATCCAGGAAGCGGGCCTTGCGGACGGAGAAGTCCTCGCTGATCAGTACGTGGTCGATCTGGGCACCCAGCGGGCGGCGGGCCGCGGCCGGCCAGGACGGGGTGCGGGCCGCGCCCGCGAGGGTGGCACTGTCACTCAGGGCGCCCGCGTCGAGGATCCGGCGGAAGGCCGCGTGGTCCTGGGTGGCGTTGAAGTCCCCGGCGAGGACGGTCGGCTGCCCCTTGGCTCCGGCGGCGTACGTACGCACCAGCCTGAGCTCCCGCTGCCATGCGTCCACCCCGCCGGGGACGGGCGGCAGCGGGTGGGCGAGCTGGAGGTTCACGGGGCGGCCGCCGACGACGGCGACCGAGCCCGGCATGGCGAGGGTGGCGGAGATTCCCGGGGCGGGGCGCAGCGGGTGCTTGCTGAGGATGGCCGAGCCGGAGGCCGAGTGGCCCTCGATGACGTTGCGGTACGGATAGTCGGTGCGGGAGACCTCCGCCGTGAGCGCGTGGGAGCAGGCCCCGTCGCACTCCTGGACGAACACCAGGTCGGGCTGCTCACTGCGGATGGTGGCCACCAGCCCCTCGGTGGCGTTCCCGAACTCGACGTTCGAGGTGAGCACCTCGAGGCGGGCGACGACAGGACCCGGCGGGTCGTCGGCCAGCCCGGTGTCGTACGGCCTGACGAACCACCCGATGACCGCGAGCACCGCGGCCGCCCAGACCATGACCGCGGGCCGGCGCGCGAGCAGGGCGAGCAGCAGGGCGGCCCCGGCGGGCAGCAGCAGCCAGGACAGAAAGGCCAGCAGCTGGGGTACGGGAGTGATGCCGTCGGTGTCCGCGACGCGGCAGGCGGCGACCACGCTGGGAACGATGAGCAGCAGACCGGCCGACCAGGTGGCGCCGCGGCGCCCGCCGGAAGGGCGGGAGGGGGCGCCATGACCGGCGGCGTCCGGGGCCGGCGTCGTGAGGGCGCTGTCCAAACCGGCCTCCGTGCCGCGGGGTGTCAGTCTCTGGTGAGGACGCCAGTTTCGGTGAGTTTGTTGCGCCCGTCGCGACTTTTGACCGAGACGGCGTCGGGTGGGTGCGGCTCGGGTTCCTGCGTGGTGCGGGTCCACGTGGCTCGGGCCTGTGGCGCGGGGTCCTGCTTTGGTGCGGGTTCCGGGGCCCCTCCGGGCTCGACTCCTCGGGGTCGGCGGCATACAGGGTCCCGTTTTCGTGGGCCGGGTTTTGCCGCCAATCCCCTGCGGGGACGACCCTGCACGGCCCCTCCCCACCAGAACGGGAAACGGGGCGGGCCAGCCCCTGTGGTGCGGGTGCGGCAGCCCTCGCACCCCGGAGGTCCTCGCCTCGCCGAGCCGGATGCGGCGGCACGAAGCTGCCGGAGTGGTGGGGAGTGTCAGCCCCCACGTAGCCCCTCCCCCTCATGGGGGCCTGAGGGCAAGGGGCGGGGGACAGGTTCCCGGTCACCGGACAAGATCCTGCCGGGCCCGGACAACAGCCCGGCGGGCTCAGGGCATTCGGGCCGCCCGGGTCCGCCGCCGCCGGTCCAGGAGCCAGGCGGCGAGCGCCAGTGCGAGCCCCACGGCCAGTAGCCACCACGCGGTCGTACGGAGCGTGGCCGTCAGCGCGTCGTACGCCGCACCCGCCGCCGCGCGGTCCACGTCCGGCGGCAGATCGTCGAGCGCCGGCCCGCGGACGACCGCGACGGTGATGCGCAGCAGCACCCCGCCCACCGCGAGTGCCAGCCCGATGCCGATCAGCGCGCGCCCTCTGTGTACGGCGAGGAGCACCCCGCCCGCCGCCAGCAGCAGCGTCGCCACCGGCAGCCAGGGCCCGGCGATCCGGAGTACGCGGAAGGCCTCGCGCGCCGCGCCGAGCTTGTCGGACTCCAGGATCGTGATCCGGGTGCCCTCGACCGGGATGCTGTCGGCGAACGGCACTCCCTCCTCGCTGAGCTGCTGTTTCACCTGTGCGACGACGGGTGTCAGGTCGATGGTGACCCTGTCGCCGCTCTCGCTGGTCAGGGCGGTTTCGACGGCGGTGTGGGCGGCGCGGTTGATGGTGTTCCAGGCGGCCTGGAAGGCGTCGGTGTCGGCGAAGGAGAGCACCGCTTCCTGCAACAGGCTCCGGACGCCCTCCTGGAAGGGGCCGACGTCGATCTCCTGCATGACCTCGGCGGTGATCCGGACGGCGACGGCGTTCTGTACGGCGGGGTCCGAGGCGAGGGGCGCCATGGTGGCGACGTAGTTGTCGGTGTCGCCGACCTCCAGGTCGCCCCAGACGGCGAGCGCGCTCAGCGGTGTCAGGACGGCCACGAGGACGATCAGTACCGCTGACACCGCTGAGAGGAAGCGTCGCACTCCTCAAGGGAACGCGCGCAGCGGCACGGCCGCGAGCGGTACGCCGCCGACCGGGGGCACGGGGCGCGGGGGCGTGGTGGTGGCCCGGGGCCCCTTCGGTCCGTACGCCTGCCGAGGGCTGCGACCCGGCCGTCCGACTTGCCGGGCGGTGGGCGCGGGTGTGCTCTGGGAGAGGAACGGGGGACGCGAGGGAAGGAGCTCTCCGCCATGGCCGCACATGCAGCGGTGCCCGTCCGGCACCACGGTTCTCTCAGCTGGGCGCTGCCCGTCGCCCTGGGCGCGCTCTACGGCTTCTACGCGGGGTTCCTCCGCCGTCAGCATTCGCCGCTGAACTGGGGCGATGTCCTGTTCGGCCTGATCGCCGGCCTGGTGCTGGCGGGACTCGCGTACACGCTGGGCCGGTATCAGCACACCCTGCCGCGCGAGTTGCGCGCGGCCGCGTACGGGGCGCTCTGCGGTGTGGCCATGGGCTTCCTGTACAGCCAGAGCGGGGACAGCGTGCTCAAGTGTGTGGGGATCGGGGTGACGCTGGCCGCGGCGATGACCGCTGCGTCCTTCTACATCTTCTACAGGCGTGAGGACTAGGGGCTCAGGCTCCGAGGGCTTTGCGCACCGCAGCGGTGACCGCCCCTCCCGGGAGGCGGCCGCCTCCGCCAGTGGCTGCGCCGCCCGCTCCGGCCGCCCGGCCAGGTACTCCGCACCGGCGGGCCCCTCCTTCGCGACTCGGGCCCGGACTGACGCCTGTTCCCCGCGCGGCCGCCAGATCTGATCTGGCGGCCGCGCGTCGTCGTCTCGCGCCCAGGGGGTGAGGGCTGGAGACCGACGGAGGGAGGCGCCCCATGCAGGACCAGGACACACCGCCGCTGCGTGTCGCGGTCATCATCGGCAGTACGCGAGAGGGGCGCGTCGGCGAGAAGGTCGGACGCTGGTTCATGGAGCGGGCGTCCGGGCGGGACGATCTGGAGCTGGCGGTCGTCGACCTCATCGACTTCGACTTCCCGGCGCGCTATCCCGACCGGGCCACCGGGCAGATGAGGGACTTCATCACGGAGGTCGGCCGTGCCGACGCCTTCGTGGTCGTGACCCCCGAGTACAACCGCTCCTTCCCCGCCTCCCTCAAGCAGGCCATCGACTACGCCTACGACGAGTGGCACACCAAGCCGGTCGCCTTCGTCAGCTACGGGCACGGCTCCGGAGGTCTCTACGCGGTCGAGCAGCTGCGCTCGGTATTCACGGAGCTGCACACCGTGACCCTGCGCAACGGCGTGAGCATCAACCTCCTCGACGAGGCGTTCGAGGACCGGGAGGGGGCGGCGGGTCTGATGCTCGACCAGCTCGGCTGGTGGGGACTGGCCCTGCGCGAAGCCCGCGCTGCCCGCCCGTATGTCTCCTGAGGCTTCCCCCGGTGAACCGATGAACCGATGGCGCCCACCCGTGCCTTGTTCTGGTGCCTTGCCCGCCGATGACTTCTGCCGGCGGTGCGAGTCACCCCCTTTGACCTCCCAGAGACCTTCAGAAGGAACTGACGATGAGCACAGATCTGGCAATCGAGACCGAGGGCCTGGTGAAGGTCTTCGGTGAGAACCGGGCCGTCGACGGAGTCGATCTCAGCGTGCCGGCGGGCACGGTCTACGGCGTCCTCGGCCCGAACGGCGCCGGCAAGACGACCACCGTGCGGATGCTGGCGACCTTGCTGCGGCCGGACGGTGGTCATGCCCGGGTCTTCGGGAAGGATGTGCAGAAGGACGCCGATGCCGTACGGAGCAGGGTCAGCCTGACCGGCCAGTACGCCTCGGTCGACGAGGACCTCACCGGCACCGAGAACCTGGTGCTCCTCGGCCGGCTCCTCGGTCACGCCAAGCCGGCCGCGCGGCAGCGTTCCGCGGAGCTGCTGGAGGCCTTCGGGCTCTCCGAGGCGGCCGACAAGCAGGTGAAGAACTACTCGGGCGGCATGCGGCGCCGTATCGACATCGCCGCGTCCATTCTCAACACCCCTGATCTGCTCTTCCTCGACGAGCCGACCACCGGGCTCGACCCGCGCAGCCGCAACCAGGTCTGGGACATCGTGCGGGCGGTCGTCGCCCAGGGCACCACGGTGCTGCTGACCACGCAGTATCTGGACGAGGCCGACCAACTGGCCTCCCGTATCGCCGTGATCGACCACGGCAAGGTGATCGCGGAGGGGACGAAGGGCGAGCTGAAGGCCTCGGTCGGGTCCGGCGCCGTCCATCTGCGGCTGCGTGACGCCGGCCAGCGTCCGGACGCCGAGCGGGTGCTGTCGGCGGCTCTCGACGCCGAGGTGCAACTGGACGCCGATCCGGTCGCCCTCACCGCCCGGGTCAACGGCCACGGCACCGATCAGGGTGCGGCGGAGCAGGCAGCCCGAGCCTTGTCCGAGCTGGCCCGGTCCGGAATCACCGTGGACAACTTCGCGCTGGGCCAGCCCAGCCTGGACGAGGTCTTCCTCGCCCTCACCGACAAGAAGGGGACGGCGGCATGAGCACCGCGACCACCACGAAGTCCGCCAAGGACATGGGCGACCTCGCGCTCGAAGCCCCCAAGGCCGAGCATCTCGCCGCCCTGCTGGTGAGCAAGGAACGGCCCCCGCGGCCGAGCGCGCTCTCCGCCTCCCTCACCTTCGGCTGGCGGGCCATGCTCAAGATCAAGCATGTGCCGGAGCAGCTCTTCGACGTGACGGCGTTCCCGATCATGATGGTGCTGATGTACACGTACCTCTTCGGAGGGGCACTGGCCGGCTCGGTCTCGGCGTACATCCAGTTTCTGCTGCCCGGCATTCTCACCATGAGCGTCGTGATGATCACGATGTACACCGGTGTCGCGGTCAACACCGATATCACCAAGGGTGTTTTCGACCGCTTCCGTACGCTGCCGATCTGGCGGCCGGCCCCGATGGTGGGCTATCTGCTCGGCGATGTGATCCGCTATCTGATCGCCTCTGCGGTGATGCTGGCCGTCGGCATGATCATCGGTTACCGCCCGCACGGCGGACCGGTGGGCATTGTGCTCGGGGTCGCGCTGCTGATGGTCTTCTCGTTCGCCTTCTCCTGGATCTGGACGATGTTCGGCCTGCTGCTGCGCACCGAGAAGTCGGTGATGGGCGTCAGCATGATGGTGATCTTCCCGCTGACCTTCCTGAGCAATGTCTTCGTCGACCCGAAGACCATGCCGGGCTGGCTCCAGGCCTTTGTGAACAACAGCCCGGTCACCCATGTCGCCACGGCGGTGCGGGAACTGATGGCGGGTAACTGGCCGACGGCGGACATCGCCTGGTCCCTGGGGTGGGCCGCGGTGCTGGTGATCGTCTTCGGCTCGGTCACGATGAGGCTCTACAACCGCAAGTGAGCGCTGCGGTACGCAAGTCCCCCAGCCAGGCGCCCCCGGGATCAAGGGGGCGCCTGCCGTCGGCCCGGGCGGGGCGGCCACGGATCTCGCGGCCGTCAGAGCGTCAGAGCGGGCAGAGCGGTCAGAGCCGCCAGTCGACCGTGAGCGGGGGACGGTAGGAGCAGGACGACCCGGTGCCCACGGACTCCCTCAGATGCGCGGCGAGTTCCGGATGGAGGGCGTCGAGTTTACGGAGGGTGTCGCGGATCCGGGCGGTGACCGTCTTACGGGCCCGCTCGGCCTCGTCCCCCAGCCGCCGGGTGCGGCCGCCGAGACCCGCCGCGGTGCGCAACTCATCGAGCAGCGCGGACCGTTCGCGGTCGAACTCGGCGGCCCGGCGGTCGTCGCCCAGCTCGCTCGCGCGGTCTATCTCGTCGTCGAGCCGCTCGAGCCGCCGCCGGTACCGGCTCTTCGCCTCCTCGTCGAGCACCGGGTCCCCGCCGAACCGGCGTGCGGCGGCCACGGCCTCCCCGCCTTCGGGATCGAGCAGCAGCACGGCGGGCAGGTCGTCCCCGGGACGGGCCAGCAGGGTGTGCAGATCCCGCAGCCCCTTCGCATCGGGCACATGCACGGCCCGTCCCCCGAAGCCGAGGGCCCACACGGCCCCGTCCCTTCGGAACTCACCCTGCGGGACGGGGGGGTGTTGCACATCGTGGTGCGGGGAGTGCGCGCCGGCCCCGGTGGCGTGCCCCGCGGCGGGGGACTCGGCCGCGCCGGGGTGCCTCGGTGTGCCCACCTCGGCGGGCACCGAGCCCGCGCCCGCGGCGCCGTCCCCCGCGCCCGTCGCGGCACCCGGGGCCGCGTCCGTTGCGGCCCCCGTAGTGCTCTCGGCGACCCGGCCCGCACCACCGGCGGTCGGCTCGCCGCCCCGTTCCGATGCCCCACCGGCACCCGTGCCCGCCCCCTCCAGCAAGTGGGTGAGGCCCAACTCCCTCGCCTCCACACGTGTCCGAGCGAGCAGCTCCGCCGCCTGCGCCTGCGCGCCGCCCTCCCGCAGTGCGGCCACCAGCGCCGCCCTCGCCCGGACCGACCAGGGTCTCGCGCAGAGCCGGTCCGCCGATGCGTACGCCGCCGTGAACGCCGCGGCCGCCTCGTCCCACCGGCCCCGAGCCGCGTCCAGCATGCCCAGCCACAGGTCGACGGGACCACTGATGTCGCAGCCGTACAGCGAGACGACCCACTGCCCCGAATACGGCTCGAGCGCGGCTCTGGCCTGCTCGATCCGTTCCAGATCGCCCGAGGCCGCCGCCACCTGCGCCCGCAGCCGCATCCACAGCGGGGCGAACATGCGGGGGAACGGCTCCGGCTGGGCCTCCAGCTCGGTCACCAGGCGCAGCGCGACCGCACTCTCGCCCCGCTCGGCCGCGGTGATCGCCTCCAGCAGCCGCGGGTAGGGGTGGCCGTCCTCGTCGAGGTGGGCCGTCACCGCGGCCGCCTCCTCGAACCGGCCCTGGAGCAGAAACAGCGCCCACTGCATGTGGGAGGCCATTGAGGTGAACACCGCATGCTCGTGCTGCAGCCCCGCCACCTGCGACAGGAAGTCCCCGGCCTCCCTGAAGCGCCCATGGAGGGCGGCGATCAGGGACTGGTCGACCGCCATGCCCAGCTCGAAGCGGCGCAGGGCCATCCGCTCGCTGAGGGTGATGAAGGTGCGCAACTGGTCGAGGTAGCGCGGGTCACCGCGCTCCAGCAGGGTGACCCAGCGCATCGCGGTGGCGTGCAGTTCCATGTCGCGGTTGTGCGTACGACGGGCGACCGCGGCCATCTCGTCGGTGAGCGCGAGCCGTTCGGTGGAGCTCCCCAGGCCCCAGATCGAGTCGTGCCGCGCCCACAGGGAGAACGCGAGCGCCTCGTCGTCCTCGCCGCGCCGGGCCAGCGCCGTGGTCCGCACGGCCAGTTCCTGCGCGATCCGCTCGGGGCCGAGTTCCGCCAGGTCCTCCTCGCTGCCGCCGATCAGTGCCCGGTGCGCCTCCCGCAGCAGCCCCGCCGCCTGTGTGCGTCTGTCCGGCGGGTAGCCGTTCTGGTGCAGGGTGATCGCGACGCGGGCGAGCAGCTCGGGCTCGCGCAGCTCACGGGCGAGGGCCACCGCCCGTTCGAAGCACCGCCACCCCTCGTCGTCCTCGCCGCCGTGCCGCAGCTCGCCGCCCAGGTCGAGGGCGATCAGTGCGGCTCTGCGGGCATCGTCGCCGGCGGTCTCCAGCGCCCGCCGGTAGTGGCCGACGGCCTCCTCCCGGGCCAGCCTGCTGGACGCGTCCCTGGCCGCCGCGAGCAGCAGCTCCACCCGGCGGTCGCGTTCCAGCCCCTCGCCCGCCAGATACGCGTGCCGCGCCAGATCGGCGGGGAAGACCTTCTCGCTGAGGGCCGGGGAGCCGTCCAGGGCCCGTACGACACCGGCGTGCCGCGTCCGTGTCTCCGGCTCCCCCAGCGCCTCGTACAGCGTTTCCCGTACGAGATCGTGGGCGAAGGCGAACCGGCCGCCGGTGCGCGCGATCACCAGCCGGGCCGCGACCGCCCGCGCCAGCAGCCGGTCCACGTGCGGCACGGGTGCCGACGCGGCCGCGGCGAGCACCTGGCGGTGGAACTCCCGGCCCAGCACGGCCGCCGTGACCAGCAGCGCGCCCACCGGCGCCGGCAGCATGCCGAGCCGCCTCCGCACCGCCTCGCGCACGCCCGGCGCCACCGTGGTCACCGGGCTGCCGCTGTGCCAGATCCGGGCGGTCTGCTCGACGAAGAACGGGTTCCCGCCGGTGCGCCGGTGCACCTCGTCGACCAGTGAATCCTCCGGCTCGACGCCCGCGGTCAGCGCGATCAGCGCACCCACCTCGTCGCGCTGCAACCCGGTCAGCGTCACGGTCGTCGCGGCCCGCGCGGCCAGCGGCAGGATCAGCTGCTGGAGCGGATGGTCGGCCGACTCCACCTCGACGTCGCGGTACGTCCCGATCAGCAGCAGCCGCTCGAACCAGGCGTGCTGGGCCGCGAATTCGAGGAGCTTGAGCGAGGCGGGATCGGCCCAGTGCAGATCGTCCAGTACGACCACGAGCGGCCGTTTCTGCGAGACCGTGACCAGGGCCGTCGTCACCGCGTCGTACAGCAGGAAGCTCTCGCCGCCGCTCTCCGCCTCGCCCGGGGCCTCGCCGAGCAGCACCGCGAGCCGCCCGCCGGCCGCCTTCTCGGCCTCGGCCCACTCGTCCTCGTCCACACCGCGCCGCAGCCCGCGCACGACCTGCACCCAGGGCCAGTACCCCGGCGCGCTCTCGGAGTCCCAGCAGGACCCGCCGAGCACCAGGGCCCCGCGTCGCCGCGCCTCGTCGGCGGCGTCGGTGACGAGCGTCGTCTTGCCGATGCCGGCCTCGCCCGTGACCAGCACCAGGCCCCCGTGGCTGTCCGTCGCCCGGCCGATCTCCGCCCGGAGGACGCCTGCGGGGTGGTCGCGCCCGATCAGTGCAGGGGTCATGCCGAGAACCATAGGAGGCACCACTGACAAGGGGCGCGGGAGTTTCCGGACCTCAGCCGCTACCCGGATCGCCGCTCCCGTACCCGGATCGGCTCAGTCCGTCCCCGCCTCGCCCCGCACCACGACCACCGGGCACGGTGCGTGCTGGGTGACATGGAGCCCGACCGAGCCGAGCATCGTCGCCTCGAAGCCGCTGTAGCCGCGGTCACCGACCACCAGCAGCGAGGCGCCCCCGGCCCGGTCCATCAGGGCCTGAGCCGCGTTCCCGATCCGGACCGTTCGGGTGATGGCGGCCGCTCCGTCCTCGCCGAGGGTCTGTTCCAGGGCGTCGTCGAGGATCTGGGCAGCCAGCTTCTCCGGGTCGAAGTCCGTGGGCATGCTCGGCACCATCGACGCCCAGCCGGCGGCCGGGTACTCCCAGCTCATCACGGCCTCCACCGTGTCACCGGACAGCCCGGCCTGCCGTACGGCCCAGCGCAGGGCCTTGAGCGACGGCACGGAGCCGTCCACGCCGACCACGATCCTGCCCGCCTCTGCCATGCCCGCCGCCTCCCTACGCATGCGTGTACGTGTAGCCGTATACAAGACTACGCAAAATCGGACAATCAGGTTCACTCGGTGCGTCCCCGGCGTCGGCCCTCGTACTCTGTGACGGGGGCGCACCCCACGTACCGGACCTGACCGGCTGGAGGCCTGTGGTGAGTGAGAGCGAGAGCTGGAAGGAGCGAGGCGTCGCACTCCGCGTCTTCGTCTATGTCTTCGCCACCCACCTCTTCGCCGGCTTCATCTGGCTGCTCTTCTACGTCGGGGAGAACGCCCAGAAGTGAGCCCGGGAGACGGTGCGAGCGGCCACGACGCCCGTCTCGTGCGCTCCCGCCGTCGCGGCCGGGGCCAGGCGCTCGGCACGGCGGCGACGTCGGGGGCCCCTTGCTTGTTTCTCCGGCCGTGCAGTCCAGCCGTGCAGTCCAGGCATGCAGTCCGGCAGTGCAGTCGGGCCGCGCAGAAGCTGTCAGCCCCGCCCCGCCGCGCTCGTGAACAGCTGGTGGAAGGCGTCCGCGGAGTCCGAGCCCGACCGGCCGAAGGGTGCGTCGAAGTCCCAGACCAGGAAGAGAAGAAAAGCGATCAGGGCACTGAACACCCCGGCCAGCAGCAGCTCCCGGGGTGAACGGCCGATCTGCATGGTGAAGATCAGCCCGACCGTGATCAGTGCCCCGGCGATCAGGCCGAACCACACGACGCCCGGCAGCGTCTCCCCGGCGTTCTGCGCACGTGCGTTGCGCGCGTCCTCGGCGATCGCGACCTGGTCGACCATCGGCTGGTACGCCTGTGCCTCCAGCTCGCTCGCCGGCGCACGCTCCGCAATGTCCTTGCGTACGACGTCGAGCAGTTCCGCGCCCCGGCCGGACAGCTCGTGGCGGTTGATCATCCGCGGCCACTCCTGGTGGACGACATGGGAGACGTAGGCGTCGATGTCCGCACGCAGCTGCTTCTGCACGCCGGCCGGGTAGACCTGGGCCCGCTGGGTGACTTCGTGCAGCGCCTGCGCCTCGCGGCGTACGTCGTCCTGCGCCGTGCCGCGCGCCTCCCAGACGCCTGCGATCGCCAGACCGAGCACGATCGCGTACACGACGCCGACCATCATCGTCATGTACTCGAGGACGTCGGGGGTCTCGGCGGTCTCCACCGGCCCCGCCCCGGCCCCTGCGCCTGCGCCTGCCCGGTTCAGCCTGCGATGCCTGAGCACGGTGATGACAAGGACGAGGGCGCAGGCGATGGCCATCGCGATGGCAAGGACCAGCCATTCCGACATGAGGGTTCTCCGAAGTGCTGTGGTGGTGGGGGCGGGTGGTGCCGGTGATTCGGATCGTGTGGATGGTGGCGAGTGGGGGTCAGGCGCGGCCGCGGCGGGCGGCGGACTGTGAGCGGGGCCGCAGGAGTGCCGCCGCGAGCACCGCAGGGGTACTGGTCACCAGGGTGAGGGTGACGAGGGACGCCCCGGTGGCGGCCTTCCTCCCGGGCGCCCGGCGGTAGTTGCGTGCCGCGAAGACGGGCGACGGCGAAGGCCCGGGACCCGCGGCGGGCGGGCGCGCGGGGGCGGGCGGGGCCGTCCGGGGAACGGTCTCCCGCGGGGGGTCCGCCGGCGGTACGACCTTGGCACGCGGCGGCTCCGGCGGCTCGGGCGGCTGCACGGGTGGCGGTGGCTCGGGCGACGGCGACGGTGGCTCCGGAGCGGGCGGAGTCGGCTCGGGCGGCTCGGGAGCGGGCGGCGGCGGAGTCGGTTCGGGCGGCTCGGGAGCGGGCGGTTCGGGTGGTTCGGGCGCCGGCGGCGGCGGGGTCGGTTCGGGCGGCGGCGGGCAGTTCTCGAGGTTCACCGACACCGAAACCGACACCGGAACCGGAACCGGAACCGACACCGAGACCAGAACCGAGACCGGAACCGGCACCGAGACCGGAACCGACACGGAAACCGGCTTCGGTGCATCGGCCGCATCAGCCAGTGAAATACCTAAGGCAACCCCCTGCGGGCCAAGAACTGCCGCGATCCCCAGTGCGCTCAACTGCTCCCAACAGGCCACTGGACCACGGTATGGCCGCTCGGCCGCGTGGGTGGCCGCGGTCACCCGAACGGATGATCAGCACAATTGTCGGACTGTCTGCCGGACGACCCGTCAGGACAGTGGACGCGTAAGGACGTGGACCGTACGCAGCACGACCGCGGCCGACAGCACCAGCAGGTGGTAGCCGATCACCGCGTACAGACTCAGCGAAGCGGTCAGCTGCGGTCCGCCCGCAGTGCCCAGCAGCTGGACCCCCGTCACACCGAAGAAGATGCCGAGGAAGGTCAGCAGTACGCGGCTGAGCAGCTCACCGGCGACCCGCCGGTCGCGCGGGTCGGCGAGCAGGCGGACGCTCACGCCGAGCCGCCCGTCCTCCAGCGCGCTGCCGATCCGGTCCAGTCGGCGCGGCAGTCTGCGCAACACCGGCAGCAGGGCGATCAGTTCGTCGCGCACCGCGTCCCGCGCGGTCTCCGATCCCAGCTGCTGGGTGAGGCGGTCGGAGGCGTACGAACGGGAAGCGGCCAGCATGTTGAAGCCCGCCGAGACGCGGTCGAGGGTGCCTTCCAGGGTGCCGAGCGCCCGGAACACCGCGGCGATCTCCGGCGGCACGGCGAGCCGGAAGTCGGCGACCAGACGGAAGAGATCGGTGAACATCTCGGTGCCGGGGGCCGAGCCGTGTCCGAGGTGGCGGGCGCTGAACTGCCCGAGTGCCCGCTGGAGCCGCTGCTCGTCGACGTCCTCGGGCCGGTCGGTGATCTCGAGCAGGGCGTCGCGCAGCGCGGCCGGGTCGCCGCGGTCCACGGCGAGGAAGAGCCCGGCCATCGCATCCCGCAGACCGGCGTCTATCCGGCCCACGGAGCCGAAGTCCAGCAGCGCGGGGGAGCCGTCGGGACGCAGCAGGATGTTGCCGGGGTGCGGATCGGCGTGGAATACGCCGTCGTAGACGATCTGGTTGAGGAGCGCGGTGAACAGCGTCCGGGCGAGCGCCCTGCCGTGCTCCTCGCTCTCGGTCCGCGCCTGGCCGAGCGGTACGCCGTCGATCCGGCTCATCACCAGAACGCGTTCGGTGCTCAGCTGCTCGTACAGCACCGGCATGTGGACGCTGCCGTCCTTGCGGGCCTCGGCCGCGTGCCGTACCGCCTTCATGTTGCGGGCCTCGACCCGGAAGTCGAGCTCCTCGCGCAGCGCCACCGCGAAACCCTGCGCCAGCTCGGTCAGACGGAGGCTGCTGCCCCAGTCGGTGCGGCTCTGGAGGGTGGCGGCGAGGCGGTTCACGATGTCCAGGTCACGTTCGACGAGGTCCCGTATCCCCGGCCGCTGCACCTTGACGATGACGCGGGTGCCGTCGTGCAGCACGGCGGCGTGCACCTGGGCGATGGAGGCGGCGGCGAGCGGGAGGTGGTCGAACTCCGCGAACACCTCGTCGGGCGGGGCGCCGAGGCCGGCCAGCAGCGCGGCCTCCACCTCCGCCCAGGGGGCAGGGGGCACCTGGTCCTGGAGGTGGCTGAGCTCCTCGATGTACGGGGCGGGCAGCAGATCGCGCCGGGTGGACATGAGCTGCCCGAGCTTCACAAAGGTGGTGCCGCCCGCCTGGAGGGCCTGCCGCAGCTCCTGGGCGAGCAGCTCGTGGCGGGTGTCGCGCGGTCGGCCGCGGCCGCCGATGTACGGGCCGAGTCCGTGGCGTCCTGCGATCCGGACGATCTGCGAGTAGCGGTGTACGCGCGCCAGCCGGCCGCGCAGCCGCTGGGCCCACGACAGCGGGCGCAGCCCGCCGGGCGCCACCAGGTCCATGGCGACCAGGGTCACCATGGAGGCCAGCATGCCCAGGCCGACCATCAGCGTGAACAGTTCGGGACGCGGTCCCTGGGACTGGAACAGGGGGCCGACCACCGACCCGGAGAGGGCGTTCCCGACGAAGCCGGCCAGCACGACCCGTGACGGGCCTGCCTGGATGCCGAGCAGCCGGCGGGCGAGCAGGGGTGGCAGGACGACCACCGAGAAGGCGCCGACCAGCGCGCCGATGACCCACATGTCTGTCCGCTCCCCCGCAAGGCCTCCGGCCGGACCCCCCGTCCGGCTCCGGATCATGATTCCGGATCGGCGGGTGCCGCGCAGGAAAACGCTTTTGCACTTTGTTGCATAATCGCCTCGGGGCGACTAGAACTGAACCGTCGACCCCTGCGCGAGGAGGCGCCCCGATGAGCCCGAACCCGACTCCGAGCCCCGGCCCGAGCCCGAGCCCGAACCTGACTCCGACTCCGAGCTCCGGCCCGAGCGCGACTCCGAGCTCCGGCCCGAGCGCGATGAGCCCGTACCCGCATCTGCTGCGCCCGCTCGACCTCGGGTTCACCACGCTGCCCAACCGGGTGCTGATGGGTTCGATGCACGTCGGCCTGGAGGAGGCGGAGAACGGCTTCGAGCGCATGGCCGCCTTCTACGCCGCCCGCGCCCGCGGCGGCGCCGGCCTCATCGTCACGGGCGGCATCGCCCCCAACGACCGGGGACGCCCCTACGAGGGCGGCGCGAAACTCACCAACGAGGCCGAGGCGGCAGGCCACCGGAAGGTGACCGCCGCCGTGCACGCCGAGGGCGGCCGGATCGCGATGCAGATCCTGCACTTCGGCCGGTACGCGTACCACGCCGACCTGGTCGCGCCCAGCGCCATCCAGGCTCCCATCAGCCCGTTCGTCCCCCATGCGCTGACCGACGCCGAGGTCGAGGAGACCATCGAGGACTTCGTACGGGCGGCGGCGCTGGCGAAGTCCGCCGGCTACGACGGCGTCGAGATCATGGGCTCCGAGGGCTACTTCATCAACGAGTTCATCGCGCGCCACACCAACCATCGCACCGACCGCTGGGGCGGCTCGTACGAGAACCGCATCCGCCTCCCCCTGGAGATCGTCCGCCGCACCCGCGAGCGGGTCGGCCAGGACTTCATCCTGATCTACCGGCTCTCCATGCTGGACCTGGTGCCCGGCGGCTCCTCCCTCCAGGAGGTGATCACTCTCGCCAAGGAGATCGAGAAGGCCGGAGCGACGATCATCAACACCGGGATCGGCTGGCACGAGGCCCGTATCCCCACCATCGCGACATCGGTGCCGCGCGGCGCGTACACCTGGGTGACCAAGAAGCTGATGGGGTCCGTCTCGGTCCCGCTGGTGACCAGCAACCGCATCAACACCCCGGAGATCGCCGAGCAGCTGCTCGCCGAGGGGCGCGCGGACATGGTGTCGCTGGCGCGCCCCTTCCTCGCCGATCCCGACTTCGTCGCCAAGGCGAAGGCTGACCGCGCGGAGACCATCAACACCTGCATCGGCTGCAACCAGGCCTGCCTGGACCACACCTTCAGCGGCAAGATCACCTCTTGCCTGGTCAACCCGCGCGCCTGCCACGAGACCGAGCTCGTCCTCTCCCCGACCCGCCTGCGCAAGCGCGTCGCCGTGGTCGGCGCGGGTCCTGCCGGACTCGCCTGCGCCGTCTCGGCGGCCGAGCGCGGCCACGAGGTGACCCTCTTCGACGCGGCGTCCGAGATCGGCGGCCAGCTGAACGTCGCCAAGCGGATCCCGGGCAAGGAGGAGTTCAACGAGACCCTGCGCTACTTCCGTACGCAGCTGGAACTGCACGGCGTGGAGGTGCGGCTGAACACCCGGGCCACCGCCGCCGACCTGACCGCGGCCGCGTACGACGACGTGGTGGTCGCCACCGGAGTCACCCCCAGGACCCCCGAGATCCCGGGCGTCGACCACCCGAGCGTCCTCAGCTACCTCGACGTCCTGCGCGACGGTGCGCCCGTCGGCAAGCGTGTCGCCGTCATCGGCGCGGGCGGCATCGGCTTCGACGTCGCCGAGTTCCTCACGGACGGCGGCGAGGGCGCGAGCCTGGACGCCGGAATCTACTTCCGTCAGTGGGGCGTCGACACCGACTACAGCGCCCCGGGCGGCCTGGCCGCCCCGGAGCGCCCCGCGCCGCCGCGGGCCGTGCACCTGCTCCAGCGCAAGACCGGCAAGGTCGGCGCGGGGCTCGGCAAGACGACGGGCTGGATCCACCGCACGGAGCTCAAGCACCGCGGGGTGACGACCACGGCCGGGGCGACGTACGAGCGGATCGACGACGAGGGCCTGCATGTGACCGTGGACGGGGAGACGACCGTGCTCCCGGTCGACACGGTCGTGCTGTGCACGGGCCAGGAACCGCAGCGCGCGCTGTACGAGGAGCTGAGCGCCGCGGGACAGCCGGTGCATCTGATCGGTGGCGCGGACGTGGCGGCGGAGCTGGACGCGAAGCGCGCGATCGACCAGGGCACCCGGCTCGCGGCGACGCTGTGACGCTCCCTGCCTAGGATGCGGGCCATGTCCCTCCCGCACGCGATCCTCACGGCCCTGCTCGAAAAGCCCTCCTCGGGGCTGGAGCTGACCCGCCGCTTCGACAGGTCGATCGGCTACTTCTGGTCGGCGACCCACCAGCAGATCTACCGCGAGCTGGGGAAACTCGAGCGGGCGGGCCACATCCGCGCCCTGGCGCCCGCGCAGCCGACCCGCGGGCAGAAGAAGGAGTACGAGGTCCTGCCCGCGGGCCGTGAGGAACTGACGGCCTGGGTCGCGAAGGCCGAGGACCCCAAGCCGGTCCGCGACCCGCTGCTGTTGCGGCTGCGTGCGGCGGGTGTGGTCGGCAGCGAGGGGCTGGGGGCGGAGCTGGGACGTCACCTTGCACTGCACCGGCGGCAGTTGGACGAGTACACGGCGATCGAGGCCCGTGACTTCCCGCCGGAGCGGCAGGCGACGGAGCAGGACCGGCTGCGGCATCTGGTGCTGCGGGGCGGGATCGAGCTGGAGACGTTCTGGACGAAGTGGCTCACCGATGCGCTGACGGAGTTCGGCGGGACGCCGCCGGCCTGAGCCTCCGGGCGGGTTTCTGTCGCTCGATTACGCCCTCATATGTCCCGAAATGCGAAACCTGACGGCCCGTGAGATTCTCGCCGCGTGATCTACTCCTTGATCGCCGCGTTCTCCGCGGCCGCGCTCGCCCTGGTCCTCAGATCGGCCCTCGGCCTGTCCCGCGCGGGCAACGCCGACCCGTCCGCCGAAGCCCACTCCGTGACACTGGCGCTCTACGGCTGCCTTGTCGCGCTGGTGGCGCTCGGCCTGATGGTCACCCTCATGTGAGCCGTCAGCGGCGTTCCGACAGCGGCTCGGCCGGCGGACTGTCGGCGGAGCCGGTTTCGGGAGAGAACAGGGCCATTCCTATGAGTACGGCCGCAAGGAAGGCGACCGCGCCGCCAATGGCGCTCGCCACACGTGGCCGGCGCCGGACGAGCGCCCGGGCACCGGTCCGCCGGGCAGGCTTCGCGCGGTGGGAGGAGTCCGTTCGTACGGTGGTGGCTGCCGGCAGCCGGTAGACCGTCGCGGGCCCGGCCTCCGCGTCGTGCGCTCGCGCCGCTCCTGCCGTTCCTGCCGCTCGCGGTGCTCGTGCCGCTCCTGCCGCCCGTCGTGCTCGTGGTGCTCGCGGTGCCTGTGCCGGCCGCGTTGCCGGGGAGGGCGCGCGCCTCACGGCCGGGTTCGGCATCGGCGCCGGGTTCGGCATGGGCGCCGGCATGGGCGCCGGCATGGGCGCCGGCATCGGCATGGCCAGGGGCATGGGTTCCGGGCGCCCGCGCCAGGCGTCCGAACGGAACCAGTCGGCCACCTGCTCGGCCGGGGGACGGTCCTCGGGCTGCTTCGCCAGCAGCCCCAGCAGATACGCCTCGAAGGCCGGGGACACCGCGGCACCCAGCTGTCTGGGCGGTACGGGAACGGCGTCGACATGCTGATACAGCGTGCCGGTCGCGGTGTCGGACCGGAAGGGCGGCCGTCCGACGAGCAGTTGGTAGAGCACGCAGCCGAGGGAGTACATGTCGGACGCGGGGCCCGCCGTCCGGCCCAGTGCCCGCTCGGGAGCCAGGTAGAGGCTGGTGCCGACGATCTGCCCGGCGGTGGTGAGCGCGGCGGAGGGGTCGTCGAGGAACCGGGCGATGCCGAAGTCACCGATCTTGACGGTCCCCTCGCCGTCCAGCATCAGATTGCCGGGCTTGATGTCCCGGTGGACGACGCCCTGACGGTGCGCCACGGCCAGCCCGGCCGCCGCCTGAGCGGCGATGTGCGCGACCCTCTCGGGACTCAGCGCCTCTTCCGAGGCGAGCACCTGGGCAAGGCTGACGCCCTCGACGAGCTCCATGACGAGATAGAAACGGTCGTCCCACGCACCGAAGTCGAACACCGCCACCAGGTGAGGGTGGCTCAGCCGGGCAGCGGTCTGCGCCTCCAGGCGGAAGCGGGCGGTCGCCGAGGCGTCAACTTCACTGTCCAGCAGCAGTTTCACGGCGACGGGCCGCCCGAGAACCTCGTCCGTGGCGCGCCAGACCTCACCCATCCCGCCACGCCCGATAGGGGTGTCCAGCCGGTACCGATCCGCCACCAGCACCTGCGCACCAACCTCGATCACGTAAGCCCACCCCGACTGCTGCGGAGGCGACTTCACCCGGAGCGGGACGAGCACAGTCCGCAGCCGGATCAGGGTACCGGGCAGTTCGTCCGTGTACCTCACGGGCCGAACGCAGGCTACGGAAGAGGCTGTGCGGTGCCGACCGCCGCCGGCAGCGCGATGGTGTGCGCGGGGCCGCCCGCGAGTGCCGTTCTTGTGCCGCCGACGGCGTTCTTGTGCACGCCCGGGGCGTGTGGGAACAGGGCGGGGACGGCAGACGCGCAGTGGGTTGGCTCGGTACGAGGACGACGAGAACCCGCAGTCCCTGCGCATCCACAGGCATGTCCCGGTGAGTAACCGGGGCGTAGGGGCGCCGGGTTGAGGCTTCTCCCCGGGGCACGCACCGGCGGACGCCGACTGTGGGCGGGGCGGCCGGAACTGTGGACGGCCGCGCGGAGCGAGACCCGCCTCATCGGTGCCGACGTCTCTCGGGCAGCCCCGCGTGCGGCTGCGATCAAGCGATGGCCGCGGGCACGGTGGACGCCCGGTCGGCGGCTGCCCGACCACCGGCCCGTGCTGGATGCGGCGGAGTTCGAGGTGCGCCGACCGGCGCGTTCTCCTTGCCGCCGAACGCCGGTGAGTGGGCGTCACCCGGCCTGCGCCACCAGGTGCCTGGTGAACCAGTCCCGGGCGAGGCCGGCGACCGCGTCCAGGGCTCCCGGTTCCTCGAAGAGGTGGGTGGCGCCCGGGACGACCTCGAGCCGGTTCTCGCAGCGCAGCTCCTCCTGGGCCTTGCGGTTGAGCTCGAGCACCAACGTGTCGTGGCCGCCCACGATCAGCAGCGTGGGCGCCCGTACGTCGGCGAGCCGCGGCCCGGCGAGGTCGGGCCGGCCGCCCCGGGAGACCACGGCGCCGATGTCCGTGCCGCCGCCCGCGTTCACGGAGGCTGCGGCCGCAAGCGCCGCCGCGGCTCCGGTGCTCGCCCCGAAATAGCCGATCGGGAGGGACTCGACGGGCTCGTGGCCGCGCAGCCAGCGGGTGGTGTCGGCCAGCCTCCCGGCCAGGGTCTCGATGTCGAAGACGTTCGCACGGTCGGCTTCCTCCGCAGGCGTGAGCAGGTCGAAGAGCAGGGTGCCCAGCCCCGCCCGGTTCAGGGCCGCTGCCACCGACCGGTTGCGTGGGCTGTGCCGGCTGCTGCCGGAGCCATGGGCGAACATCACGACCGCCCCGGCGCTCTGCGGCAGCGTGAGATCCCCGGCCAGCCGGACGCCGCCCGCGTCCACCTCGACCCCCACCTCCAAGGTGACCTCCGGCCGGCCGGCCGACGCGGTGGCCTGCGCCAGCAGGTCGACGACCTCCTCGTCGGGGGTCTGGGAGAAGTCCTGGTACCACTCGCCGACGGCGGAGAACATGCGCGGCGTGGAGAGGCACACCACCTCGTCCGCCTTGGTGCGGAGCCAGGCGACCGCGTCCGGCGGCGCCACCGGAACGGCCAGCACCACACGGGCCGCGCCCTGCGCCCGTACGACCTCGCACGCGGCCGCGGCCGTGGCGCCGGTCGCGATCCCGTCGTCCACCACGATCGCCGTCCGGCCCTCGAGCGCCAGCCGCGGCCGGTCGTCGCGGAACCGCCGCGCCTGCCGTACGAGCTCCGCCTCCTCGGCGTGCTCGACGGCTGTGAGCTCCTCCCGCCGCACCCGGCTGAGGCGGACGATGTCGTCGCTGATGACCCGTACCCCGCCCTCACCGATGGCGCCGAAGCCCAGCTCACGGTGGTACGGGACCCCGAGCTTGCGGACGACGATCACGTCGAGCGGCGCGCCGAGCGCCCGCGCCACCTGGAAGGCCACCGGGACGCCGCCCCGCGGCAGGCCGAGGACCACGGGTTTCTCCCCCTCCAGATGCCGAAGCTCTTCGGCAAGCCGCCGGCCCGCATCCGTGCGATCGGTGAACAGCACAGTGGTTCACCCCCTTACCCAGGGGAGACAGAAGCCACGTCCACACCTATTTCGTAATAACCCCATTTGCGGTCATTTGGCAAGTCGGGGACGGTCGGTCGTATGGAACGAATCCGAGCGGTCCTGATCGACATCGACGGCGTACTCACGGTGTCGTGGAAGCCGCTGCCCGGCGCCGTGGCGGCCATGGAACGGCTGCGCGCCGCGGGACTCCCGCTGGCGCTGGTCACCAACAACACCTCACGCACCCGCGCCTCGATCGCCGCGAAGCTGGCCGGGGCGGGCTTTCCGGTCGGCGTCGACGACATCCTCACCGCACCCGCCGTCACCGCCGCCTACCTGCAGGAGCACTATCCGGGCGCCCGCTGCCTGCTGCTCAACAACGGTGACGTGCGGGACGACCTCGAGGGTGTGACGCTCGTCGACGAAGGCGAGGGGGAGCCCCCGGACGTGGTCGTCTTCGGCGGCGCGGGCAGTACGTTCGGCTACGCGGCTCTCAATGCGGCCTTCCGCCATCTGCAGCGCGGAGCCCGGCTGGTCGCCATGCACCGGAACCTGTACTGGCGTACGGCGGAGGGGCTCGATCTCGACACCGGGGCCTTCCTGCTGGGCCTGGAGCGGGCCGCCCGCGTCGAGGCGGAGGTCACCGGGAAGCCGGCCGAGGCGTTCTTCGCCACCGCGCTGGCGCACCTCGGCACCGCCCCGTCCCGGACACTGATGGTGGGCGACGACATCGAATCCGACGTCCTGGCGGCCCAGCGCAGTGGAATCACGGGCGTACTGGTCAAGACCGGCAAGTACCTGCCCGAGACGCACCGGGCGGCGGACGGAACACCGGACCACGTGCTCGACTCCTTCGCCGGCCTTCCGGCCCTGCTGGAGTGACGCTGCTGGGGTGACGGTCCCGCTGCCCGCCCTCGTGTGCCCGGGCGCCCACGGGGGCGCCGACCCTCGGTGCGGCCCTCGATCCCAGCCTCGGTCCGGGCCTCGGTCCGGGCCTCGATCCCAGCCTCGATCCCAGCCTCGGTCCGGGCCTCGATTCGGGACTCGATCCGGGCCCTCTCGCGGGCCGGACCTGTATCAACAGGCCTTCTTCTTCGCCCATTTGCCGCCCGGATGCGCCCTCTTCAGGTCCGCTTCAGGATCACTGAGCCATGGTGTGGCCAGTGCTCACCAGGCACTCCCGGCGGTGGGTCCCTCCCGCGCCGGGCCCACGCCGTCGCCTCGTCAATGTCGATGCAGCGCACGCCGATTCGCCCCATGACCCGACCACACCACGTGCCCCCGGGGCACGTAGGAGGCAGGCCGCCATGCACCAACTCATCGCGCACGCCCGTTCCTTCGAGAGCCGTTGCGCCGAGCGCAGCGAGGACTTCCGCAGGCTCGCGGCCGGGCAGTCACCGCAGGTCCTCTTCATCACGTGTTCCGACTCTCGCGTCGTGCCCTCCCTGATCACCGGGGCGGGCCCCGGCGATCTGTTCGAGCTGCGCACCGCGGGCAACATCGTCCCCGAGTACAGCCATGAGCACCCCGCCGGCGAGATCGCGACCATCGAGTACGCCGTGCGCGTCCTGGGCGTGCGGCACATCGTCGTCTGCGGCCACTCGCACTGCGGAGCGGTCGGCGCCCTGGTGCGCGACGACGATCTGCGCGCCGCCCCCGCCGTACGCGGCTGGCTCGACATCGCCGCTCCCCAGCCACCGCGCTGCGGCGAGGCGGCTGCGGCGGCCGCGCCCTCACCCGACCTCGCCGACGCCGTCCAGCGGCACGCACTCGCCCAGGTGCAACGGCTGCGGGAGTACCCGTGTGTCCGCGAGGCGACCGCAAGCGGGCGGATCTCCCTGGACACATGGTTCTACGAGGTGCACACCGGGGCCGTCCACAGCCACCGGCCGCAGGCCGGGACCTTTCAGCCGCTGTAGGCCCGCTGCCTGCTGCTGTAGGCCCGGCGCCGCGGGCCGGACGCTCCCGCCACTGCCGGTGCGTCCGGACGCTCCCGCCACTGCCCCGCGCACCATCCGCTCAACACCGGAGAATTCGTGCTCCCCAAGCTCAGTAGGCCCAGTCCCCTCGCACTCCGGCGCGATGTCCTCGCGTCACTCGTCGTCTTCCTCGTCGCCGTCCCGCTGTGTGTCGGCGTCGCCGTCGCCTCCGGCGTACCCGCCGAACTCGGCCTGATCACCGGCATCGTCGGCGGACTCGTCGTCGGCTGTCTGCCGGGCAGTTCGCTCCAGGTCAGTGGGCCCGCGGCAGGACTCACGGTCCTGGTGCACGAGGCCGTTCAGCAGTTCGGGCTCGCGTCCCTCGGCGCCATCGTCCTCGCCGCGGGCGTCCTTCAGATCGTCTTCGGAGCCCTGCGCTGGGGCCGCTGGTTCCGGGCGATATCCGTGGCCGTCGTCCAGGGCATGCTGGCCGGCATCGGCCTCATCCTCATCCTCGGCCAGGTCTACGCCATGGCCGACGCAGACCAGCCGGACAGCGGCCTGGGGAAGATCGCCGGGCTGCCCGGCCTCGCCGCCCATGTCGTCGGCAGCACCGGGGCACTCTCGGCGTTCGCCGTCGGTGCCGGCACCCTCGCCCTCCTGGTGCTGTGGAAGTGGATGCCGGCGAAGGTACGGATGGTCCCCGGCCCGCTCGCGGCCATCGCTCTCGCCACCATCGCCACGGCGGCGCTCGGACTGCCGGTCGCCAAGGTGGAGGTGCACGGTCTGCTCGAGTCCGTCCAGCCGCCCGGCCTCGGCGAACTCGGTGGTCTCGCCCAGCTGTCCGTCATCGGCACCGTGCTCGCCTTCACCCTCATCGCCTCCGCGGAGAGCCTCTTCAGTGCCGCGGCCGTCGACCGCATGAGCGACGGTCCGCGCACGGACTACGACAAGGAACTCATGGCGCAGGGCGCGGGCAACGCCGTGTGCGGTGTCCTCGGCGCGCTGCCGATGACCGCCGTGATCGTCCGCAGCGCGGCCAACGTCCAGGCAGGCGCTCGTACCAAGCTCTCCCGCGTCCTGCACGGCTTCTGGCTGCTGCTGTTCGCGGCGCTGCTCCCGGCCGCCCTCGGCGTGGTCCCGCTCGCCGCGCTCGCGGGCGTCCTGGTGCACGCCGGAGCGAAGCTGGTACCCGTACGGCAGTTGGTGCCGCTGTGGCGCGAACACCGGGGCGAGGCGGTGATCCTCGGGGTGACCGCGGTCGCCATCGTCGTCACCAACATGTTCGAGGGCGTCCTGCTCGGGTTGCTGCTCGCCGTCGTGAAGACCGCGTGGGAGACCTCCCATGTCCATCTGGACGTACGCGAGCTGACCGGCGGAAGGCTGATCGTCTCCGTCACGGGCAACGCGACCTTCCTGCGACTGCCCAAGATCCTCGACGCACTCGAGGCGCTGCCCCGTGACACGCCCGTCGAGCTGGACCTGACGGAACTGCGTCACCTGGACCACGCCTGCCGCACCGCGCTGGACAACTGGGCCGCACAGCACAACGGGTCGGACGGTCCCACTCCATCGTTCCAGCCGGCCGTCGCGGCCGCCGGCAGGCCCGCTTCGGGGCACTGATCGCCCGGTTGAATCGCCCGGTTGAACCGCCCGGCTGAATCGCCGGGCGTACCGCGCCGGATCAGACGAACAGGAACCCGGCTGCGGTTGCCGCGCCGACGGCTGCGCCGACGACTGTCTGCGCGACGGTGTGGTAGCTCAACGCGACGCGCGACCAGCACACGGCGACGGTCATGGTGTACGCGAGCAGCCACCAGGGGGAGTGCACCACGGCCAGCAGGGCCACGACGGCCGAGGCGACCGCGGAGTCCACCGAGATCTTCCAGGCGGTGTTGACGGCCAGGAGAAGGACGGTCATCACCCACAGGGAGAGCATCGTGACGAGAATGCCGGTGGGTGCACGGCCGAGGATCATGACGACGGTGCCGGAGCCGAGGGAACCGAGGATGACGAAGAAGATCGGTGCCCGCGCGGTGCGGTCGACGACGTGCCGGTCGCCCCACGTTCCGCGCCTGCGCTCCCACTCGATGTAGCCGGCGGGAATGAGGCCGGCGCACAGGGCGCCGAGAAGTCCCCACGGCAGACCGGTCCAGTCCCCCGCGGCGGCCGCCCCGATCCCGAGCATGCCGATCAGCAGGACGTTGCGGGGCTGAAGGATGTCGGTGACGATACGGGCCGTCGCGGTGCTGCACACGCTGTTCTCTCCAGGGACTGCAGGACCTGCCGGGGTTACGCGCGAAGGTTCCGCCGGGCCGGTCGAGACGACGCTGAACTGCATGAAGTCGACGACGCTGAACCGCATGAAGAGGGTCCGGCCGACGGTGGAGCCGGCGCCGATGAACGTACGGTCGCTACGGTTCCGGCTCCCCGCCGTCGGCGTCCTTCCCGGGCTTGGTGTCCTCCAGCAGGGAGAGGGCGAACTGCAGCAGCTCCGGGGCGGGACAGTCGTCGCCGAGGCCGCGGCCGGCCAGGCCCGTGATCTCGCCGGTACGCCGTTTCACCAGGAACTGGAGACCGGCGACGACATCGTCGACGACCTCGGACTCCTCCTTGAAGAAACGCCAGTCCACGCCGAAGCCCAGCCCGAGTGCCTTGAGGATCTCCTCCGACGGGTCGGTGACCTTCCCGGCGAGGATGTTGGAGAAGTAGCTGTGCGAGAGCGAACCGCCTCGCTCCTTGACCAGGTCGGCGAAGGTCCGTCCCGAGATCTTCTGGCCGGGGAAGGTCTTCTCCACCATGTACTCGACCTTCTGCTGCAACGTCCTCAGCTCCGGCGAGTGCTCCGCGTGTTCCGGGTGCTCTCCGTGGTCGCCGTGTTCTCCGCCGTTGTCCATCAGAATCCCCACGTTCACGTCCGCCGCTCGTGCACTCATCCGACGATGCGCGGTGTTCGATTTCGGTCAACGGGCCCGTACTGTAACGGACCTTGACGCGGGCGCCTCGGTATCCGTGACATTGCGGAGCATCCTGCCCCGCGGTCGGATCCGGGCTTGCACAAACACTCTACGTCACTGTTAACTCAAAAAAACACGGGCAGGGGGCCACGAGGGGAGTCCCTTGCCCGTGAGGCCGTCGCACTCGGCAGCCGCCGTGTGCCCTGCGTGCCGCGCCGACGGCGCAAAAATGTAGCCCTTCGCGACGGGGGATGCACGAAGGGCTACAGCTGCAGTATGACACCTTGTCAGGGGCGTCCGACAGCCGTCCCGGCAGACTGGCCGGTGACGGGCCCTATTCGCCGATGCGAATCACCGCGAACGTGATGTTGTCGGGGCCTCCGGCCTCGATGGCGGCCTTCCACAGTTCGAACGCGGCCCTGCCGTCGTCGTGCACCCGCAGCAGGTCCTCGAGCTCGTCGTCCGGCACCGGGTCGGTCAGGCCGTCGGTGCAGACCAGGTAACGATCGCCCGCGGAGAGCGGGAAGGCCGCTGTATGGGGCGTGACGGCTCTGAACACGGGGCTGCCGCCGAGCGTCTGTGTGACGAGGGACGTGGTGCGCCGCCCCGGCTCCGGCGGCGGGCTGTCGTCCACGCTCACCTGACGCAGCCCGTCCTGGGGTGCGGCGTACACCTTGCTGTCGCCGACATTGAACGTCAGCAGCGAGTCCGCCAGCACGACGGCGCCCGCGACCGTGGTCCCCATGGTGACCAGCTCCGGATCGCCGTCGGCGGCCGCGTACACCGCGTGGTTGCAGATTTCCATGGCGTCGTGGAGGGCGTCCTCGCCGTCCAGTGAGGGCCCGAGCGAGGCGAGCCGGCGGACGACCAGCGCACTGGCCACCTCGCCGGCCGGCTGCCCGCCGAGCCCGTCGGCCACGGCGACGACGAGCGGAGTGCCGAGGGGAAACAGCATCGTCTGGGGGTTCTCGGTCACGGTGCCGCACAGCGTCCACGGTCCGACGACGAGGCTGTCCTCGTTGTGCTCGCGCACCAGCCCGACATGGCTCAGGGCGGTCACAGCGATGTACGGCACAGGAATCTCCCGCCTCTCCGCAACGGTGGGCGTGTCTCTCCCCACCATTGTGACGCCGCGGGAGAATTCACCGTGCCCGGACAGGTCCGGCCCGAGCTTTGCCCGGGTGACCGAGCCTGCCCGGGTGACGGGGTGCGCCTGCCGCGAAAGCGTGTGCTGTGTGCGCGGGGGTGCCGAGTCGGCCGGGCGGGAGAGACCATGAGAGTCAGCGGGAGATGCGGGCGGCGACGGCGCGGGCCGGATTCCGCACCGGGGCCGGGGTCCGTACAGGAGTGGGCTCTGCGGCCGGAGTCGGTACAGGAGTGGGCTCTGGGCATCACACTGGGCATCAAGCGGTGACGGCGGGCTGGAGGAGGTCCTGGATGGGTGCAAGCGGCTCCTTCCCGCCCGAGCGTGCCCAGCCGCGGGCCAGACCGTCCGAGCCGGGCGGCTTGATGGACGTACTTCGTGTCGCCGCTGTGGTGCTGGACGCGGACGGGCGGATCGCGCTGTGGAGCCCGCAGGCCGAAGAACTGTTCGGTTACACCACGGGGGAGGCGCTCGGCCGGTTCGCGGGCCGGCTGCTGATCCACGAGCAGCACCAGAACCTGGTGCGCCGGCTGTTCGCGCAGGTCATGGCGGGCGAAGGAAGCTGGGCGGGTGTCTATCCCGTACGGCACAAGGATGGCCGCACGCTGCTGGTGGAGTTCCGCAACATGCGGCTGGAGGACGACCGGAAGGGCCTCTACGCCCTGGGTCTGGCCACCGACCAGGCGACACTGCGGGGGGTGGAGCGGGACCTGGCGCTGTCCACCCGGCTCATCTTCCAGTCCCCGATCGGGCTGGCGGTCATCGACACCGATCTGCGGTACGTCATGGTCAATCCGGCGCTGGAGCGCATCAACGGTCTGCCCGCCGCCGAGCATGTTGGCCGGCATGTCCGGGAGGCCGTGCCGTTTTTGGACACCGATGCCATCGAGTCCGCCATGACCGAGGTACTGGCCACCGGTATCCCGATCCTCGACCAGGAATCCGTGGGGCGCACCCCGGCCGATCCGGACCAGGAGCACGCCTGGTCGGTGTCCTTCTACCGGCTGGAGGCGCCCAACGGGAAGGTTCTCGGGGTGGCCACCTCCGTCGTGGACGTCACCATGCGGCATCGCGCCACGACCGAGGCCGCCCGGGCCCGGAAGCTCCTCGCGCTCATCGCCGACGCCTCCATCCGTATCGGCACCACGCTCGACCTCGACCAGACCGCCCGCGAGCTCGCCGAGGTGTCCGTACCGGAGCTGGCCGACGTGGCAGCGGTGGATGTGCTCGACAGCGTCCTCAACGGCCGCTCGGCCACCGCGATACGCGAAGGCTCCGCGGTCTTCCGTGCTCTCGCCGTGGCCGCCGCCCACCCCACCGACGCCCTGCGCGCGGCCGATCCGCCCGGTGATGTGGCCCGGTACGAGGCCGACCGGCTGGTCACCCAGTGCGTGAACACCGGTCTCCCGGTCCGGGTGTCGCATGTGCGGAGCGATGACCTGCCGCGCATCGCCCGCTGTCCCGAAGCCGCCACGCTGCTGTCCGACGCGGGAGTGCACTCGTACCTGGCCGTACCGCTGATCGCCCGTGGCGAAGTCCTCGGCGCCCTGGACCTCAAGCGCATCCGCAACCCGGAACCGTTCAATGCCGACGACGAGGTCCTGGCCGGCGAACTGGCCGCGCGGGCCGCCGTGTGCATCGACAACGCCCGCTGGTACCAGCAGGTGCGCAACACCGCCCTCACCCTCCAGCGCAGCCTGCTTCCCCAACAGCCACCGGACCAGCTCGGCCTGGAGGTGGCCTACCGTTATCTGCCCGCCCAGGCAGCCAGTGAGGTGGGCGGCGACTGGTTCGACGTCATCCCTCTGACGGGTGACAAGACGGCGCTGGTCGTGGGCGATGTCATGGGCAGCGGCATCAGCGCCGCCGCCACGATGGGGCAACTGCGCACCGCCACACGCACGCTGGCCGAGCTCGAAATCGACCCCGCCCGGGTGCTCCACCACCTCGACCACATCAGCGACCGGATGGGGCAGACGATCACCACCTGCGTCTACGCCGTCTACGACCCCCACGACTCCCAGGTCCTCATCTCCAGCGCCGGGCACCTGCCCCCCGTCCTGGTACGCCCGGGTCTGCCGCCCGAACTGCTCGACCTGCCCACCGGCGCCCCGCTCGGCGTCGGTGACGTGGCCTTCCACACCACCACGATCGATCTGCGCCCCGGCGACCAGCTGGTCCTCTACACCGATGGCCTGGTCGAAACCCGCGACCAGGCCATCGACGAACGCCTCAACGTCCTCCTCGACCTGCTCAACGAGCCTCAGCGCTCCCTGGAGGAGACCTGCGACGTGCTTCTGCACGCGCTGCGACGCCCCGGAGATCACGACGACGTGGCCCTGCTCATCGCCAGGGGCACGCCTCTGGGGACTTCGGCATCTCTCGAAACCGGATGACCTTCGCTGTCAACCGGATGGACCTCGCCAGGTCTAGAGAAGATGAACCGAACAGATTTGGAGCACGTCATTGACCGCTGAAGAGTTCGAGGAGTTCTACGCCCATGCGGTCAAACGGCTCACCGGACAGCTCTACGTGATGCTCGGCGATCTGCATGAAGCGCAGGACGTCGTGCAGGAAGCATTCGTCAAGGGCTGGAGCCGGCGCAGGAAGCTGGCGCGGGACGGTGCGCCCGAGGCGTGGATCCGTACGGTGGCCTGGCGGCTCGCCGTACGGCGCCGGCACGGGCGTCGCCGCACCGAACAGGCCTGGCAGCGGCACGGCGGCGCGCCGCCCGTCAGCGCTCCCGATCCCGGTTCGATCGTTCTGGTCCAAGCCCTGAAGGGCCTGTCGCCCCAGCAGTGCAGGACCGTGGCCCTGCACTACGTATGCGATCTGTCGGTCGAGCAGATAGCCCGGGAGACGGGCCTGGCCACCGGCACGGTCAAGACGCATCTGTCCCGGGGACGGGCAGCGCTGGCCGGCCACCTGCAGGACCCTCACATCCAGGAGGCGCACGGTGCCTGAGCACGACAACGACCCGTTGGCCGCCGCCCTCAAGAACCTGGCAGCCACCGCGCTGAACGAGAGCAGTCCGGCACCCCTTTCGGAGATCACGGCCCGCGGTGAGCGCCTACGGCTCCGCAGGCTCACCACCCTCGCACTCACCGTCCTCCTGGTGGTCGGTGGCATGAGCGGCCTCGTCGCCGCCGGGGTCTTCTCCGGCTCCACCAAGAGCTACCCCCCCGCCACCACCCCCCGCCCCGCGCCGTCTCCGGACTCCCCCGGCCAGCCCCCCTCCCCGACCCCCTCCCGGACCTCCTCCTCCTCCTCGGCAACGCCCGGCGCGGGCGAGAGCTCCTTCCCGTCCGGTGTGGGCGCGACCACCGCTCCTGCCGGTGGCCAGAGCACGCCCACCCTGCCGCCTCCCGCGACGTCGACGGCCGGGACGAGCGCTCCGCCAGGGTCGTAGGCCACCGGCCCCACCTCCAGCCCCCTCCCACCGCCCGCGATGTCGGGGCGGTCTCCTTCCCGTCGGCACCGTTCCGCGCCGCCGGACGATTCCGCGCGCCCGCGCGCGCCCGATCGGAGCTCATCCATGTCCGCGGCAGCCCCCGACACCGCTCCGCGCCGGCCACTCCCGCCCCAGCACGTGCCCTCGGCGGGGCGCGGGGACGGTGCGGCGGCGCGGCCGCACAAGCCCCACCGCCACAGTCCGCGGCGCCCGGCCCGCTCGTGGCCCGCGCGCCTGGCGGCCCGTCTCAGCCCCACCGACCGCCTCGTACTGCAGCTGTATCTGCTCACCCGCATCGGCCTGTGGATCACCGCGTACTGCACCGGCCTGCTGTTCCCCGATCGCCGGGACGCCAAGGAGCCCGGGCCGATGCTCTCCCGGTGGGAGCAGTGGGACTGGCACCACTTCCAGCACATAGCCCAGTACGGCTATTTCAACGACGCCGAGAGCACGCCCCAGCATCCCGACAACCGCGCGGCGTTCTTCCCCGGCTTCCCGCTCCTCCTGCGCGCCGTCCACCTCGTCACTCCGGGCTGGACGGTCGCGGGGCTGCTGATCTCCCTGGTGGCCGGCGCCGTCGCGATGCTCGCGCTGGCCCGTATCGCGCACCTCACCGCGGGAACTGCCGCAGGACAACGGGCAGTTCTGCTGGTGCTGGTTTCGCCGTGCGCGGTCTTCCTCGCGGCCGGCTACACCGAATCGCTCTTCCTCGCGCTGGCTCTGCCCGCCTGGCTCGGGGCGAAGAGAGGCCGCTGGGCACTTGCGGCAATCCTCACCGCGTGTGCCACCACCACCCGTGTCAGCGGCCTGTTCCTCGCCGCTGCCGTGGCTGTTGAGTTCCTTCTCGCCCGGGACGGGCGCCGCACCTGGCGGTCCCTGCCCTGGCTGGCCCTGCCCGCGCTCCCCGCACTCGTCTACACCTGGTACCTGCACGGGCTGACGGGCGACTGGATGGCATGGAAGCACGCCCAGGAACGCGGCTGGCACCGCGAGTTCCATCCCCCGTGGGAAGCCTGGTCCCACACCTGGAACGCAGGCTTCGACGGCCGGTACACCACCGGATACGCCCTGATGTTCCAGGCGGAACTCGTCGCCGTGGTGATCGGCGTACTGCTGCTCGGCGTCCTCCTGCGCCACCGCCGCTGGCCCGAGGCTGCCTATATCGCCCTGAACCTGTGGGCCTTGGGCACCTCCTACTGGTACATGTCCATTCCCCGCGCCACCCTCCTGTGGTGGCCGCTGTGGACAGCACTGGCTGTCTGGAGCCTGCGCAACACCTGGGTGAAGAACACGTACTTGTGTGTCGCGGCCCCGCTGACCACGGTCTTCGCCATCGCCTTCACTTCCGGACGCTGGGCAGGCTGATGCCCGACGCGGGTGTGGCTGATGCCCGACGGGGGTGGCTGATGCCCGCCGGGTCCGACAGTGCTCGAGCGGGCAGGGCCGGTGACGCGCTCACGCGCCACCGAGCCGCCCGTGAGGCCGTCGGCTTTGCCGCTTTTCGCCTGCGGAATGGCAACTTCCGCCGCCTCGGGTGAATTCGGGGTACTCGAGGGCCTCGGTATCTGCCCTGCGGTTGATGGCTTTCTTATGGCTTCTTGAAGAAAACCCTCCGGGAGGCCCTCCTCCGCCCGGCCCGGCATAGGCTCCCGTAACCCCCCCGTGATCCAAGGGGCGCGGTTGTGCCCCTTGGATCGCCCCTGTTCCCCTTCCGAGGTGCCGTACGTATGAGTTCACGCCGAGCTGCTCACACACCGTCCCGCTCCCATGCCCGTCGTAAGGACGGACTGCGGCTGCGAAACGTCGTACTGGCACTGAGCGCGATCACCGTCACGGCGGGCGTCGGGTTCGCCGTCGCCACCGGCGGGGACGACCAGGACGGAGCGGCGGACCGAATACGGACGAACGCTGCCGCAGACGTCCCCTCCTCGGCCGTTCCCGACACCGCGGCGAGCAGCGCGTCCCCTTCGCCCTCGACAAGCCCCAAGGCGAGCGCCACACCGAGCAAGCCCGCCGCCTCCTCCGCCCCACCGAAGCGGAAGGCGAGCCCCGAGCCCGTCCAGAAGGCGCAGGCGAAGCCGGCCCCCCGGCGTACGGCCTCGTCCGGCGGCGCTGCCAAGTCCGCTCCGGCATCCGGCGGGAGTTCGGGCAGCGGCTCCGGAAGTGCTTCGGGCGGAACGGAGGCCGAGGTGCTCACCCTGGTCAACAAGGAGCGCGCGGCAGCCGGTTGCTCACCGCTGACGTCGAACTCGAAGCTGGCCAGGGCCGCCGATGACTACAGCGACGTCATGGCCGACAGCGGCGTCATGTCGCACACCGGCCCCGACGGCTCCACCATGACCAGCCGGGTGGAGGCCGCCGGCTACGCCTGGTCCAATCTCGGCGAGAACATAGCCCGGGGCCAGGCCGACGCGGGCGCGGTCATGGACGCGTGGATGAACAGCCCCGGCCACAAGGCGAACATCCTCAACTGTGACTTCAAGGAGATAGGCGTCGGCGTGCACTTCGGAGACGGCGGCCCGTGGTGGACGCAGAACTTCGGAGCGTCCCGCTAACGGGACTCAGCCAGCGCGAAAGCCACCCGAACCCGCGCTCCGCCCATGGGGGCGCGGGTGATCTGCATCTGTCCGTCGGCGGTACGGGCCGCCCGGGCCACGATGTCCAGGCCGAGCCCCGTGGAACCGCCCACGCTGACGCCGCGGGTGAGCGCACTGTCCGGGTCGCTGATCCCCGGGCCCGCATCGTCCACCATCAGCACCACGTGCCGGTCGGTGCGCTCCACGCGCACGGCGAAGGCCGTGCCCTGCGGGGTGTGCCGGAAGACGTTGCCGATCAGGGCGTCTATGACGGCGGCGAGGTCGTCCTCGGGGAAGCGGACCGGCGTCGGCCGCGGGGTGAAGGCACGCTCGTACGGCCGGTCCTGCTGGGCGGCGAGCACCGACCAGAAGTCCAGCCGCAGCGCGACCACCTCCGCCACCTCGCACGATCCCGTCGCCGTGGTGCCGGTGGCCGGGCCGGCGGCCAGTGGGGTACGGGCCGCGGTGATGATCGAGTCCAGTTCGGTCTCCAGATGTGCCACGGCGTCGGTGATCCTCCGGGCGCCGGGCGAGGACCCCATGAGTTCCGCCTCCAGCTGCAGAGCGGTCAGCGGGGTCCTGAGCCGGTGCGACAGATCCGCGACCATCTCCCGTTCGATCGCCAGCAGCTGGACCACCCGGTCGGCCATCGTGTTGAACGCGACGCCCGCCTCCTTCAGCTCCGGCGGCCCGGCCGGCTCCACCCGTACCTCCAGGTCGCCCGTGCCGAGTGCCAGCGACGCCCTCGACAGACTCCGGGAGGACCGGACCACCCGGGCGCCCAGCCGGTCGGCGACCAGTACCGAACCGCCCACAAGACCCAGCGCCAGTACCGACATGACACCCCACGACACCCACACCCCGCGGGTCAGCTCCGCCCGGGGCACGTACGCCTCGACGACCGCCACCCGGTCCTCGGCGAGGACGACGGGCTGGAGGTAGACCCAGCCGCCGGCCGTGTCCATGGCCAGGGTCTCCCTCTTGCGTACGGCCCGCTCCAGCGCGTCCGGCGCCGCGTGCAGACTGCCGATCAGCCCGCCGTCCGGGAGCCGTACGGCCAGCTGATCCGCCGGGTCCAGCCCCGACACCGCCTGCTGCACATCGGCCTGCCTGGTGGTGAGCGCGAGGACCGGCGAGAGGGCGGCGGCGCGCTGTACGGCGGCCGTGGTCACCCGGTCCCGGGCCTGGTCGCGCACCAGCAGGGCGAGCGGGATGAGGAAGGACAGCGCGACCATCGTGGTCACGGCCAGCGCGATGCCCGCGAGTGCCCGCCTCATCCTGAAGTGACCAGTTTGATCCCGATCCCTCGCACGGTGTGCAGATAGCGGGGATGCGCGGCCCGTTCGCCCAGTTTCCGGCGCAGTGCCGACAGATGGACGTCCACCGTCTGGTCCTCCAGGTACGGCTGCTGCCACACGTCGGCGAGTATGCGTTTGCGGGAGACGACCTGGTCGGCGTTTGCCGCGAGATAGGCGAGCAGGTCGAACTCCCGCCGGGTCAGGGTCAGTTCGCGGCCGGCGAGATGCGCGGTGCGGGCGAGCGGATCGATCTGGAGGTCGCCGACCCGCACCACGGGCTGCCGGGTCCGGTCGCTCTCCGGGGCGGCCCGCCGCAGTACCGCCCCGAGCCGGGCGTCGAGCTGGCCGCCCGAGAAGGGCTTGACCATGTAGTCGTCCGCTCCGGCGTTGAGGAGCTTGATGATCTCTGTGTCGTCGTCGCGCGCGGTGGCGACCAGCACCGGAACCCGTGAGATGCCCCGGATCATCCGCAGCACGTCGAGGCCGTCCAGGTCGGGCAGCCCGAGGTCGAGCACCACGGCGTCGGGAGGGCTCTGGGTGATCTCGCGCAGCGCCTCGAAACCCTGGGACGCGGTCCGTACCGCGTACCCGTGCGCGGTGAGGACCTCGATCAGCGCGCCGCGGATCACGGGGTCGTCCTCGACGACAAGTACGGAGGCCATGGGCAGGCACGTTAGCCGGTCCGTCACTATGGTGTCGTGTCCCGGCTCCTGCGCTACCTGCTGATCTGGTTCTCGTGTACGGCGGCCAGCGTCTCGGCCGTCATGGTCACGGTCCACTTCGTGGTGGGTACGACCACGCCGACTCCGCCGGTCGCGCAGTCGGCGGCGACCGACTTCGGCTCCCCGTCCCCGTCCGCGACGTCCGACGACCGCGCCCCCTCGCCGAGCCCGACGCCCACCCCGAGCCGCTCCGCGAAGCCCACCGCGGACCCCACGCCCTCCAAGAAGCCGGAGAAACCCCGTACGTCGGCGCCGGCTCCCGCGACCGGCACGACCAGCCGCCCGCCGGATCAGGCATCCGGGCCGAACGAGGGCCAGGGCTGCGAGCAGGGCGGTTCGGGCGTGCACACCGTCCCGTCGCAGGGCGGAAAGGTCACCGTGCGCTACGGGAGCGGCGGGGTGTGTCTGGTCTCGGCCGTACCGAACCGCGGCTTCACGGCCGGCACGACGCAGAGCGCCGCCGAGACGCTGACGGTGACCTTCAGCGGCAGCGGACACCGTTCGGAGGTCACGGCGACGACGGTCCCGGTGGACCGGGCGAGTGTGCGCGAGACGTCCTGGTAGCGCTCAGGCCGGTGCGGGCAAGGCACGGCCGAGGGGCTGCCGTGGGGCTCGCGCGTCACCGGCCCGGCGCCCCGGCCGTGCCGGGGCGCCGTACGACTGCCTGACCGACTGACCGACTACCGCGCCACGAACTGCGTCAGGATGGCCTGCACCTCGTAGATGTCGACACCCTTGGTGAAGGTCTTCTGGACCGGGGCCGGGCTGCCGGAGATCCAGATCTTGAGCTCCGCGTCGAGGTCGAAGGTACCGGCGGTCTCCACCGCGAAGTGGGTGATGCTCCGGTACGGAATGGAGTGGTACTCGACCTTCTTGCCGGTTATCCCCTGCTTGTCGACGAGGAGGAGCCGACGGTCGGTGAAGAGCATGGTGTCGCGCACCAACAGGTACGCGGCGTGCACCTGCTCGCCCTGTCCCAGCAGCCGCGCGTACTCCTGCTGTGCCGCCACCGGATCGACGGTGTGCGCGTTCCCGAACAGACCCATGACAGACCCCCACCTGTTGACGACTCGCGAACGTCACACCGTATACCGGCCGGTGGTGACCGTCCCCGGCCCGGGCCGAGGTCTCACACGTCGAGGTCCGCGTACAGCGCGGCGTGATCGGATGCCTGGTTGGCCTTCGAGGTCACGGTCTCGAACGACTTGAAGGTATTGGGCGCCCAGATTCCGCGCCGCTCCACGTCCACCGCCTCCACCTGCTTCCACAGGTCCGGCGAGAACATCAGGTAGTCGAGCTTCTGCCTGAGCGAGTTGCCCGTCCCGTAGGTGCCGGGCGCTCCCGTGTAGCTGCTGTGGTCCATCGCGTCCCGCAGGCCGGCGCCGAGCAGGAACCCGAGCGGCTCGCTGTCCGGGGTGTCGTTGAGATCTCCGGCGACCACGACGCTCGCGGAACGCTCGAGGGCGGTCCTGTAGATCTCCTTGACCCGCTTGGCCTGGGCCTTGCGCCTGTTGGCGCTGACGGCGGGCCTGCCGAACCCCTTGCTCTTGAAGTGGTTGCCCAGAATCCACAGCGGCTTACCGCCCGTGAGCTCGACCTCGAACTCCGGGCAGTCCCGGCTGAAGACCGGCAGGCCGGATTCGGTGTCGAAGATGTGCGACCGTACGGAGGCGATGGGGTGGCGGCTGAACAGCCCGAGGTCGATCCCGCGGCTGTCGTTGCCGTCGATCAGCATGTTGAACGGATACCGTTTCGCGCCCATCAGGTCGCCCAGCACCTGCTCGTTGAAGCGGTGCAGGGCGAGCCGGTCCTCGACCTCGACCGTGAGCAGCACGTCGGCGTCGACCTCGGCGATCACGAGGGCGGTGTTCTGGACGGCCTCCCAGTTGAGGTCGTCACGGACCATCTCGGCCCAACCGACCCAGTGGGACCGCCCCTTGGCGATGATCTCGATTGCGCCGCCCCGCTTGATGCGGAAGAGTTTGGCGCCCCCGCGGGTCTCGTTCACGAGGATCAGCCGGGTTTTCGACTGGGAGTTGGGGACGTCGTACTTCCGGAGTATTTCGACGATCTTCTCTTTGTCCTCGGCCGTGTAGGTCTCGTGGTCGAGGAGGGAGACCAGAATCGCGAAGTCCTCCAGCGTCTTCCGCCGCTCCGACGAGTCCTCGAGGGCGAAAACACGGGGTCGGCGGAAGAGATTCTCGGCGTTGAAGGTGGCGATACGGATGGTCATGGCGCCTCCTTGCGCGGCGCGGGTCTACGCGGCCGACGACACAGGCGCCGCCGAGGTCACTGCTCGCCGACACTTCAATTGTCCGAGCACAGGCGATTCCTGTCCAATGGGGCGGGAAACAGGCTATTTGGGCAGTCACCCCGGCTCCCGTGCCCCCGTGCTCCCGAAATGAGTCATTCGATGCTTCTTGCACCCTCCTGACCATCCGTCTCCCTTCACTTAACTAACGAACAGGACCCGTTGTCATCTCGTTAATTTCGTACTTCTTGACGCTTTTCGCGTGGCAGGTTTGACTTCCAGCCACTTCGGCCGCATTGGCGTGGCCTGTCAGGGAGGCTGATTTCTACCGATGAACGCACATCTGCGTCGCGCTGCCGTTGCGGCCGCTGTTCCCGCGATGGCTTTCTCGCTCGCCGGCTGTATCAGTGCCCAGGACTCGGGCGTGAAGATGGGCGACGACATCACCGTCGGTCTGCTCCTTCCGGAGAACCAGGCCGCTCGCTATGAGAAGTTCGACAAGCCGGTCATCGAAAAGAAGATCAGCATGCTGACGAACGGCAAGGGCACGGTCGTCTACGCCAACGCGAACCAGGACGCCACCCTGCAGGCACAGCAGCTCGACGACATGATCGACAAGAAGGTCGAGGCGCTGATCGTGGATGCGGTCGACGCCAAGGCCATAGCCGTCGGCGTCAAGAAGGCCGAGGAGGCGGGGATCCCCGTCGTCGCCTTCGACCGCCTCGCCGAGGGCCCGATCTCTGCCTATACCTCCTTCGACAACAAGGAGGTCGGCCACGTCCAGGGCAAGGCGCTGCTGGAGGCCCTCGGCGACAAGGCCAAGGACGGCCAGATCGTGATGATGAACGGTGCCAGCACCGACCCGAACGCCGCACAGTTCAAGGCGGGCGCGCACGCGGAACTCGACGGCAAGGTGAACATCGGCCGGGAGTTCGACACCAAGGACTGGAAGCCGGAGAACGCCGGCGCCAACATGAGGGATGCGCTCTCCGCGCTCGGCAGCAACAAGGTCATCGGTGTCTACTCCGCCAACGACGGCATGGCGGGCGGCATCATCACCGCCCTGAAGGCCGATGGCATGTTCCCGATCCCACCGGTCACCGGCCAGGACGCCGAACTCGCCGCTGTGCAGCGCATCGTCGCCGGTGAGCAGTTCATGAGCGTCTACAAGCCGTACGCCCCAGAGGCTGCTGCCGCCGCCGAGATGGCCATCCTGCTCGCCAGGGGCATGTCGCTCGATGCCATGGCCCAGGCGGACGTCGACAGCCCGACCACCAAGCAGATCCCCTCGGTGCTCGTCCCGGTCATCCCGCTGACCCAGGACAACATCGAGGAGACCGTCATCGCGGACGGTATCTACACCGTCGAGGAGATCTGCACCCCCAAGTACAAGGCCGACTGCAACGAGCTCGGCCTGAAGTAGGCCCCGCAGCAGCGGCCCGTCGTGGCGGGGGCCGCTCGTGTCGTAGGGAACCGCCGGCGTCTGCAGAGCAATCCGGGCACGACACGCCCAGCGCAAGGCCCCCGGGCGCCGCGTGGCCCCCGCGGGCCTTGCGCTGCTCGTATGTGACCTCCAGGTGGCGAGGCGCCGCCCTGAAGGTCGTGGCCACGGCCTGAATGCCTTCGTGGCCCTGTCGGCGGACGTCCCCTGCCAACGTACCGCCGACACGGGGCAGTTCCGGCCTCACGGGCTGAGGCGGGGCGCTATCCGCAGCCTTGGGGCAGGACTACGCTGTTCGGTGAAGCCCCGGTCCCTGGCAGCGATTCATTTGCTCCGCTCCGGGAGGCCCGCCATGTTCGTCCTGCTTCTCATCCTCATCGTGACCCTGCTCGGCCTTGGCTTCCTCAACCCCATCTGGTGGGTGGCCGGCACCGTGCTCGTCTTCGGTTTCGTCCACTACGGCCGCGGTGGTGCCGGGGGACCGGGCCCCGGCGGCGATTCCGGATACCGGGAGTACCGGGACTACCGGGATCGTCAGGACCGTTGGGACCGCCGCTACAACCGACAGCGCCGGGGCCGCTGGGTTCGGCAGGACCGTCGGGACGGCGAACATCACAGGTGACCGACGGGACGGTTTTGTGATGCGGGCGTTCCCGGACGGTCGTCCGGGAACGCCCGCTGACGCTCGCGCGGGCAGCCGGCGATTTCCGTGACATGAGGTCAGATGCCGAGACCGGCCAGGGGTTCCGTTTCGTCGATGAAGGCACGGGCCAGGTCGGACAGGCGGCGGTTGTGCGCGCGGGCGTAGCCGCGCAGGGCGGTGAATGCCTGTTCCATGTCGATGCCCTGGCGTTCGGCGAGTTTGCCCTTGGCCTGTTCGATCAGCACGCGGCTGTTGAGCGCGGTCTGCAGCTGGTCGTTGAGAACGTTGCTGCGGTGGGTGGAGCGCTGTTGCAGGAGGCTGATGGTGGCGACATCGGCCAGGGCCTGGGCGATGGGTGTGTCGGCCGGGTCGAAGGGGCCAGGGGCGGCGCGGAAGAGGTTCAGGGTGCCGACGACGTCGTCCCGGAGGCGCATGGGCAGGGCCTGGACCGCCGCGAACCCGCTGTGGCGGGCCTGTGCGACGAAGCGAGGCCAGCGGTCGGTCTCCGTACGCAGATCGGGGACGGAGACCGGTGCGCCGGTGTGGAAGCACTCCAGGCAGGGGCCTTGGTCGTTCTGGAGCTGGAAGAGCTCCAGCAGGCGTACCTGCTCGTCGGAGGCGGCCATCACGCGGAGTCCGCCGTCCCGGTCCGCGAGCAGCACTCCGGCCGCGCTCGCGCCCAGCATGCCGACGCAGCGGTCGGTCAGCAGCCGCAGGAAGTCGATCAGGTCGAAGTCGGCGACGAGGTTGTCCGCCAGTTCGACGAATGTCTTGGCCAGGAACTGTTCATTCATGGTGCCCCCTCTGTCGAGACCAGTCCCACCGGGAAGGGGCGGGAGGTGCCGCGCGCCCATCGCGCCCGCAACGGCGCGTCAGACGTCGTCGTCGGTCGGATCCGAGTCCGGGGGGAAGCGAAGCCGGCGTGCGACCACGTCATCGGCCACCTCGGCCAGCCGCCGTCCATGGGCATAGGCATAGGCCCGCAGCCGGATGAACGCCTCCTCGATGCCGGCGTCGAGCTGAACCGTGAGCATGCCGGTGGCCTGGTCGATCTCCGCCCGGCTGCCTCCCAGGTCGTCGAAGCGTCCGGCCGGCGAGATTCCGCCGGGGAGAGTGTCCGACTCCTCCGTCCGGGTGTCGAGCAGCACCAGGGTCGCGGTGTCGGCGAACGCCATGGCATCGGCCAGCTCCTCGGAGTCCAGGGCGACAGGCTCGCCGGCGTACAGATCCAGTACGCCAGGACTGATCGCCCCGACCCGCAGGGGAAACGCGAACACGGCGCCCGCCCCGGCGTCCGTGGCGGCCGGAGCGAACACGGGCCAGCGGCCCCGCACTTCACCGGTCCTCAGATCGGGGGCCAGAACCGTCGACCCGAGGGTGAAGGCATCCACGCACGGCCCTTCGCCCAGAGCCAGCTGCAGTTCTTCCAGCTGCTCACTGATGTCATCGGTGCTGCACAGTGGATGACTGGCCGCGGTGCGGGACATCGCCGACACCCCGGCCCCGCCAACCGGAAGCGCAGCCACCGCCGCAGTGCACACATCCATCACGCCGACCCGGGCGCCACGCAGCGCCGCCTGCTCGGCCACCAGCACCTGGATCCGCGCCGACCGGTTACCGGTCATCGCTGCGTCCGGGCATGGTGTGCGAGGTTGTCCGGGGTGGCTGCTGTTCGGCTCCCGAGGGCCAGGTCCAGTGCCCATGAGGCGGCACCGTTTCGAAGTCGATCTCTCCGGCCAGGGTGATCAACGCCCGGCTCTCTTTGTCGTGTCGGTGGACAGTCAGTTGCGGCAGGGGCATGACGCCTCGGTTCAGGAGACCCGCCGGGAGCCGGAGGAGCCGGTTCCGACCCCTCCTGGTGCGCTCCCGTCAGGGGCGTACTTTCGGCGGAGGTAGGCAAATGGCCGGTCCAACAGCCTGTGCACCAGGGCACGGGACCCACCCGGTTCCCCCAGGGGAGGCGCCGGGCAACCGGACGTAAGATCCGCAACCCGCCAGTCATCTGTGCTGAGCAACAGCATGCCGCCGGGGTCTGGGACGTCTGCACAGCAGAGTAGTCCTCGCCCGGGTCCCATGGGCGGCCGACAGCCGTCCATTCTCATGGGCCGGTCTCATGGGCTGGGCACTTCCCGGCAGGCGCCTGTCCCGCGTGCGCATATCTGTTGCACAGCACGACACTTGGGGCGATCGGTCGGACCCGGACTGAACCCGTATCCAGTCCGTGGTTGCTCGCTGTCGTGCAGGAGCCTCACGAGAAGCAGGAGATCGGCAGCCATGCCGATCTCCTGTGAGGATCTTCTCTGGCCTCCTGCGCTGATCCCCTCTGCGGGACTGGTTGCGCAGGGTGACTCACTTCTGGGAACGATGCCACGGCCGACGCCGCCACCCGCCCCTACCCGGCCGGGAATGGCTGGAGGACGGGGTCACGATGTGATCGTCGTGCCGCGTGCTGAACAGCTGGATCATGAGAACGCCGATGGCAATCATCGCCAGCAGCACGATCACCGTCGCGAAGGTCTCCATGCCTTTCACATTCCTTCCGCCGGAGTCGGCACGTGGTGGATGACCGCCGGTCGGGCGCCATGCCCGCCTTCGGAGTCCCAGACCGTCTCGCGGGTCGAGTCCCAGTCGGCCTCGGCCGCGACCCGGAAGAACTCCGCCTCCTGGATCAGGCCGCTCGCGGTGAGACATCTGGCCGGATCAGTGGCCGCGGACATCAGCCGGGCGGCTGTGGCCGGACTTGTCTCCGGCGGGATGACCAGCAGGTCCCAGCGGCCGCTGGTGTAGGACAGCAGCAACAGTTTGTGCGGGTCCTGCTCGGCGTTGAACCAGCCGATATGCACCACATGCCCTTCGACGGGCACTCTCCGTGGGATGACCGGCCAGAACGTCGGGTTCACCGTGACACGGGTGATCCGTCCCCACAGTGGGTCAAGCACTGCTGTGAGCGCGGGGAGTTCCGCCGACAGGTCGCGCGAGCGTGGCCACCATGCACCGTCGATGAGAGCCGGAGCGGTGCCGGTCGGCGCCAGCGCCATCCGGAGGGGCAGAGAAGAGGTCCGGTCTCCGGCCGCTGGCTTGTACAGCATGGTTGCGGTCATGACGCGGACCCTGCCCCGGGCCGGTCTGCACCGGCCCGGTGTTGCAATTCGCCGAGAACGGCACGAGCGTGAACGCTGGTGTACGAAATGTTCTCGGTACCCTCAGGATACTCCTGACCGGCGCCCGACGGACCGTTGCGAGACGCGGATTGCCCGACGGACCGTTGCGAGACACGGATTGAACGGCACGCAGAAGACCCGGTCGTCCACGGAAAGGGCGGCGGGATGGCGTGCAGCCAGGTTCGGACGGTGGCTCGGACGCGGCCCGAGTGTCACGTCAACCATGCTCTTCTTCGGCCTCCATGCGCCGGATTCCCTGGTGTGTCAGCGAGACCATGGCGGGTGTATTGCCCGTTTCCCAGTCGACCGTGATCATTTCCTCGCCCACCAGATAAGTGCAGGCGGCAGCCAGATCCTCTTCGTGGATCCCGAGATCGTGAACCAGCTTGGCCCCGGTGACGCCCAGGAGGCGATTGCCTTCAGTGGTCTCGTACAGCGCCTGCATGATCTTCTCGCGGTACGCCTTCCGCTCGGCCAGTGATGCCATGTCTGCCCCCTCTGGGGAGAACTGTGAATTGCTCAATACGGAGGTGAGGTACGGAGCGTCGAATGGAGCGAGGATGTGCCCAGTGGCAGCTTTCATTGTATTTCACTATCTGCTCACTGATTCCGGCGAAATCGCTGCGAATGAATCGTAACCCGACGCCCTTTCGTAAGTGATATGCCGGCGACAGAAACTGGCGATTCGGCGCCACCGAGAACCGCCACACACGTCGCCATCCCCCCACAGGAACCGGCTCCTCGATGACGCTCAATATTCGGGGGTAGCCGACCGAGGACCGACGGCCCCCCGTCCCTGCCACCTGGGCAAGTGCGCAGGGAGGGCGGCACGGCATCCGGCCGCCCCATGAGCGGAATCCCTCGACAGGAGCGAGAGTGGCATGGGCGTACTCCCGCGGATCGGAGGCTTCCATGAGCGGCCCGGACACACGCAGCCTGCACTGTCTGGTGACAGGCGCGACGGGGTACATCGGAGGCCGGCTGGTGCCCGAATTGCTGGACGCCGGCCACCGCGTACGGTGCATGGCCCGGTCTCCGGACAAGCTGCGCGATCACCCCTGGGCAGGACGCGCCGAGGTGGTACGCGGAGATATGACCGATCCGGAGTCGGTCGGCGACGCTCTGCGCGGTATCGATGTCGCCTATTACCTCGTGCACGCCCTGCGGAGAGGGGGCGACTTCGAGGAAACCGACCGGAAGGCGGCTCAGGTGTTCGCCGATCGGGCTCGCGCAGCAGGCGTACGGCGCATCGTCTACCTGGGCGGACTGACCCCGGCCGATGTGCCGGAACGCGAACTGTCCCCCCATCTGCGGTCCCGCGCCGAGGTCGGCGAGATCTTCCTCCGCTCGGCCGTACCCGCGACCGTGCTCCGCGCCGCCGTCATCATCGGCTCCGGTTCGGCGTCCTTCGAGATGCTGCGCTACCTCACCGAGCGGCTGCCGGTCATGGTCACCCCGAGCTGGGTCGGCACCCGCATCCAGCCGATCGCCGTCAGGGACGTGCTGCGGTATCTGGTGGGCAGTGCACGGATGCCCGACGAGGTGAACCGCGCGTTCGACATCGGCGGGCCCGACGTCGTGACGTACGAGCAGATGATGCGGCAGTGCGCGGTGGTGGCCCGCCTGCCCCGCCGCTTCATCCTGCGCGTACCGATGCTGACACCCCGTCTCTCCAGCCTGTGGATCGGCCTGATCACGCCCGTTCCCCCCTCCCTCGCCCGGCCGCTGGCCGAGTCGCTGCGTCATGAGGTCGTCTGCCGCGAGCACGAGATCGTTCGGTACGTACCCGATCCGCCTGGTGCCCCGATCGGCTTCGAGCAGGCCCTCACTCTGGCTCTTCAGCGCGTACGCGACGCTCAGGTCACCACCCGCTGGTCTTCCGCCGCGCTGCCCGGCGCTCCGAGCGATCCCCTGCCGTCGGATCCGGACTGGGCCGGGGGAAGCCTCTACGTCGACCGGCGCGCGCTCGCCGTCGACGCATCACCGAAGGCACTGTGGCAGGTCATCGAGGGGATCGGCGGTGACAACGGCTGGTACTCCTTCCCGCTCGCCTGGGCGGTACGAGGCTGGCTCGACCGGATGGTCGGAGGCGTCGGACTCCGCCGGGGCCGCCGGGACGCCGCACGACTGCGGGTGGGGGACTCGCTGGACTTCTGGCGCGTGGAGGAGATCGAACCGGGGCGGCTGCTGCGGTTGCGGGCCGAGATGCGCCTTCCGGGACTCGCCTGGCTGGAGATGTACTCCGACCGGGACGAGCAGGGCCGGTCCTGTTACCGGCAGCGGGCGCTGTTCCACCCGCACGGTCTGCTCGGGCATGTCTACTGGTGGAGCGTGTCGCCGTTCCATGCGGTCGTGTTCGGCGGCATGGCCCGCAACATCGTGCAGGCCGCACTCCAAGCGGACGCCGCCCAAGACGGCCACGGAGCGAATCCGGGCTGACGCCGTACATCCGAACATCCGAGCGCAGGCGTCTCCGGGCAGGCGCGGACGACCGGACGACCGGACGACCGGACGTCAAACCCGACAGCGAGCCGGACAGCGGGCCCGACGGCACGTCGGACAGCAAGGCCGCCTTGGTTGTCGTGTGCCCGGGGTGGCCGCGGCCCCTTGATCGCTCTCAGGCATGCTGGCGCGATGACCGTGCTCTCCGGCTTCCTGCCCATCTGGGCGATCACCGCAGTCGGCTGGGCGGCCGGCCGCTTCCATGTGCTCGGAAGCCAGGCGCAGACGGTGCTGGGGCGGTTCGCCTTCGCTTTCGCCATGCCGGCGCTGCTGTTTCTGACGCTGTCCAGGGCGCGGGTGTCCGAACTGGCCACCGAGGGAGTGGCGGTCTTCGCCGCGAGCCTGCTCCTGGTGTTCGGGCTGGGGCTGACGCTGGGGCGCTGGGTCTTCCGGCGACGGCAGGCCGACCGGGCGATCGGTGCGATGGCGGGCGCGTACGTCAACTCGGCCAATCTGGGCATCCCCGTGGCGGTGCACGTCCTGCACGACACCTCGTTCGTGATCGCCGCGGCGCTGTTCCAGACGCTCTTCATCACGCCGCTGATCCTGATCCTCATAGACCTCGACGTACGGCGCGAGGCGCGCGACCGGTGGAGCCGCATTCTGCTGCTTCCGGTGCGCAACCCCATCATCGCCGCGTCCGCCGCGGGGGTGGCCGTGGCGATGATGGGGTGGCGGCTGCCGGCCGAGGTGACCGCGCCGGTCCAGATGCTGGGCGGCGCGGCCGTGCCCGCCGCACTGTTCGCGCTCGGGATGTCCCTCAACGGCCGTACGAGCGGCGCCCGTACGAGCGGTGCCTGTGAGGGCCGCTCGGCCACGGACGGCCGCACCGAGCGCCGGGTGCTGGTGGCGCTCAAGATCGTGGTCCAGCCGCTGCTCGCCTACGCGCTGGCCCGGTGGGCGTTCGGCCTCGACGGGCGTGACCTGCTGGCGGTGGTGCTGTGCGCGGGGCTGCCGACAGCGCAGAACGCGTTCATCTTCGCGTCCGAGTACCGGCTGGACTCCGATCTGGCCAGGGACACGGTGCTGCTGTCCACCCTCCTGTCGATGGGGTCGCTGTCGCTGATCGCCTGGCTGCTGACCTGAAGCGGACAGGCACTGCGGCGCTCAGGCGCCGGACATGGCGGCGGCCATCCGCAGACGCGGCGCGGCCTCCGCGGCCCCGCCTGCCCGGCCCGGCCCGGCCCGGCCCTGCCCTGCCCTGCCGCTCCAGCGTGCTGCCCAGCATCAGATGCGCGTAGTGCAGAGGCCGTCCGGCCGGCGGAGGAGCGGGGCGGGCGGCCTGCGGAAGCGCCGGGCCGGCAGCCGGTTTCCCTGTCCGGTTCACGGGTGCCGTACCGCGTGAAACCGCAGTGAAACCGCGGTGAAGCCGACCGCACGCACGCTCTGCGGCATGACTTCACACCAACGCCTCACCCCGACCCAGGCCATCGCGGCCACCGGGCTGCGCAAGTCGTACGGCGACAAGGTCGTGCTCGACGGCATCGATCTGAATGTCGCCAAGGGAACGATCTTCTCGCTGCTCGGCCCCAACGGCGCCGGCAAGACCACCGCGGTCCAGATCCTGTCCACGCTGATCAGCGCCGACAGCGGACGGCTGAGCGTTGCCGGGCTCGATCTGGCCACGGACCCCCAGGCGGTACGTGCCGAGATCGGTGTCACCGGGCAGTTCTCGGCGGTGGACAACATGATCACCGGCGAGGAGAACATGATCCTCATGGCGGACCTGCACCACCTGGGCCGCCGCGAGGGCCGGCGCCTCACCGCCGAGCTGCTCGAGCGGTTCGATCTGGTCGACGCGGCCAAGAAGCCCGCCTCCACCTACTCCGGCGGTATGCGCCGCCGGCTCGACATCGCGATGACCCTGGTCGGCTCCCCGAGCGTGATCTTCCTCGACGAGCCGACGACCGGGCTCGACCCGCGCAGCCGCCACAACATGTGGGAGATCATCCGCGAACTGGTGGCCGGCGGTGTCACGGTCTTCCTGACGACGCAGTACCTGGAGGAGGCCGACCAGCTCGCGGACCGGATCGCGGTCCTCAACAAGGGGAAGCTGGTCGCCCAGGGCACCCCGGACGAGCTCAAGCGCCTCATCCCCGGCGGTCATGTCCGGCTGCGGTTCGGCGACGGCACCGCATACGAAGCGGCCGTACGCGCCTTCGGCGTGGGTCTGCACGACAGCGACGCGCTCACTCTCCACGTCCCGAACGACGGCAGCGTACGCGGACTGCGGGCCGTCCTCGACGTGCTCGACGCCGCGTCGATCCAGGTCGACGAGCTGACCGTGCACACCCCCGATCTTGACGACGTGTTCTTCGCGGTCACCGGCCGCCCCGACAACGAGAAGGTGCAAGCCCGATGAGCTCGAAGACCACTCCGTCCTACGCCCTGCGCGACTCCGCGACCATGCTGCGGCGCAATCTGCTGCACGCCAGGCGCTACCCCTCCATGACGATCGGCGTCGTGGCCATGCCGATCATCATGCTGCTGCTCTTCGTGTACGTCTTCGGCAGCGCGCTGAGCAGTGGGCTCGGCGGCGGCGGGGACCGCGCCGCGTACATCGCCTATGTCGTACCCGGAATCCTGCTGATCACCGTGGGCTCGGGGGCGACGCCGACAGCGGTGGCCGTCTGCACCGACATGGCTGAAGGGATCGTCGCCCGCTTCCGCACCATGGCGATCTCCCGCGCCTCTGTCCTGATCGGCCATGTGGTCGGCAGTGTGATCCAGACGGTGGTCAGCCTGACCCTGGTGGTCGGTGTCGCTCTCGCCATCGGATTCCGGTCCAGCGCGACGCCCGTCGAGTGGCTGGCTGCGGCCGGGATCCTGACTCTGATCGCCATCGCGCTCACCTGGCTTGCGGTCGGCCTCGGCCTGAAGAGCCCGAACCCCGAGGCGGCGAGCAATGCCGTGCTGCCGCTCTCCTTCCTGCTGCCCTTCATCAGCAGCGCCTTCGTACCGGTGGACTCGATGCCGTCCTGGATCCGCTGGTTCGCCGAGTACCAGCCGTTCACCACCGTCATCGAGACCCTGCGCGGCCTGCTGACGGGCACGGAGATCGGCAACAACGGGCTGTTCGCCGTCGCCTGGTGCCTCGCCCTCACCGTGGTCGGCTACCTCTGGTCGCAGAAGATCTTCAACCGCGACCCCCGATAGCCCGGAACCGGGACCCCAGCCCGGGACCCCAGCGGGGAACCCGAACCGCGACCCGGGACCGCGACCCGGAACCCGAACCGCGACCCGGAACCCCTTGCCCCGGAACCCCTTGCCTCGGAACCAGAACCGCAACTCGCCCCGGAAACCAGCCCAGGAGGGACAGCCATGTCCGAGTCCGTCGTCCACCTCACGCCCGAGCTCGTGGAGAGCCCGGTTCCTGGATACGCACAGCTGCGGGAGCAGGCCCCGCTCGTCCGCGTGACCCTGCCGGGGCTCGAGACCCCGGTCTGGCTGGCCACCCGCTACGACGACGTCAAAGCGGCGTTGAGCGAGCGGCGGCTGGTCAGGGACCGCAGCAAGATCCCCGATGTGGAGGAGGGGCCCGACGCCACGGCCGAGCTGATCGAGGTGACGCATGCCTTCCCGCCGGAATACATCAAGTATCTGGATGGCCTGGCACTGTTCGACGGCGACGAGCACACCCGCCGGCGCACCCACCTCACACGTACGTTCACCGCCCGACGGGTCAACGCGCTGCGCCCGCACATGGAACGGACCACGGCGGACCTGCTGCGGGCCCTTGCCGAAAAGAGGGAGGCCGACCTGCTCGGTGACTTCGCCTACCCCCTGGCGACCTCCCTCATCTGCGAGCTCATCGGCGTCGACGAAGCGGACCGGCGGCAGGTGGGCGCATGGATCCATGACTTCGCCTTCGGTGACCCCGACCGCAGCATCGCCGGCCTCGCAGGCGTCGTGGACCATGCCAAGGAGCTGATAGCGAGACGCCGTTCCGCACCCACCGACGACCTGATCTCCGCCCTGATCCGGGCCGGCGAGGGAAACTCCGGCGATGAGGGCTCCGGCGGGGGCCCGGGCCCGCTCACCGAGGACGAGATCATCTCGATCGTCTTCCTGCTGATCAACACCGGCATCACTCCGCCCGCCCTCTTCTTCGCCCACGCGGTACTCGCCCTGCTCGACCATCCGGACCAGCTGGCACGGCTGCGCGCGGAACCGGAGCTACTGCCGCGTGCCGTCGCCGAGTTGCTGCGCTGGGTCACCCTCGTGCGGATCGGGGCCACGATGTACGCGACCGAGGACTTCGAGTTCGCCGGGATTCCCCTCAGGCGGGGTGAAGCCGTGACGGCCGCCCTGCTCGCCGCGAACCATGATCCGCAGGAATTCGACGGCCCCGAACGGCTGGACATCGGCCGCGAGTTCGGCCGCGGCGACGGCCATATCGCCTTCGGGCACGGCCCCCACTACTGCCTCGGGGCCACCCTGGGGCGCCTGATGACCGGTGTGGTCTTCGATCAGCTGCTCATCCAGCGACCAGGTCTGTCGCTCGCTGTGGGGCGCGACGAGCTGGAGTTCGGCCACTGGCCGGGGGACGGCTTCCACCTGATCCGGTTGCCGGTACGTCTGTAGGGCAACCCGGCATGACGCTCCAGCTCCCAGACCCCCCAGAGCCCCACACCCGTCGGCCCCCCGCATCCGCCTCAGAGCGGGACCTGCGCCTGCTCCCGCTCCTGCAGCACTGTCAGCGCGGCAGCCCGCAGTTCGTCCCGGTCCAGGGCGGCGTACTCCGACACCGCGTCGGCGTACGCCGCCCTGTCGGCCTGTTCGGCCGTGTGCCGGGCCCGGGTGGAAGACATGGTGGGCTGGAAGTTGCGCGCATAACGGAAGCGTTCCGCCAGGGCGACAAGCCGCGTCCCCGACCTCCTGCGGTGCTCGTCGCCCGTACGCACACTGTGGTCGAGGTCGACCATGCCGAGCGCGAGCAGCAGCGCACCGCAGACCGGAAAGATCACCAGGGCCGGCAGGGTGGCGCCGCCCGTCAGCAGCGTGGAAAGCCTGTGCTGCAGAACGCCGGTGATCTCCCCGACGAGGTCGAGCCGGCCGTGCCGTGCGTGGGCGACCACGGCGGCGGCCTGGACCTCCAGGGCCCAGGGCTCCAGGTCCAGTTCGGCGCCGAAGACCGGGCCCGCGCTGTTCCTCACCTGATCGACGGACCGGCGCCACAGGCGCAGGCCCGCTTCGGTCTCGCCACGCGCGAGTGAGATCTCCGCGCGCGCCCCGAGGCGGGGCGTGAGGACCTCCAACATCTCCTTCGGCTGGTTGAGCACCGCTTGCTCCAGCCAGTGCTCCGCCTCGTCGAGGTCACCGGTCTGCAGGTTGGCGAGCACTATTCCCCACCGGATGCCGAGCGTGTCGGTCCACACCCCGAGCCTGTCGAGGACGTTCAGAGCCGACTTCATGTGGGGCAGTGCCTCGTCCCCCCGCTCCGCCTGGAGGCAGAGTTCGCCCATCCGTGAGGGGGCCATGACCTGGATCCACGGGATGCCCTGGTCCTCGAAGGCCGCGATCATGCGGCGGGCCGCCGTCAGCGCCCGGTCCAGGTCGTACTCGCTCTCCCACACAAAGCTGGCCATGCAGTTGGCGACGCCGGCGAGCAGGGGCTCGTCGCTGTCGCACAGCGCGTTCAGCGCCGAGTGATCCGGGCCCAGGAGCTCGGGTGCGGCGCACAGCACGGTCGAGAGGGCCCCGATCAGCGTGTCCGGCGAGGCCGGTGGCAGCCGGCGCAGGGTGACGAGGGTACGTACGGCCGCGGGACCGACGCCGAGGAACAGATTCGTGGTGCAGACGGCCGCGGCGGTCCGGGTGACCTCGACGAAGCCGGGCCCGGGCCGGAAGTGGGAGAGCAGCGGTCCGGTGTCCTCCGTGAGCGGGACGAGGCGGGTGTAGTTGGCCTCGGTGGTCCACAGGGTCCCGAGCACCGCGGTGGTCGCCGCGACCGTGGCGCCGTCGCCCCGGGCAAGGCCGAGGCGCAGGGCCTGGACGAGGTTCTCCTGCTCGGCCCTGATCCGCTCCCACGAGGCAAACGGGTCGGGCCCGAAGGGCGCATCGTGGTGAGCCACCCCGAAGTCCCGTGCCCACGCCATGAACTGCCCGGCCACACGGGCGTCTTCGCCGGCCTCCGCCCGATGGGCCGTACTGAATTCGCGTACGGTCTCCAGCATTCCGAAGCGCGTGCCGGTCGCGGTGTCACCGACCTTGAGCAGCGACTGGTCGACCAGGTCCTCGATGACCCCCAGGACGTCGCTGCCGGCCGGGCCGGCGAACAGTTCGTCGTCGCCGAGCAGTCGCTCTGCCGCGTCCGCCGTGAAGCCGCTGGGAAAGAACGACAGGGCGCGCAACGCCGCCTGTCCGGGCGGGTCCAGGAGGTTCCAGCTCCAGTCGACGACGGCGTGCAGAGTGCGGTGGCGCTGCGGTGCGTCCCGCGCCCCGCCCCGCAGCAGGGCGAACCGGTCCTCGAGCCTGCGGGCGATCTCGCCGACCGACATGACCCGCACCCGCGCCGCTGCCAGCTCCGCGGCGAGCGGCAGCCCGTCGAGATGGCGGCAGAGCTCGGCCACCGTCTCGGGGGGCAGTTCGACACCGGGTCGGGCGGCCCGCGCCCGCTGCTCGAACAGCTCGACGGTCGTCGGCAGATTCAACTCCGGCAGCAGATACACCGATTCGGAGGAGATGCCGAGAGGGGCCCGGCTGGTGGTGAGCACCCGCAGGTCGCGGGTCACCGACACCAGGGCCTGCACCAGTTCTGCCACGCCGCGGACGACCTGCTCGCAGTTGTCGAGCACCAGGAGCGCGGGACCGGGGCCGAGGGCGCCCGCGATGCAGGTGAGGACATCCGCCGGGATGGCGAAGTGGCTCACCGGCATGCGCAGCGACTCACCGACGCCGAGAACCGAAGCAACCTCTCCGGCTACGTCGTCGTCGCTGGTGAGACCGGCGAGCGCAACGAGGTGCACCACCCGCTGCTCCGCCTCGCGGCTCACCACGTGCGCGAGCCGGGTCTTGCCCAGGCCGCCCGGCCCGACGATGGAGGTGACCCGGGACGTACGCAGCAGCTCCGCAACCGCGGCGATGTCGGCGTCGCGGCCGAGCAGCGGGTTGGGCTCGTACGGCACCCCGCGGCGGACCGCGGGCGCCTCCCCGCGCAACAGCTCCTCGTGCACGGCCTGCAGCGCGGGCCCCGGGTCGGTGCCGAGCTCGTCGCGCAGCGTTCGGCGATAGCTGTCGTACGTCGCCAGGGCGGCGGAAGGCCCCGCGGTGGCCGCCTCGCAGCGCACCAGCTCGAGCAGCACCTCCTCGTCCCGCGGCAGCTCCCGCACCAGGCGGGTGAGCGGCTCGACGGCCTCGGCCCGGCGGCCGAGCCGCGCGAGGGCCACGGCGCGGACCCGTATGAGCGACCGATGCGTCGGTGCCCGCTCGGCACGCAGCGCGGACACCGGGTCGCCGGGTATGGAGTCCTGACGGAACGCGCCGTCGACACCCCACAACGCAAGCCCCGCCTCGGCGTGCGCAAGCGCCGCCGCGTGGTCCCCGGCGCGGGAGCGCTCCGCGCCCGCGGAGGCGCGGAGAAGGACGGCGGAACTGTCTACCTGGTCCTCGCCGAGGGCGAGTCGGTAGCCGGTGGGGGTGCTGGCGATCACGTCGGCGCCGAGGCGTGCCCGGGCGCGCGAGACAAGGATCTGCAGCGCCTTGGTCGGGTTGTCCGGTTGCTCGTCCGGCCAGAGCCCGTCCACCAGGAGAGCGGTGCTGCACCCTGTCCGCAGCTCGCCCGCGAGGAGGGCCAGCAGGCCGCGCAGCCGGGGGGCGGTGATCTCCTGGTCGCGAAAGGAGACCTGCGATAGCAGCGTCAGCTCGGTGGTCACCAGAGAAGGTTAGCCAGCGGTCCGCCGCCGAAGGTCGGCGCCGGCCGTGGGCTCCAGCCCTCCACGGCGACGTCATATCAACCCCAACGGCCAGTCGGCCCCGGCGAGGCCATCTTTCACCGGCCCCCGAACCCATTGCGCGGCCGGCGGCATGCATATCCGGTCAGGGCCCGGTGTCCTTCAAGCTCTCGCCGTCGCCCAGCCAGTGCGCGCACCCCCGCCCGCGCTCCGGGGCGGCCGCGGAAACAACGATCAGCAGCGGCACCAGTGTGAGGAGCCCGAGCGCCGCGAAACCCGGTGCACACGACCACAGTTCGAGGTCGTTGAACCGCTTTGAAACGCTTCCACCCGCGCCTGACCGGCGAGTTGGCGGATCACGCGGCGCAGCCGTCCGTACGGAAGAGATGAACGGCCCGCGGCATCGGATGGATGCATCGGCATGCATGTCGACTGCCGCGGTCGATGACATGGCATGGGGAGGGTGCGACGGCAGGTTCCGGGGTGCCGGCGCCACCGTTCGCCTGCGCGAGGGCGGCTGAGCCCCCGGACGTTGTGTCCAGGGGCTCAGCCGCCGAACTGCGGCCAGGACCTCCTATGTGCTTGATCGAGCGTCAGCTACCTGTCGTCGGCGCGTGACCAGCCGCCGGTGACGGGAAGGCAGGTGGTCCGGCGATCCTGCCGAGCGCTGGAGACGGACTGGTCAGGGGCATGAGGCGGTCACGCCTGCGATGGTTAATCCTGTCGAGTGGTTGTACCTCGCCGGATTCTCCTCATGGCGATGACGACCGAGCCTCCGATGACGAGCGCGGCCGCAGAGGCGGCCATGATGCCGATATCGCTGCTTGCGCTGGCCTCGGCGAGGTCTGGCGACACCTCCTCCGACTGCCGGCCGATGGTGCCGCTCACGCCGGCGACTTTGATGCTGCTGATTGCGCGGCCGTCACCCTCGCCGTCTTGATCACCGTGGTGGTTGCCTTGCTCGTGGGGGCCTCCTTCGTGGTCGCCTTCGTCGTGGTCGCCTCCTTCGTGGGGGCCTCCTTCGTGGTCGCCTTCGTCGTGGTCGCCTCCTTCGTGGGGGCCTCCTTCGTGGTCGCCCTTGTCGTGGTCGCCTTCGTCGTGGTCGCCCTTGTCGTGGTCGCCTTCGTCGTGGTCGCCCTTGTCGTGGTCGCCGTGACCGTGACCGTGGTCGCCGCTGTCGCCGCTGTCGCCCTTTTCGCCCTTGTCACCGGGAGGTCCCTTGGGCCCTTCAGGTCCGGCAGGTCCAGCGGGTCCGGCAGGTCCAGCGGGTCCGGCAGGTCCCTCAGGTCCCTCAGGTCCCTCAGGTCCCTCAGCTCCCTCGGGGCCGGCAGGTCCGGCGGAACCTGTGGGTCCGGCGGAACCGGTGGGGCCGGGAGAGCCGGTCGGACCAGGAGCGCCGGGGGCGCCGGGGGAACCGGGGCTACCCGTCGGGCCGGGAGAGCCGGGGGCGCCGGGGGCGCCGGGGCTACCCGTCGGGCCGGGAGAGCCGGGGGAACCGGGGGCGCCGGGGCTACCCGCCGGGCCGGGAGAGCCGTTCGGACCAGGAGCGCCGGGGGAACCGGGGGCGCCGGGGCTACCCGCCGGGCCGGGAGCCCCAGGCAGACCAGGCGAGCCCGCGGGTCCAGGAGACCCGGTGGGTCCGGGGCTGCCCGTCGGTCCAGGAGGACCGCTCGGTCCGGCAGCTCCAGGCGGGCCAACGGCGCAGGCCGCCCTCGTAATGACGTTGTTGTCCATCGTGACCGCGCCGTTACGCGCCAGGGCGCGGCCTTCGATCACGGCGCTGTTGTTCAGCGTGATGGACGTCAGGGCCAGGATGTTGCCCTTGAATTGCGTGGTCGTGTCGAGGGTTGCGGAGCTGCCCACCTGCCAGAACACGTTGCAGGCCGCTGCTCCGTTGGTGAGGGCCACGACGCTCCCCGGAGCCGTGATCAAGGTCGAGGGGATCTGGAAGATGAAGACGGCCTCGGGGTCGTTCAAGCCATCGAGAGTCACCATCCCGGTGATTCCCAGTGACGACGAGGCCGTGTAGACGCCGGGCGTCAGTGTTTGTCCGCCGATATCGGCTGAAGTGGCGGTTCCGGGTCCCCGGCTTGCCGCGTCGTTGTAGGCGATGACGAGGTCGGACTTCGCCTGTGCGGCGGCGGGGTTGTTTACGTTCTGCGTTCCATTGACAATGCCGGGCGGAAAGCCGGTCACCGCTGTGCCCGGATGGAGCCCCAGGTTGCCGTTGATGACGGTGGGGTTCGTATTGGTGATTGTCGAACCGGCCAGGACCGCGTAACTGGTGGCGGTTCCCAGTCCCACGGGGGCTTCTGCGGCGTGAGCGATGCTCGGGACCAGCGTGACCGCCGCCAGCAACACCGCTCCGGGCAGCAGGAGGAGGCGCTTCATGAGTCGAGTGCGTCTTCGTCCGCGGCCTGACGGGGCGGACAGGGTGGCATCCACAGCCATAGGACAGACCTTTCTTGTGGCTGCTGAGCTCAGTGGCTCGGCATGGGGGTTCCGAGCGCCCGTGGTGACTTCTGGTCAGGCCACAAACCCCCGTACTCGTTTCGATTTCCGCGAAGCTTTGTTGCAAGCGGCGGACCACGGTGTGAATGCCTACGGGGTAGTGATGTACCGCAACTCACTCACTAGGCCTGATAATAGGAACATAAGGATGGGTGTGGAGCGGGCAATCAACAGGGCGATTCGTTGCCGTGATTTCGGTATTTCACCCGTTTCGCCTTCGGTGCGCCGTCAGGGCGCTCGTGAAATCCGGCAGCAGGTTCGGGCGAGCGCCCAGGCGTATGCGTAGGCCCGGAGCGAGGTGAATGGGCGCTCCTTGCCCACATGGGCCATACCGCCGAACCCACGGTGTGGTCGGCGTGTCGCACCCTCAGGTTCGCGGGACCCGCGACACGTTCCACCGGCGGTGCCCCGGACTCCTTGAGGACGGGGTGCCCTGATGAACACGGCCATCGACGAACTCGTACGCCTCTTCCGGCCACCCCCTGGCCCTGGCGGGCGAAGCCCTAGGAGAGAGCTGCGCCCCGCTCCAAGAGCCGGGCGGCCTGGTTTGGCAGCTACACCCGACCGCGAGGCGTCGCCACGGTCCGATGGGAGGCCAACCATTCGGCTCACGTCCTCCGCTGCCCGTACGGGGCGTCGGAACCGGAGGAATCCTCGAGATCGTCTCTGAGATCGCGCCGGTTGCCCACCAGCGTTGCGCCGGCCGCGGCACCCAACGACCAGACGCGGCAACCCCACCGCCCGCCGGCTGACAAACCCAGGAAAAGGAGCCAAGCCATGAAGTTCTTCAGGTCCAAAGCCTCTGCCTCGCACGACCCCCACCTCCCCGCGCTGACGACCGATCAGGCCGAGCACCTGCGTGAACTGGTACGCCTTCACCACTCCGGCCGCGGCACACCGGTCACGGTCACCGGTGACACCGTCCACGCGCCGCAGGGCACCAGGGCCCTGCACAACCTCGCCGAGATGTGTCGGCGCGCCGACGCGCGGGTCTGGCCTCAGCTCGTGGACCAGCATTTCAGTGCCCTCGACAGCGCCTCTCGGGTGACGCTGGACACCCCCGACCAGATACTTCAGGACACCTATCTCCGCCTCGTCCCCGAGGACGCCATCCCACCGGAGGCGGCACCCTCATTCCAGTACGCCCGGCACATCGCGCCCGGACTGCTTGAAACACTTGCACTGGACCTGCCCGATGCAGTGCGGATCCTCGACGACCAGGCCGTGGCCCGAGCGGGCGTTGAACAACTGAGGGCCGCCGGTCGCGCCAACCTGATCAAGGAGCCCGTCGAGTACGACGTCACGCGCGCACAGAGCGGCGCGAGCATGCACATCGTGTCGGGCCAGTCGATGTTCATAGCAAGCAAGGCGCTGGTTCTCGACGACCTCGTCCGCACCGTGACCGGGCGTGAACTTCCCGAACACGGAGCTCTGTTCACCGTCCCGAGTCGGCACTACCTCGTCTTCCACCCGCTGGCGGACCATGAAGTGGTCGATGCGGTCAATGACCTGTCCGCCTTCGGTCTCGGGGCTTACCAGGACAATCCGGGACCGCTCTCGCCGCGGCTGTACTGGTGGAACAAGGGCACGGTGTCCTGCCTCACTCACATCGACGACGAGACGCGTTCCTTCTCCATCGCCCCGCCCGACGAGCTGATGGCCATCATGCGTCGTCTGCACGCCGCGACCGCATAGTGAGTTCTGTCCAGTCGAGCGCGTGCGTAGCCAGGTGGCGAGGTCTTCTGCCGTATCGGTGCCGAGGAAGACATACCCCTGCGCATCGTCCCGGGCAGCTCTCACGCGCACATGTGAGGGTGCGGTGCGCATGGCGGAACGCCGGGCGCTTCAGCCCGGCACTGGTAGAGGCGAAGATCGTGTTCCTTGAGTACGGGCCGGCATCAAAGAAGGATCAGTGGGGCGTTCCGCCGAAGTGGACCAGTCCTGACTGGACTGGAGGACTGAGCATCATGCAGAGCAACACATCAGGCGGGTCGGCCGCGGATGTATCGAACTGGGCTGAGGGGGCGCAACGCAACGCGGCCAACCTCGCCGCGATGGTTGGTGTAACGCAAGAGCAGTTCGAAGTTGACCCACTAGTAGTACTTCGTTAGGTCGATTTGGGGGTGTGGTGTTGGTTCGGGCATGGTGGTGCGGTGGACTTGGGGGAAGTTGAGGGACTGCGGGGCGAGTTGGCTGCGTTCGTGGCTGAGGTGTTCGCTTCGGTGCCGCGCCGGGATCAGCGGGCGAAGGGCGACTGCTATCTGCGTGGGTTGATGCTGGACGGGCGGAGGAAGTCGATCCAGCCGATGGCTGAGCGGCTGCCGGATGGTGATATGCAAGCCTTGCAGCAGTTCGTGAACCAGTCGCCGTGGGACCACGCAGCGGTGCTGCGGGCGGTTGCCGTCAAGACGGTGCCGGTCGTCGATCCCATGGTGTGGGTGATCGATGACGTGTCGTTCCCGAAGGACGGGAAGATGTCGGTGGCAGTGGCCCGGCAGTGGTGCGGGGCCCTGGGGAAGCAGTCGAACTGCCAGGTCGCGGTCAGCTTGCATGCCGCGTCGGACACTGCCTCCGTGCCGGTCTCGTGGCGGCTGTTCGTCCCGGCCGAGTGGGATCAGGATGCTGAGCGCCGGGCCAGGGCAGGGGTGCCCGAGGAGGTGGGGCACCGGGAGAAGTGGCGCCTGGCTCTGGATCTGATCGACGAGGCGATCGCCTGGGGCCTGGCGCCCAGGGTGATCGTTGCGGATGCCGGATACGGCCAGAACACCGCGTTCCGTCAGGCACTGTGCGACCGCGGTCTGGACTTCATCGTCGCCGTGCGGGCCGACGAATCCGCCCACCGTCACGATGCAGTGCCCACGGCGCCGGTCTGGAGCGGAAGGGGACGCAAACCGGCTGCCCGCTACCGCACCCCGGCGCTGCCGCTGAAGGCCCTGGCCCCTGCAGAGGGACGCAGGAGCTACCGCCAGGCGACCTGGCGCAAGGGCTCCAAAGGCCCGATGCGCTCGCGGTTCAAGGTCCACACGGTGCGTCCGGCCGGCGTCGCGACCCGCAGAGTTGCGATTGCCCAGGCGGGCGGCTCCACCGCCTGGGACGGCGTTCTGCCTACGACCACCCTGCTGAGCGAGTGGCCCACCGGAGAGAAGGTGCCGACCGAGTACTGGCTGACCAGCCTGCCCGCCGACACCCCGTTGCGAGACTTGGCCCGTCTGGCGAAGATGCGCTGGCGTATCGAGCACGACTACCGAGAGATGAAACACGGCCTGGGCCTGGACCACTTCGAAGGCCGCACCTGGCGCGGCTGGCACCACCACGCCACCCTCGTCACCGCCGCCCACGCCTTCCTCACCCTCCGCCGCCTCGACCCAAAAGCAACAGCGCCGGCCTGACCTTCTACCAAGTCCTCCACACCTTGCAGGACCTGCTGTTGTGCTGGACCGGCGCGTGCCCCACCTGCCACCGCCAGTTACCAACACCCACGAGGAAACAACACCCCCCACCCGACTCAACCTAACGAAGTACTACTAGTGTCTCGTGATTCTGTTCATGTCAGTTCGAGTTGTTATTGACGAGTTTCTTCACGTTGGTCGCGACGAGTCGGACCTTCGCGAGGACCTCGCCGGAGGTCGCGGTCCAGGTGAACGGTTTCGCTGTCGTGTTCCAGGAGTTGATGTAGTCGCGGATCTGTTTGATCAGGACGTTGACGCTGGAGAACGTGCCGCGGCGGATGGATTGCCGGGTGAGGATTCCGAACCAGATCTCGATCTGGTTCAGCCACGAAGAACCGACGGGAGTGAAATGGAAGTGGACTTGCCGGTTCTTGACCAGCCACTCCTTGACCTCGGGTGTGGTGTGCGTCGAGAGGTTGTCCAGGACGACATGGATGTCCTTCCCGGCGTACGGTTTCACCGCCTTCTTCAAGAAGGCCAGGAAATCCTTGCCGTTCCGGGTCGGCCTGCACTCGCCGAGCACTTCACCGGTGGTCACGTTCAGGGCGGCGAACAGGTTCGTGGTGCCGTGCCGGACGTAGTCGGCGGTGCGCTGCTCGCTCGCCGCGAAGGCGACCGGCAGCACCGGCTGGGTCCGGTCCAGAGCCTGGATCTGCGTCTTCTCGTCGATCGAGAGGACCACCGCGCCACCCGGCGGAGCCAGATACAGGCCGATCACATCGGCCACTTTCTCCGCGAACGCGGGGTCTTTGGAAATCTTGAAGGTACCCAACCGGTGCGGCTTCAGGCTCTCCTCCCGCCAGACGCGCGCAATGTAGTGCCAGGACACGGTGATGTTCTCGGCCCGCTCCAGATACTTCGCCAACTCCCGCGTGGACCAGTGCGAAAGCCCCGTACGGTCCGGCGGCGTCATGCGCGTCAGCGCAATCACCCGGGCCCGCACCCGCGCCGGCACCTGCTCCCGCGCGCCACCAGGACGCTCACCTTCCAGCCCGGCCAGGCCCTGCTCGGCATAGCGGATCTTCCAGCGGTCCACGGTCGGCAGCGACACCCCGAGCAGCTCGGCAATGTCCTTGCGCCGACGCCCCTCACTCGACCACAGCACGATCCGGCCCCGCGTTGCCATGTCCGCAGGAACATCCCGACTGTTCACCAACTCCCGCAACTCGGCGGCCTGTTCCACGGAGAGCTCCACACCAGAAGACCCTGCCATACAAGATCAAGTAACGCTGACGGAATCACGAGACACTAGCGGCTCTACCTGGACTTCAGAGCTACGTCTCACGTTTGCCGCTGGGCGAGTTCGAGCAGTCGGACTGGATCACGCTCCACACGGATCTCGTGTCGGTCCTGGGCGATGTGCTGGTGCGTCGACGAGGGGGCTGCTGGAAACTGATCGACGACGAAAAGTCGCCGGTCGGCTATCGATATGTCATTGAAGCCGCCGGGCTTGATGGGAACCTGTATCAGGTCGAGCCTTATGGCGTTGTCATGGAGGAGTTCGAGCACCTTCCCATCGAAATCACTCGCATGATCGCAAATGCCGAGGCGTTCTTGCGTGTGACAGTGATTCCGAGTGAAGGCTGACTGAGGACTGTCCCGTAACTACTGGTCACGGGTGAGATGATCTTGCCCTTGACATCGAACTCACGATCCGAACTGCGCCAGCAGGTGAAGGCGTGCCCGTGGGGAGGCCCGTTCGGCTGTGGGGAGGCGCCCCTCCCCACAGCCGAACGGAAGCTGCGAGCTGTCGCGTCGTTTCACTTGCGCGGTGGTGTGATCGGCGGCTTCTTCACCGAAACCTTTCTGGCGGCCGGACCGACGTCATGCCATCGCCCATCCGACCTGCACTCGTACTTGCGGCCATCGCTATTGACGACGCCGCCCTCGCTGTAGTTCTTATTTCCCCACGTGCAGGTCGCCGCGCCCGGCCCACCACCGGGCTGCGGAGGCAGGGCTTGAGCGGCTGTGGCCGGCCCGGCAAGCACACCGGCAGCGGTGGCGAGGCCGAGGACCGCCAGAAGCGTCCGCCGACGGGCGGAGGTCTTGGTCGTGGTCATGGGGGAGGTCCCTTCTGATCGGGGTGGAAAGCATTGGCTCAAGGTTCTCCACGTGATCAGCCGCGGGCCAGCCCCGGGAATTCGGGGCTTGACGTCAAGCGCCAGCTGTGGAATGGGACGGGCTTCGGCGCATGGCGTACCAGCTCGGCAAGCTGCGACAGCAGTCGGGCAGCCGCGGAAGTCAGCCGGCCCGGGCCGCTGCTTCCTGCTGCCGAGCTGTGCAGTGGCAGCAGTAGGACTGCAGCATGGCCTGGCTGTTACTTCACGGCCCACTTCAGCGGGGGCTGGTAGTAGCCCCTGGAGTAGGTGACGTTCGTGACCGTCTTGCCCTCGGGCACCAGGAACGGCGCACACCTCGTGTGGTCTTCGCCCTTCTGCCACGGGGCGTCGGGATCGTCGTCCTCGCAGTCGGCGGGCTTGCTGCTCAGGTCGAGGCCGAGGATGAGCAGTTGCTGGACCGGCAGGTCGCCCTCGATGAGGACGCCGACATCCGACATCACCATCGGACCTGTCATCGGAGCGTCCCCTCCGACGAGCTTGGCGTTGACGTACACCCAGGCCGGGGCCCAGCCCTTGTACTTCGGATCATCCAGTTCGTCCAGGTCGGCTGCCTTGCCCACGACCACCCGCTGCGGGGTGATGGTGAACTTGCCCGTCTTCCCCTTGCTGTCGAGTTCCACCGTCTCCCGGCTCGGCTGCCCGACGCGCAGCGGCTTCTCGGGGGCCGACGAGGCCTTCGACGGCTTTTCGGCGCTGTCGCCGTTCGGGCCGGTGGAGGTTCCGCAGGCGGCCAGGAGCAGGAGGGCGAGTGCTGTTCCGGCGGTGCGTGCGGAACGTCGCGTTGTCTCGGCCCGTATGTGCGTCAGCACGTGATTTCCCTCGTTCATCCGTGTGTCGTGGGCTTGGCGCTGCGAAGGAGCCGACGGAGCCTGCACGACACTGTCACGCCCGAAGTGTATTGATCGCGAGCGTTGTTCACGGTCGCGTGCCTTGATCACGGCGAAGGCAACGCTTTGGTGGAGGTGTTCCGGGCTCCATGCCACGCACCCACCCTGTTCGTGTCCCACGGGAACCGCCGCCGCCTGTCGTTGACAGGCGGCCGTTGCTTCGACGTCGGGGTCAGCGGCTGCCGTCGGCTGCGCCGTGCCCGGACGCATGCGGGTCGGCTTCGCGCCGCCCGCCCCGGCCACCGGGTCCAAACGCACAGTGCCGTGCCGGGAGCCGGGTCGAGGTGAAGACCTTCCCGCGACCGGGCCCCCGGGACTACGCGGCCCGCGCCGGACTACCCGGCCTGCGACGGGAACACAAAGAAGCCCTTGTCCGTGCTGAAGTAGCCGTAACCGGAGGGCCGGGAGAACAGCGGGACGTTCTCCTCGGGAAGGCTCTTGGAGAGCACCTTCTTCGTGCGGGAGTCGACAGCCAGCACGGCCTCCCCGCCCCCGTCCGCGGTGCCGTACAGCACGCCGTTCGGCGAGAAGCGCAGCGGTGTCATCAGGTTCTCGCCGTCCTGCTGCGCCCACACCTCCTTGCCGTCGGCGAGCTGCCATACGGCGGTGCCGCTCTCCGTCGCGGCCGCGGCCAGCAGGCGGTCGGGGGAGATGACGGAGGAACCCTCGGTGTTGATCGTGTCGTTGGGGCTGTCGGCGTAGGCGTACTTGGTGGAGCCGCCGATCTGCTTGCCGCTCGTCAGGTCGTACGTCGCCGTGATCCAGGTGTCCGTGGAGAAGGCGCCGGCACCCCACGCGGTGAGGATCCGGCCGTCGCGTACGTCGAGTACGCGGACGGAACCGCTGGTCCGCTCCTTGTCGTCGTTCAGCTCCACGCCCTGGGGCGGGGTGACGTCCGCGGTGCTCCACACCTTCTGGCCGGTGGCGAGGTCGGACATGACGAGCTGCTCCGGCGCGTCCTCGTACGTGGACGCGTTCTCCACGTGGAAGGCGTACTTGCCGGTGATCAGCGGGGCGTGCGCCTGCCCGCCGTCGATGTCCTTGTTGCGCGGATCGAAGGAGCAGCTTGCCTGGAGCCCGGTGCAGGTGACCTTGCGGGGCTTGCCGCCTTCGATGGGGGTGAGCTGCAGGCTCGCCTGGTCGGCCTGCTCGATGATGTGCCCCTCGTGGACGTGGAAGTCGCCGCCCTCGTGCTCGGCCTTCCCCAGCTGCGCGCCGTCGCTTCCGTAGACGGTGACCGTGGTGATGGTCTTCTCCGCGCTCAGCCCGTCGGACTCCGACGTACTGCTGGTGCGCACCTCCAGCGCCGGAACACCGTCGCGCCAGGTTGCGGCGGCGACTCGGGTGGCCGTCACCTTCAGGTTCTTGCGTACGGCACCGGTCTTCACGTCCCGGAACTCCAGGGTGAGGGACTCGGGTTCGTCGCTGCTGTGAAGGGTGCCCGTCGTGCCGTCGACGGGCTCGTTCTCGTACAGCCCGCCGGTTGAGTATCCGCCGTCGGCGTCCTTGATGAAGAGGAGGGTGTCACCGAGGTCGATGGCGTCGGCGGGCGGCAGGCTCCAGGCCTGCTTGGCGGCGAGGCCGGGTATCGTGGGGCCGTCGTAGACCGGACCCTTGGCCTTCGCGTCGTTCGCCGGGGCTCCAGAACTGCCGTTCTTGCCCTGCGCGTTGGATTCCGAGTCGTCGGAGGAGCCGCAGCCTGCGACAAGTCCGAGCGACAGAACGAGGCCTGCGGCCATCACTGTGTACTTGTTCATGTCCCCGTTGTTCCGTCCTGGCGGGCATTGGTGCGCATGTGTTCCGCACGATGATCTGGCATGCTCACGGCAGCATAAATGCACGGTTGAATCCGTGATCAAGAGGCATCCCGGAACCGCGCATCCCGAACCGCGCACGACACCATGACCGCCATGAGGCCGCCCGCAGCTCCGGGGGGCCGATCACGCCATGGCCAGGTCACGGGACCGGTACCCGAGTGCGTACGCTCGAAAGACACCCGTCCGAACACTGGAGGTGTCCCCATGGGCGGTCACCGCTTTCACCTGGACCGGGAGGGGCATTCGATCACCGTGCAACTGAGGCCGGCATCGGGCGAGACCGAGCTCCTGGTCGACGGCAAGGTGGTCGGGTACCGCCGGGGGCACGGCAAAGAAAACGTACGGCTGGACGCAGAACTGCCCGGTGAGCCGCCACAGCCATTCACGATCAGCGTCGACTGGCCTCAAGGCGCTGGAGACGTGCCCGTCTGCGTGATGGAGTCACAGGGGACGAGCCGTCCGATGCCCGACGTGCCGCTGAGCCACGGAGAAGCGGCGGACCCGACGGGCCGGCCCGCACGCCCGATGCGGCGGATGCGGCGGATGGTACGCCGACGCCTCAGGCACAGCTTTCGGCGCCGGTAGCGTCCCTTGGCCGGGAGACGGCCGCCCACGGTCAGGGGCGTGTGGCATCGGCTCAGTAGACGCCGAGGAAGATGCCGCCCGGTGTGTTGAGGTCGTCGTTGTAGAGGTGGAATGCGCGCAGCGACCTGGCGACCTCCCGCTGGGAGATGAACGCGTCTCCGTCCAGGTCCAGTCGCCGGAAGACGAGCGCGGCGTCAGCGCCGGAGATATCGCAGAAGGCCAGGTACCTGGCGAACTCGTCCCTGCTGATCCGCTTGTCGCCGTCGGCGTCCAGGACATTGAAGATGGCCTGCGCCAGGTCCTCGAGCAGGTGGGACGCGTTCGTGCCGTAGCCCGCGGCGCGGTGCGCCGCCACGAACTCGTCCTGGGACAGACGGTCCTGCCCGGGGGTCGTCTGCGCCAGAAGCCCCAGCCATTGCGACCAGTACGCCTTCTCCAGAGGTTTGATCCTGGAGTCGCTCTTCGTCAACGCATAGCCGGTCGCGTACTTGTCCACGATGCGCTGGTGGTCGTCCCAGGTGACAAATCCGTCTTCGTCGGTGTCCAGGACCGCGAAGAGCTGCCGGAGTCGGCGGGTGATCGGATCGAACGTCGCCATGCGTTCCGTGTCCTTCCGGTGGAGGTGGTTGCGGATGGTGCCTGCACACGGCTGTGTGCCGGCATCGCGGCCAGTGTCGTTCGTTCCCGAGCGGTGTGGCGGCTCCACGGCCACGGCGTACTCCGACGTGTCAGACGCCCAAATGCTGCCGGAGGTTCACCGTACGCCGGACGATCACACGGCAGACCTGGACTGCTGGCGGCAGGCATCGTGAAGTGGTTCCGCGTTGACGCCGCTGAACTGCGAAAACGTGTCCCGGGACGGTGGCTGGGTGAGTGTGACGGCGCCGCTGATGACCGTGATCGGCCGCTCGGAAGGCACGGGCAGGACCCGGACAGGGCACGACCGACAGCGGCGGGCCGCAGTCCGTCGACCGTTACGGGCAGTGAAGGCGATCAGCCGCGGGCGGGCGGGTGGATTCGGGCTCTCGTGCCCGTGGTGGATTCGGGCTCTCGTGCCCGTACATGCCAACCCGCTCCTCCAGGGTGAGGCCTGATTGCACGGGTCTCCGCCGCATGTCGTGAAGAGCAGATAACTTCTCGCCCCGACTCGGAGGAATCTATCGTGGCTGCGGTAGACATTGCGTGCTCGCATGGCTAGAGTTCCTGACGTAGCCAACGGAGTCAGCACGGCGCGGCAGAGACGAACTGGCGCGAGCAGTACACGGCACGGCAGTGGAGTTGCGGGGCCAGGAAGTGCAGGGAGGTCCCGCGGCTGGTTGCCGGGTCGGGCGGCCCCAGGGGTCGCCGAGCGGCACCGTGTTCAGAGCAGTACCGGCCCGAAAGAAGATGAGTAAGAGAGGAGAAGACGCCATCAGGATCGCCCGAGCGGGGTTCCAGTTCGCTCGGGTACCGCAGGCCCCGGAATGGAAGGTGGTCCCCGGTCACGCATCCGCGATCCCCGTCTCTCCGACCTCCCAGGCGGACATGCGGAAACCGAAGGTCGGCGCCCCGCGCCGATAGATGGTGTTGAAACCCCTCGGGGCCCCGGTGCCGTACGGCACCGGGGCCCCTCGACGCGTTCCAGAAGAGGTGCAAATGCCCCCAGAAATCCCATCGAGCACCAGCGATCGATTCGACGATGACGACTACCCCGCCTACACCATGGGCCGCGCCGCCGAGATGATCGGCGCCACACCCGGCTTCCTCCGGGCCATCGGCGAAGCCCGTCTGATCACCCCTCTGCGCTCCGAAGGCGGTCACCGCCGCTACTCGCGCTACCAGCTGCGGATCGCAGCCCGCGCCCGTGAACTCGTCGACGCCGGCACGCCGATCGACGCCGCCTGCCGCATCGTCATCCTGGAAGACCAGCTCGAAGAAGCCCTGCGCCTCAACGAGGAACTGCGCAAGCCCACAGCAGGCGCGGGCGGCACCACCGGATCCTGAACGCCCGTGCATCGGCGAACCCTCGCTCGCCGGGCCGGCCACGGGCCGCCCGGGCGGAGCACGGTGTTCGCCGGCCGGGGAAACAGGCGGGCGGCACTCCAAGGGGCGTCGTCGCACGCCGCCGCCCCTTGGAGTGCCGCAGAACGCTGCGCTCCGCGCAAGCAGATATCTATGGCCGCAGACGCAGAAATTAGCGCAATGTGCGGTGAGGGTTTATGGCCTGACCGGCGGAGTGATATTACTTGCCGCGCTCGGCTGCTTGCGTCGTGCTACCGTTGGTCTCAGTTGCAGTTGTGGTTCCCAAAGACTTCAAGTGCATTTACCGGCTTCCTGTGCCGGTGGGTGCATTTTTGTATTTCCGGTGTTGCTTTCCGGACGGGGCAATCATCGCGGCGACTCGGGGCTCGCACAGTGCGGGCCCCTGGGCACTGCCCCGAAGGAGATATGACATGGCTACTGGCACCGTGAAGTGGTTCAACGCGGAAAAGGGTTTCGGTTTCATCGAGCAGGAGGGTGGCGGTCCTGACGTGTTCGCCCACTACTCGAACATCGCCGCCCAGGGCTTCCGTGAGCTGCAGGAAGGCCAGAAGGTGAACTTCGACGTCACGCAGGGCCAGAAGGGCCCGCAGGCGGAGAACATCACCCCCGCCTGACGCTGAGGCGTACGGCGCAGCTGGGGCCCGCACCATCGCGTGCGGGCCCCAGCTCGTTGCTCTTCCAGGGCCTGCCCTGTGCGCCGTGACGGTCTCACGAGCGGCGCGACCAGCGTATTGCCCTGTTGTCTCACCCGTATGGCGGACGCTCCGCCCATGGCTCCGGACGTAGGTCCGTCAGAGCCCCCTGATTCGGCACCCCGGGCCGCTCTGTCCGGATTATGCCAGTCATCTCAACGCGTCGGCCCGAGCTCTTTCCTTGTCGGCCCGGCTTCGTTTTCGTCTTTTCTTCGGCTCGTTCTTGCGATTCTCTGCGCTGTTCAGTGCTGCCGGGAATTCCTCGATACGTGCCGCATCGAGGAAGGTTCTGCATGAACCGTAATGCCCGCACGAACGACCGCTACTCCCGCTCCCGTACGGGCGGTTCCGCCGGCTCTGCAGGCTCTGGGGGTTCCGGCCGGGACGGCCGCTTCCGCTCGCAGGCGACGGGCCGGCCGGCCGGTTCGGGCCGTTCCGGCGGCTACGGGCGCCGTCCCGCCGCGGTGCAGGGCGAGTTCGCGCTCCCCAAGACGATCACTCCGGGCCTGCCCGCCGTCGAGGCGTTCGCCGATCTCGACATGCCCGCCCCGCTGCTGGCGGCGCTCAGCGCCGAGGGTGTGACCGTGCCGTTCCCGATCCAGGCGGCGACTCTGCCGAACTCGCTGGCCGGCCGTGACGTCCTGGGCCGCGGACGCACCGGATCGGGCAAGACCCTCGCCTTCGGCCTGGCGCTGCTGGCCCGCACCGCCGGACAGCGCGCCGAGCCCCGCCAGCCGCTGGCGCTGGTCCTTGTCCCCACCCGGGAGCTGGCCCAGCAGGTCACCGACGCACTCACCCCCTACGCCCGGTCGCTGAGGCTGCGGCTGACCACCGTCGTCGGCGGGATGTCCATCGGCCGGCAGGCCGGCGCCCTGCGCGGCGGCGCCGAAGTCGTCGTGGCCACCCCCGGACGGCTCAAGGACCTCATCGAGCGCGGCGACTGCCGCCTGGACCGGGTCGCGATCACCGTCCTGGACGAGGCCGACCAGATGGCCGACATGGGCTTCATGCCCCAGGTCACCGCGCTCCTGGACCAGGTACGCCCCGAGGGCCAGCGGATGCTGTTCTCCGCCACCCTGGACCGCAACGTCGACCTCCTGGTCCGCCGCTACCTGCACGACCCCGTCGTCCACTCCGTCGACCCCTCCGCCGGCGCGGTCACCACGATGGAACACCACGTACTGCACGTCCACGGCGCCGACAAGCACGCCACCACCACCGAGATCGCCGCCCGCGACGGCCGCGTGATCATGTTCCTGGACACCAAGCACGCCGTCGACCGGCTCACCCAGGACCTGCTCAACAGCGGCGTACGCGCCGCCGCACTGCACGGCGGCAAGTCCCAGCCCCAGCGCACCCGCACCCTGGCCCAGTTCAAGACCGGCCACGTCACCGTCCTGGTCGCCACCAACGTCGCCGCCCGCGGCATCCACGTCGACAACCTCGACCTCGTCGTCAACGTCGACCCGCCGACCGACCACAAGGACTACCTCCACCGCGGCGGCCGCACCGCCCGCGCCGGCGAGTCCGGCAGCGTCGTCACCCTGGTCCTGCCCAACCAGCGCCGCGACATGACACGCCTGATGGCCGACGCCGGCATCACCCCGCAGACCACCCAGGTCCGCTCCGGCGAGGCCGAACTCAACCGCATCACCGGCGCCCAGGCACCCACCGGCATCCCCGTCACCATCACCGCACCCGTCACCGAACGCCCCAAGCGCAGCACCTCCTCAACGCGCGGCCGACGCAGCCGCCCCGCCCAGGCCCGACGCAACAACGCCGCACCCCAGACACGCACCGCCACCTCACAGCGGTCCTCTTTCAGCAGCGCCGCCTGAGTCAGAGCCGACGCGCCCGGCGCGTTGGTCCACCGAATACGGAAGGTGTCCAGTGACGCTGTTTCTCGCGCAGCCGTGGCAGACGGACAGCACCGGTCTGACGGCCGGCGACGCCATGGGCTCGCCGGGGCCGCAGGTCGGCGACGACATGATCGTTGATCTGGCTCTGTCGGTCCTCATCGGCGCCGGCGTCGGGCACCTTCTGGTCCGCGACGAGGACGGTCGGTGTGCCGGCCTGGTCACCCGGGCCCAGCTCACCGCGTACCGCAGAGGCTCCTGGTACTCCGAGCGCACCCGCCTGCGGGACATCGTCCACGACCGGGGACCGTTCACCTCGTCCGTCACCTCTGTGCACGAAGCGGAACGCGTCATGAGGAGCCGGAAACTCGCGGCCTCACCAGTGATCGACGAGGACGGCTACACCCTGGGCGTCCTCGCCCTCGCACGCTGATCTCCCTCCAGCCGGCAACTCTTCCGGCCCTCTTCAACCTTGCTGAGGCACTATGCGCTGCGTCATCGCCCGCTTCCCCTTCGACCTGGTCAAGAGCGAGGTACAGGCGTCGATGAAGGGAATCAAGCCCGAACCCGTCACAGGGGAGTCCGTGATCATCGGGCGCCGCCACTACCCCGTCAAGCAAGTGGGTGAAGTGATCACCAGGCAGGACCGCCGCGACTTCACCGCCAGTGAAGTGACCAGGGCGCTGATGCGGCTCGGCTTCACATGCCGTGCTGTCCCGCCGGTTGTCCCAGCCACTGTCCCCACCCCGCTCCAGACCGCGTCAGCCCTGCTCGGAACGCCCGCGAGCGCGTGACAAGGGGGCGGTGAAGAAACCGGTGAGGGAAGCGTGACGATCGGTGGGTGGGGGAGGCGTCGTGCCGCCCTCGCCCGCCGGCTCTGCGAACGCTTGCGTGCAACCGGTCTGCCGGGTCTGCGCGTTGACGAGCTCAGTCGGAGCTCTCGTCCGGTTGTGCTGCGGCGCGGCGGAATTCGGCGTTGATGCGCTGGGCCTCCTCGAGCTGGTCCTCAAGGATGACGATGCGGCAGGCGGCTTCGACCGGGGTGCCCTGGTCGACGAGCTCGCGGGCGCGGGCCGCGATCCGCAGCTGGTACCGGGAGTAGCGGCGGTGGCCGCCCCGGGAGCGGAGCGGGGTGATCAGACGGGCCTCTCCGAGGGCGCGGAGGAAGCCGGCGTTGGTGCCGATCATCTCGGCCGCCCGCCCCATCGTGTAGGCGGGGTAGTCGTCGTCGTCCAGGTGACCGCCGAGCGGGCCTGAAGGGTTCTTCTCTGCTGTCATCTGCACCTCTGCCAGGACTCCATGGAGGGAACACGGAGATCGGGGAACGCGTGGAGGGGCCCTGGTGCCGTACGGCACCAGGGCCCCGAAGGAATTACTACACCACCTGTCGGCCCTGCTACTGCGTCGGCCTCCTGTGTCCGCAGACCCGCCCGAACGGGGACGGGAAGTGCGGGGATCGCGGATACGTGACCGGAGACCACCTGCCTGTCCGAGGTCCTGCGGTACCCGGGCTCAGTTCTTCCGTCCGGGCGATCCTGGTGGCGCTCAACTCCTCGGTTCCTCCCTCTGAACCGACTGCCTGCCTCACCGGTACTGCGGTACTGCTCGTGGCGGCCACTGAACACTGCGGGCCACCCGGTACGGCCGTCAGCCCCGTCCCTGTCCAGTGCCTGCGGCCCCGGCGCGCCGTGACGAGGGCGCGGCCGCACACCTTCGATCACGCAACGTGTTTACCGGGTCCACTATTGGTAACACTGGGTGATGAGAGTTCGTCAGGCACTGCGGAAGGCGGGACACATGTCCGTGGGTACCGTGATCATCCTCAGCGTGGTGGCAGCGATCATCACCGCTCTCGTGCTCGCTCCACCGGTAACGCGGCCAAGGACGGGCGTCCGTCCGAACCGGCGCGTGCCCCGGCCCGAGCAGGCCGTCGGCCGGCGCCGTGACACAGGCGCACCGCGAGGCCCACGCCGCCTGCGCACGGTGCCCGAGCCGCGCGCCGGCCACCGGCGGACCACCGGCTGACCGGCGCGCTCTGCCGAGTGCTCCTTCGGGGACCCTGGCCGGGTTCGGTGGTCCCCGAACGGGCTGCCGATGGCCCTCGGCCCGGCCGATTGCGGCGGCGCCCGGCCGTGAGCGGCTTTCGGCGCGCGGGGAAGTTCGTCGGCCCGCGCCCTCCCCACCCGAAATCCCATCAGCGAAGCTGCCCGGTAGGGCCCTGAAGAGAAATAGAATGGGCTCTCATGTCGAAGCCTGACGAGCTACTCGTTGACGTCGCCGCTCTGGTGGAGTCCGGGCATAGCAATCAGATGTCCCTGACCGTGGTCACCGGTGGCGCTGTCATCACCGGTCGACTGGCTCCCGAAGCCGTGTGGAGGCAGCGTGTGTCGGAGGTCCTGACGGATTCGGCCCACCTGGGCGAGTTCTCCCGCATCTTCACCGCCTCCACGCGGACGGACGGGCCGCCCACGCATCTGCACTTCCATGTCGCCCGGATCCTGCAGGGGACTGTGGGGATCCCGGAGACGGGCGGGATGTACCGCGTCGCGATCGAGGACGTCAGCGCCTGGACCATGGGCGACTTCAGCTACTCCGACCACTGAGCCCCCGCGCGTCGAAGGCCCTGCGGCCGTACGTGTGTGTGCGGTTCATGTGGAACCTTCCTCGATGCGGCACGCATCAGGGAATTCCCGAAAGCAGATGAGCAGCACGGAGAATCGCGAGAACGATCCATACCGAATACCGAATACCGAAACCGGAACCGGAACCGGCCGGAATCCAAAGCGGTCCGGCCGGCAGAAGAAGCAGCGGGTCAGTCGCTCAAAGCGCAGAGTGATCCGGGCGTCAGGGTCGGATCTCCGGACTTCTGGGGTTCCGGAGTGGAAGCTCGTACGGAATATGCATCCGGAGCTGTGGGGCGTCCGCCGCGCGAGGGGACTGCGGATTTCGAGGTTCTTGCCGCGGCTGTAATCGCCGCGGGATGCGGGGGAGGGCAGTGCCCCTCAAACGCAACGAGCTGGGGCCCGCACTCCACGGTGCGGGCCCCAGCTCGTACTACGCTTCAGCGTCAGGCGGGAACGATGTTCTCGGCCGTCGGGCCCTTCTGGCCCTGCGCGATGTCGAAGTTCACCTTCTGGCCTTCCTGCAGCTCGCGGAAGCCCTGGGCGGCGATGTTCGAGTAGTGGGCGAACACGTCAGCGCCGCCACCGTCCTGCTCGATGAAGCCGAAACCCTTTTCCGCGTTGAACCACTTCACGGTGCCAGATGCCATGTCAAATCTCCTTTGGGGCAGTGCCCGGAGTCCGCACTGTGCGGACTCCGCGTCGCCGCGATGATTGCCCCGCCCGGAAATGACCGGAAATACAAAAGTGCTCCCAACGGCAGGAAAGCCGGTGGGGCACTTGGAGTTTTTGGGAACCACAACTGCAACTTCGATCGACAGTAGCACGGCGAGAGCGGCGCCGCACGGTGACTAATTCCGCTCGGCTCGTTGTGTGAGATACCCTCACCGCGCGTTGCGCTTATTTCTCACTTCGCGGCCATAGATATTGGTTTTCCACCGCGACCGTTGCCCCGGTCGGCGTGCTGTCATCGATCAGGCTCCGCAGGGCAGTCGCTGATCAGGTGGAAAGCGCGGCTTTGAGCATCTGCCGGGCCACTGTGGCCAGTTCGGTCACATCGGGAAGCGGGCGGGTCTCGGCCAGGGCGCCGGCCAGCCTGTCGTACAGCAGGCCGTCGGTCCAGGCGACGAGCAGCTCGGCTGCCGGTGCTGGATGGGGAGCGCCGAGTGCTGCCAGCAGGGTGGCGGCCTTGGATCGCGCGGCGAGGCCGGCGGTGTGCAGGTCGGCACGCAGCTCCGGTCGGCGCGTTGCCTCCAGGGTGAGTTCGAAACGGGCGAGCTGGCGGTCGCGCGCCGCCGTCAGCCAGTGGTGCAGCAGCGCGGCCAGCCCGTCCGCCGCGGACTCCACGTCCAGTCGTCCGCGGCCCGCTTCCCAGCGATCGACGTCGGCGACGGAGAGCTCGGCCAGTCGGAGGTAGCAGGCGCTGATCAGAGCGCTGCGCGTACGGAAGTAGTAGGACGTGCTTCCGGCCGGCAGGCCTGCGGCGGAGTCGACCGCGCGATGGGTCAGCCCGCGCAGTCCGGCGGTGGCCACGGTGCTGATGGCGGCGTCGGCGATCAGGGTTCGGCGGTCTTGCCGATCTTCGCGGTCTTGCCCGTCTTCGCGGTCTTGTCGGTCGGGGATGGACACGCGGCCACTCTACATGTGTAGAGTGCAGCACATCCTCTACGGATGTAGAGGATGGCGGAGGGGTGGAAGAAGGAGAGCCGACATGGGCGTTCGTCACGCCGTTGTGGCCGGAGGTGGAATCGGAGGCTTGACCGTCGCGGTGGCCCTGCGTCGACGCGGATGGCGCGTCACTGTGTGCGAACGGGCCGCCGAGTTCACGGGCATCGGCGCCGGCATCGTGCTGGCCCCGAACGCCCTTCGCGCCCTGGACTCGATCGGCCTCGGACCTGTGCTGCGGGCGGGTGACGCCCTGCCCGGCGCAGGGCTGCGCACGCCCGACGGCAGATGGCTGAGCCGGTCCGACGGCGGCGCGCTGTCCGCTCGTTACGGGCTCCCCGCGCGCGCTGTGCACCGCGGCTTCCTGATCGCGGCCCTCGCGGATGCCCTGCCGGCGGACGTCGTGCACCTCGGCGTTTCGGTGACCGGCGTGGACGACGCCGGTGACAGCGCGATCGTGCGTACGTCGGCGGGCGACCTGCGTGCCGACGTCGTACTGGCGGCGGACGGCATCCGCAGTTCGCTCCGCAGGCAGCTCTTCCCCCAGCACCCCGGGCTGCGGCGCGCCGGTGAGGCCGGATGGCGAGCGGTTGTGCCCGGTGAGGGTCTGCCGCCCCAGGTGGCCGCCGAGACCTGGGGGCGAGGCGAGCGGTTCGGCGTCGTTCCACTCGCCGACGGCCGCATCTACCTCTATGCCACCGCCACCGCCGAACCCGGCGGGCGGCCGATCGACCACCACGCGGAACTGGTCCGGCGCTTCTCCGCGTGGCACGACCCGATACCCGCGCTGCTGGACCGGTTGGAGCGGCTCGACCCGGCCGACGTACTCCACCACGACTTCTGCGAACTGGCCGCGCCCCTGCCCGGGTTCCACGCCGGCCGGGTGGTCCTGCTCGGCGACGCCGCCCACGCCATGACGCCCAACATGGGCCAAGGCGGCTGCCAGGCCATCGAGGACGCGGTCGTCGCAGCGCACCTTCTCGCATCCGAAAACGTACCGGCCGCGCTCGCCGCCTGTACGAGAGCCAGATACCGGCGGACCAACCGGATCAGCCGTCTCTCCCGGCGCATCGGCGAACTCGTCCAGCTCTCCCACCCGCTCGCCACGTCCATCCGGAACCTGGCCGTACGGGCCACGCCGCAGGCACTGTCGCTGAGAGCCCTGGACACGGTCCTTGGCTGGACCCCGCCTCCCGGTCCGGACCGGGAGGCGCCGGCGCTGTCTTCCGCCCCCGCCCCCGTCAACGTCAACGTCTAAGGAGCAAGGGTGAACAGCACGGACACATCCCGCCCCGTCCGCCGGGCCGACTCGGTCCGCCCCTTCGCCGTCGGCGCCTACGGCTTCGTCGCCCTGGGCATCGGCCACCTCGCCTTCGCCACCGCAGCGGCGCTGGCCACCCAGACCCCGCAGCAGCGCGATGCCGACACCGCGATGCGGGAGTCCACCGTCACCCTGCTGGGTCTGGAACGCACCCTCCTCGACGCCTTCAACGGCTTCAGCATCGTCATGGCCCTCTTCGCCGGCGCCTGCGGCCTGCTCGCCCTCGCCGCCATCCGCCACGCCCCGACACTCGTCCAGCGCCGCACCGCCTTCGGATGGATCGCCCTCGCGGTCTCCTTGGTCGCCCTGGCGATATCCATCCGGCTGTTGCCCCCGCCGCCGATCGCCGTCCTCACCCTCACCAGTTGCGCCTTCGCGCTGTCGCTGCGCAGGGCGACTCCCTGACCAACCAGAGGCGAGGACCGATTACGGCAGTGGCGCGGGACGCACTGGGCACGTGCTCCTTCACCGCGGACTGTGAACGCGGTCGCGGAATGGATCCCGGCGAGGCTGGTTCGGTAGTTCTGAGCCGCCACTGACAGCCGACTTGAGGCGTTGCGGCGAAAAGCCGCTGCCGCCGCGTCCGCCCGGAGGCGTCGGCTACGGCGTAACGGCCGGGACCGCGGTACGCGTCAGGCGGCCGTACCAGAGAAGCAGCAGCGGCGGCAGAAGCAGCTCGACGCCGATGAACGCAGTGTGCATCACGTGTGGCGCGCCGACCGCGAGATACGAGACACCGCGCGCCACACCGCCGACGAACACGGCGCCGAAGATCCCGCGCAGGGCCAGGCCGTGGCTCTCCGGGCGCCGCACGGCCGCGAGCAGGACGATTCCGAGGGTGAACCAGACTCCGGCGAAGAAGCGGTAGTTGCTGTCGACGGTCGTGCTCGCGTCCGGGCTTCCGGGCAGTGCGGCCACTCCGACGATGATGTCCGGTGTGCCGGTGCCCATCAAGATCACCCCGAGCAGTGTCAGAACACCCTGAAACATACGACGTGATGGCATGTCCACTCCCTCACCAAAGGTTCCGCATCCATCCTGGACCGCGATGATGGCGGCACGGAAGGCACAACTGATGCGTGGGCGGCCGGGATTGATACCGTGCCGGGTATGGACCAGGCGGGCTTGTCCGATCCGAGCGTGCATCAGCTGAGGCTGTTCCTGGTGCTGGCCGAGGAGTTGCACTTCGGTCGCGCGGCCAGGCGTGTCTACATCAGCCAGCCGGCGTTCAGCCGGCAGATCAGACGGCTGGAGGAGCATCTCGGAGCCGTTCTCGTGGAGCGTTCCACCAGGCGCGTGCAGCTCACCGCCGCCGGGGAGGCCCTGCTGCCGCCGATGCGTTCCCTGGTGGAGGCCGCCGACGAGCTGCAGCGCGGGGTGCTCACCCAGGTCCGGGCTGTCACGGGGCAAGTGGTGCTCGGGTGCTACATCACCGCTCTTCCCGTCATCACGGAACTGGTCGCCCTGGTCCGCCGTCGCCATCCACGCCTGGACGTCGAACTGCGGGAGGTCGACTTCGTCGAGCAGGCCGGTGCGCTGCTGGACGGCCGCGTCGACGCCGTGCTCTGCTACGAGCCCGTACCGCCCGGTGTTCAGACCCTGCGGCTGGGCATCGAGCCCCGGGCCGTCTGCATCCGGGACGACCACCCGCTGGCCGCCCGCACCTCGGTGACACTGGCGGAGCTCGCGGACCTGCCCGTCGTCGGGCTCGCACCCGGCGTGCACCGGGAGTGGCGCGACTTCTGGGCGGCCGACCCTCGCCCTGACGGGGCGCCCGTCACGTACACCTCCCATGGGGCAACGACGTTCGAGTCGAGTATCTCGGCGGTCAGCCAGGGCCACGGCATCCGCCTCGTCTCGTCCGCCTGCCGCGAGCTGTTTCCGCGCCCGGGCATCCGTTACGTCGACGTGGCCGACGCGCCGACGTGTACGGCGGTGCTGGCCTGGGCGGCCGCGCGCCGCGACACCCCGGGCGTTGCCGCGCTGCGCCGCGCGGCCGACGGCATGGCCGAAGGCGCGGCCGGCGATCCCGACCCGCGCTGGTGCACACGGAGGCCGGGGGAGTGAGCGACATACCCGCGGGCTGCCTGCTCGGCCTCGCCGCGGGTCAGCACGGGCTCCTGGCCGATGTCACCCGCCACCAGCGGGTGCCGCGGCGGCTGCAGTGGGTCGGCTTCCCCATCGGGCCGGCCGGTGGTGTGGTGTACGCACACTTGGCCTGGAGCATCCGGGCACTGCCCACCAGCTGTTCGCGCTGGCACGGATGTGGTGACCGCGCCTTTGCCGACCGCCGCGTACGCGGCCACCGTGCTACGGCCGATATCCACCGGTCGCGGCCGGCCCTCGCCACAGTCCTGGCTCCGGCGGGCCGGATGACCTGACCGACTACCCCACCCGGTCACTGGTTTTGCGCCCTGCTCTTCACCGGCTTCGGGGCCGGGCGCGCCGACCGCGGCGGCCGGTACCGGGGGTTGCTGTACTTCGCTGCTGCACCGCATGTGCGACGCCCCGGGACGGCATCCTGTTCTCATGGCATCACAGGGGAACATGGTGGAGCGGTTGCGACCGCTCGTCGAGGCGCATCGTGGCCGTCAGCAGGCTCCTGTTCGCTTTCGTCCATCGACTTGGCGTCCCTGGCTGGAGACCCACGGAGCGGAGCACGTGCTCGGGATCGGGGCGGTGGACAGGACCTCATCGCCAGGGCACCGCCTCATCGGCCGCGACGACCTTGTAGCGGCGCGACAAGGGCTGGACGATCAGGCGGACGGTCAGGCGGACGCTCAGCGCGATCTGTTCGTCGCGGTCATGATCTGGGGCGGGGGCAAAACCAACGGGCGGGCACCGCGCTGCACCAGTGCTGCTCTGGGCGATGCCCGGCTGCCGCACGTGCTGGAGGCGACACGTGCCGCCGTTCGCGCCGGCGAGTTGAGCCGGGCGTATGCCGAGTTCACCCTGCGCGGGGTGAGGCGCTCTTTCTTCACCAAGTGGTTTGCTGCCGTCGACGACCGGGACGCCACATGCGAGTGTGCCTTGATTCTGGATGATCGCGTCTTCTGCTCCCTCAACGCGCTTGGCTGGTCCAGCGAGGAGGCCGCGGGGACGCGCCGTTGGGCGATCCGATACGCCACCTACGTCAGATCCATGCACGACTGGGCGGGTTCCTTGAAGGTCACGGCGTCCTGGCTCGAGTGGCTGATGTTCGACCTGAACGGCGATGTGCGCGCTGTAGCCCCAGCTTGGGAATCACCTGGGCCGGCAGCCGAGAAATCCGCTCCGGGCTGCTGAAACGAACAGCCGGCGAGCGCGGCGCCACCCCGAGCCGCGGTCGGCTGCCTCCGGCACCGCTCATGGGCCGTGACGGCGAGGTCCTGGAGACGGGGACATACCGTTCGCGGTCGATCGGCGCCCGCCCCTCGGGCCGCGCCGCGGACGCGGAGGACACCCGGCGGAATCGGAACGTGAGCCCGTGGCTACGCGACGGACAACTGCTATTTACGGGAGTGTTTCCCCTGCATTCCCCGGAACGGGCATCGGCGGTGTGACATTCACCACCAGGGGTCCCGCATCGCTCGTTCCCCAGGCCCGGTGATTCAGGAGTAAGGGCCTACCGGCGGCCTCGGGCATTGCAGATGCTCCGAAAGGGTTATAGATTGGATCACCGCTGTACGTGGGCGCGCCGGACTGTGCGAGCCGTGCACCCGCGAGGTTCCACAAGGTATTTATGGCACTGCGTATGAAGGTGTCGTGGCCTGACCAGCCATGATGCCTGTTACGGGAATTCGACCAATTCTCGGAGAATTCTGCCACCGCCGCACGGAAACAGGAGCGTTCCGGGCCGTGGTCCGTGGAGTGATCTGGAATGCGCTCTCCCTTTCATATGCCTGTGCAATGGGGGAAGTCATGTCAACTTGGCAAGAATGTCGAATCCGAGCAGCACGGCCGCGCATGCGGGTTTCTCTCGCCGCGACGCTGAGACCCGCAGAATCCTGCCGGGTGAAACACCTTGGCAAGACGTGCCACAGATGAAGCGCCGCTGATTCGCGGAAGTGGTCCCGATCCGGAGGCTGATCAATGCCCTGCGGCCTCCGCGCACTTCTGCCACAGCCGTGGCCGCTGCCGACCCCACGGGAAGCCGGGCCGCCCCGGCTGCCCTCCGCATCCGATTCCCTCGCGTCACACTCTCTCCCGGTCCCGGCCGTCGGCCGGCCCGGTGGAACGGTGGCGATGTTCCGTCGGCGCATATCGCCCTGCGGGCGGTGTGCGCCCGCGGCGGCCGTGCATCCGTCGCTTACCAACCTGTTGTCGCTGAACTTAAGCAGCGTATGAGGGGAACTCCGCACTATGCTGTTACGACTGCCGTTGACCACCGGCCTCATCCTCGCAGCACTCCTGATCTCCTATGATCCGACGCCCACCGTATTCTCGCTGCGCCGGGGCATCCCGAGAGAAGCGGCGATCGCCCCGAAAAACACCGATGAACGCGCAGTGACCACTTCGGTACGTACCGGGCTGCGCAGCCCGGTACGCGCCCTGCAAGGCCGCTCGAAAACATCACCGGATACTTCGCGGACGCCGCGTGGCCCACTGCTGGGCAGCGATATGTCCCGGCTCCCTCAAAGCATGGGCGAACTGATCGAGAAGTATGCCCGGATGGCCGACCAGGAACTGCTGATGATGATTCCGGACCGCCCCGGAACCATTCGTCCCGACGATCCGCGGTGCGGATTACGCCTCCCCCAGAAGCAGCCCGGTTTCCATGCGCGGCTGCTGTACGACAGAGGCATTCTGAGCCGGACGCCGAGCAGGAGACCAGGTGCGCAGGACAACACGGTGGAGCGATGCGAGGAAGCGGAGGTGAGGGTGTCGGCCCGGGTTCCCGGATGGCTTGTCATTCTGGACCGGCGCATCGCCCTGGTGCCCGCCGACCAGCAGAACCCGCGCGGCGGGACGATGCTGATCCGCAACCCCGTGGTGGTCAGCAACATGCGTTCCGTCTTCGGCTCCATGTGGCAGTCCGCCGTCCCGCTGAGTGCGACGGCCACCACCGTGCTCCAGAGCAGGCACCGGGAAATACTGCGCCTGATGAGCGGCGGTCTGACCGACAGCGCGGGAGCACGAACGCTCAACATCTCGCTGCGCACCTACCGGCGGCATGTCGCGGACATCATGAGCAAGCTCGGCGTCGAGAGCCGGTTCCAGGCGGGCGCCGCGGCCCACCGCCTCGGGTGGCTGGGCTGAGCAGTACGGGCCACCGCGGAGCGGCCGCATCCGGGAACCGCGTGCGGGCCTGCCGAGTTGGCCGGCCCGCACGCGCTCCCGTGCCCTGTCGTTGACGTGTCGGGGACGCCTTCCGCGGCGCGGGGAGGGGCGGGAGCCGCGCGTCACTGCTCGGGGAAGAGCCACCGGTAGGCGTCGTCGGTACGGAACGCGGGGGCGTGATGGGGCGACCGCCACTCGAACGGGATGTCGTCCCTTCCCTCCCGCCGTACCGTGCCGGTGATGTGGTAGTCGGGGTGCCGGAGGTCGTCGCTGAGCTGCCGGCGGAAGACCGCCTCGAGCACGTCGCCCCGGCGTACCGCGACGCCGCCGAGGAACAGCGGGGCATAGAGCGGCAGCCAGCTGGTGTCCATGCGGATCGCGTCCAGAGCCACCCCGTCCTTCCTTGCCAGGAGCAGCGGCCACAGGACGAGCCCCGTCAGCCGGTCGTCCCGGGTGACCGTGAGGCTGATGCGGTCCTCTCCCTCGGTGGACAGGTCGCCGTTGAAGGCGAGTTCCTCCACTTCGGACGTCTCGGTCACCAGGGTCTCCTGGACCGGCCCGTCCAGGCTCAGCCGGACGTCGAAGGGGTGCCCGACCGCGGCGAAGATGCGCTCGACTGTCTCCACGCCGTCCGGGTCCAGCACGATGCCGTCCGGGAAGTGCGCGGCGAGCGAGGCCCCTGCGATGCCGGTGGTGCAGCGGTGCGGAATGGATATCCCGGTGTTCTCCATGAAGCGCTGCCGGGCGTCCCGGATGGACGAGGCGGCGCCCTCGGACCCGCCGATCGTGCCGATGATCTCGGACACGCACACATCGATCTTCTCGGGCAGCTGCACATCCGTCGAACTGCAGGTCAGCACGGTGATGGTGTCACTCAGCCCGGCCTCTTCGACGGTCTTCGCCGCGGCCTGTGCCCACTCCGGCAGCACCTCGACGGCGTACACCTTCTTCGCGCCCGCGCGGGCCGCCGCGACGGCCCAGTTGGCGTCCCTGCCGGTGCCGATGTCGAGCACGATGCGGCCCGGCACGTACCTCGTGATGGCCTCCATGTAGGCGGCGTCGCACCACATGTCGTCGTTCATCGCGTCATAGGTGTCGTCGTTGTAGACCGGGTACTCGCCCTCGCTGGGGAAGATCCCTATGCCCTTCTCCCGGACGGAATAGCCGGTCCGCAGGGCTATGTCGCGCGCGCCGATCTGCACCGTCGTCAGTTCCTCATCAGCCATCAGTGCTGTCTTCTCCTCGTGTCAGTCTTCCTGGCCGGGCGTCCGAATTTCCGGAACCCGGTTTCCGGCGGTCACAGGGCCGGTGCCGGAGAGCACGCCGTTCTCCGCGCGTCCGTGGGGGTGGGGGACGACGCTGAGCACCGCGGTGTTCTCCAAAGCGCCGCACTGGCGCATCTGTTCCGCCCCGTAGTAGTCGGCGCCGAAGACCGCGGCGTGCATGCTTTCCCGGCGCACCGCCGCCACCAGGGCGTCCTGTTCGGGGTGCGGCGCCGCGGTGAGGATCCAGCGGCGTTCCCGCGGGTCCCGCAGGCCGATCGCGACGACGTCCCCGATCGCTGCCGGATCCGGCGCGGCGAGCAGAATCCCGTCGGCCTTCTCCTCGTCGCAGAGCACGACGGCCGGCTCGCTGTTCAGCCGCTCGCGCAAATCGGGTGACCCGCCGCGCAGATGCAGCCGCAGTTCTCCGTCCGCTCCGACGGCTCTGCGCAGCGTCTCGTGCAGCAGCAGCCGTTCCTCCGGTACCGGATGGCTCGCCGTACCCCCGGGGAACGCGGGCGTCGGATTGCCGGTCCGGGCGTTCACCCAACGCGCCAGCACGTCGTCGTAGGTGGTGGGCCACTGGGGGGAGAACCAGGTGCGCCAGTGTTCGGCCGCGGCGAGCTGCCTGCTCTCCTCGATCCAGTTCCTGGTCTCCGTCGGGTCGAAGGCGGACAGCTCCCGCAGGTCGTCGTCGGTGAACACCTGCTCGCTGTCGACGCGGTTGATCTCCTTCGTCCGCGCCTGCCGCACGCTGCGGTATTTGAAATGCCGGATGAAGAGGTCCGGGGGCGACGTTTCACAGGCACCGGGCACATCGATCCGGTGCTTCCCTCCGTACACCTTGGCGCCGGCGGTGTAGCGGCTGACCACCTTGCTGGGTTCGTCCCCGAAGCCGATGGAGCACGTCGTGGTTCCGAGGAAGGAGTAGATTCCCCCGTCCGCCTCGAGTGTGTCCTGGAACATCTGCCGTTGCGGCAGCCTGATCAGGTTGACCTGGGGGTCGATGCGGTCCAGCAGGTGCTTCGCGCCGTGCGGGAAGTACACGTACTCGTCGCAGTCCAGGAAGAACAGCCAGCGCGCGCCGGAGTGTTCTCCGGCCCAGTGGTAGTGATCGGTGAGATAGCGGTCGTAGCCCACTCGGTGGTCGAACCTCAGGTGGACCGGCAGCCCCTCGTCCGCCAGTGCCAGGAGAATCTCGACCGTACGGTCGGTGCTTCCGTTGTCCACGATGTAGACCGCGTCGAAGCCCATGTCCAGGTGGAACCGGACGAAGGCTTCGATGACGTCCTCTTCGTCCCGGCAGACGGAGAGGACGACATCGGGTCCGGGCGTGTCCGCGGCGTTCATCGGATGCGGCCCTTGAGGTCGATGAAGGAATCGTCGATCACCAGAGCGTCCAGGCCGAGTTCGACCACGTCCTCGACGACCTGGCCGAGATCATGGGCGATGGTGCGGCCCGGTGCGTTCAGGCTGGTGTTCAGCAGCACGGGGTCCCCGCAGAGCCTGCCGAGTTCCTGGCAGACCTCGTACAGGAACGGGTCGCTGTCCGGGTCGACGCACTGCGGCCTGGCGACACCGTCCGGCCCGGTCACCGAGGTCAGCCGGCCCCGGAACTCCGGCCGGACGCGGTACGAGTCCAGCATGTACCGGGATGCCGGGGACGCCTCCTCCCCGAAATAGCGCGGGAACTCCTCGCGAGGCAGCAGTGGGGCGAACGGCCGGTACCACTCGCGCTTCTTGACGTGGTCGTTGAGCCGGTCGCGCATTGCGGGGTCGTTCGCCCTGGCCAGCAGCGACCTGTGGCCCAGCGCCCGGGGACCTGCCTCGGCCCCGCCCCTGGCCAGCGCCACAAGACCACCGGAGGCGATGATCCCGGCGACCTCCGCGGGTGTGGCGGGGGTGGCCCCGTAGCCCGCCTCCACGGCGGCGGCCACGCTGACATGGTCCTCGGTGTGCTCCGGTACTCCGGCCCAGCCGAGTCCCCCGGGCCACCGCATCCCCGACTTGAGGCCGGCCCACACCGCGCCGCCGACGAACTGTGAGGCGTCGTGAGCGAAGGGCGGGATGAACACCGGCAGCCCGGCGACCTCCCGTACGTCCCGGTTGGACACCACGGACAGGGCGCAGCCGCCGCCGTAGATCACTCCCACCGGCTCGTCGGTGATTCCGGCGGCCCGTATCGCCTTACGGGTCCGCGCCACGCCCTCCCTCACCTCCTCGATGAAGTGGTGCGTGAAGAGTTCCTGCGCCGACGCCGCCAGATCGAGCGTCGCGGAGAGCTCGTGGTTGCGGGGCGAGCCGCCGAGGTATTCCTCGATCGCGGCCGGCGCATCGTCGGCGGAGCCGAGGCAGTATCCGTTCCAGGTCTCCACGTCGGGGTCGAAGGACTCCTGGGCGACGCGCTCCAGCTCCTGCACGTGCTTCAGCTTCGCCGAGCCCCAGGCCGAGAGACCCATGAGCTTGCCGCAGTTGCTCAGATCTCCCGAGCCGTAGAAGATCCGGCCGAACAGGTCGCCGAACACCGCCCCGTTGAACCATCGCTCCGACGACACCGGAGTCAGTTCCACGGGACGCGGCGTATCCAGCGGCTTCCGCAGGTCGATCCAGCCGAAGCGGGGCTGCTCCGCGTCGAAGACGATCGAGAGATAGATCCCGGGCCCGGCCAGCGGCAACGTGGTCGCGGCGAGCACATGGAAGTAGCCGTGCAGGTCGGGCTGGGGGATGACGCGTACCGTACGGCCGTCCAGCGTCATCGTGGACGGGCCGCTGCGCACCGCGCCGTAGCGCTCCCCGAGCAGCTCCTTCACCAGCTCGGGGCGGGGCGCGGTGACGGACTCGAGCCGGTCCAGCGGCAGTCTGTCGAAGCAGGTGCCGACCAGTTCCGGCAGCCAGCCTTCCTGGTTCTTGATGCGGGTGATGCGTTCGAACTCGGTGTATCCGACGATGCCCTGCTCATCCACGGCGGCGAAGCCGGAATTGTGGTCGTCGTACAGCCCTACGTGGACTCCCATGGAATGTGACTCCTCCGCAGATTCAGATGAGGTGTTGTCCGGTCAGCTCGCCGAACTCGGTGAGCAGGATTCCGGCGACGAGGCGCACCGTGCTGTCCGGGATCTCATTGGAGATCGGGACGCTGATCAGCCGGTCCGCTATCTGCTCGGTGACGGGCAGGTCCTCGGCGGCCAGATGTGCGTACGCGCGCATCCGGTGCAGCGGCCGGTAATAGGGACGGGTCTCCACCCGGTACGCCGCCAGCCTCGCGGCGAGCTGCTCCGTCACCTCGACCGAGGGCGTCACCACGGAGATGTCCTTCCACGTGGGTTCGGACCGGGCGTCGGCGGGCGCCACCACGCGCAGTCCCTGCCCCGTGTCCAGCAGCTTCCGGTAGAGCGCCGCCGAATCCCGGCGGCGGGCCAGCCAGGAGTCGAGGCATCGCATTCCGGCCAGCGCCATGGCCGCCGCCAGTTCGGGCATCCGGCCGTTCACGCCCCCGGCGTCGACGCACTCGTAGTTCTCCCCGAGCCCGTACCGCCCCAGCCCCCGCAGCTGCTGTGCCAGCTCCGGGTTGCGGCACGCGATGGCGCCGCCCTCACCGCTGGTGAGCACCTTGGTGCCGCTGAGGCTGAATACCTCGATGTCGCCGAAGGAGCCGATCCTGCGGCCGTCGATGCTCGCCCCGAGGGCCGCCGCCGCATCGCTGACCAGCATGACGCCGTGCCGCTCCGCCAGCTTCTCCAGCGCCGGCATGTCCGCGGGAATGCCGTGCGAATGCACCGGCACAACGGCCGCGGTCGCAGGGCCGATCCGGCGTTCCGCCAGCTCCGGCGTGAGGCCGAGCGACAGCGGGTCGACATCGCAGAAGACCGGTTCGAGACCGGCGCGCAGAATCGCGTTCACCGTGGAGGGGAAGGTGTAGCTGGGAACCACCACCTCGCGGCGTCCCGGCATGGCACGCCGCACCGCGGTGAACGCCATTCCCAGAGCGGTGTCTCCGCTGGCGGTGGCGATGACGTTGTCGACGCCCAGATACTCCGCGAGGACGCTCTCCAACTCACGGCTGTAGGGACCGAAGTTGGAGACGTAATGGGATTCCGCGATCCGGTCGACCGCGGCGTGCAGTTCCTCGACGGGAGGCAGGCTCGGCAGGGAGACCTGGATGCGGCGCGCGTTCCTGCCACCGTGGTCGATGGCCTGTTCCACGCCGATGCTCGTGAACCGCGCACCGGCTTCGCGCATGGCGACCCACTTCGCGTGGTCGGGGTCGGCGTCGGTGCCCGCGGGGACGCCGGTCTCCCGCCATGCCGCCCGGTACGCCACCGAGCAGGCGGAGAAGACCGGCCCCTCGCTGAACTGCCCTCGAGTCTGAGGGGACTCCCAGTCGAGGTACACCGCCGCCCGGCGCCCCAGATTCGGGTCGACCGTGCGCACCTTGCCGTACACCAGGTCGGCGTCGGTGCTCGTCAGCGCCGCGATGCAGTCGTCGAGATGGTTCGGCAGGAACTCGCAGTCCTCGTCGAGCAGCGCCAGGACCTCGCCCCTGGCCACTTCTTCGGCCCGGCGCCTGCTCACGGCGAGCGCTTCCGCGGCGTCCTGCCCGCCGTCCGGCGGACCGGACTCCTGCGGGAACGCCTCGTGACAGCGGATACGCGGATCGCCGAAGGAGGCGACCACCCGCGCCGTCCGCCCGCCATCGGGAACCGTGCTCACCACGATGAGTTCCCAGTGGGGATAGCTCTGCGCGAGGACCGACGGTATCGCCCTCTCGGCCAGCAGATGCGGCCGCCCCGAGCTGCTGAGCAGCACGCTCACCAGCGAATCGAATCTTGTCATCGGACCGTCTCCCTCATCGGTCGGTACTGCTTCCGGGCATGCCACCGCAGTCCGGCGTCCACGGCGCCCTCGCCCACCAGATTCATGACGGCAGCCGCCCGGTTCTGGGGCGCGCCCAACGCCTCGTCCAGGGACGTGAAACGGCCGCGGATGTCCTGCACGGTCGCCGCGACGGCTGCTCCGAAGTCCTCGTCCAGGCGGATTCCCAGCGCACGCAGCTTGCTGTTGTCCACGATGTAGTCGCGGGCGTCGGTCATGACTGCCTCGCTGATCACCGGAACGTCCAGCAGGGCGGTCATGTGCGCGGCGATGTCCCGCATCTGCACGGCGCCGTGCTCGCCGGCCACGTTGAATATCTCCCCGGCGGCCTCCGGGAGCGTGGCGAGAATTCCCTCGATGGCCGTCGCGATCTCCCGTACGTGCACCATCGGGCGCCGCTGCAGCCCGTTGCCGTGCACGACCACCTTCCCGTCGAAGACTCCGCAGGCGGCCATGCGGTTGACCACCAGATCGGTGCGCATGCTGGGCGAGGGTCCGTACACCGTGCCGAAGCGCAGCACCACGGGCTGGAAACCGGCGCCGTGGTGGGCCAGAATGCGCCGCTCCGCGCCGAGTTTCGTCTGTGCGTAGCGGCTCAGCGGCGACGGCTCGTCGTGCTCCGCGCGGGCCACCTCGGCCCGTCCGTACACACTGCAGCTCGAAGCGAAGACGAAACTCCGTACGCCTGCCTGCTGTGCGGTGGCGGCCAGCCGGCCCGCGGCTATCTCGTTGACGGAATGGGCGGCCTCCGGCTGGAGGTTGGCGCACGCGTCGTTGGACAGGCCGGCAAGGTGCACCACGCAGTCGAAGCCGGTCAGATCGGTGACGGTGAGGTCGCGGACGTCCTGGAAGAGGTGGCCCGCGGCGTGGTCACCGTCGGCCGTGCGGTCCTGGAACAGCCCGATGTCGAGCGATGTCACCTCGTGGCCCGCACGCCTCAGACTCGGCCCGACGACCTGGCCGATATAGCCGAGCGCGCCCGTCAGCAGAATCCTCATGACCTCACCCGCTCACTCATCACGCTCGCCGCCATCTGCGCGACGTCCCCGTCGCCGAATGTGTGCGCCGGGCCCGCGCAGAGCTCTGCCGCGATGTCCGCGAGTTCCCGCGCGTCCAGCTCCGACAGGCTGTTGTGTCCGGCCCGCAGGCTGTCCGTCATCGCCTCACGGTCGGGCCCGGGGAATCTGTCGAGGACCGTGTAGGCCAGTTCGTAGAGGAAGTGGCGCCGGTGCAGGGCGCGGGACCAGTACTGCTCCGTCCGCACCGTCCGCTCCGCCTCCTCCGCCCAGGACACGGCGGGTAATTCGTGCAGGCTCCGGAGGAATCCTTCGGCCAGTACGTCTCCGGTCTCCTCCGCCGCGGCCCGGCGGCCGGTGCCGCCCGGGCCCGTACCGACCTCCACCTGACGCACATCACCGAGCCGCCCGATCTCGTGGCGGCACAGCGCGGGCCACATGAAGAACCAGTCCTCGTTGTAGATGTCCGGGAAGACGCCGTCGTACGTCGTCCGGGTGGCCAGGCAGCTGCCCGAGATGAACGGGGTGACGAGGCCGGCGTGGCCCATCACCTTGTAGAGCATCGAATGGTCGGCGACTCCGACGGAAGGCCGGGCCACCACGGTGTAGCGGCCGAGCGCGGCCACCATCGCCTCCAGGTCGGCCGCGGTCACCTCGACGTCGTCGTCGATGAACACCACCGCCTGATAGCCGCCCGATCGCCCCATCGCCAGCCCGATGTTGCGCTTGGCCGACAGGTCCGGATGAGGAGTGCCGAAGGACCGGCCCACGTTCGGGTAGGGGCCCGTCCGCCGCATCAGTCCCGAGCGCTCGGGGAGGTCGGAGGGAAGGTCCTCGGCCGCGGTCGCGAGCACTGCCACGTCGTAGCCGGCGGGCAGTGCGGCGACCTGGCGGCGCACGCGTTCCGGGCGGCCCTTGGTCGGTACGACGACCAGGACCCGCTGCGGCCCCGTGCCCCGAAGGGCCGCCGCCCCGGTGGCGTCGCTCAGCAGCGCCCTGTGGTCGGGGAGGGCGGCTGTGGTAGTCACGGCCATCGCATCTCACCGTTGCTTCGCTTGATGTTCGATTCCATAACTCCTCCGTGGTGGGCGGCCCGGTGCGCGCGCCGCACCGGCGGAAAGCGCGTCACATCAGCGCAAGCCCGTAGGAGAACCTGTTGAGGTGCATGACCATGCACGACAGCAGCGCGCCGCTCTTGAAGTATTCGTCGATGTTCACCAGGACGACTTCGAAGCCCTGCTGTCCTGCGATCCGCTCCAGCGTGTCCAGCTTCTGCTTCTCTTCCTGATAGGCATCGGTTCCGGCCTTCAGGTCGTGCAGACAAGAGGAGTTGATGATGGTTTTGCCGGACCGCACCGAATTGCAGATGCCGGAGTAGGCCGCCGCTTCGGGAACGTCGATGACCTCCGTGTGCTTCTCCATCTCGGCGAGGTCTGCCTTGCTGTACGCGGCGGTGTGCACCAGCGTGGCATGCTCGGTGATGGGGAAAATGCTGCAGTCCAGGTGGTACAGATGCGCGTCGGTCATTTCGACCTTCACCACGCGCATGTCGTACTCGCGCTCCATCCACTCGTAGGCTTCGCGCTGCGAGCGCTGCCCGTAACCGCCGATGTAGACGTTGCCGTGCAGATGCTTGAGATCGGCCTCGCCCTCGAACTTGAACGGGGAGACAGCGGGTCGGTATCCCATGGAGCGGAAGAAGTCCACGCCCACCTGGGTTTCCCCGCGCCGCGGTTCGGAGGTGAAATTCGAGATGATCACGTCACGCACGTCCGGCAAATGGGTCGGCACGATTCCCAGGTTCGCCGTGTAGACCAGGTCCTGAAGCCCCGTCGTGCGCGGCGTCGGCAGCACATACACCAGGGCGCCGGCACTCAGTACCGAGAAGACCTCCAGGAACTGCACCATCGCGCGGCTGCGGTTGATCTCACGATCACCCTCGGCGAGTTCCTCCATCCATACGTTGTTGGGCACCTCTGCCGAGAGCGAGAACGGTGCGTTGACCAGAAAGGCGGGGTATTCCAGATGGCTCGGGTTGGCGATCTCCGAGGGGGCTGCCTCGACCGCCGTCGACGTGCCTGCTGTGTCCGTCACATGTCCTCCATCATCACTTGAAGCCGTCTGTTCCCTTGTGGTGCACGCGGATCAGCGGGTCGAGCCCGGCCTTGACATGCCAGCCGTCGGGTTGCAGAACCTCCAGCTCGTACCGGTCGGACAGGGGCACGACCAGCTCCACCTGTGAGCCGTATCTGATCTGCGAGAACCGCTCCCCCTGCCGGTACGCCGAGTTCTGTTTGAGCCGGTAGGGCAGAATGCAATCCACGTCGTAATCGGCGATCTGGAGCATGTGGTAATTGCCGCCGAGCCGCGGCGAGTGAACCGTGGAGACCATCCGCTGGTTCTGTCGCAGATACGCCGCGGTGCTCAGATCGATGCGCAGGTCGTCGAGTATCGAGTTCTCCATGGCGATCATCGGCAGGTTGTAGGTGGCGACCGGGTCGAGCAGCCGGTATTTGAGATAACCGCCGTACGGGATCCGGTTGGTGTGCACGTCGAAGAAGGTCATGAAGATTCCGATGACCAGGCTCTCCTGCTGATAATCCGGATCCCGCAGCGCCTGCCGCAGCGTGTAGTCGACGCTCTTGAGGTCGACGACCTGCTCGTCCGGCTTCACCTTCCGCTGGTAGAGGAGGATGCCGTCCGCCGGCGCGTAGAAGAACCGCGGATCGACGTACCGCGGCCGTCGCGGGTCGCGGAAGAAGTGGTTCTCCGCCAGCCATTGGGGCGACTTGTCGCTCAGACCTCTGACCTCGGCTGCCACCCACTCTTCGATGCTCTGCGCCATATCGCCCTTTGCATGGTCGGCTGCGGAGGAAGAAGTCCGCATTCACCCCGGCGAGTTCCGGGATCCCGGCGGACGGTCCCGAATGGATCCGGGCCTCGTCCCCGTAATCCGCGCATCCGCCTGCCGTGCCATCACGTTGGCCGGGCGCCGAACCCAATGTCAAAGACCTGGCAGGAAGGTGCCATCGGTGGTGACGGAGCACCTGGTCGCCCGGTAGAACCGGTTGATGTTGAGTATTGGCGAACACTGCGCGGCGACTCCCCATTCCGCGCAGCCACCATTGTGAAGTCCAGTCAGGAAGTTGGGACATGGCGCAGTCACTGGAAGAGTGGGTGGAGAACGAGGTTCTGCGGCTCGATGACCGGTCGCCTGCATGGCTGTCCGACGTCTACTTCTTCCGCGACCCGCGACGGCCTCGAACCGTTGATTCCTCGTACTTCTTCTCGCCCGCGGACGGTGTCATTCTCTACCAGCGGACCGTCAAACCGGACGAGCCCATCCTCGATATCAAGGGTGAGTCGTACAGTCTCCGGGACGCGCTGCGTGAGCCGGAATACCACCGGGAGAGCCTGGTCATCGGGATCTTCATGACCTTCTTCGACGTGCACGTCAACCGGGTCCCGTACCGCGGCACGCTGTCCTACCGGGAGCTCCCCCCGATCCACACGTACAACCGGCCGATGCTGGATGTGGAGAACCGTCTGCTGTACGACCTGCAGATCGACCTGTCCGAGGCGAGCTATCTGCGCCCCAACCAGCGCATGGTGAACCGGGTGTACGCACCGGCCCTCGGAGAGACCTACCGGATGCTCCAGATCGCCGACTACGACGTCAGCTGCATCACGCCCTTCCGGCTCCAGCAGAACATCCCGGTACAGCAGGGCGCCCGCTTCTCCCAGATCCGGTACGGCTCCCAGGTGGATCTGGTGATCCCACTGTCCGACCGTTATCAACTGACCCCGGTACACCGGGAGTCGGACCATGTGAAAGCCGGCCTCGACAGGCTGGTGCACGTTGCGCACCACCCGGCGGGTTCCGGCGCCGGACGGAAGGAGGAGAGGCCGGCATGAGCACGCCCGCCCTGCGCTTGCCCCCTCGATACCGGGTCAGGTCGCTGACGGCTGATGACGCCGCCGCCTGGCACGAGCTGCTGGAGGAGTCCGAGCGGACCGACGGGGCGAGTGCCAATTTCTACCCGGAGGAATTCCTGGACGCCGCCCTGGACGGCCGGATCGACCCGGTGACCGACTCCGTCGGCGTTTTCGAGGACGGCGCACTGGCCGGATTCGCCGTCGTCCACGCGAAACTCACCTCGAACGGCGCTCACCGCGTCATTCTGGAAGGCGGCGTCGCCCCCGGACATCGGCGCCGGGGAATCGGTACGCAGCTGATGCGCTGGTCCTGTGGGCGCGCACGAGAACGGCAGGCAGCCCTCTCGAGTGGGCGGCGGTCGTCGGCCATCGTGTGGTCGCCGGAACAGAACGCGGATCTGCGGTCGCTTGCCGAGGCGCAGGGGTTCCAGTCCACCCGCTGGTGGTACGAGGTGTCCTGCCAGCTGGACGAGGTGTCTGCGCTGGAGATTCCGGAGCTGCCCCCGGGGTTCACTCTGCGCACGCTGCGGCCCGCCGACATGGCGGGACTCCGTGAGGTGCACAACGTCAGTTTCAAAGGTCAGTGGGAGGACGGTGCGGTATCGCCGGAGCAGTGGCAGCAGGATTTCGAGAATGACCCCCTGTTCCAACCCGGTCTCTCGTACCTCGTACTCGACCCCACCGGCGCGATCGTCTCGTACGTCCTCACCCAGACGAACGAGTGGAAGAGCGACGGATCGACTCAGCGCGAACTGCGCATCAACTACCTGGGAACTCCGCCCGGTTGGCGGGGGCGGGGATTCTTCAGGCATCTGACAGCGGCCGTGGACCAGGCCGCCAGACGCGAGAAGTACGACCACCTGGGCTTCACAGTCGATTCCGGCAACCCCACCGGTGCGCTCAAGGTCTTCGAGCGGGCCGGCATGTTCGACTGGGACCGCGACTACTGGGAATGCTGGGTCTGCTACACATCTGCTCCCGATGGAGCAGCGGCGTAATTCCGGTAAAAGGCCGGGTATCCGGCCTCCGCGGGGCAGTGGATCCGGCGGCTCAGAAAGGAACGTAGACGGTGAGCGTCACGGAACCCGAGGTTCCGGAGCCAAGCATACTGCGCCGCATTTATCGCCAGTACCGCCGCAAGGTGTGTCTGACGTATGCACTGGTCGTACTGGAGGAACTCTGCAATCTGCTCTACCCGTTCGCCATCGGCGTGGCCATCAACGGTCTGCTGAAGGGCGATAAGGCGAGCATCATTCCGTTCGTGTCGATCTGGGCCCTCCACGCGGTGACAGGGATGGTGCGGCATCTCTACGACACCCGCGTCTTCACCGGCATGTACGCGCAGCTCGCCGGTGACGTGGTCATGGAGCAGCGGAAGCGGAATCTTCCGGACTCGGTCGTGGTGGCCAGGTCGACGCTGTCCCGGGAGTTCGTGGTATTCGCCGAGACCCATGTTCCCGCCATGGTCTCGGGGGTTCTCGCCATCGTGGGCTCGCTGTTCATGCTGTTCACCTACAGCGTGCGCAGCGCGTTCTACTGCGTTCTGCTGATCGTGCCGATCGTGGCGGTCAACTGGTGGTACTCACATCGCGCCTACCGGCTCAACAAGGAGTTGAACGACCAGCAGGAGCGGGAGGTGCACATCCTCACCTCCCAGCCCGAGCCCACGGTTCGCCGGCACTACAGCCTGCTGCGGAAGTGGGAGGTGAAGCTCTCCGACGCCGAGGCGAAGAACTGGGGAGTGCTGGAGATCTTCGTTATCGCGCTGTGCGTTCTGGTGTTCTTCCAGGCGACCAACTCGCCCGAGGCACAGGCCGGAACCATCTTCGCGGTCATCTCCTACGTCCGCACCTACACCGAGAGCCTGGACCAGCTGCCGTCCATCATTCAGGACCTCACCCGCCTCGTGGACATCGCCCGGAGAATCTCGCCGGGCGCCGAGGCCACCCCGGACGAGGCCGGGGAGGAAGCCGTGCCCGACCAGAAGGGAAGGAGGAATCCCGTATGACCGCGTCGGAACCCTTGGTCAGCATCCTCATGCCCTGTTACAACCGGCCCTATCTGATGACGCACCGGTCGATCCCCTCGGTGCTGGAGCAGACGTACCGGAACTGGGAGCTGATCGTCGTCAGCGACGGCCTGGACAACCACGCCGTACGCGCCGCGGCCTGCGGAACCGGGGACAGCCGGATCAGATACGCGGAGATCCCCAGGCCGGACTATTCGGGGCTCGGTCCCACCGGGCGCTGGTTCATCGCGGGCGCCGCCGCGCGGAACCGCGCCGAGGACCTGGCGGAAGGCGAGATCATCGCCCTGCTGGACGACGACGACGCCTTTCTTCCGAACCATCTGGCGGACTGTGTCCGCATGCTGACCGAGACCGGTGCCGACCTCGCCTACGGCCTGGTGCGGCTCCACGACGTCAACTCCGGCACGGATTCCGACTATTACCACCCGTGGGATGCCCCCGGCACGCTCGACTCCTTTCTCACCGAGAACGTGCTCTACACACCGAGCGTCGCCTACCGCGCGAAGTGGAAGCAGCCGCCCTATCCCACCGACGGGAAGCGGGCCGCCGACCACGGCAAGTGGCTGGCGATGCACCGGGCCGGCGCGCGGTTCGTCGGCACGGCGTCCGCCCAGGCCGTCTACTACGGGGACAGCTTCGACGGAGTTCTGCGCCTCTCCCCGCCGCCGAAGGCCATCGCGGCGGATCCCGGCACCGCCCACGGCGGCCACGGGGCCGCTCGGCGTCCTCTCCCGCGTACGACGGAGCTCGAATCCGCCCTCGCCCGCTATCTCGGCGTCCCCGAGACGGTGGCCGTACCGGACGGCGACACCGGGCTCGGCCTGGTACTGCGCGTCCTGCGCGACCGCTGCCCGGACAGGACCGAGGTGGTGATCCCCAGCTACGCCCCGCCCAGTACGGCCGAGGCGGTGGTGCGCTCCGGTCTCACCCCCGTGTTCTGCGATGTCGACGCGGGGACGCTGACCGTCACCGCATCGACCGCCGAGCCGGTGACGACCCGGGGGACGCTGGCCCTGCTGCCGGTCCACGTCCACGGCATTCCCTGCGACATGAGCGAGCTGCGCGAACTCGCCGATGCACACGGGGCGTTCCTGATCGGAGATGCGAGGACGGCGCTGGGGTCGGCGACCGGTGGCGTGCGGACGGGCTCCGTCGGCGACGCGGAGGTGTTCGGCTTCGGCCCCGGCACGCCGCTGGGCTGCGGGGCGGGCGGCGTGATCGGCCTCCGGGACCCCGAGTGGGCCGCCGCGCTACGGCGCCTCGTACGCCGCGGGGCGGACGGCGCGCACCAGGACCCGGACTCCCCCGGCTGTCTGCCGGAGTCCGACGCCGCGCAGGTGCTGGCCGGGCTTCCGCTGCTGGACGCCGAGGTGAGCGCGCGGCGGCGGTCGGTCGCGCTGTACGGGGAGCTACTCGCGGACGTGCCCGGGCTCCAGCTCGTCGGGCCCCGTTCCGGTGCGTCGGCACCGGCGTGGGCGGAGGTGCCGCTGATGGCAGCCTCCGCTTCCCTGGCGGAACGGCTCACCCGCCGGCTGGCCGACCACCGGATCGAGTCCGGCACCTATCACCGGCCGCTGCATCTGTCGGCCCCGTACGCCCGCTTCGCCGCACAGCCGCTGCCGGTCGCTGCCGCCACCGCGGGGCGGATGGTCGGCGTACCGGTCAGCGGCGTCATCCCGGACACGTCGGTCGCACTCGTGGTGGGCGTGGCCCGCGAGACGCTCTCCGCGGCCGCGGCGGCCCGCCCGGCCGGGAAGGGGGTACAGGTATGACCACGGCAAGCAGGCCGGAACGGCTCGTGCTGCTCGGTGCCGGAGGGCACGCCCGTGAGCTCATCGACGCCATCCACGCGGTCAACGCCGTGCGGCCGACCTGGGACCTGCTCGGCGTCCTGGACGACGGCGACCGCCCCACCGAGCCGGGACCGGAGGTCAGAGCGCCGTTCCTCGGCCCGACGTCGCTGGTCGGCATGCTGGACGCCTGGTACGTCATCGGCATCGGGGACGGCGCGGTCCGGGAACGGCTGGACCGGATGGCCCGCCGGTCCTCGCGTACGCCCGCGACCGTGGTGCACCCGGCGGCCTCGGTGGGGCCGCGGGCGGTCCTCGGCCCCGGCTGCTACGTGGCCGCCAACGCCACGCTGACCACGGACTGCGTCCTGGGCCGGCACACCCACATCAACGTCGGCGCCTCGGTCAGCCACGACGACGTACTCGGCGCCTACTGCACCCTCGCCCCTGGCGCCAGGCTCGGCGGCAGGGCGGTGCTGGAGGACGGCGTGACGCTCGGGCTGAACTGCGCGGTCCTGCCCGGCGTCCGGCTGGGCGCGTGGAGCGTGGCCGGGGCGGGGGCCACCGTGCTCAAGGACGTACTGCCGGGATCCGTCGTGGCGGGCACTCCCGCCGTAGTCCTTCGACGGACACCGGACCCGGTGCCGACCATGGTTCCGCATGATCCCGCTCGGAAGGTATGAGGTCAATGAGTGAAGAAACCGCCGACACCGCCGGCCTTGCACAGGACGAAGAAATCTACAGCGGTGATTTCTACTCGGACATCGAGGAGGGAATTCTCAGCTCGGCCCGGGTGATCGTGCCGATGGTCTCCAAGATCGCCGCCCCGGAATCGGTGCTGGACCTCGGCTGCGGCACCGGGGCGTGGCTGGCGGAGTTCGCCCGGCACGGGACCGGGCGTATCTCCGGGTTCGACGGCCCATGGGTCGACGTGGAGCGTCTGCACATTCCGCGGGAGCGGTTCACCGCGCTGGACATCAGCGACCTGGGGCAGCCCCCCGCGTCACATGATCTCGCGGTCTGCCTGGAGGTCGCCGAGCACCTTCCGGACAGCAGCTCCGAGCAGCTCGTCTCCTATCTGACGGCCGCAGCCCCCACGATCCTCTTCTCCGCCGCCGTCCCCGGGCAGGGCGGTGTGGGGCATGTGAACGAGCAGTGGCTGGACTACTGGGCGGAGAAATTCACCAGGCGGGGATACCGGCTTCACGACGTCATCCGCAGCCAGGTCTGGGACAACGAGGACGTCGAACCCTGGTATGCCCAGAACATGGTGCTGTTCGCGGACGGCAGCGTACCGGCCGGGCGCTTCGAGGAGTCCCCGGGAAGCCCGCTGCCCATGCGGGTCGTGCACCCCCGGGTGTTCCACAATTCCCTGGAGGCGTGGGCATGACATGCGAAGCCGGTGGCCCCGGTGTGCTGTCAGTCCGTCTCGGGCCCGGCAGTCCACTCCTGGCGGCGCACCTCGTAGCAGCAGACGGCGACGGCCGTGGCCACATTGAGCGAGCCGACCCGGCCGAGCTGCGGAATGTAGGTCACCGCGTCACAGGCCGCCAGGCATTCGACCGACAGCCCGCGGTCCTCGTTTCCGACGGCGATGCAGACGCTGCCCGAGAAGTCGGTCTCGTGCGTCGGAACGGCCTCGCTGGCGATTTCGAGTCCGACCAGCCGGTACCCGTCGGCCCGCGCCTTCGCCACCGCCTCGTCGAGTTCGCCGAACGTCTGCACATCCAGATACCGGTCGGTCCCCATGGCCGTCTTCTGCGCCTTGGCATTGCGGGGTGAGGCGGAGGCGCCGACGAGATAGAGCTGTCCGACGCCCAGTGCGGCGGCGGTGCGCACGATCGCACCGACGTTGAAAGGGGATTGCACAGACTCGAGGAGCAGGGCCACCCGGGACGAGCTCCGCCGTCGCCAGGACCTGTGCAAACGCTTGAGATCTGTACCTCTGAGCTGCTGCATTCACTTATCCGCTAGGAGAGGTTTGGTGATGGTGCACTTCAAGTACGCGGTATCCGCGCTCGGAGGCCAGCCGGGTCGTCGGAAAACCCTGCGCGGTCAGCCACTTCGCCAACGAGTCCGAGCCGAGGTGTTTCTGCACGACGAGATAGGCGGCGGCGCCGGGCAGCAGCCTGGGGAGCCAGTGCTTGAGCATGGAGTGCAGTTCCGCCTTGCCGACCCGGATCGGCGGATTGGAATAGATGGCGCCGAACCGCACGTCCTCCGGCACCTCATTCGGGAGGCACGCCCGCACATTGCCGAGCTTCGCGGTTTCCGCGTTCTCCCGGACCAGGCCGAGTGCCCGCTCGTTCACATCCACGGCCCAGACGGGCAGCCGCTTACGGCGGGACGCGAAGGTCAGCGCGATGGGGCCGTAACCACAGCCGATGTCCAGAATGTCACCGCGCACCTTGGGCGGCGGGGCGTGATCCAGCAGCACTTTCGTCCCGGCGTCGAGCTTGGAGTGGGAGAAGACGCCGCGGTCGGTGACGAGGTCCAGTTCGATATCGGGCAGCTTGACCTTTACCAGGCCGCGCTCCGACGTCACCCCGGGATCCGCCGAAAAGTAGTGCTGCCCCGGGCTGGCCATCCCGGTCACCCCTCTCCTGGTCCACGCAGCGATCGAGGCGAGCTGACCGCTGTCGACTGATTGTAACGCGCCGCACACCGCCCCACAGACGTCGGTCTTCGCACGCACAAATCGATCGGAGTCCGGTCCCGCGCACCGGCGCCGGAATCCAGCGCACCACCGCACCGAACGCAGAAAGGCACACAGATGACCCGTGCCATATGTACAGGGAACGAAGGATCACAAGGTCACGGAGGCACCGGTGACCGGTGACATCATCACGGGAGAAGGCCGCCACCCGCTCTCCCGGGTTTCGACGGCGGCCCTGCGTACGGCGGGGGCGCTGCGCTCATGCGGCGTGCGACCGGGCGACCGCGTACTGCTCAGCACGGAGAATTCGGTCCCGCACGTCGTGGCACTGCTGGCGCTGATGCACCTGGATACCTCCATCGTCCTGGTGGACAGCCGGCGGACCGCGCCGCAGCAAGCCGCTATCGAGGACCGCACCCGGGCGGGCTGGATGCTGCACGATGCCGGCGACCCTCTCCGTTCCCTGTCTTCGACCGGCCCTGTACCGCTGTGTGTTGAGGAACTGTGCGGCGCCTATCTGAGTGAGGGGGCGCCGGCGGACGAAGGCGCGGGCGGATTACGGCTGGAGGACTGGCGCAGTCGCCGTGACGCGGTCGTCTGTTGGTCCTCGGGCACGACGGGCGAGCCCAAGGGGATTGTGCGTCCCGGGAATTCGGTGCTGCGCAATATCGAAAGCACCGCCCGCCGAATGGAATACCGGGCGGACGACGTACTACTGCCGCTGCTGCCGTTCTCCCACCAATACGGGCTCTCCCTCGTGCTGTTGTGGTGGATGACCGGCTGCTCGCTGGTGATTCCGCCGCACAGCCGCCTCGACCACGCCGTGCAATTCGCCGTGGACGCCGGGGTCACGGTCGTCGACGCGGCCCCCTCCACATACCACAGCCTGCTCAAGCTGATGGCGCGCAGGCCCGCGCTCGGTGCGGGGCTGGAGAAGGTGCGGATGTTCTGCGTGGGCGGCGCCCCGCTCGGGGAGCGGCTGGCGCGGGAGTTCCGGGAGCGCATGGGCCGGCCGCTGCTCGACGGCTACGGAAGTTCCGAGGCGGGCAACATCGCGCTCGCCACCCAGGCCGACCCGGTCGGCTGCGGAAAGCCACTGGACGGCGTCGACCTGCGGATACACACCGAGGACGGCACGGAGGCGGAGCCCGGCGCGGCCGGTGAGATCTCCGTGCGCACGCCCGGCCTGATGAGCGGCTACCTCAGTGCCGAGGGTGCCCTGGTGCCCCGCGGCGACGACCGGTACCGCACCGGTGACCTGGGCTACCGCGACGCGGAGGGCAATGTCCATGTGATCGGGCGCAAGCGCGCCGTGCACCGGCTCGGCCACACCCTCTACCCCGAAGCACTCGCCGCAGCCGCCGAGGCGTGCGGGCGCCCGGTGCGCGTCGTGCCCGTGGACGACGAACGTCTCGGCTGTCGGCTCGTGTTCGTCGTCGAGGACGAGGCCGGCGAAGACGCCCGGCACTGGCGGCGGGCGATGGCACCGCACCTGCCGTCCCACGGGCAGCCGAACGTCGTCGTGGTCATTCCCGAACTCCCCCTTAACCGCAACGGGAAGACCGACACCCACCGCCTGAGACAGCTGGCCGAAAGGGCAGTCGGCAAAGCCGCCGGACAGCACTCCGCACCGGCGGATTCCCCCGCACCGGGCGGCGTGGCGCAGCAGGACCGGGCAGGCGGGCAGAGCCCGGACGGCCGGCAGGACCGCGACGGTCTCGAGGACCGCGACGACCTCGACGACCGCGACGGTCTCGACGACCGCGACGACATCGAGGACCGTGACGACATGGAGGACCTCGAGGACCGGCAGCACATGGAGGGCCGGGAGCACCGGCCGGAATTCTCATCCGCACGATCGCAGGGGCAACTCCGATGAATCTCACCGCCAGTTCCCGCACGACGCCCATACCCGGGCGGCTCGACGCACTGGAGGCCGTACGCAGACATGTCGCCAAGGACCCGGCGCCGCTGCTCAGCATTCTCACCGAGATCTCCAACCACCGGGCCGCGGAATCCGATGTCGCCTCCTTTCTCGCCACCCTCGAAGGAGCCGCGCGGGAGATCGAGACCTACCGGCCCGGCCGGGTCGGCAGAACCGCCGTCTTCATGCCGTCCAACGTCCTGCTCTATTCCTACGCGCTGTTCGTGCTGATACCCGCGCTCTACTCCGAGGACGTCGTCTTCCGTCCGTCGAGCCAGGTCGCGGACCAGACCAGGCGTCTTCACGAACATCTGGCACCGGTGCACGGCCTTCCGGTCACGCTGTCCGCCCTCGGCCAGCGCGCATTCGTCGAAGGGCCCGCGAGTGACGCGGACGTCCTGGTCTTCACCGGCACCTACAAGAACGGCGAAAAGGTACGGGAGGGGCTGCGGCGCGACCAGTTGCTGGTGTTCTTCGGACAGGGCATCAACCCGTACATCGTCGCGCCGGGCGCCGATCCACTGCAGGCCGCGGAGGGCGCGGTCTCCATCCGGATGTACAACTCCGGGCAGGACTGCTACGGGCCGGATGTCTTCTTCGTACACGCCGATGAGCTGGACGGGTTCCTCAACAGCCTCACCGGCCTGCTCGACGCCCTGCGATTCGGCGAACACACCGACCCGGCGGCCGAGTACGGGCCGGTCCACTACGAGGGCGCGATGGAGATGGCGGCCGACCATCTGCGGCGTCACGCCAAATGGATCGTGCACGGCGGCGAGGTGGACTTCCGGCGGCGGCGTATCGCACCCACCGTGCTCGTGCGTCCGTTCAGCGACAAGGGCTCGCTGCCTGAGATGTTCGCACCCATTTTCAACGTGATCCCGTACGACGACACCGAACAGCTGCACCGCCGCCTGTCCTCCCCGTTCTTCAACGAGCGCGCCATGGGCGCCATGGTCTACGGCGACGCCCCGGAAACCGTCGAACTTCTCGCCCAGCGGCACCACACCTGCGTGAACCGGACCCTGCTGGACGACGAGGACGGAAACCGGCCCTTCGGCGGCCGCGGCGTCATCGCGAACTACCTCGCCTACGGGAAAACGCGGATCGCCGAACCGCTGCTGCTCTCCCATGTGGTGGCAGAGCACTTCCCGTCCGTACTCGCCCTGCGCGCATCGGAGGAGTCCCGTTGACGAAGCCGGGCCGCCTGCGGCGGCCACTTCTCCGAAGCCGCTGAAGGCAGGACCTCATCACCGCATCCGGCCCTCCCGGGCCGCTTGAACACCGTACGAAAGGATCCCATGAACGGGCCCAGGCAGCAGAGTTATCCGGGGTCGTGGCACGCGGTCGTCGACTTTCTCTCCGCGTCCGGAATCGACACCGTATTCGGCCTTCCCGCAGACGACGTCCAACTGCTGCGGGCGCTGGACGCTTCCGGCTCCGGTTCGGGTTCGGGTTCCGGTTCCGGCTCCGGCGTGAACATGGTGCTCTGCCGGGACCAGCGCAACGCGCTCTTCATGGCGACCGGTCACGCTCTCGCCTCCGGACGGCCCGCGGTCTGCGTGGTCGGCAAGGGGCCCGCCGCCGCCAACGCCGTCACCGGCCTCCTGGAGGCGCGGTACTCGGCGGCCCCCGTGCTGCTGCTCGCCGCCGGCACACCGGCCGCACGCCGGGGTGCCGCGGCATTCCAGGAGGCCGATCAGATGGCACTGGTCGGTTCGCTGGTGCGGTGGGCCTACCGGGTGGACCACCCGGAGCGGCTGGCGCCGGCGTTGGAGAAGGCGCTGGCCATCGCGACGGGCCCGGCCCCCGGCCCGGTCTATCTCGAACTCCCCGACGACCTCCTCGAGACCGAGATCGTACGGCGACGCCCCTGGGCCCGGCTCCCCCAGACGCTCCGTCATGTGGACCCCGCGCACGCGGGCGGCGACGCGCTCGAGGCGATCCGGCGGAGCCGCCGCCCCATCCTGCTGGCGGGCGGCGGCATGCGGCACGGTAACGCGGACCGGCTGGTGGAGCGCTTTGCCGAGCAGATCGGCGCCGCCGTTTTCAGTACCGCCTCCGGCCGCGGTGCCGTGGCCGAGGACCACCGGCTGTTCTGCGGCCTCTCCGGCCTCTACCGGCGCCCGGAGACCGCCGGACTCTGGCGCGACACCGACCTGGTGATCACCGTCGGCAGCAGGCTGGAGGAGACCGCCACCTACGGCTGGGAGTCCCTGCCGCCGGACACACCGGTCGTCCAGGTCAACACGGACCCCGCCGACGTCTCCGCCGAGTTCGCCGGTCCGCGGGTGATCGGCGACGCCGCGGGCACGCTCGCCGCCTGGTCCGGGCTGCTTCCCGGGGCCGGAGGGGATGACGCCTGGCGTGGCGCGGTGACGCAGGCGCGGCGGGAGATGACCGAGGCGGCGGACCGCGAGCTGCGGCGCATGGCCGCTTCGGACCGGCTGCATGTCGCGGAGGTGCTCGCCGCCCTTACGGCGGTGCTGCCGGCCGACCACGTGCTGGTGCAGGAGAACGGGCTCCAGGACATGTGGTCCTATCTCTTCCCGTACTACAGCACCGGCGCGCTCGGCGGTTCGGTCGTGCCCTCGGAGCAGACGAGCCTGGGCTTCGGCGCGGCGGCTGCCGCGGGCGTGAAACTCGCCGACCCGGCACGGACGGTGGCCGCCTTCGTCGGTGACGGGGCATTCGGCCTGTTCCGCAGCGATCTCGCCACTTTGGCGGACGCGGGCGCCGCGGTGCTCTACGTCGTCCTGCACAACGGCGGTTACGGCTGGCTCCAGTCGCAGCTCGACCAGCTCGGGGACGCCGCGCAGCGGTTCTCCTTCGTCCGTGACGAACCGGGGATTCCGGAGCCGGGCCACCTGCCCGGCGTGTACCAGCACGTGGTCTCCGGAAAAGGGGAGTTGGCATCCGCCCTTTCCACGGCGCTGAAGGAGTGCACGGCCGGGAGGGTTGCCGTCGTGCACGTACCGGTGGGCCTCGACGACGTCCCGCCCGGCATCAGCGAGGTGTCGGACACCCCCGTTCCGCATTGACGGCAACGCCGGAGACCACCATGCAAACGACCGCGATGGAGAGGAAAGACGATGCTCCCTGAAGAGCTGAGGAAGGCGCGCCGCCGCGTCGTCATAACGGGCTGTGGCGCGGTCACCCCGCTCGCCCTCACCGCAGAGGAGACCTGGGCGGCGCTTCTCGAAGGACGCAGCGGCATCCGTACCATCACGGGTTTCGACGCCTCCGACCTGCCCACCTCCATCGCGGGCGAAGTCCGGGGATTCGACCCCAGCGCCTATGTGCCGCACCGGGTCAGCAGAAGGATGGACTCGTACGCGCAGTACGCGGTCGGCGCCGCCGTGCAGGCGCTGGAATCGTCCGGACTGCGGCTGGACAGCGGGACCGCGGACCGTACGGGCGTCCTGGTCGGAAGCGGCTACGGTCCCGTGCAGACGAATCACAGCATGGTGCTCACCCTGCGGGACAAAGGGCCGCGCTTCATCACCCCGTATTCCCAGGTGACCGGAGCGATGGACAGCGCGGCAGGCGAAATCAGCATGCTCACCGGCGCCCGCGGCCCTTCCCGCGCTCTCAGCACGGCCTGCGCCTCCGGCACCGACGCCATCGGCGAGGCCGCCCAATGGATCAGATACGGCCTCGCCGACGCGGCCATCACGGGCGGCGCCGAGGACTGCATCACCCGGGTCGACATCGCGGGCAGCGGAAACGCGAAGGCGCTGTCCGTACGTGTCGACGAACCGCAGAAGGCGTCACGGCCGTTCGACACGGACCGGGACGGATTCGTGATGAGCGCGGGCGCGGGCATCGTCGTCCTCGAGGAGGCCGAGGCAGCGGTACGGCGCGGCGCCCCGATCCTCGCCGAACTCATCGGCTACGGCGCGAGCTCGGACGCGTACCACTGGACGGCACCGCGGAAGGGGGGCGAGGGAATGAAGCAGGCGATGCGCGCGGCGATCGACGACGCGGGCATCGAGCCGGAGGAGATCGGCTATGTCAACGCGCACGGCACAAGCACTCCGCTCAACGACGAAGTGGAGACGGCGGCGATCCGCGACGTCCTCGGGCCGCACGCCACCACGATTCCCGTCAGCTCCACCAAATCCATGACGGGACACATGATCGGGGCAGCCGGGGCGGTGGAACTCATCGCCTCCGTCCACGTCCTCGGCACCGGAATGGTGCCGCCCACGATCAATTGCGAGAACCCGCTGGACAAGGAGATGAACTATGTCGCGCACGTCCCGCAGCGCCGGGACGTGGAGGTGGCGATGAGCAACTCGTTCGGCTTCGGCGGCCACAACGCGGTGCTGCTGATCCGCCGCTGGCAGGAGTGAAGCGAAAGCCCGGGTCGGCAGAGACTGACCCGGGCTTTCCTCGAGCCGCCCAGGGGAATCAAGCCCTTGACCTGTGCATGCCGACCATGGGGCAGCCTGCGCCCCGTCCGCCGGCCCGTGCACCCCTCGGCGCTTTGCTGTTCCCGGGACCGGCGGCGCGCCGGGTCCCGGCCGGCTGATGCGGCTGGGACCCGGCGCGGTCAGCTGCGGCCGGGACCCGGTGCGGTCAGCTGCGGACGAGTTCGGCCGGTGGAGCGTCGGTGGCCTCCGGTGAACGAGTGACGAGCCGCGCACCCTCGGCGGTCCGCCGGGCCGGGCCCTCGGCGCTCCCGGCCCCCTTGGTGTCGACGACGAGCAGCGGTCCGTTGTGGCCGCCGACCGGCCGCCTCACCCCCGGCCAGGTGCTGACTGCTGCCGTCGTCTGCCTGTGTTGCCGTCAGCACAGCCGTCACAGCCGTCACGGCCGTCACTGTCGTCGGTGTGTTGGCGGTGCTGGAGGACCCTTGTCTCCCGTGCCTGGTCTGACGCCGGGGGTTCGCCCGCTCCTTTCGGCGCGCGCGGTGGGGCCGGAGCTGGTCTGCTGGTTATGGGGCGCCGTTGTACGCCTACCCCGGAGAGATCCAGATGAGTACCTATCGAGTTGCGCAGGTCGCCGCCTCGGGCGGTCCGTTGGAGATTGTCGAGCGGCAGGTGCCGCAGCCGGGCCCGGGCCACGTACGGATTGCCGTGGAGGCCTGCGGGGTCTGCCACAGCGACGTCATTTTCGTGAACGCCCTGGTGCCGGGCATCCGGTTTCCGCTGGTCCCCGGGCATGAGATCGCCGGTCGCATCGAGGAGGTCGGCGAGGGAACATACAGCGGCTGGCAGGTGGGCGACCGGGTGGCGGTGGGCTGGTTCGGCGGCAGCTGCGGCCACTGCACGCCCTGCAGACAGGGCGACTTCATCGTGTGCGAGAACCTGAAGGTTCCCGGATGGGCATACGACGGCGGTTTCGCCGAGACGGTGATCGCACCGGCCGACGCCCTGGCCCGGATCCCCGACGCACTGGCGGCGACCGATGCGGCGCCCTTGGCCTGCGCGGGGGTGACCGCGTACAACGGGCTGCGACGCAGCTCCGCACGGCCGGGCGATCTGGTCGCCGTACTCGGCATCGGGGGCTTGGGGCACCTGGGGGTGAAGTATGCGGTCGCGATGGGCTTCGAGACAGTGGCCATCGCCCGCGGATCCGACAAGGCCGACTTCGCCCACCAGCTCGGTGCGCACCACTACATCGACAGCACGGCGGGGACCGCCGTCGCAGACGCTCTGCAGTCCCTCGGCGGCGCCAGGGCAGTTCTGGCCACCGCCGCAAATTCCGACGCCATCACGGCGACCGTGGAAGGGCTTCGCCCCCGCGGCGAGCTGGTGGTCATCGGCGCGGACGCCGGGCCGCTGGGAATCAGCCCGAACCAACTGCTCATGAGCGGCAAGATCATCCGTGGTCACCCGTCCGGCACCGCGCAGGATGTGCAGGACACCATGGCGTTCAGCGTCCTGCACGGCATCCGCCCCATGATCGAGACCGTGCCGCTGGACCAGGCCGATCAGGCGTACCAAAAGATGATGTCCGGCGCCGCCCGCTTCCGGATGGTGCTCACCACCCGCTGACGCTGAACACGCCTGCTTGGATACGCCATGGCGGGGCCGCGTACTGCTCGGGGCGACTGCTCGTCAGGAGATCGCTCACCTGCCGGCGTTGGCTGCCGTTCAGGCAGTCGACGCCCCTGGTTGACCGCGGCCCACTGCCCCATCGGGCATGCACGGGGGACGGCGGTAGTGATCCGGGCTGCGGCCACCCGAGCGAAGAGGGCATCCACCCGATGCTGGTCCCGGCCGGCGATGTACACGCCTCGAGGAGCTCGGCCATTCGGCGGCGGTCCGCTGGCGCGCCCGGTAGGGCCGCAGTGTTGTTGACACGGATGCGTGCCGACGTCCATAGCACCACAGCATGGGTGATCGGGCGCTCAGCCGTGAAAGGACAGCGCATGCTCATACCCGGACCCATAGCGGGCCGCCGACGATGTGCCACGGTCATAGCCTCGGCGGTGATGTGCTCGACCGTGTTCACCGGGCAGGACCTCGCCGCCGCCGGCGGCGCGCCGACACCTTCGGTGCCCGCCCCGAAGCTGGAGTGGAGAGCCTGCGTCCAGGGCAGTCAGTTCGACTGCGCGACCGCGAAGGTGCCGCTGGACTACAGCAACCCCCGCGGTCGCACCATCGAGCTGGCGGTCGTGAAACGCAAGGCGACCGGCCCCGGACGGCGCATCGGCACCCTGTTGTTCAACCCCGGCGGACCCGGTGGTCCCGGAACGGTGCAGATGCCACAGAATTACGAGGCCTTCCCCCAGGAGGTGCGGGAGCGGTTCGACATCGTCAGCTGGGATCCACGCGGGATCGGCAACAGCACCGCGGTGAACTGCTTCGCGAGTCCCGAGGAAGCCGAAGCATGGAATGCGAGCAAACCGGCCGGCGCCTTCCCGGTGGGCGAAAAGGGGCGGACGGCCTGGATCGCCGCGTACAAGGATCTGGCCCACCGCTGCCAGCAGCGTGACCCCGAGCTCCTGCGCCATGTGTCGACCGCCGACACCGCTCTCGACCTCGAGCAGCTCCGTCGGGCGGTGGGCGACCGACAACTCACCTACCTCGGGATCTCCTACGGCACAATCCTGGGCGCCACCTACGCCAACCTGTTCCCCGGCAAGGTCCGCGCCATGGTCCTCGACAGCAACATCGACCCGCAGGCCTGGACGAACCACGCCTCCGACGACGCCCCCCGGCTGCCGACGTTCCTGCGCATGGGTTCGGACCGCAGCGCGGCAGCAGTCCTGGACCAGTTCCTCGCCCGGTGCGGGTCCACCACCACCGCCCGGTGTGCCTTCTCCGCCGGCAGCCCGAAGGCGACCCGGGACAAGTTCGACCAGCTGCTGCGGCGGCTCCGGGAGCATCCCGTGGGCGAGTGGACCTATGCCCGTACGGTCGGTGACGTGGTGAGCGGCCTCTACATCGTCCACCCCGGATGGACGGACGTCGCCGGCAGGCTGCAGAGCCTGTGGGAGGGCCGCGCCCCGGAGCCGTCCACGCCCCCACCCGCACCACCGGTTCCGAATCCGAATCCGTACCTCGGCGATGAACAGGCCGGTGCGGTGCTCTGCAGCGACAGTCCCAATCCGCGTGACCCCGCCGCCTACCACGCCATGGAAGAGGCCAGCGTCACCCGTGCGGGCGACGCCGGACGCTTCTGGACCTGGGCCACCTCGGGGTGCGCCGACTGGCCGGCCGTAGCGGCCAACCGCTATCGCGGCCCGTGGAACAAGCCGACGGCACACCCCGTCCTGGTGGTCGGCACCACCTACGACCCCTCCACTCCCTACTCGAACTCGCAGGCCATGGCCGAAGAACTGGCCGACGCCCGCCTGCTCACCAACAACGGGTACGGCCACACCGCACTGATCAACCCGAGCAGCTGCATCAAGGCCCACGAGGGCCGCTACATCATCGACGGCACCCTCCCGCCGGCCGGAACCGTGTGCCGACAGGACAGGCCCCCCTTCCTCGCACCCAAGCCGCGCGGCGGCGTCGCCACCGGCGGCGGCGCAATGGCCGGCATCGTCTCCTGAGCCCGGCTCCGGGCAACTTCCTGCTTCGCGAAGTGCACCTGTGCGGCAAGACGGTCCCGATCCGGCAAGCCCTGAGCGTCAGAAGCAAGCTCTGAGCGTCAGAGGGCAGTAAGGCGAGCGACGATGCGCCTTCCGGCGCGGATCTGGTGCAAGGCGCTTGGCGCGGTCCGGACAACAAAGAAGCCCCGGGCCGTCGGCCCGGGGCATGCACTCGCCGGCTACGGCGTGCGGGTGAAGGACCGGCGGTAGGAGCGGGGCGGCACTCCCCGACGCCGTACGAACTGTGAACGCAGGACGGCCGCGCTTCCGAAGCCGACCAGGCGGGCGATCTCCTCGACAGGGAAGTCCGTGGTCTCCAGGAGTTCCTCGGCGCGACTGAGCCGCAGGCCGAGCAGCCAGGCGTGCGGGGTAGTGCCGGTCGAGGCGGCGAAGCGGCGGGCGAAGGAGCGCCTGCTCATCAGGGATCGGCGGGCCAACTCCGCCACGGGAAGCGACTCGTGGAGGTGCTCGCGGGCCCAGGCGAGCACGTCGGCAAGCCGATCGTCATGGCAGTCCTCGGGGGCCGGGGTGGCCAGGTACTGGGCTTGTCCCCCGTCGCGGTGGGGCGGCAGGACCAGGTCTCGGGCGATGGCGTTGGCCGTGGCGGCGCCGTACTCCCGCCGCAGGAGGTGCAGGCACAGGTCGAAGCCGGCAGCGGCTCCCGCGCCGGTGACAATCGGGCCTTCGTCGATGTACAGGGCGTCGGGTTCGACGGTGACATCCGGGTGGCGGTCGGCCAGCAGGCCGGAGAACCGCCAGTGGGTGGTGGCGCGCCGCCCGTCGAGCAGGCCGGCCGCGGCGAGCGCGAAAGCGCCGACGCAATGTCCCGCGACCAGCGCGCCACGCTCATGTGCGGCGGTCAGCGCGCCGAGCACGGCGGGTTCCGGCGGTGTACGGAAGTCCGCCCAGGGCAGGGCGATCACCAGGTCGGCCGCGGCCAGCCGGTCCAGGCCGTGCTCGACCACGATCGGCAGCCCGACATCACTGCGGATCCGTCCGGGCCGGTCGGTGCACAGGGCGAAGTCGAAGCGGGGCAGGTCCTGACCGCGCGCGTCGAACACCTCGGAGACGATGCCGGCTCCGAGCATCCCGACACCGGGCGGGGCGTAGGCGGCGACGGTCACGAAGGGCGGCATGCGGGCAGTGTGGCACGATTCCTGCGATCAGTGGCAGTGCGGCCACTCGTGAACGAGGGTTCTGCCCGGAAGACTTGGGGCCATGACAGACGCACCGCTCGGCCGCAGCGCCACATACAAGATCCTGACCACCGGCTACACCCTCTCCACCGGCCCCGGGGTGGCCGCCACCGTCTCCTACATCAGTGACGGGGAACGCCACGTGATCGTCGACCCGGGCATGGTGGCCGGCCGCGATCGGATCCTCGGCCCGCTCGCGGAGTCGGGGATCGGCCCCGATGACATCACCGATGTGGTGCTCAGCCACCACCATCCGGACAACACCATGAACGTCGGCCTCTTCGGCCGGGCTCGCGTCCACGACCACAAGGCGATCTACCAGAACGACCAGTGGACCGACCGCGACGCCGAGGGCTACGAACTGACCCCCTCGCTCAGGCTGATCCGCACCCCGGGACACAGCCGCGAGGACATCACCCTGCTGGCAGGCACGGACTCGGGTGTTGTGGCCTTCGTGGGTGACCTGTGGTGGCGCCCCAACGGCCCGGTGGAGGACCCGGTGGCCCCGGACCACGAGATACTGCTGGCATCCCGGCTCCGGGTACTTGCCGCCGCGGACCTGATCGTGCCCGGCCACGGCGCCGCGTTCCCGGCCGACGACAGTGCGCCGCGCTAGCGGTGATGAGCACAGCCCAGGACGACACGCTGATCTGTGGACCGGGCGTTTCGATCCGGCGCACGCGTGAGGGCAGCGATGCGCGCGAACGCGAACAGCGCGGAAGCCGTCGGGAGTCCGGGCAACGAAGCAGGTCCAGGTCGCTGCGCAGGGCGGTGGTCCGGCGCGCGGTGGACGTACTGACGCCGACCGGCGCTACTGGTCGTCTGACCCGGTGCCCAACAGACCCGCTCGTAGGCCATGACGACCGCCTGGGTGCGATTGTTGGCGCTCAGCTTGGTCAGCACGTTGCCCACGTGCGTCTTGACGGTCTCCAGGCTCACCCGCAGGTCGGTGGCGGCCTCTTGATTGGAGAGCCCCTTCGCCATGAGCCGCAGGACCTCGATCTCGCGGCCGGTGAGCAGGGCGGCCCTGCCGGTGGCGGCATCCCGCCGTACGGGCCTGGCTGCGGCCAGGCGGCGCACGACGTCCGGGAACAGCACGGAGTCACCGCCGGCTACCAGCCGGATGGCGTGCGCGATCTGCTGGGCCGGCGCCCGCTTGCGGATGAACCCGCTGGCGCCGGCCCGCAGGGCGTCGTAGACGTGTTCGTCGTTCTGATATGTCTGCTCGCCGCTGCACAATGCCATGAACACCTCCTTCGTCGTCCATGGCGTACTGCTGCTCGCCGGCCTGCTGCTGACCGGTTCCTGCTGGGTTCGCAGCCGGTTGTCGACCACCGCACGGGTTCCTTTTGTTAGCAGCCGGGCTCACGGCAGCAGCCGAGCGGCACGCACCTGAGCTTGAGGGTGGGATGCGATGTCATGGCTCTCCAGTGAGGGCATCTGCGGGAGTTGGGGCACGCGGAGGACCTGCTCAACGTTGACCTTTCGACCCGCGAACGGGTCCGTCCAGGGGCCTCGCCGGGTCGGACCCATGCGCTGACAGTGGACCGGCTGGCCGCTCTGGAGGGGAAGGCCCGCAGGACCTTGACGGCGACCTCCCGGTTGAGCAGTTCGTCCACCGCCCGGCCCACCACTCCCATGCCACCGCGCCCGACCCTCGCAGTCACCCGGTAACGCCCCCGAGCACCTTCCCGATCAGCTCTCCACCGTTCGCTTCCCCCGCCGTCACCGCACGCCGCGTTCCCCAACTGATCGTCAATTCACCATCTGGCGGGCACAATCGTAAAAGGAGGAGCACTGGGGAAGGCGTGGCCGCCGGGGGCACACGCGCAGCTCCGAGACGACGTTCGGCCGGATCGGTGGAGTCTTGATCAGCCCTTTCCAGCCTTGTCCTCACGTCGGACAATCAGTCCCATGGTGCTCTCGCCTCCTTTTCGGCTGTGGTTACTTCCCAACGTTGCGCTGCTTGCGACGCTGGCCATCTGGGGCGCGATCCGCTACCCGCGCCTGCCGGACCGGATACCGAAGCACTTTGGCATCGATGGCGTGGACGCCTGGGCGGACCGGTCGATCGGCGGTGCGTTCGTGCTGGTGTTCCTGTACGCGGGGGTGACGGTGCTGATCACCGCCTGCGCGGAGCTGATGCTGCGGATGACAGCACGCAACGAGTTGCCGGACAGGGCCGCGGTACCGTTCGCCGGTCGGCAGATGCCCCCTTCTCTGGTCAACCGGCCTGGTAGCCGCGCCTCGGCACGCAGAACCGCACGGGCCTTGTTGGTGCTCAACGTGTGTATCGGCATCTCATTCCTCGTCGGCTGTGGAGTGCTGTGGCGCTCCATGCCTGAGCAGGAAGTGACGGGATGGCTGATTGCCGCAATGATTGTGCCGCCCCTTGCCGGCACCTTGCTGACCGTGGCGGCAGCCGTGAGCGACCAGAAGCGATAGCCGTTCCCACCTGGTTTCACGAGCAAGGCGTTTGGGCTGACGGAAACGATGCAGCTCCGTCCGCGGTGGTGGAACTGGTGCCTCAACTCCTTTCTGAAGCAATGGAGTTGGCCGATGTCGCGCTGATCGTTGCCTGATGGCGCCCTGCCCTAAGCTCGCCCCTCATGAGCCTCGACCGTGCCACCAGATGCCGCCACAGCATCACTCAGATCACCCGCGTACACCCCCCGTCCCCGGCCGGCTACACCTACCGCACCATCGACCGGGCCCCCGCGCACGACCAGGCCCGCGCCCGCGCGATCGTGCGCGAGCTGCCCACGGTGGCCGGCGTGGAGGAGCTGGCCCCGATGTCGCGCCTGGACGTCCGGTCGCCGACGACCTTCGATGATCTGGACTACGTCACCGTGGGCTGCTGGGGCGGCGTCGTGCAGATCACCGACCCCGCGTTCGGGGAGGACGGCGCCGGCTCCTGCAACCTCGACCCGGTCTTCGACGGGCAGGTCAAGGCCCACCCCGATGCCCGCATCATCGGCGCGTGCGAGATGGACTTCTCCCTCACCTACGGCAAGTACCTGGTCCATGTCCCCGGAGTGCCGGACGTGAGCGCGGACGGGTGGGACGAGATGATCGTCAGCGGGAATCCGGCGGAGGCTTTGCGGGCGTGCGGGATCGACCCGGAAAGGCCCGGCGCGGAGGGCCTGGACTTCGACGACCCGGACGGCTTGAACTGGGGCGAGTACCTCGATCTGATCGCCTGCGGCCTGTACATGCCGCTGGCGAACGAGACGCTGATGGTGTCGGTGTTCAAGGTCTCCCGGCCGGAGGACACCCAGGAGAACATCGAGGAGGTCTGGTACCCGCAATGACCCGCCGCGGCCAGCCGCGGCCGCTTCGTCGTGCGGAGGGCCTCCCGCTGTCCGGGTGTTCCTCGGGCACCGGGTCGCCGCGGCTATGGCTCGGTCGAGCGGGGCTGGGGCGAGCGGGGCTGGGTCGTCGGGATCCGGTGGGTGAAGAACATCGCGAGGACGGTGGCGAGGGCGAGGATGGCGAGTGCGGCGCGCAGGCCGTCGAGCCTGGCTGCCGCGTTCGCGTCGAGCGCGGCTCGGGTGACGTCTGTGCTCGTGCCCGCCTCCTCGAGGGCGGCCTTGAGCTGGGCGTCCGACAGGAAGGGCACGCCGCTTTGGAGTTCGACGGTCGCCTGGCTTATTACCTCAGCCGGAATCGCCGGATCTTTTTCGATTGTGGTCAGGAACGACGTGGTCAGGGCAGCGATGAGGATCGACCCGGCGAGTGCCGTGCCGATCGAGGCGCCGAGGTTGGTGACCGCGTTCTGGACGCCGCCGACTTCTGCGCTCTGTTCCTCCGGCACTGCGGACACGGTGACCGACCCGAGCTGGGACGCCAGAGCTCCCATGCCGAGCCCGATCAACAAGAGCGGGATGGTGACGATCTCCGCACCGGCGTCCGTGTCGAGCGCGGCCATCAGTACCACCGCACCCACGAGCAGCGCGAGGATCCCGAGCCGCACCACGCGCCGCGGCGAGATGTCCGGCAAAAACCTCGGGATCAGGATCGCGGCGGCGAGCAGTGTCAGCGAGAGCGGCAGGATGCGTGCGCCGGTTGTGAGCGCGGACAGGCCGAGTGCGACCGAGAGGTAGAGCGGTACGACAAAGAACACGCCCATTTGCACGAGGTACTGGAAGAAGAACATCGTCAAGCCGCCGGTGAGCTGCTTGTTCTGCAGAAGTGCCGGGTCTACGAGGGGCTCCTTGCGCTGCTCCACCACGCGCGCCTCCCAGCGCAGGAAGAGCCAGATCAGAAGCAGACCCACCAGCATCAGCCACACGACCAAAGAGATCCCGAGCCAGGCGGGCGCGTCGGGCTTCGGCCGGAACCAGCCCCATTCGTCCGAGCGGAGTACGCCGTAGACGAAGATCCCGAGCCCGAGGGCGGAGAGCGCGGCACCGACGAGATCGAGGCGGTGGCGTTCGTCGCGTGGAGCGTCGGCGATGCGGCGGGCGAGCAGCAGGATGCCGACCACGATGACGACCTCACCGGCGAACACCCAGCGCCAGGAGAAGTACGTCGTCGCGACACCCCCGATGAGCGGCCCCACCGCGATCGCCACGGCCCCGGCGGCCGCCACGAGCCCGTACGCGGCGGGCCGGCGCTCCACAGCGAAGTTGCCGGCAACGAGCGCCACGATCGCCGGCAGGATGAGCGCCGCCCCGACCCCCTCCAGGAACGACCAGCCCAACAGCAGCACCGGCAGGTTCGGGGCGAGCGACGTCGTCAGTGACCCGCAGCCGTAGATGGCGCAGCCGATCATGAACGCACGCTTACGGCCGATGATCGCGCCGACCTTGCCGCCAGGGATCATGAACATCGCCATCACGAGCGTGTAGGCCGTGATCGCACCCTGGATCCCGGTCACCGTTGTTCCGACGTCGTCGGCCACCGTCGCGATCGAGACGTTCATGACAGAGCTGTCGAGCGCCATCAGGAACTGCCCCGCGGCGAGTGTCAGCAGGACGAGTCGCGGCGTCGTCGAAATCTCAGGGGTGCCTGCCCGGGATGTCATGGCCGTATCGTCCCTGCGGTCCCGGGGGGCTGATCCGCGACCCGCCTCGGAGGTCAGCCGGTTGGCGGCGCTTGACGTCACCGACCCCACTGAACCTCTGGCCGGCTCCCGGTGTCACGGTCGCTACTGACCGCGGTTGTCCCCTCGTTCTGGTACGCATCCGGCACGGGCCGGAACAAGGTCATGGGGCGGTGCTGTGACAGCCAGGTCCCCCGAACCGGCCGTACCAGCCGGCGCCTATCGCTTCTGGGCCCTGTCCCGCTTGAGAAGCGCGGTGATCTTCTCCTGGTTTGCATCACCGTTCAGCTCGCTGAGGAGGTCGTCAGGGCATAGTTCGTAGTGGTCGCCCCACCACCGACGCCCTCTGTTGTCCCAGATGCGGCAGCCGCCCGGTACGCCTCTGGCTACGTACCGCCTCCTACTCACAGTGCCCCCCGATGCGGTCGCTGCTGTTGTCTTCCTGCACGGCTCCTCCTGGAGCCGACTGCGGACGCCTGCGGACGCCTGCGCACATCAGGCGAAGGCTCGCTGGGGCGGAAACCTGCGTCACCCGCTTTTGGGAGCGAGGTGGGGCGAGTTGGGGCCTGACCTGCGGGATGCCGACTCCGGGGTCTGCTGGCCAGAGCCCTCGCCGGCGACCCCGTTCCCCGTGAGTCCCGGCCCGATCTGGCGCGGATGCGGCACGGGGAACTTCTGATCCGTAGCTCTGGCCGGATCGGTCGGCGACGTCCATACCGGCTGCTACGAGCCCCGGGGGACACTACCGGCCGTGATCGAAGGTGATTGCGGTACTCGCAGCTGTACGGGGCAGCTGCGAGAAGGCTGCCAACAAGGCAGACGACAAGGTATCGGGCACGCACCGGGCAGGAGACGCCCAGCTGGTCCAGACAACAAGAAGGCCCGGGTCTACGGCGGGCGCGGGCGGTGCCCGGCCCGGCCGGCGCCGGGCGCGAACGGTTGAGAGCTACTTGTAACGCTTGACGCGCCGGCCGCACTGAGGGGTATGAGCCATGACGACCTGCGTGCGCTGTTCCTGAACTGCACGCTGAAGAAGAGCCCGGAGCGCAGCCACACGCAGGGCCTGATCGACCTCAGCTCGCGGATCATGGAGAAGCAGGGCGTTCAGGTCGAGCACGTGCGGGCGATCGATCATGAGATCGCCACCGGGGTGTGGCCGGACATGACCGAGCACGGCTGGGAGCGCGACGCGTGGCCGTCGATCTACCAGCGGGTGATGGCCGCCGACATCCTCGTCATCGCCGGGCCGATCTGGCTGGGTGACAACAGCTCGGTCACCAAGCTGGTCATCGAGCGGCTCTACGCCTGCTCGGGCCTGCTCAACGATGCCGGTCAGTACGCCTACTACGGGCGTGTGGGCGGCTGCCTGATCACCGGCAACGAGGACGGCGTCAAGCACTGCGCCATGAACGTCCTGTACAGCCTGCAGCACCTGGGATACACGATCCCGCCGCAGGCGGACGCGGGCTGGATGGGAGAGGCCGGGCCAGGCCCTTCCTATCTCGATCAGGGCTCCGGCGGTCCCACCAACGACTTCACCAACAGGAACACCACGTTCATGACATGGAACCTGTTGCATCTGGCCCGGCTGCTCAAGGACGCCGGTGGCGTTCCGGCGCACGGGAACCAGCGGTCGCAGTGGGACGCCGGGTGCCGGTTCGACTTCGAGAATCCGGAATATCGCTAAGTCAGCAACGAAAGGCCGAAAATGACCGTCGCAACCGTCGAGACCGTCCCCACCTGCGCCTATCCGGGCTGTACCAATCCGCCCGAGCCGCCCGCACCCGGCGTGCAGGGTCCGGCGCCCCGCTATTGCCCGCACCCCGACCACAACGCGCTCGGCGCGTTCAAGAAGTTCCGCGCGAAGCGGATGCAGCGCAAGGAGGACAAGCGCGCGGCAGCCGAGGCCAAGAAGGCGGCCAAGGACGATGCGAAGGGGGCCCAGGCGTCGGTCGTCGAGCCGTCGTCGCCCGCCGCCTTCGGGCAGGCCTCCGGTGTTGGTGCGGCGCCCAGTGCGCTCGGGCAGGTCCCCGGCGCCGAAGTGGTGCCCCAGGAGCTCGGACAGGCTCCCGCCGCCGATGGATTCGAGCAGACGCCTGCGGAGGCCGTGCACAACGAAATAACGGCAATGATGGAAATGTCGGTTGTCGACGACGCCCCTGCCGCCCAGTCACGCGACGCCCTCGTCGCGCTCATCAACCAGCTCGTCACCCACGTCAACCAGCTCGCCACCGACCTGCCCGGTTATATCGAGGAGTTGGCGATCATCACGGACTCCGCGGCGGCCGAGGCCAGGATCGAGACCGTCACCCGCGCCTCCGCGCAGCGCATCCTGGCCGCCGAGCAGCGCACCACGCTCGCTGAGGAGGCTGCCGAGATGGCCATCGCCGCGCTCGAAGCCGCGGAGCAGAAGTTCGCCGAGGAGACCGCTGCGATCCGCGAAGAGACGGCCCGCCAGGTGGCAGACGCCGAATTCGTCCGGGCCGAGCTGGAGCGCTACCGCGAGCGTGTCGGCATGCTTGAGGTCAGGCTCGACAGCGTCCGCGACGAGGCCGATGAGCTGCGCCGCGAGAAGGCCATGCGCTCTGTCGAACCTGAGCGGCCGCGCCCCGCTCAGCAGTGCTGACGGTCGTCGGCCCGCCAGACTTCGGCGTTCCGATCAAGAACTCCGGTCGGCAGCACAGCGGACGCCGTGATCCTCGCCCCCGGCGGCGACGGGAATCCCGCAGGGCGCGGCAGCGTCACCGCAAGGAATCGTCGGCGCAGGAGCCAGCCATGTAGTCCAACACGTCAGCGTTGACCCGACAAAGGAAGACGATGCAGAAGAGCACACTCAAGAAGTGGTCCGCCAGGATCGCAGCCTCCACCGTGATCGCAGCGACCGCCGCACTCGTCCCGGCCGCCACCGCCCAGGCAGGCACCCCCCAGCAGTTCCGTCTCTGCAACTACGGCCGCGGCTACGACACCATCGTGGAGTTCCCGAACAGGGGCGGCTACGCGTTCCGCGTGCTGGCCGGAAAGTGCACCACCACGCATGTGGCCACGAGTTCCAACGAGCCGGTCAAGCTCTACGCGGTCCAGGGGCTGCAGTGGCCCTCCAGCCGCAGCCATCTTTTCGCCGGGTTCAGTTACGACGACAAGCGGGGCATCGACATCACCACCAGGGGAACCTACGGAGCCGTCAACTGGAGCTGGCGGTAAGCAATGTTCGGACCGACTCGGGGCTACCGCCCCGAGTCGGTCCCGTGAGTCGGCAGACAGCCGTATCGCTTCGGACAGGGCCAGTACTGCAAGGAGAACCTGCCCCGCCATCTCCTCGACTCGACGTGCTGGTGGTGGAGCCGGGGACGGTGGCGCGGGGCGGGCGGACCTCCATCGTCACCCGCCCCGAGCGTTCACCTGCTCCGCCACGAGCCGGACGGCGTGCTCGCCCAGCCGTTGTGCGTGCCGTCGTCGAGCCGCCCTTCCGGCAGGAAGCGCCAACTCGGCGAACCGGCAGGGCCGCTGCGCGCCCGTACGCCATCGAGGTGCTTGCGGCCGAGCCGGCCCAACGTGACCGACTGCTGGAACGTCCCCATGCCGGTCTCCGCCACCGTGACCACTCCCGACTCGCCGCCCGCGTCCTGCGGGACGTCGAGGAGGGCGGCCGACGTTACGTGTAACGTTCGCCGGTCTTTCCGTCTCTGAGGGCGATGTGGCCACGACGTCGAGGCCATCGCCGACGGTGGCCTCAGCGCCACGCCCCGGCCACCGAGTCGGTGTGCATACCCAACAGAAACGGAATCCTCATGTCCCGAACCAAGCGCCCTGTCCTGTGGATCAGCACCATGGTGGTCGTCCTTGCGGCGGCCGTCGGGCTCTACCTCTTCCAGCCCTGGCGGCTGTTCACCACGGTCCGCGTGGATGAGGCGGCACCGGTGGCCACCAACCAGCAGGGGTCAGCGGCCAGGCCGTTGGCGAACGGTACTTTCACCACCCACGAGCACGAGACCAGCGGCTCAGTGGAGATCCAGCAGCTCGAAGACGGGAACGCGACGCTGCGCCTGACGAACCTGCGCACCTCCGACGGTCCGGCCCTGCACGTGTGGCTCAGCGACCAGCCGGTCAAGCAGGACGGCGGCGGCAACCTCGACGACGGCAAGCACGTCGACCTCGGCGAACTCAAGGGCAACGAGGGCAACCAGAACTACGCGATCCCGCGAGGCACCGACCTGAACACGTACTCCACGGTGACGATCTGGTGCGAACGCTTCAGTGTGTCGTTCGGCGCGGCCGAGCTGAAGCAGCGCAGCTGACGGACCCAGGTCGCGCGGGAGGAACGGGAGCGGGTGGGCGTCGCCACCCGCTCCCCGGCTTTCCAGGTCCTTTCAGCCCGGACGACTAGGGCACCAGGACGGGGATGAGCAAGGCCACGCAAGTGATCAGGCTCCACAGCGCGGGGGCCGCGCTCAGCGTCTGCTCGTGACGCGCGGCCGCCCGCAGCGCGGTCGCCTCACTGCGGGTCCGGTGCCACGGGCTGACCCGCTCCTCCAGCCGCTGGTACAGCAGGCCGAGCACGGCGCCGTAGGCGAGGTGGCCGACCAGGGAGGGGAAGGACACGGCCAGCTCGGCGGCGCTCCACCTGGGTGCGGCGCCGAGCAGCACGGGAAGCAGCGTCAGGTTGCCCAGGACCCACCAGAGGAAGCCGTAGGACACACCCCAGCCGATCCCCGAGGCCGGGTCGAAGCTGCGACGGCGGAAGAAGACCGCGTAGGTGACGCCGACGACCTGGGAGATCAGCAGGTGGATGACGAGGCCCACGATCGTGGACTGGGAGCCGACCAGGGCGGCGACGACCGGCAGGTATCCCACGGCGACCATGACACCGGTGAAGATCACGCCGCCGGCCAGCCCGGCGATGACGCCGTGCCAGATCGAGATCACCCGCCCACCGGCGAGGCGTCCCTCCAGGGTGTGCCGTACATCATCGGAGAACACCGCCCGCGACAGGCCGCCCAGCCAGCAGGTGAGCAGGGCCGTACCGGCACCGAGCAGCAGATATCCGGGCAGCGATGCCACGGCGGCCCGCACCGCGGTCGGCGCCCACTGCAGCCCGCGGCCGTCCAGCAGCGGCGAGATCGTCACCGCGGCGAGCACCCACCAGGCGAAGCCGAAGGCGGCGCCGCGGATCAGGGCGGGGCCGGTGCCCTCCTCGGGGTCGCCGAAGACCACCGCGTAGGAGGCGCCGATCAGCCCCCCGACGATCAGCCCGTTCCAGTCGAGCCCGAGCGCCGCGGCGGCGAGCAGCCCGGCGACCGACGCGCGCACCACGAGACCGGGCCTGAACTGCCGCTCCCTGCGCGACAGCAGGGCGAGGACGGCGGCCGTGACCGCTCCGTAAGCCAGGTGGCCGAGCAGGCTGGGGATCAGCGCCTGTGCCGTTGCCACGTCCCAGGCCACCGGCCTGCCCAGCAGGATCGGCAGCAGCGTCAACGGCCCGAGGAACCACCACAGGACGCCGTACGCGAGCCCCCAGAACAGCAACTCGCGCTGCCGCGCCACGAGCACGCCGAAGATGCTCCCGATGATCGCCGCGAGCAGCATGTGGACGGCGAAGCCCACGACAGACGAGTCGGTTCTGACGATCGCCGCAACGGTGGGCAGGAACCCGATCAGCACCATCACCCCGCCGAAGACCAGCCCTCCCGCGAGCCCGGCGACGGCTCCGAATCCAGCGTTACGCATGACGATCATCCTTGGTCGAGAGAGCGATGTCCCTGGGGAAGACCAGGTCGAGGGTCCAGTCGGCGAGCACGCGCAGCCGTTTCTCCGCACTGGGCAGTTTGCTCAGGTAGACCGAGCGCCACAGGACCCAGGCGAGGAAACCGGAGACTCGCCGCCCGCCTATCTCGCCGGCTGCCGTGCGGTGCCCGAGCGAGACCAGCACACCGAGCCCGCCGAAGCGGAACGGGACGGGACGGCGTCCGACGAGGACCGCAGCGATGTTCCTCGCTGCTGCCCTGCCCTCACGGATCGCGTGCTGCGCGGTCGGAGGGTAGGCCCCGCCCGCCGGGTCGGGGATCCTCGCGCAGTCGCCCAGCGCCCACAGGCCGGGCATGCCCGGGACCTCCATGGTGGGATCCACGACCAGGGGCCCATGCATGACCTGCTGCACCAGTGGGTTCGGCCGGTTGCCCGCCGTCCAGGCCAGGGTGCGGGTGGCGACGGTCTCGCCGGAGTCGAGCGTGATGTCCTCGGCGGTGGCCCTGGTCACGCGCGCGCCGAGGCGAAACTCGATGCCGCGACTGTGAAGCTTGCGCTGAGCGTAGGAGCCGAGCTTCGGCGACAGCTCCGGCAGCAGCCGCTCACCCGCGTGCACGATCACGAACCTGGGGCGCAACCCGTGCAGACGCGGATAGAAGTGGAGCACGTCATGCACCAGGTCGAACAGTTCGGCCACCAGTTCCGTCCCGGCGAATCCGCCGCCTGCCACCACGAACGTCAGCAGCCTGGCCTGCTCGGCCGGGTCCGGTTCGAGGTCGGCCCGCTCCAGCGCGCTCAGCACCTGGTTGCGCAGCCCGGTGGCGTCCTCGACGGACTTCATCGGGAAGGCGTGCTCGCCCACTCCCGGCAGGTCGAAGAAGTGCGGCACCGCGCCAACTGCCAGGACCAGCTCGTCGTACGGCACGCGGATCATCCCCTCCTTGCCGACGGAGACGTACGCATTGCGCGTCTGCGTGTCGATCGAGACCACCCGCCCGTGCAGGAAGGAGGCGTGGTCGAGCCCGACACGCACCGGGGCGCTCACGTGCCTGGCCTCCACCGTGCTCGAGGCGACGCCGACCAGCAGCGGGGTGAACAGCAGGAAGTTCGAGTCGCTTATCAGCGTCACGTGAGCGTCGAGCCCGCGGCCGACCCGCCGGTCCAGTTCGCGCGCGGCTCCCACCCCACCGAAACCACCACCGACGATCACCACGTGGGGTTTGGCCCGCGGGGGCGCCGGCCGAGGCGGGCGCCAGGCCGAAAGGACGTGGAAGGCGAGCCCGGCGATCGCGCCGGACAGGGCGGCGCCCACGAGTTCGGGGAAGCGCGATACGGCCACCGCGATCGTCCATGACGGCGTCTTCCCCTCCAGCGCGGGAGCGAGGGTGAGTGTCCAGGTCACCCAGTCGAGCAGGCCGATGAGCAGACCGACGGAGAAGGACGAGCCGTTGCTCTGCCTGTGCTCGCCGAAGAGGAGGCCGAGCACGGCTCCCAGCACCGCCGTGTGCGCCGCCCACGGGATCCACGGCGGGTTCGTCACGACCGCCACGAGCGCGCCACCGGGCAGTCCGGCGATGATGCCGAACAAGAGTCTTCTGAGCAGAGTCATGGATATCTCCGGTAGTCGCATGGCCTCCGCCCAGGGGGGAACGAGGGCGAAGGCCATGCGAGATTGGGGGCTCCAGCGCCCGGTTCAGACGTTCAGAGCCGACGCGCCTCTCGAGCGTTACAAGTCCGCCGGGCAGGAAACGCGGAGCGGCGGGGATGAGGATCGCCCCGTAGACGGCGTAGATCCCGCCGACCAGGCGCGCCAGTCGGCTGTCAGACCGAAGACGGCCGGCTTGTCGCGGCCCACACCGCCCGATTGAGCGGCGGCACACCCTGGATGATCAGCGAGAAGAGAATGGGCTGGATGGCCGGCGCGGCGAAGGTCAGGCTGTAGCCCCACAGGCGCAGCAGGGGACGCCGACGAGCGCGGCGAGTTGACCAGCCCGGTGACCCGGGCGCCCACGACGAACCGGCTTGCCGGCAGGGGCGACGGCAGAGCCACCTGGTCGATCGCGATCAGCTGGGGAACGGACATCAGTCCCGCCCTGGCGCGACCAGATGCTGCATTCCGCCGGAAAGGGCCGAGGCTCGCCTGCGGCGCAGCTCGCGAAGGTCGGCCGGCGCCTGGTGGATACGGCTCGGATGGCACTCGCCCCCTGCGCCATGCACCAAGACGCAGGTTGTCCTGCACAGTCAGCTCGCCGCACCTGGCCGGATGCCGAGGCTCACAACTTCGAGCGCAGTGGTCAGGCGGTATCTGACCACCACGCGCTGGTCACGACTGCTGCCTGCCGTGCGCCAGAGGTGCACGGGGATCAGCGCTGCTGCCAGTCCCTGAAAGCGGTGAGCAACTGCTGCCTGGCATCTGGTGAGATGTTGTCCGGGGCCAGCTTGCCCGCCGTGGCGATCGTCTGACGGAATTGATCGAGGTAGCTCTCGCACCCGGAGCATTCCGCCAGGTGCTCGATGAAGCGCCGCTCGTCCTCTTCGGGCAAGGCGCCCTCGAGGAACTCGGTCACCAGCTCCACGAAGTCAACGCAGTTCACGGTCGTTCCCTCCCGCTGGCGACGTCATGGGCACCGGACAAGTAATCCTCCAACTTACGGCGCAGGACGGCCCTGGCCCGATGAAGGAGGACGCGTTGGTTTCCCGGCGAGATCTCCAGCAGGGAACATACTTCCTCCGAGCCGTATCCTGCGACATCGCGAAGCGTGATCACCGTGCGGAGGCGGGGCGGGAGCTCGTTGAGTGCCTTCGCGATTACCTCGCGGACTTCGCCGCGCAGCACGTAGTCCTCGGGAACGTGCCAGGGACGCGGTTCCTGCCCGACGGCCCAGTGTCCGGCGAATCGCTCGCCGGGGGCGCGGAACCGCGAGACGTCCACTGTTGGCCCTTCCTCCTCCGGCAGCAGGCTGGCGAAGGGAATGGTCCTGCTCTCCTTCGTGCCGCGCGCCTTGGCCGTGTTGACCAGGATCCGGTACACCCATGTCTTCAGGGACGAACGGCCCTCGAAGTCGCAGATCCCCTTGATGACCGCCAGCCATGTGTCCTGGACGGCCTCCTCTGCAGAGGCCTTGGTCGACACGAACGACATGGCCAGCCGGAGCATGCCACTTGACCAGGTGTCCAGTACCAGGGCGAACATTTGCTCGTCACCGTCACGCAGTCGCTGGACCAGGACCTCGTCCGGCGGCAATCCGCGTGCGCCTGCCATCCGTCCCCCTTGCTGGCTTGTCAACTGGCAGGGTCAGCCTAAGACTTGTCCCGTAACTGCTGGTCACGGGTGAGATGATCTTCGGGTGTCTGGTGTGATCACGGCGTCGGAGCCGTCCTGGATAGCCCCGTTCACCGGGCTGAGCCCGCGTTCCTTCGGCAGGTTGGTGACCGCACTGCGCCGCGAAGGTGCAGATCCGGTCCGTAAGGGCCGCCCGTGGGGACTTCCGCTGGAGGACCGGGTTCTGCTCGTCGCGGCCTACTGGCGCACGAACCTGACAATGCGCCAACTCGCTCCGCTCTTCGGTGTATCGAAGTCCGCGGCGGACCGCATCATCGACCACCTCGGCCCGTCGCTGGCGCTCCAGCCCCGCAAACGGTTCCGCAAGGACACCGTGCTCATCGTGGACGGCACCCTGGTGCCCACCCGCGACCACAGCATCGCCGAGCAGTCCAAGAACTACCGGTACTCCACGAACCACCAGGTCGTCATCGACGCCGATACCCGCCTGGTCGTCGTGGTCGGCCGGCCCTTGCCCGGCAACCGCAACGACTGCAGGGCGTGGGAGGAGTCCGGCGCGAAGGCCGCCGTCGGCAAGGCCATGACGATCGCCGACGGCGGCTATCCGGGCACCGGACTCGTCATGCCACACCGTCGGCGCAAAGGTGAAGAACTGCCTGACTGGAAGCAGGCCCACAACAAGTCCCACAAACAGGTTCGCGCCCGCGTGGAGCACGTTTTTGCCCGCATGAAGACCTGGAAGATCCTCCGCGACTGCCGCCTCAAGGGCGATGGCGTCCACCACGCCATGCTCGGAATCGCCCGCCTCCACAACCTCAACCTCGCCGGATAGGCGGGCGGCCGGACCGGCCACCAGCCACGCCCGCACCCACCCAAGATCGTTTACGGGACAAGCCTTAGGGCAGTTCAGTGGGCGAGATCTGATTCCGGTGCCTCTGTTCATGTCTCTATAAGCACATTCTCAGCTGCGAAGGCTGGGTTGCAACAAGTCTGTGCAGCTCGTCGTACTCAGCCTGGCAGCACCGGGACGCGACTCCGGTAGGAGCTGCCAGGGCGGTCGCCACCTGGTATTTCTCGCCAGACGGTCGACGGAGCGTGCCGCGTTGATCTACCAGCACTCGGATCTGGAGCGTCAGAAAGAGCTCGCTGCCGGGCTTGACCAGCTGGCGCGGGGGCAGGGTAGGGGAATCACTGATCGTCTGTGCGGCATGGCCCCTCTGACCTGGGCGTACGTCGATGTGCCGAGACTTCGGATTCCGCATGCGCTGACCGGCGTTGACCGCAGATTGCCGCCTGTTCTGGTGCACATCCAGTGCAGAGGGGCTCGGGTCGGTCTTCGTCGGACAACCAACCTTGCGCGTGCGCGATGGGCGCATCTCGTACTTCCAGGGAGCGCGATCACGTGGGATACAGCCAGTTTCCGGAGATCCCAGGGCATGAAAGGGCATGGCCATGCTTCCCACTGACGAAATTCGGGCGCTCCTGAGGGAGCACGACGATCCCCACCACCTGGAACGGCCCCCGACCTTCGAACTGGTCACCTCACGAGACCGCTTCGCGGGGCTCGTACACGCACTTGAGGAACGCTTCGGGCCGGCCTGCTCAAGTGCCCTGTCCCAGGACTCCAGTACGTACGGCGGCATCACGGTCCCCGCGGACGTGTCAGGCCTCGACCGGCCGTTGTGGGTACTGCTGAGCAACTTCGGCGGCTTCATCACCGCCGGAACGGGCGACGGTGAGGGCATGCCCGGTTCCGAGGAGGGCCTTACCAGGAGTTCCTGACCTGGCTCGACCGCGTCTGCACGGAGTTGGGCTGCGTCTTCGTCCCGATCGAGCTGCTCCTGAAGCCGTATGACGGCCCGTCTGTCCTTGAACAGATGTACGCCGAGCCGCTCCTGGCGGCCTTGGCGGCCGAGCACGGTGGGGACGACGATGAGGGGAATGAGGAGAACCTGCCTCCGGTCTGGTACGACCGCTACTTCACGTACATGTGAGGCTCCCGCGACTGCGCCAGACCTCATAGTCGATTCGGCAGCCAAGATGAGGAACCGATACGCGGCCGAGCCTGCCGCTCAGGACTACCTCGCTCGCCTCCGCGAGCTTGGGCAAGGAACCCCCGGCTTCTTGCCTCAGTAAGAAGGTGCGGCCTACGGCCGCGCAAACCTTGGCAGCTTGCTGCGCTCGCGCGCGACGGTGTTCGGGAGCTCCCGCCCGCCGCGTACTTCCGGGCCGACTCGGACCTAGCGCGCCCGACGGGTCGGCACAGTCCCTGCGACTCTCCCGGCTACGCTCGCGCGGGAGCGCCCCGCGGCGCGTGGCTGCGGGGCGCCTTGTGGGGTTTAGTCGATCTTCTCCCCGTCGTGCGTACCGCCCTTGCAGAGGTTGTCCGTCAGGTCGGCCGTTCCGCCACCCTGCTTGCACTCAGAAGGGGTGACGTAGGATGGGGCACCCTGTGCGGTGGCGGTGGCGGTGGCGGCGACGCCTGTGAGGCCGAGTCCGGCGAGGGCTGCCGTGGCGAAGACTGCGGCGAGGATTCGTCGAATGCGCATTGGGTTTCCCTTTCACGGATTGCCTCGGTTGGGGCACTAGTCAGCTTGGTCTTAACCCATGTGGGTGGCACGTCATGTTGGGCCATTCGGGTGACAGTGCTGTCGGGCGCGGGGTCGGTGACGCGACCCGTCGGACAGGCCCTCGAACGAAGAGACCACCCCGGCGGATGGGTGGTCTCTTCGTTGTTCCGGAGGGGGCAGCGTCCGCAACCGGCCCCATGCTAAGAGCCGTGTTGACCTGCGGAAACGCGCCCTTACAAGCTGTCTCAATTGCCTGGGCCAGGAGGAGTCCGACACCGCGCTTGATCAGGGACCTGCTCCTGGACAGACTGCTCTCCATGAGATCAGTAGGCATGGCCATCAGGGCGCAGGCCGGGAACCGGCGATGAGTGCCGACCTGCCCTTTTTTCGTTATCATCCAGACCCCCTCGCAAGTGGGTCCGTCCGGGCGGCCCCCGAGACGTGCGCCTGCTGCCAGCGCAACACGGGCTGGATCTACACGGCCACCTTCTACACCGCCCAGGACGTCAGCGGACGATTCTGTCCATGGTGCATCGCGGACGGGAGCGCTGCTGAACGCTTCGCGGGTGAATTCACCGACTCCTACGGACTCGACGGTGTCAGCGAGGACGTCTTGCATGAGGTCACCCGCCGCACCCCTGGCTTCCACGCCTGGCAGGATCCGCGCTGGCTCGTCCATTGCCAGGACGCGGCCGCCTTCGTAGGCGATGTCGGGTACACCGAGCTGGCGGCGCATCCCGAAGCCCTCGACCAGCTGCGGGCCGACATGCGCATCGACGGTTGGCACGACGAAAACCAGCTTGAGCACTTCCTGGCCAACCTGGGCGAGGGGGCGACCGCCATGCTTTTCCGCTGCACCGTCTGCGGCGCCCATCTCGCCTACGCCGACGCATCGTAGAAGTCGTCTGCTTGGGCGAGTCGTCCATAACAGATGAGGGTGCAGGCGATGCCGGTGAAGGCCAGGAAGTGGCTGGCCTTGCGTTCGTCGCGGCGGTGGAGACGTCGGCATCCGGCGAGCCAGGCCATGGTGCGTTCGACGGTCCAGCGGTGCTTGCCCAGCCGTTCGCTGGAGACTGTGCCCTTGCGGGCGATCCGAGGCGTGATTCCGCGGCTGCGTAACCATCGTTGCAAGTGGTTGTAGTCGTAGCCGACGGCCCGAACGAGGCGGACGGCAGCTGCTGCCAGGTGCAGCCTGACGTGGCCATGAACACGATCGCAGCCAGCACCTCCCGGTCACCATGCCGACGCCGGCCTCCGCCTTGCGGTCGGGTCGGCGACTCCGGTACCACCCGCTGGAACAACTCCCACAGCACATCCGGCACCAGCCGCTCAACGATCACCGCAGCAACTTGGCGACATGCCCAACGAGATGGCCTGTGAGGTGAACGAGGTCGAGGTGCGCCCATGCCGGCTCACCTTTGACGACAACGGGCAATGAGCCGCTGGCCCTCGGCACTGAGCAACTGCGGCATGAGCCGACGCAGTGCAGTCGCACGCTGATGGACCCGCTTGAGCATGGCTTGCCGGGTCAGGGGTCGGCCGGACGGGCCGGCTACCGCGCTTCGCACAATCGCAGTTACTCAGCGCGGCCGCCCCCCGGGTGCCCAGGACGGGCGGGGGAGAGGATGCGACGCTGGAGTGAGGGGCCCGCGAGTGGAGGTCCGAGTGCGTCCCATCCGGTCCGCGGCCCTCTCTTGGCCTGGCGACCATGTCCCGGTGCGGCTCTGGAAGCGACGCAGAATCGTGCGGTCAGTTTGTGAGCCCGCCGGCCGGGGGCACCACTCACCGAGCGTCGCCAGGCGGCCTTACCGCGTGGATCCGGCCCGCCGGGACCAGGACCGCGCGACCAACCCGGAAGGCAGGTGCGTCCCATGCGCACGTCGACCCGTATCGCCGGTGCCCTCACCGGCCTGACCCTCACCCTCGGCGGTGCAGTCCTCGCCGCTCCCGCGGTCCGGGCGGACATCCCCGCCTGCACACAGATGGCCGAACTGGCCGGTGCCACCGCTTCCGACTCCGTCACAGCGGCCTGCAGCCGTGGCGTGGTCGGAGACCTGCAGAGTTGTGTGACCGGGCTGACCGGGGCCGGAGTGGCGGGCGGCGCCGCGACCGGTGCCTGCCGGGCGGCGGCCCACGAACCGCGTTAGAGGACCGCGCGCGGCAGCCGCCCGCCGGCACCGGTCGGAGGCAGGTACGGCCCGTCTCCTCCTCAACCCCCGGCCTGCCCGGACACAACGCGGCCCCGGTGGGCAGCCTCGACGCCAAGGACATCGACGTCGCCCCGCTTCTACCGACGCGCACGCGGCGTACCGATGCGGCCGGTCGAGGTCGGTGACGTCATGCCTCTCCTGGGCCGGGCAGTCACCGCCCGGGCGCGGCGCCCAGCCTCGCCTCGCGGGCCTCATGCGGAGCGCCCATGCTGAGTAAGAGGGCGCCGTCGTCTTGAGACTTGTCCTTCCCGAAGGCCGAACGAAGGCGCCTGAGAGGAGGAGGAAGCCGTGCGCATGCGAAGAATCCTGGGCCTCGCCCTGGCCGCGGCAACCCTTGCCGGCGTGAGCGCCGTCGGCGCTGTCGGCGCCGGGGCCGCCTCGTCTCCGAACATCTCCAGAGACGACTGCACGGCCGCCGGCGGACAGATCGTTTCACGCCCCTACGCCGGCTACGCCTGTGCGCTGCCTGACGGGACCACGCCGGCGATCACTTGACCGGTCGGCGCACGGCTGGGCAACCAGTCCGGCCGGTGCACCCGGCGCGGTGCGTATGGGGTGACGGCCCCCGGTCCACCGTTGGGTGGATTGCCCGTGCCCGTCTCGACACCGCGGCACTCGCGATGGTGGACGCCGACCGTCTCGAAGCCAAGGCCGTCACCGCTTCGAGACGGTCCGTGCCGTCCTCAACACCGCGCTCGCCGCCGTCCTGAACGGCCTCGGCCATGTCGTCATACAGTGACCGACGAGGTCGTTCGCATTTCCTGGCTGTATTGAATTCGGATTTCCCAGCTGTATTGATCACGAGCGTTGTTGACACTCGGCAGGTCTCGAACAGGCGCAGAAGAACGAGCAGTCCCGCCGGCCTCGAGCCTGGATGTGCCGACGGTGATGGAGTCTTCCTTCTGGCGCGGGCGATGATCGCACCGCTGTCCGCATTGAGTTGGCCCTTTGCCGATGCCCTGACTCGTCCTCACCGTGGAAGAGGTCCAGCAGGTCATCCCGCTCCACCAACCCGTCTGAGCCAAGGCCGACCCCGCCGGCATCGTCAACCGGCACGCGGCCCACGGCCCTCTCCGGGGACCTACGAGACGGCGCCGTAACAGCACGACCAAGGAGCCGACCGGCACGGTGCACCCGCCGGTCGGCTCCGCCGTGCTCCTCGACGGCCCGGGGATGACTCCGTCGTTCGGCCCATCAAGGGCACCGGCTGCAACGCCGAAAAGGACCAAGCGGAGTCGCCCCACCCTCGCGTTCCGGTACGCCTCCGCGCCCCAGGCCGCCCCGATGACGGCGGTCCCGTGCCCCGGCCGACAGGCCCGGAGGAGATCCCGCATGCGCGTCTTCCTGCCCCTGACCGCCGTCACCACCGCCGCGCTCCTGCTCGTCACGGTCACCGGCGCGACTCCCGCCGCAGCAGGCCGGAACCCCGACGGCACACCACTGGTCAAGGTGTCCCACGGCGACCCGTACGCGAAGTGCACCATCGGAGCGAGGTCCCCCGACAGCATCGTCTACCCGGCCACCGAGGTCGAGCCGTACCTGTCCGTCGATCCGCGCGACCCCAAGCGCGTGGTCACCGTGTTCCAGCAGGACCGCTGGAACGACGGCGGCGCCCGTGGCCTGGCGGCCGGCTGGACCACGGACGGCCACACCTTCCACCGGAGCACGCTGCCGTTCAGCCTGTGCGCCCCCGGCGGCGCGGACTACGAACGGGCCTCCGACCCCTGGGTGAGCACCGGACCGGACGGCACGGTCTACGCCGGCGGGGTGGGCGTCGACTTCACGAAGAGCACGCGCAGCGCCCTCCTGGCAGTCACGTCCCGCGACGGCGGCCGCACTTGGCAGAACCTCACCACCACGCACGTCGACGAGCAGCCGTTTTTCAACGACAAGCCCTCACTCACCGCCGACCCGATCCGCAAGGGCACCGCCTACCAGGTCTGGAACCGCCTCGACAACGACCCACCCGGTCCCAGCTCCCTCGACGGTCCCGGCTACATCTCCCTCACCCGCGACGGCGGCCGCACCTGGAGCAAGGCCCGGCCGTTCGTCGACACCAGCACCGTGCCCAACACCCAGACCATCGGCCATCTGATCGTCGCCGACCGGCGCACCGGCACCCTGTACGACTTCTTCGACCGGATCACCTACTTCGACGACCTGAGCACCGTCGTCGAAGCCCGCTACGAGGTGGTCACCTCGACCGACGCCGGAGAGACCTGGAGCGCCCCGGTCACCGTGGCCCGGGACACCTCCGTACCGGAGGTCGACCCGAACGACCCCACCAAACTGCTGCGCGCCGCGGCCACCCTGCCGAGCCCGGCCGTCGACCCCAAGACAGGCACGCTGTACATGGCCTACGAGGGCTCGGACTTCTCCGGTGGAAAGTTCGACTCCGTCCAGCTTGTGCGGTCCACCGACGGCGGACGCACCTGGGGGACCCCGGAGCTGATCAGCCCCAAGGGCGTTCCGGCCTTCTCACCGTCGATCGCGGTCGCCGAGCGGGGTACGGTCGCGCTCACTTACTACGACCTGCGCTTCCTCAAGCCCGGCAACACCACCACCCTGCCCACCGCCTACCAACTGGCCACGCTGCAGCACGGAAACCCGAAGCTCCGGACCGAACGACGGATCTCGCGGGTCTTCGACTGGCTGCAGGCGCCGTTCGCCGGGGGCTACTTCCTCGGCGACTACCAAGGCCTGGTGGCAGACGGCAAGGGAGTACGGGCGGTGCTCACCGAGACCCACTCCGGCGCACCACAGAACCGTACGGACGTGTACACCAGCAGTCTCCGCACCCGCTGACCGACGCGGACGCCGTCGGCCGGCCCGACCGCCGACGGCTGCAGACAGGCCTCGGACCCACTCCGTGACCACGTTGGGCGGGGTAGGTTCGGCCGCGTCCCGCCCGGCGGGGCGGTCCTGCCGCTCTGGGGTCGCGTGAACGCGGTTCGGTCCGTGATGTTCGATTTCAGGCGCGAGGATGGGCGCTGCCAGTGCCTCGACCGCTTGTCCTATGTCATCGAACCTTGATCATTGCCACCGCACCTTGGTGATCATTAGGTTTGTGCCATCGAATTTCGAGTGACACGGGGTGCCTGTGTGTCGGGGGTGGCGGTGGGGGAGCTCGCGGGTGCATACGCGGATCCGGCTATGGGGGCGTTTGGCCTTGGCTCCTTTGAAGGCGGCGTCGCGGTGACGACGCTCGCTCTGGTCCTGCTGCGACGTCCGGTTCGAGCAGGTGGCTGCGGGCCGGGACCAGCGACACGCGTGCCGCCGATGCCACAGGACGTCAGAAAGTGAGTAGACAGATGCAACCGACGTTCGTACTGGTTCACGGAGCCTTTTCGAACTCCTTCTCATTCGCGCCACTCCAGGCCGAACTCGGGCTCCTCGGGCACCGCTCGGTCGCCGTCGACCTGCCCGGCCATGGATTCCAGGCGACCTACACGCGCGCCTACCAGGCGCCACAAGATCTCGGAGGGCTCGCCACGGCACCCGGCTCGATCAAGGGCGTCACGCTCGCCGACAATGCCGCGCACCTGATCGGGATCCTCGAAAGGGCCAAGCAGAACGGGCCGGTGATCCTGGTCTCCCACAGCCGCGGCGGCATCGCGGCCACCGCCGCAGCCAACGTACGGCCGGACCTGATCGACCGCATCGTCTACGTCTCGGCTTGGTGCCCTGTCGATCTCGACGTCAGCGACTACTACGCCGAGCCGGAGATGGCTACGGTTGACGCCGCTTCCCTGGGCCTGGCGCTGGCCGGGAACCCGGCCGAACTCGGCCTGCTCCGCGTCAACTTCCGAACCGCGAATCCGGACGCCCTCGCAGCCTTCAAGGCGGCCTTCCTGGCTGACGGCACCGACGAGGAGTTCCTGACCTTCCTGAACACCTTCCAGCCCGACGAGAACCTGGACGCCGGCACCTCCACCGACCGGGCACAGGCCGAGACCTGGGGCCGCATCCCGAAGACCTACGTCCGCCTGGCCGACGACACGAGCCTGCCGCTCGCCATACAGGACCGGCTGATCAGCGAGGGCAACGCGCTGACGCCGGACAACCCGTACGACGTCCGCACCCTGGAGGGCAGCCACCTGAAGTGGCTGGTCGACCCGGCGCCAGCGGCCCGAGTCCTGGGTGGACTTGCAGCACTGGCGGGATAGCCAGGGGCAAGAAGGGCACCCCGATAGCGACACCAAGGCCACGGCGGAGTACTCCATGCCGCCGTGGCCGGCTCACACTTCGATGACACACGCTCAAGGTTCAGTGTCACAGGACACCGCTGTCCTGAGCCGCCGAACCCGACGCACGGTCCATCAGGCCGAGAGCTCCCCCGCAGCGGGAGCGCCGCGAACAGGTCGATCAAGTTCGCCGTCCGGCAGGCCCCATGTGTCGGAATGCTGGCGGCGCTGGCGGCTCAGCCCGTCGCCGATCGGTCGACGCTGCACGTGCCGTTCCGGCGGGTCCTTCGGGGGCTGACCGCGCGCCCGACAGCGTGTGTGCATGCGTTTCTTGGCCGCGAAGAGGCCGGGCGAAGGCACTGGATCAGTAGTCGAAGAGGTGACGTGACGTCTGCCTGACCTCGGCATACGACAGCGGCCGGCGCGCCGAGCGGGAGAAGGCCGTGGACGTGCCCGACGGCAAGGCATCGGGCACGAGTCCACCGAGATGTGCCATCTGGCTGCGGTGGGATGCGTAGCCGTTGATCGCCTCCCAGTACGATCCCTTGTCCATCAGCCCTGGGGAGGACGCATGACCGCCGACGTATCCGTGCAGTTCACGTACACGGTGACACTGCGGGAGATAGCCGACGGGTTGAAACTTCAGCTGCGGCACAGTCCGGTTGGCCGGTGGGGTTATCGCGTCCTGCGGGTCGTGGGCATCTTCCTTGCCCTGGTGATCGCGATCAACGTTGCGGCCAAGGGCATCGACTCCCCTGCCCTGGGGCTGTTGCAGTTCACTGTGACCGTCATCGTCATCATGATCGCGTGCCGCTGGCTGATGGCTCTGGGCTTGCTCGGATACGCCAGGCACCTGGGCGAACATCGCGTCACGGTCGACCAATCAGGGATCGGCACTGTGTCCGAACGCCATACGAACCACACAGGTTGGGAGTTCTACGGGCGCTGCATCGAGGGTCGCCGGGTCTTCGTGCTGCTCACCCCAGATGTATGGGGCGCCGGAGTGCTGATACTGCCCAAGCGCGGCTTGAGCGCGCCGCAGGACACGGAACGCATGCGGGAGTTGCTCGCCGCCGCGCTGATCGACAGCACTCAGACCGCGAGAGTCAGAAGGAGGTAGCGAGTGGGCTGGACAAGATGGCCCCGCCGCGCGGAAGAAGGGCTCTGACCAGCCGGAAGAGGGCCCAAGTGGTGAGGAAGTGGTGCGCGACACCTGAACCGGACTGGACAACACAAAGGCCTGGGGTGGGGGATCCTGTCCCTGACCTGGGGCTTTTCTATGGAGCGGGAATCACGCGGCGTCCCACTGCTGAACGTGGGCTGGCTCGACCGTGGCGAAACGTACCCACAGGCAACTGCTCCGCCAGGGCTGGTGGAGACGTTGAACGGGATGACCCGCGCGCATCGCGCCCAGCAGACCCGCGGCTACCACTTCTGCCCTTGGTGTCCTGCGCGACGAGTTGGAGCGCGTGTCGACGGTCCCAGGGGAAGTGCCGAGATTCGAGTAGAGGGCAACGGCGTCGCGTACGCGGCCCCCGAGCTGATCGCCCACTACGTCGAGGTGCACGACTACTTGCCGCCGGCGGACTTCGTTGAGGCCGTGTTGTCCTCCGACGTTGCCGCCTGAGCTTGGGAATCGCCGGGCGATCAAGGGAGATGTCGGCCCTCACCTGCTGTGACAGACGTACGCATGTGCGCTCCCGGATGGTTCTGGTCGGGCCCGGTACGGTCGCGATCCGGGTGGGGTCGGGGGCCTGCACGGTCTTGGCCGGCGCAGGGGGCCGTCGCGGTGGGGGCTGCTGGCCCCCTCTCTGCGCCTGCCACGAGAGTGCGATGCTTGTTCGATTCGCCGCGAGGCGGAGGGGGAGGGGTTGTGGGCGTACAACTGAGCAGCACCGCCAAGGAGTTGGCGGAGATATTGTGGCGGGAACACACCGTGTACCGGGAGCGGTCCGGCGGTGTGGTCATCCGGGGTGAGCATGTACGGCGGTGGATCAGCCTCGCTCCGGCGGGCAGCCGGGACGAGGTCCTTGTACGCGCGGGGCGCATCCTGGACGGCGGCACCACCGCTCCGGCGCGTTCGGAGGCCGTGGTGCCCCTCTCCGCTGGTACAGACGTGCTCGCCGCGACCTGCCGGCGCCTGCTCGCCGAGGCGGCGGCCGATGTGGTGCGGGTCGCTCCGGGACGGGCAGTGCCCGGGCGGCCCGATCAGTCCGGGAAGGCCGCGCGGCCCAAAGGCAGTGGGAAACACACCAGTTTCGGCTCATGGGTGATCCTCGCCTGCGTCGCCGGTGTGATCGCCCTGTACGTCTACAGCACCGCGATGCACGGCTAACGAGTAATGCAGGGACACATCAGCCTGGCCACATGGGAAGGGGCCAGGTCGCCAGCGCCACAGGAACGGCTTTCAAGACCGCCTGCATCCGCGAACGTTCGATCCTCTGACGCGTAAATAGCAGCAGGTCAGGGTGGGTGTGGGCAGGACTGGGTGCCCGGTGGCCGTGGAGGGCTGCCGGGTGTTCGGGGCTGTCGGTCAGGCTGCGTTCTCCCTCGGGTTGAGGGTGACGGTGTAGCCGAGCTGGTTGAGCTGGGTGATGGCTCGGCGGGTGGCGCGTTCGGGGTCGCGTTGGGTGAAGTAGGTGCCGCCGAGTTCCTGGTAGGCGACGTTGTCGGTGAGCATGTGCCAGATCGCGGTGATGATCGAGTGCTCGACGGCGACCAGTGCCCGGAGCGGGCCGCGGCGGGCGGTCAGCCGCTTGTAACGGGCCTGCAGGTAGGTGTCCTTGGTTCTCACAGCGCCGAATGCCGCGAGGCCGAGGGCGCCTTTGAGATAGGGGTTGCCGGGCCGGACCTTCGTGTTCTTGGTACGGCCGGCGGACTCGTGGTGGCCGGGGCAGACCCCGGCCCAGGACGCGAGGTGTTTGGCGGAGGCGAACCGGGTCATGTCCCCGCCGGTCTCCGCGATGATCACTTCGGCGGTGGCCTGGTTGATGCCGGGGATGGTGTCGAGGAGGTCGAGGGCGCCACGAAAGGGGGCCATCGCCTCCTCGATGCGTCCGGTGAGCTGGTCGATCATCGTGGTGAGCTGGTCGTACTGATCCAGATACAGTCGGGCCAGGAACGCGTGGTGCTCGCGGAACCGTCCGGTCAGGGCCTCGGTGAGTTCGGGGATCTTGTTGCGGAGCTTGCGTTTGGCCAGGTCCGCGAGGACCCGCGGGTCGGCTTCGCCGCGGATGAGGGCTTCGAGCATGGCCCGGCCGGAGACGCCCATGATGTCGGAGGCGACCGCGGAGAGTTTGATGCCGGTGTCCTCCAGGAGTTTCTCCAGCCGCTGGACCACACGGCCGCGTTCACGGGTGGCGGTGGTCCGGGCCCGGGTCAGGTCGCGCAGTTCGCGGACCGGCTCGGGCGGCACGAAGGAGGGCCTGACCAGGCCGTGGGCGCCGAGCTGGGCCAGCCAGGCCGCGTCCGAGACGTCCGTCTTGCGGCCGGGTAGGTTCTTGACCTGCCGCGCGTTGACCAGGACCACGTCCAGGCCCTCGGTCAGCACGTAGTAGAAGGGCTTCCAGTAGTCACTGGTCGCCTCGATCACTACCAGCGTCACCTGTGCGGCGAGCAGATGGTCCCGCAGATCCAGGACCGCGTTCGTCGTTGATCCCCACGTCGTGGTCTCGGTCGTGAAGGACCCCCGCCGCTTCGTACTCGGGGTGCGGACGCAGACCTTGGCGTCCTTCTTGCTGATGTCGAGGCCGGCGCAGCGTTCGTGCAGTACGTCCACGGCCTTGCTCCCTCCCTGGCGGACGGACCCGTCGTACGCCGTTCCGGGAGGACCAGGGTGGATCAGGAATTCTGACGCACGTGCTTCGCAGCAACACTCCACGGTTCCCGTGGACGGTCCCCAGCACCACGCTGACCTGCGAGCTCACCGGCATCACAGAGGCATCGGTTTCGGCCGGAACGAACCGCTCCAGCATCCCGGACCGGCATCAGCCCACGTCAGGGCAGACAGAAGCACCTCCGGCGCACGCCACGGCATTTACCACGCCCCCGGCGCGCACCGAAGGTGCGCTGGATCGCTGACCTGCACATTCGCTGCAACTGATCTCCGATGACGCCTCGGTGGCCCGCACATGGCCCACCGCCCCTGAGGGCAACGCTCTTGGAGGCGAGCCAGGCAGGTCGACACCCGCTTCAGGAGCGAGGTGGGACGGGTCGGGCTCTGACCGGCGGCAGGACGACATGGACGGACGCGGCCTGTGGCCACTGCCGGCTACTGCTGTTCCCCGTGGCTCCCCGCCCGATCTGGCGCGGAAGTGACGGGGGGAGCATCTGATCCGTGCATGCCTCGACGCGGCGGAACCGACGAGGAACCTAAAGATCAAGCTACGGCGCGCGAGGTGTCGGCGACCTCCCAGTGACACATGTCCACCGCCCAGCGCTCTTCTACCGGGTGGTCGAAAACGGCCGTCCCCATTCGAGGAGGTTCTGTTCACTTGCGCATCCACAAACGCACCGCCGTCGCGTTGGCCGCGGCACTGATCGGCTCGCTGCCCCTGATCGGGGCGGGAGCAGGGACGGCCACGGCCGAGGAGACGAGCGTGGCGCTGCCCAGCGCCTCGTTCCGGGACATCGTCGTCGACGGAGTGCACGATCGGGTGTTCGTCAGCGACCCGACTGGCGGCAGCATCGTCGTCACCGACTACACGGGCGCGGTCGTCCAGCAGATCACCGCCGAGGAGGGGGCCGCGGGCCTCGTGCTCTCGGCGGATTCCAGCAAACTGTACGTGGCCCTGTCGACGGTCGGCGCGATCGCCGAGATCGACACCGTCACCCTCACCGAGACCGACCGCTACCCGACCGGAGCGGACACCTCGCCCCAGAGCCTGGCGATGGCGGGCGGCAAGCTGTGGTTCGGCTACACGGTCGACAGCACCGGCGGCATCGGCTCGCTCGACGTGGCCTCTTCGGCCCCGGCGGCGACGCTTGTCCCGAGCGGTCGGTACTGGCACTACGCCCCGGCCCTGGCATCGTCCCCTGCCGACCCGAACGTCCTGGTGGCGGGCGAGGAGGGCGTCAGCCCGGCCTCCCTGGCGGTCTACGACACGGCGGCCGGCGGCCTGCAGAAGCGCACCGAGCGCTCCTTCATTTCGTCGCCGTCGATCTCGTACCTCAACGACTTCGCGGTGACGGCGGACGGCCAGAACATCGTCGTCGCGGCGAACAACCCGTCCGACCACCAGGTCGTCCGCCTGTCGGACCTGTCGTCGAACGGCTACCACTCGAGCTGGCAATTCCCGAACGCGGTGGCCGTGGCGGCCGACGGAACAGTGGCGACGGGCGCAGAGGGCGACTTCGTAAAGACCTACCGCCCGGGCTCCACCTGGCCGGCATTTCGCGAGTACGTCGTGAACGACCTCCAGCGCGACGGCCTCGCCTGGGCCCCGGACGAGAACCGCCTGTTCGCAATCACCGGCTTCTCCTACGGCAGTGCCCCCACGCTCCATGTCCTCCCGGACGCCGGCAAACTGGACACCATCCTCAGCCTCCAGGCCCCCGCAACCTCCCACAAGGGCAAGGACCTGACCGTCACCGGACAGCTGTGGGCAGCGGAGCCCTTCCCAGCCGGCACGACGGTGGAAGTGACGCGCACGGACGCGGAACACCCGACCGGTACTCCGGTCGGCACCTTCCCCGTCTCCACGGCGACGGGCGAGTTCACGATCACGCAACGCCCGCGCGAGACGGGTGACATCACCTACACCGCCACCTACAAGGGCGACGGCCAGCACATGTCCGCAACGACCCAGGCGACGGTGACGATCACCAAGTAGCCACCCTGAGCACCCCACCAAAGGCCCCGAACCAGCCGGATGATGTTGGTTAGTTGGGGTCCTGGCTAATTCGCCCCGTCGATCATTTGGTCGGCGGGGCGAAGTGCTGCGAAGTGGCTGGTGCGGGTGCGGGCCCGGGGTGTGTCGGTGAGGTGGGCGTCGATGCGGGCGAGGTTGATCGCGGCGCCGGTGAGCTGGTGCTGGAGGCTGGTCTTGGCGAGGCCGCGGTAGCGGGATCGGCGCAGGCCGCAGCGCCCAACGCCCTGGGAGATGGTTCCTTCGACTCCGGCGCGGATCTTGTAGCGGTCTTTCCAGGCGTCGGTCCGCTGCTCGGTCCGGGCTGCCTGGACGACTTCGTGTTCGTCGCGGTGCCGCAGGTTGAGCTCGCGGCGCTGGGCTGTGGGTGAGTTGACGCAGTCACGCAGGTGGGGGCAGGTGCGGCAGTCAGCCGGGTTGAAACGGACCCGGATGACGGGCAGGCCCTGCTGCGAGTTCCGGTGGTGCCACTGGGTGCTGGTGACACCGTGGGGGCAGGTCACCCGTTCGCGGTCCCAGTCGATGGTGAACGCGTCCTGCCCGAAGGGGCCGTCAGCCCCGGCTGCGGTGCTGGCAGCCATCGGCCCGTGCAGGTCGATGCCGTGGTCCCGGCGGGCGGTCACGACCTGGCCGGCGGTGGGGTATCCGGCATCGACCCAGTGCTCACCGGGCAGGCAGTCCCGTTCAGCCAGCGAGTCATGGATCTCAGGGACCGTCACGCTGTCGTGGACGGTGGCGACATGGTGGCCACGTTCGTGACCAGGTTCGGACTGCCGGGCCCGCAGGTCTCGGTGAGGTGGACTTTGTATCCGTCCCACAGTGCCAAGGGCTTCGACTTCGCCAACACCGCCCGTCCTCTGCAACGCGGCCGACGATGACGAGACCGGCGGCGATCTCGCACGGCGGGCAGGACCGCCGACCCGAGGACCACCTGCGGACGGTGACGCTTCGCCAGTGACGTTTCTGCGCCTCCGAACGCAGAGATGGAGGGGCAGGTTGGACGGGGCGTTGGTACGGAGAGGGAAGTGTGGGGGCGTACGACGCGGAGCTCGGCGCTGCTGTTGAGCGAGCTCAGCAGGGGGACGACGAAGGGTTCGCTATCGCGTATCGGCTGGTGCAGCCGGGCCTGATTGGCTACGTCCGAGGGCTGGTCGGCGACGACGCCGAGGACGTGACCTCCGAAGCCTGGCTGGAGATCTCGCGCGACCTGGGCCGCTTCCGTGGCGACGGCGCGGGTTTCCGGGGTTGGACGGCGACGATCGCCCGTCACCGTGCCCTGGACCATCTGCGCAGGCAGAAACGGCGACCGCGTACATCATTGCTGGAACTGGACATGCTGGAAATGCCGGGCGGACACGACACGGCCGCCGCGGTCCTGGAGAAGCTCTCCACGGAACAGGCTCTCGAGCTGATCGGCAGTCTGCCGCGCGACCAGGCGGAGGCTGTACTGCTGCGCGTGGTCGTCGGGCTCGACGGGCCGGCGAGCGCGCGGGTGCTGGGCAAGCGCCCCGGGGCCGTTCGCACTGCGGCATACCGGGGACTGAAGGGACTGGCGGGGCAATTCACCCGGGCTGGAGTGGGCGGTGTGACGCCTGGGGCACAGCGCACGCTGAAGGATGAGACATGAATCCCGAACGGGAAAATCCCCGTCCCCCTGAGCTGGAGGCGCTGTTCGACGCGGCGAGCCGGCCCTGCGCTCTCAGTCCGGCTGCCGAGGAGAAGGCGCTCCGTGCTTTCCGCACGGCGCGTGAGGAAGGTGTGCACGCGGCGCCGCTGCGGTGGCGGCGCAGACGGGACGACTGGCGACCTGACGGTGAGCGTCGCTGGGTACGGGCACTCAAGGCGCTGCTGGCGGGTGTCGTCACGGCGGCGGCGCTCGGCGGGGTCGCGGTTGCGGCGGGGGACGGTGCCATCTCGTTGCCGTTCGGCGGTGGCGCGGAGCCGAGGCCCAGGCAGAGCGCGCCCACGGTACCCGGCGCGGGCGAGGAATCGGTTCGTGACGGGCGCTGGGGGCGGGGACCACAGCGCCCGTCGAGGCCCTCCCCGTCGGCTTCGTACGAATCCCCGAGGGAGCGCCCGGGCATGGCGCAGGACACCGTGGCGCACTGTCGCGTCTACCTGGCGGCAGTGGAGGGGCGGGGTAAGGCACCCGGGGACGCGGCGGCAACCCGGCTTGAGGAGGCGGCGGGCAACCGGGAGGCAATACCGGTCTACTGCGAGCAGCGGTTGGCGGGCGAGCAGCAGAAGAAGACCGGGGCGAACCCGGCGGAGAAGAGTCCGGAGCATCCCGGAAAACCAGGGATGAAGGACGTGCCGGTACCGGCCGACTCAGGCGCAGCGCGAGACCCCAAAACAGGGTGACGCGGCTTTCGGCCGCTGAATCCGGGTTGCCTCATGCCCTTCGGGCGCGGATTCTGGCGACTTGGGGCACGCGGAGGGCACGCCGCCCCACGGGAGGTCTAGACAACAACAAAGCCCCGGGCCGCTGGCCTGGGGCTTTTGTATGGAGCGGGTGACGAGAATCGAACTCGCGCTCTGAGCTTGGGAATCACCCGGCACTTGAGGTCCGCGTGGCCACTGACCTGGGAAAACGTCCCCTGGTGGCCTCGTGTGAGCGGTCCCTGAGGAACCCTTGTTGACCGCTCCTTACCGGTCCGACTGGCACGTAGTGGCACGCCAGGAAGCCCGGGCTCTGGTGACTGGAACTCAAGGCCTCAAGGCTGATCGTTCCGCAGGAAGTCCAGGGCGTCGGCGGAGAACCGCTTGTCCGTGAAGGTTCCGCTATGGCTGCGGTCCTGGTAGACGACGAGCCGGGCGTCTGGAATGCCCTGGACGGTCTGCCGGGCCAGGTCGAGTGGGTAGACGATGTCCTTCCCGCCCTGGAGAAGCAGCGTGGGCGCCTTGATCTCGTGCAAACGACTGCGCAGGTCGAAGCCGTCCTCGGCGCCCAGCATGGTGGCGGCGTCGAGGTGTTCGCGGCTGCCGTCCATGAGCCAGAGCAGGCCCTTGAGTGCCGTCCGGCCGATCGTCGAACCAGTGAGCATCTCGGCCAGTGCAGGGCTCGGCCGCTTGCCTTGCCGCGCGCGCTCGATGTAGCGGCGCTGGGCGCGCCTGCCGACCGGGCCGAGGGTGCAGGCCGTACCGCCCAGGACGAGACGGTCGACCAGCCCGGGATGGTCGGCGGCGAGCTGGAGGGCGAGCGATCCACCGGTGGACAGGCCCAACACGTTCACCGGCCCGCTGAAGGTCTCCCGGATCGCGTCGGCGTGCACTGCGGCGAGCTGGGTCATTGTCGTCGTCGGCGGCAGGCCGGGCGGGCGTATGAGGAGGTGAGTGGTGAACCGCTCGGAGAAGGGTCGCAGCATCCGCAGGGTGAGCCGACGGCTCGCGCCCGTGGGGACGGCCGCTTCCGGGGTGAAGAGCAGGACGATCAACGGCGGTCCTTCGCCGGCCGACAGGCAGGGCAGTCCATGCATCATGAAGCGGCTCCCTTGACCCCGCCGCCGGCGTCGAGGCGGGTGATGCGCCGCTGTGCGGCGAAGGCGGCGGCCGGATAGCGCGGGTCGGGCCGCAGGGCGTATTCGCGCAGGCACGCTTCGGTGAACTTGATGACGTGCTCGTCGCCGTGCTCGGCGGCGCGGGCGCCCAGCTCGTCCAGCGGGGGCAGATCCGGTATCTCCGACGGCCAGGCCGCCGTTCCCTCGTCGCGCCGGTCCGAGGTGAAGGCGAACAGGAACGCCGACTGCACCTGCCAGAGCCGGGCCAGCGTCGGCTCGTACAGCTCGTGCGGTAGATGCGGGAGTATGAGGCGGACGGCGGCGGGGGCCGTGACGCCGTGGATCAGTGGGACGGGGTACACCTCGGGGTGGCCGAGGTAGACATCGGCGAACTGGACTGTCATCTCGCTCAGCAGCCGGGGTGCCTGCTGCGGGGCCAGTGTCTCCAAGGACTGGCTGTATCCGGGGAGTTCGGCGAGCGTGTCCAGGCGGTGGCGGGCGGTACCCGGACCCATCGGGCCGTCGAGCGGTACGCGGGGCAGTGTGGCGACCGCCTCGGGCAGCTCGTGGGGGCCGTGCAGTCGAGGGCGGCCGGGGAGTTCGCTGTAGCGGGCCGCCCAGTAGGCCAGGCCCCGGGCCAGTTCCTTCAGCTGGAGCGCTGTGGTTCCGTCGCCGGTCGCGTACAGGCCGCGTACGGCGTGCGCGGTGCGGATGACCCCGTGCGTGAGGCCGGCGAACAGCCCCGGAAGCAGGCGGGGCCACCAGCGCACGAGCACCTCGCGCCAGTGCGCCTCGGCCAGTTCGCGGACGAAGAGCCGCTCCCAGTCCCCGGCCCGCCGGAAGACGCCGAGGGCGGGACGCCACGAGGACTCGTCCGCGGGGTCCAGGGCGAAGCGGGCGGCGGGAGGCTCGTGGTGTTCCATCGCCTTCCGGTAGCGCCCTACCCACCGGGCGACTTCGTCCACTTGTCCGAGCAGGGCGAGTGCCTCGGCGCCCATTGGGCCGTGGTTGGCGAGATCCACCCCCTGTCCTCGCTCGTACCCCAGATCGTCCATGCGTTCCAGGGCGTCATTGAGTGCATCGCTGTAGCTGATCGACGACATCGAAGACCCTTCGGGTTGCCCAATGGTTTGGAAATCAGAACCATATACACTTGTAGCATGCCGCAGAGCGAGAACGCCGTGAAGGCGTCACGGAAGCCGACCCCGGATGAGCTTGAAGTCGCTGGTCTTGTGCCGTTGTTGGAGCCGTTCTTCCGGGGTTCGGTCGTGCGGGATCTGATGCCGGAGCCTTTGCGGGGTGTCATGGAGGCGCATGGCCTGACGCCGCGCCACGGCGCCGTACTGCCCCAGTTGCTGGCCGGACGGCCGCTGGCCGTCAGTGAGGTCGCCCGACGGCTTCAGGTGTCACTGTCCACTGCCAGTGAACTGGTCGGAGCGCTGAGCCGGGCCGGCATCGTGGATCGGGCCGAGGATCCGACGAACCGCCGCCGCGTCCTGGTGTCCTTGGCCGCGGAATACCGCCTGCCGCTCGAAGCCTTCATCGTTCGGCGGACCGAGCCGCTGCTACGCGCGCTGGAGGGGCTGTCGCCGGATGAGAAGGCGGGATTCCTGACAGGGCTCACGGCCTGGGTCAGCGAAGTGCAGAGGTGAGCGCGCTGCGCGCGCTTCGGCGGGCGAGCGATGGACGCCGAAGCCGACCCTGAGAGGTCTAAGACTTGTCCCGTAACTGCTGGTCACGGGTGAGATGATCTTCGGGTGTCTGGTGTGATCACGGCGTCGGAGCCGTCCTGGATAGCCCCGTTCACCGGGCTGAGCCCGCGTTCCTTCGGCAGGTTGGTGACCGCACTGCGCCGCGAAGGTGCAGATCCGGTCCGTAAGGGCCGCCCGTGGGGACTTCCGCTGGAGGACCGGGTTCTGCTCGTCGCGGCCTACTGGCGCACGAACCTGACAATGCGCCAACTCGCTCCGCTCTTCGGTGTATCGAAGTCCGCGGCGGACCGCATCATCGACCACCTCGGCCCGTCGCTGGCGCTCCAGCCCCGCAAACGGTTCCGCAAGGACACCGTGCTCATCGTGGACGGCACCCTGGTGCCCACCCGCGACCACAGCATCGCCGAGCAGTCCAAGAACTACCGGTACTCCACGAACCACCAGGTCGTCATCGACGCCGATACCCGCCTGGTCGTCGTGGTCGGCCGGCCCTTGCCCGGCAACCGCAACGACTGCAGGGCGTGGGAGGAGTCCGGCGCGAAGGCCGCCGTCGGCAAGGCCATGACGATCGCCGACGGCGGCTATCCGGGCACCGGACTCGTCATGCCACACCGTCGGCGCAAAGGTGAAGAACTGCCTGACTGGAAGCAGGCCCACAACAAGTCCCACAAACAGGTTCGCGCCCGCGTGGAGCACGTTTTTGCCCGCATGAAGACCTGGAAGATCCTCCGCGACTGCCGCCTCAAGGGCGATGGCGTCCACCACGCCATGCTCGGAATCGCCCGCCTCCACAACCTCAACCTCGCCGGATAGGCGGGCGGCCGGACCGGCCACCAGCCACGCCCGCACCCACCCAAGATCATTTACGGGACAAGCCTTAGGTGACACGAAAGCCCCAGGCCGCTGACCTGGGGCTCCGTAGAAGAGCGGATGACGGGAATCGAACCCGCGCTATAAGCTTGGGAATCTATGACGTGCAGGCCGCCCATATGGCATCTGACCTGCGGAAACAGTCTGCCGAAAGAGCTGCCTCGAGGGTTCGCCCGTACCCGTATTGACCGCTGTTCGCCGCTCGAAGGGCACGGATGGGGCACGCGTCCGTTGGTCTGGGTCGCGCGGCACGTCCCTGCCTCGATGGTTGCGTCTTGCCTCCTGACTGCGTGAGGCTTGACGCAAGGGAATCTGGGTAGGAGACTGCTTGCGTGTTCCCTCCTGATTGCGTGAGAGGAGGCGCAAGGAGATGGTCATGGAACTGCTGTCGGTGAAAGAGGCTGCGGCCCTGCTCGGGGTGGATGATTCCCGTGTCCGTCAGTTGCTGCATGACGGGAAGCTCCAAGGGCAGCGAGTCGGTGGTCGTTGGCTGGTTGCCGGGGACAGTGTCCGGGATCGCAAGGACCGGGGCCCTCGTTCACGGAGACCGCTGTCGGCCCGCAATGCATGGGGCGTTCTGGCGGTGCTGGACGGCCATCAGCCGGTGAGTCTGTCCGATGCCGAGAAGTCCCGGGTGAGGATGCGGTTGCGGAATCTCCTTGCCCACGGGCAGCTAGCTCCGGCCCTGCTCCAGGAGCTTCTTGCCGCCCGCGCCGAGGTTCGCTCGTACCGCGTTCATTCAGGCGTACTGCCGGTTCTGCTCGCTGCTCAGGATGTGGTGAGGGGGGGAGTGAGCGCCGCGGCGCAGGCGGGGGCGGACTACATTGCTCTCGGTCGTGCGGAGATCTACGTACATCCCGACAGGGTCGACAAGCTGGAAGCTGAGTTCGGCATGGTCCGTGATGAAGAGCGGGGCAATGTCGCGGTCCGAATTCCCCCGGCGGAGATGTGGTCGTTCCTGACCTCAAGGTCTGAAGCGCCTGGGCAGGGCCGCCACGCCCCCGCGTCAGTAGTGGCGGCCGACTTGCTGGACCGCCACGAGGGCCGAGCCGACGCTGCCGCAGCTGGGTTGCTTGAGCCTCTGCTGACTCGCTACGCACAGCCTCGGAGGGTGTGATCATGGCGGCTGAATTGCCCGACGTGCGACTGGAGTCGGACCTGTTCACCGGTCCGCTGGTGGAGTTGTGGGGCGTGCTGTTCGACCTTTCGGGGCAGGTGCCGGATGCCTGGTCGCTGATCGGTGGGCAGATGGTGCTCCTGCACGGCCTGGAGCACGGTCGGACCCCGCCGGCGGCGAGCGCCGACCTGGATGTCCTGGCTGACGTGCAGTCGGACCAGCAGAGCTTGCGCCGTTTGGTTGCGGCGCTGGAACGGCTCGGATTCGCCCCTGCCGGCATGTCGCCGCAGGGCAACCTGCTGCACCGCTATCAGCGTGGTGTGGAGCCGCAGCGGTTGGTGGTGGATCTGTTGGCGCCCGACAACCTCGGCCCCCGTGCAGACCTCACAACGACGCCGCCCGGCCGTACGCTGGAGGTGCCGGGCGGCCGGCAGGCTGCGCAGAGAACCGAGTCCGTGAGTGTGCAACTGGGGCTGCGGACCAGCCGGATCCGTCGCCCCAGCCTGTTGGGGGCGATCGTGGCGAAGGCTGCAGCGGTGAGCATCAAGACCACTTCACCGGAGCGGCACTACCGCGATCTGGCGTTCTTGCTCTCGTTGCCTGCCAACCCGCTGCAACTCAGAGATCAGCTTGACAAGGGCGACCGTAAGAAGCTCGCGTTCGCGAAAGCTCTGCACGATCCGCAGCATGCCGCGTGGCGTCAACTACCCGACGAGGGTGAGAAGGCTGACGGCCAGGCCATGTACGCATTCTTGTCTCCGCCTGCGTGACGTGAGGGCGGCCGAGCGCGCGTGACCTTGTCGTCGTCGAGGTGGTGCGCAAGTGGTGCGGGACTCCCGAATAGGTCTAGACAATAAAGAAGCCCCAGGTCGCTGACCTGGGGCTTTCTCGTGGAGCGGGTGACGAGAATCGAACTCGCGCTCTGAGCTTGGGAATCACCGGGCCGTCACGGAGGGGGTTGACGCTGACCAGCGCAAACGGCCTCTGGTGATTAATCGCGAGGCGTCGCGCTTGACTGCTCTTGACCGCTGGGATCCGCTCTTTCCGGCACGGATGTGGCACGGGCTTCCATCCGCTCTGACGGGTCGCGTCACCGACCCCGCACCCGACAACACTGTCACCCGAATGGCCCAACATGACGTGCCACCCATATGGGTGAAGATCAAGCTGGTTAGTGCCCCAACCGAGGCAATCTGTGAAAGGCGAACCAAATGCGCATTCGACGAATCCTCGCCACAGTCTTCGCCACGGCAGCCCTCGCCGGACTCGGCCTCACAGGCGCCGCCACCGCGACCGCCACCGCCGGCAGCGTCATCCCGGCCAGCGTCACGCCGGGTGAGTGCACGGACGGCGGCGGAACGATCGATCGGTCGACGGCCCCGCTCCCGACCTGCAGAGGCGGTGTGCACAACGGGCAGACGGTCGACTAAACCCCACTAGGGCCCGTTGTGAAAGTGGATCGGCGCCCCGCAGCCACGCGTTGCGGGGCGCTCCCTCGCGAGCGTTCCCCCTCGGCTGACGGCTCAACGTACCTGGGAGGCGTGACGATCGCACACGGGCCCGATGAGGTCGGCGGGAGCGGCTTTGGGCTGGAGCTGCCATGGGGCGAGAGATCGGGGCCCGTACGCTGGTCGCGAATCGGGCAGTCTCTGGACCTGCCCGCAATAGCCCGATGTGGCGTACGAAGGTGGGTCTCCCCGACGGCTTCCGCTTCTACGACCTTCGTCACACCGGACACACCCTGACGACCCGCTCCGGTGCGACGCTCAAGGACACGATGGTGCGGGCCGGACAGTCGACCGAGCGGGCCGCGCTGATCTATCAGCACTCGGACGTCGAGCGTCAGCGGGAGGTCGCGGCCGGCCTCGACAGGCTCGTCCGGCAGCGGCGTCATGCAGTGGATGACCAAGCATCTGGCACGGATGTGGCACGGGACGCTTAGACAGGTCCAGACAACAAGAAAGGCCCGGGTCTATGACCTGGGCCTTCTGCATGGAGCGGGTGACGAGAATCGAACTCGCGCTCTGAGCTTGGGAAGCTCATGTTCTACCATTAAACTACACCCGCGCGGCGAGCCGTCGACCGGCACCGCATCGTCGCACACTGTACCTCATCGCTGGCCCCCGGTGCATTTCGCCGCGGGGCCTTCGCGCTGTTCCGGGCCCGGATACCGCTGCGGGGCGCGGGAGTTGAGGCGTACCGTTGGAAGGCGGAGTGCCGCGTGTGGCCGTGTCCCGTACATCCCCTAATGTGGTCGTTCATCCGCATTTCGTTGGGGAAGGGACCCGATGGACTTGATGGAGCGCACCGTCGTCCGCTGTGCCGACGGGCACGTGTTCACCACCACTACGTTCCCGATGCAGCAGCTCGGCGCCGGCCGGATCGGGCCCGGGCGGCTCATCCGGTGTCCGCGCTGTGCGCGGCTTCGCAGCGTCGTGCCCGTGGAGTCGCCACCGCGGCCGGAGTCGCAGCCGGAGTCGCACTCGGTGCCGCACTCGCAGTCGGCCAAGCCGTAAGAAGGCGGCGGTCACAGGAGCGCGCGGGGCTGTCCGATTGGGGCGGGCCCGCGTGCTCTGCGTATCCTCGGGGCGTGCTTCTCTCTGACAAGGACATCCGGGCCGAGATCGACGCCGGACGGGTCCGCATCGACCCGTACGACGAATCCATGGTGCAGCCCTCGAGCATCGATGTGCGGCTGGACCGCTACTTCCGGGTGTTCGAGAACCACCGCTATCCGCATATCGACCCCGCCGTCGAGCAGCTGGACCTCACGCGCGAGGTCGAGCCCGAGGGGGACGAGGCGTTCATCCTGCACCCCGGGGAGTTCGTCCTCGCGTCGAGCTACGAGGTCATCACGCTGCCGGACGACCTCGCCTCCCGGCTGGAGGGCAAGTCCAGCCTCGGGCGACTCGGGCTGGTCACGCACTCCACCGCGGGCTTCATCGACCCGGGGTTCTCGGGGCACGTCACCCTTGAGCTGTCGAATCTCGCCACCCTGCCCATCAAGCTGTGGCCGGGGATGAAGATCGGCCAGCTGTGCATGTTCCGGCTGAGCTCGCCGTCCGAATTCCCGTACGGCAGCGAGCGGTACGGCTCCCGCTACCAGGGGCAGCGCGGGCCCACGGCCTCGCGGTCGTTCATGAACTTCCACCGGACGCAGGTGTGAGCGCGGCATGAGTGACGTACGGGAGAACCTGACGTACGAGGGGTTCGGCAGCGCGGTGCGGCAGCTCGCGCAGACCATTGCCGACGACGGGTACCAGCCCGACGTCGTGCTCTCCATCGCGCGTGGCGGAGTGTTCGTCGCGGGCGGACTGGCGTACGCGCTGGACTGCAAGAACATCCACCTGGTGAACGTGGAGTTCTACACCGGCGTGGGCACCACGCTCGACATGCCCGTCATGCTGGCTCCGGTGCCCAACGTCATCGACTTCTCGGACAAGAAGGTGCTCATCGCCGACGATGTCGCCGACACCGGGAAGACCCTGAAGCTGGTGCACGACTTCTGCCTCGGCCATGTCGCCGAGGTGCGCAGCGCTGTGATCTACGAGAAGTCCCACTCCCTCGTGAAGTGCGAGTACGTCTGGAAGCGGACCGACGAGTGGATCAACTTCCCCTGGAGTGTCGAGAAGCCCGTCGTGCAGCGCGTCGGCCAGGTGCTGGACGCGTAGCAGGACCCGGAGACGCAAGCAGGACCAGGAGACGCAAGAAGGACCAGGAGACGCAAGAAGGGCCCGGCACTCTCGAGTGCCGGGCCCTTGCTCGTTCGTACGCCTCAGATCGTGCCCAGTTTGATGATCGACAGCAGCGCGATCAGCTGGATCGCCGACGCGCCCAGCGCCTTCGGCCACGGCAGATCGTGCGACTTGCTCACCATCGACGTGAACAGCGCGCCGGCCGCCAGCCAGGTCGCCCAGCCCAGCACCTGGACCAGGGAGTTCTCACCGCCCAGGAAGAGGGCGAAGACCAGGCGCGGGGCGTCCGTGATCGACATGATCAGCATGGAGAAACCGACCGTCGGCTGCCACGCGCCGTCGCCGCCGAGCTGGCGGGCCAGGGTGTGGGTCACCGTGCCCAGGATCAGACCGCCGATGACGAACGCGACCGCCGTGGTCAGTACGTACGGGACGGCGGCGGAGATCGTCGCGTTGATCGCCTCGTCGCGGGCCTTGTCGAAGCCGAAGATCGCGAGCAGTCCGTAGAGGAACGTGACGACCAGCGCGGGGCCCCACACCGGGTAGTCCCGCATCTGCCAGAACGTCGGGCCCGGACGCAGCACGATGCCGCTCAGCAGCTGCTTCCAGTGCAGTCGCGGGCCGGCCGGAGCCGCCGCGGCCGCGCCTGCGCGATAGGTCGCGCCGTCGCCGTACGGGTCCTCGTTGATGCTGAACGCCTGGGTGTGGCCAGGGTTGTTGGCATACGGGTCCCCGTGCGGTCCGCCCTGGCCGCCGTGTTGGGGCTGCTGGTACGGGTCGCCGAAGTACTCCGGTTCGCCGTACGGGCCTTGGGGTTGCTGAGGTCTGCCGCCGCCCGCCTGGGGCCACTGCGGCGGCGGTTGCTGCTGCGCATACGGCGGAGCCGCACGGCCGCCTGCGGCCCCGTAGGGCGGCGGCGGTGCCTGCTGCGGTTGTTGTTGCCTGCTGCGGTTGTCCCGGCCGCGTCCGATCCTGAATCCAGCCACACAATCGAACGTACCTGGTCCGCGACCGCCGGGTGTGAGGAGAGCGGGAACGGGCCCGCCTTTGCGGCCGAGCTGTGACATCCCCTAGGGGAACCCTGGGGGGCCTGCCCCCGTGCCCTCCGGACCAGGTCAGCGGGGTCGCCCCGGATTCACCCAGGAGCGGCTCAGGAGTTGCTCAGGGGCGGCTCACAGTCCGCTCAGGAACACCGAGGTGCTGAAAGTGATCAGCGGGGGCGCTTTCGCGGGCTTCGCCGGGTACAGCGCCACCACATCCGCCCGCTCGCCCCGGTGCGTACGCGTCACCAGGTCCGGGCGCTTGTCCCCGTCGAAGTCCGCCTGGATGAGTACATCCGTGGTCGGCTGCTTCTCGCCGGCGGAAAGCGCCGGGGGCGGCGGCGTCGCCACGGCGTCGAAGACATGGGTTCCGCCAGGGCGGCGCGGGCCGTCCGGGCCGCCCAGCAGCAGCTTGCCCTTCGATGCCGCGCCCGGCGCGTGGGGGCGGGACAGGACGACGAGGTCGTCGGCGTCGTCGCCGTTGATGTCGGCCTCCATCGCCGGTGCGGCCAGGGCGGTGCCGCCACCCGGGAAGGGGGCCACGGCGGTGCGCGGGGCGCCGGTACGGGTGAAGGGGCCGGGCAGGAAGCTGATGCGGCCCGCGGAGGCGGTGACCGCCAGGTCGGTGCTGCCGTCGCCGTCGAAGTCGCCGCAGACGGGGTTGTCGGGCCAGTCGTTGCCGTACCGGGCCTCGTCGGGGATGCGGAGGACGACCGCCTTGCCGCCGAGGCCGGTGGGGGACCCGAAGAGGAGCTGGAGCGGTACGGGCGTGCGGCCGATGCCGTCGTACGGCGGGTCGGTGGCGACGATCAGGTCGGCGAAGCCGTCCTTGTCGAGGTCGCAGGAGGCCTCGGCGTCGAAGGCGGCGGGCAGGGTGCCCTTGACCTCGGCGGCGTTGGCGCGCGGGGTGAGGAGCTGGCGTACGGCGGGATCGAGGCCGCGGGCTGCCGCGGTGCCGTAGACGATGCCGATGCCCGCGTCGTCGCCGTGGGTGTCGCCGGGGGCCTTCACGAGGCCGTTCAGTACGAGATCGCGGTGGCCGTCGCCGTTGAAGTCCGCGGGGACGCGGCTGCCGTCGCCCCGGGGGACGGGGAGACGGGGTGCGGCTGCCTGGCCGGCGAGCGGGCGGGTGTCGCCGTTCTTGGCGGCGGCCGGGCGGGTGTCGGGCTCGGGTGTGGTCTCACAGCCCGCCAGCAGGACCGCGCAGGCGCAGGCCACGCTGATCGCCCCCGCTGCTGCCATCCGTATCCGCACGACCTACTCCGTCCCGTCCGCCTCGCCTGTGCTCAGCTGCCATTCGATGCTCGTGCGCAGCCCCCGCGAGGGCAATGGATCCGCCGGGATCGCAGGCCAATGGTTATGCGGCGGGTAGTGGGCCGTGAGCGCAATGTAGTGGGTTGGTGGAAATTGAAGGCATTTACATTCTGCGCCGCGCCCTGCCGAGGGCCGTTACATTCCCGACGGATGGCACAAACATCCCATCCATAACTTCGTGGACACGGTAGAGCGGATGCGACGCCACGAAATCGCGAGAAAGAGCCCCCAGGGCGCGCCACCCGACGCGGCCGGCGCGGCCTTCGCCGAGACGCCGTCGGCTGTGGGGTCTGTATGCAGGAGCGGCCGGTCCTGCCCCCGAGGCAGGTCCGGCCGCTTCTGTGTGTGGGGTGTCTGGGTTACTTGGCTGGTTCGGGTTCTGGTGTGTCGTGGGGTTCTTGGGTGGGGGTGGGGTCGGTGGGGGGTGTGCGTACGGAGTCGAGGAGCAGTTGTGCGACGTCGACGACTTGGAGGGTTTCTTTGGCCTGGCCGTCGTTCTTCTTGCCGTTGACGGAGTCGGTGAGCATGACGAGGCAGAAGGGGCAGGCGGTGGAGACGATGTCGGGGTTGAGGGAGAGGGCTTCGTCGACGCGTTCGGTGTTGATGCGTTTGCCGATGCGCTCTTCCATCCACATGCGGGCGCCGCCGGCGCCGCAGCAGAAGCCGCGTTCTTTGTGGCGGTGCATTTCCTGCTGGCGCAGGCCGGGGACGGCGGACATGATCTCGCGCGGGGGTGTGTAGATCTTGTTGTGGCGGCCCAGGTAGCAGGGGTCGTGGTAGGTGATCAGGCCGTCGACGGGTGTGACGGGGATGAGCCGGCCCTCGTCGATGAGGTGCTGGAGCAGCTGGGTGTGGTGGATGACTTCGAACTCGCCGCCCAGCTGGGGGTATTCGTTGGCGATGGTGTTGAAGCAGTGGGGGCAGGTCGCGACGATCTTCTTCGACGACTTGGGCTTCTTGGTCGTCTCGTCGTCGTCGTCTTCGCCGTAGGCCATGTTGAGCATGGCCACGTTTTCCTGGCCGAGCTGCTGGAAGAGGGGTTCGTTGCCCAGGCGGCGGGCGGAGTCGCCGGTGCACTTCTCGTCGCCGCCCATGATGGCGAACTTGACGCCGGCGATGTGGAGCAGTTCGGCGAAGGCCTTGGTGGTCTTCTTGGCCCGGTCTTCCAGGGCGCCGGCGCAGCCGACCCAGTACAGGTATTCGATCTCGGTGAGGTCTTCGATGTCCTTGCCGACGATGGGGACCTCGAAGTCGACTTCCTTGGTCCATTCCACGCGCTGCTTCTTGGCCAGGCCCCAGGGGTTGCCCTTTTTCTCCAGGTTTTTGAGCATCGTGCCGGCCTCGGAGGGGAACGCGGACTCGATCATCACCTGGTAGCGGCGCATGTCGACGATGTGGTCGATGTGTTCGATGTCGACGGGGCACTGTTCCACGCAGGCGCCGCAGGTGGTGCAGGACCACAGGACGTCGGGGTCGATGACGCCGTTTTCCTCGGCGGTGCCGATCAGCGGGCGCTCGGCCTCTGCCAGGGCGGCGGCGGGGACGTCCTTGAGAGCCTCGGCCGAAGCCTTCTCCTCGCCCTCCATGGTCTTGCCGCCGCCGGCCAGCAGATAGGGGGCCTTGGCGTGCGCGTGGTCGCGGAGCGACATGATGAGGAGTTTGGGGGAGAGGGGCTTGCCGGTGTTCCAGGCGGGGCACTGGGACTGGCAGCGGCCGCACTCGGTGCAGGTGGAGAAGTCGAGGATGCCCTTCCAGGAGAACTGCTCGACCTGGGAGACGCCGAAGACGTCGTCCTCGCCCGGGTCCTCGAAGTCGATCTCCTTGCCGCCGGACGTCATCGGCAGCAGCGCGCCGAGGGCCGTGGAGCCGTCCGCGTTCCGCTTGAACCAGATGTTCGGGAAGCCGAGGAAACGGTGCCAGGCCACACCCATGTTGGTGTTGAGCGAGACCGTGATCATCCAGATCAGCGAGGTGCCGATCTTGATCATCGCGGTGAAGTAGATCAGCGTCTGGAGGGTGGCCAGGCTCAGGCCCTTGAAGGCCAGGACCAGCGGATACGAGACGAAGTACGCGGCTTCGTAGCCCTCGATGTGGTGGATCGCGCCCTCGAGCCCGCGCAGGGCGAGGATCGCGAGACCGATGGTGAGGATGACGTACTCGACGAAGTACGCCTGCCAGGCCTTGGAGCCGGCGAAGCGTGACTTGCGGCCGGCCCGCGAAGGCAGGTTCAGCAGCCGGATCGCCATCAGAGTGACGATGCCGACGACCGTCATCAGGCCGATGAACTCGATGTACATCTCGAAGGGCAGGAAGCCGCCGATGATCGGCAGCGTCCAGTCCGCCTGGAAGAGCTGTCCGTACGCCTGTGCCAGCGTCGGCGGCAGGGTGAGGAAGCCGATCGCCACGAACCAGTGGGCGAAGCCCACGATCCCCCAGCGGTTCATCCTCGTATGGCCGAGAAACTCCTTGGCCAGGACGATCGTGCGCTGCTTGGGGTCGTCGGTACGGCTGCCCGCGGGCACGGACTGGCCGAGCCTGACGAAGCGGTAGATCTGCGCGACGGCTCGGGCGATGAGCGCAACGCCGACCACGGTCAGGACCAGCGACACGATGATCGCGGCGAGCTGCATTTCGGGGCTCCTCGGGCCTGCGAGGGTGGGAATCAGCGACTGCTACTAAGCGGTAACTTATGCAGTCCGTGCTGAGACTACCCACTTATTCCGCCGCACTGTAGCTGCGCACGCGGTGATCTGTGTCGCTCAGGCAACCCTGACCGAGCGGCGTCCGGCGACGGCCGCGGGGACCGTACGGGCCAGGATCAACAGGTCGAGTCCGAGCCAGTGCTGCTCCACATAATGCAGGTCGAGGACGGCCATTTCCTCCCAGGGGAGCTCCGAACGTCCGCTGACCTGCCAGAGCCCGGTGATACCCGGGCGTACGCCGAGCCGGGCGCGGGCCGCGCCGACGGCCGGGCGGGAGCCCTGCGGGGGCAGCGGCCGCGGGCCGACCAGCGACATCTCGCCGCGTGCCACGTTGAGCAACTGCGGCAGCCCGTCGAGGAGGTGGCGGCGCAGCAGCCGTCCCGCGGGGGTGAGGTCGCGCACAGGTCCGGCCCGCCTCGTACGGAACGTCAGCATCGCAAAGGTCCGGCCGCCGAGGCCGGTCCGCTCTCTGCGGATGAGGACGGGGCCGGGCGAGGTCAGCGCGACGGCGACGGCGACGGTGAACAGCACCGGGGACAGGGCCAGCAGCAGGATCACACTGGCTGTCAGGTCGACGGCTCGCTTGGCCGGCATGGGCGCGCGCCCTTCATCACGACATCACGACATCACGACTGGTGTCACGATCAACGGTGATTGACCGCTTTTGCGGCTACGACTCTCGCACGGTGAACGCCATGTGGGCAGGTGCGCCACGCGCGCGACGCAAGGGTGCACGTAAGAGCGGGATAAAAGCTGAGTGGGGTCGACTCAGGTCTGTTGACTGGTTCGGCTCGGTCGTGCATCCTTGAGCCAGATCCACTCAAGTCAGCTGGAGGAATTGAAATGGCACGTGCGGTCGGCATCGACCTGGGCACGACTAACTCCGTCGTCAGCGTTCTGGAGGGCGGCGAGCCCACCGTCATCACCAACGCCGAGGGTGCCAGGACCACGCCGTCCGTCGTCGCCTTCGCGAAGAACGGTGAGGTGCTGGTCGGCGAGGTTGCGAAGCGTCAGGCGGTCACCAACGTCGACAGGACCATCCGGTCGGTCAAGCGCCACATGGGCACCGACTGGAAGATCGAGCTCGACGGGAAGAACTTCAACCCTCAGCAGATGAGCGCCTTCATTCTGCAGAAGCTGAAGCGCGACGCGGAGTCCTACCTCGGCGAGAAGGTCACCGACGCGGTGATCACCGTCCCGGCGTACTTCAACGACTCCGAGCGTCAGGCGACCAAGGAAGCCGGTGAGATCGCGGGTCTGAACGTCCTGCGCATCGTCAACGAGCCGACCGCGGCCGCCCTGGCCTACGGCCTCGACAAGGACGACCAGACCATCCTGGTCTTCGACCTCGGTGGCGGCACCTTCGACGTCTCGCTGCTCGAGATCGGCGACGGCGTCGTCGAGGTCAAGGCCACCAACGGCGACAACCACCTCGGTGGAGACGACTGGGACCAGCGCGTCGTCGACTACCTGGTGAAGCAGTTCGCCAACGGCCACGGCGTCGACCTGTCCAAGGACAAGATGGCTCTCCAGCGTCTCCGCGAGGCCGCGGAGAAGGCGAAGATCGAGCTGTCGTCCTCGACCGAGACGACCATCAACCTGCCGTACATCACGGCTTCCGCCGAGGGCCCGCTGCACCTGGACGAGAAGCTCACCCGGGCGCAGTTCCAGCAGCTCACCTCGGACCTGCTCGAGCGCTGCAAGACCCCGTTCCACAACGTCATCAAGGACGCCGGCATCCAGCTGTCCGAGATCGACCACGTGGTGCTGGTCGGCGGTTCGACCCGGATGCCCGCCGTCGCCGAGCTCGTCAAGGAGCTGACCGGCGGTCAGGACGCCAACAAGGGTGTGAACCCCGACGAGGTCGTCGCCATCGGCGCCGCGCTCCAGGCCGGTGTCCTCAAGGGTGAGGTCAAGGACGTTCTGCTCCTCGACGTGACCCCGCTGTCCCTCGGTATCGAGACCAAGGGCGGCATCATGACCAAGCTCATCGAGCGCAACACCACGATCCCGACCAAGCGGTCCGAGATCTTCACGACGGCCGAGGACAACCAGCCGTCCGTGCAGATCCAGGTCTACCAGGGCGAGCGCGAGATCGCGGCGTACAACAAGAAGCTCGGGATGTTCGAGCTGACCGGCCTGCCGCCGGCCCCGCGCGGGGTCCCGCAGATCGAGGTCGCCTTCGACATCGACGCCAACGGCATCATGCACGTGACCGCGAAGGACCTGGGCACGGGCAAGGAGCAGAAGATGACCGTCACCGGCGGCTCCTCGCTGCCGAAGGACGAGGTCGACCGGATGCGCCAGGAGGCCGAGCAGTACGCGGACGAGGACCACCGTCGCCGCGAGGCCGCCGAGTCCCGCAACCAGGGCGAGCAGCTCGTCTACCAGACCGAGAAGTTCCTCAAGGACAACGAGGACAAGGTCCCGGGCGATGTGAAGACCGAGGTCGAGGAGGCGCTCGGCGAGCTGAAGGAGAAGCTCAAGGGCGAGGACACGGCCGAGATCCGTACGGCCACCGAGAAGGTCGCCGCGGTCAGCCAGAAGCTCGGCCAGGCGCTGTACGCCAACGCCGCCCCCGAGGGTGGCGCTGCTCCCGGCGCCGAGGGTGCCGCGGGCGCCGAGCACGGCCAGGCCCAGGCCGAGGACGATGTCGTCGACGCCGAGATCGTGGACGACGAGAAGCCGAAGAAGGACGGTGCCGCGTGACGGAGGAGACCCCGGGTTTCGAGGAGAAGCCCGACGTCCCTTCCGGCGCCACCTCTGACGACGCCGCCGAAACCGCCGAGCCCTCCGAGAAGGAGGGCCCGGCGGCCCCGGCAGGGGACGCAGCAAAGATCGCAGGCCTGACGGCCCAGCTGGACCAGGTCCGTACGGCGCTCAACGAGCGCACGGCCGACCTCCAGCGGCTCCAGGCCGAGTACCAGAACTACCGTCGCCGCGTGGAGCGCGACAGGGTCACGGTCAAGGAGATCGCCACGGCGACTCTGCTGACCGAGCTCCTGCCCGTGCTCGACGACATCGGCCGCGCCCGTGAGCACGGGGAGCTGTTGGGCGGGTTCAAGTCGGTGGCCGAGTCTCTCGAGACAGCCGCCGCCAAGATGGGCCTGCAGCAGTTCGGCAAGGAGGGCGAGCCCTTCGACCCGACGATCCACGAAGCCCTCATGCACTCGTACGCACCGGATGTCACCGAGACCACGTGCGTTGCGGTCCTTCAGCCGGGGTATCGCATCGGCGAGCGGACCATCCGACCCGCGCGGGTCGCGGTGGCCGAGCCCCAGCCGGGCGCCACTCCGGCGGCCTCGAAGGACGAGTCGGCAAACGACGAGGAGAGCGGTGGCCCGGACGAGGGCTGACGCAATGATCGTCCGAGAGGAGGGACGTCGATGAACACCAAGGACTTCGTCGAGAAGGACTACTACAAGGTCCTCGGCGTCCCCAAGGACGCCACCGAGGCCGAGATCAAGAAGGCGTACCGGAAGCTCGCCCGCGAGTTCCACCCGGACGCCAACAAGGGCGACGCCAAGGCCGAGGAGCGCTTCAAGGAGATCTCCGAGGCCAACGACATCCTCGGCGACCCCAAGCGGCGCAAGGAGTACGACGAGGCGCGCGCCCTCTTCGGCAACGGTGGCTTCCGCGCCGGGCCCGGTGGGCCCGGCGGCCCGGGCGGCAGCTTCAACTTCGACCTGGGCGACCTCTTCGGAGGCGCCCAGGGCGGGACGCAGGGTGGCGCCGGCGGCTTCGGCGGCGGGATCGGCGATGTGTTCGGCGGTCTGTTCAACCGCGGCGCCGGCACGGGTGCGGGTCCGGGTACGCGCACCCAGCCGCGCCGCGGCCAGGACATCGAGTCCGAGGTGACGCTCAGCTTCACCGAGGCGGTCGACGGGGCCACGGTCCCGCTGCGGATGTCCAGCTCGGCCGCGTGCAAGGCCTGTTCGGGCACCGGCGACAAAAACGGTACTCCTCGGGTGTGCCCGACCTGTGTCGGTACCGGCCAGGTCTCGCGCGGCGGCAGCGGCTCCTTCTCGCTGACCGATCCGTGCGTGGACTGCAAGGGCCGCGGGCTGATCGCCCAGGACCCCTGCGAGGTCTGCAAGGGCAGCGGGCGCGCCCGCTCCTCGCGCACCATGCAGGTCCGTATCCCCGCGGGCGTCTCCGACGGCCAGCGGATCCGGCTGCGCGGCAAGGGCGCCCCGGGCGAACGGGGCGGTCCGGCAGGCGATCTGTACGTCGTCGTGCATGTCGACGCGCACCCCGTGTTCGGCCGCAAGGGCGACAACCTCACGGTCACCGTGCCCGTCACCTACCCGGAGGCGGCGCTCGGCGGCGAGGTGAAGGTCCCGACCCTCGGCGGCCCCCCGGTCACGCTGAAACTGCCCGCAGGGACGCCCAACGGCCGTACGATGCGGGCGCGGGGCAAGGGCGCGGTCCGTAAGGACGGCACCCGCGGCGACCTGCTGGTGACCGTCGAGGTCGCCGTTCCCGACGAGCTCAGCGACAAGGCGAAGGAAGCGTTGGAGGCCTACCGCGAAGCCACCGCGGAGGAGGACCCGCGGGCTGTGCTGTTCCAGGCCGCGAAGGGAGCATGACATGGACGGACGTCGCCGCAACCCTTACGAACTGACAGAAGAGTCGCCGGTGTACGTCATCTCGGTGGCGGCCCAGCTGTCGGGACTCCACCCGCAGACCCTGCGGCAGTACGACCGGCTGGGCCTGGTCTCCCCGGGCCGTACGGCGGGCCGGGGCCGACGCTACTCCGCCCGTGACATCGAACTGCTGCGCACCGTCCAGCAGTTGTCCCAGGACGAGGGCATCAACCTGGCCGGAATCAAGCGCATCATCGAACTGGAGAACCAGGTCGCGGCGCTTCAGCAGCGGGTTGCGGAGCTGTCGTCGGCAGTAGAGGGCGCGGCGGCGACGTTGCAACAGCGCGAGGCACAGGTGCACGCCTCCTACCGGCGTGATCTCGTGCCGTACCAGGATGTGCAGCAGGCGAGCGCGCTGGTGGTCTGGCGGCCCAAGCGCCCCGAGTGACCCACGCGTTGTACGGGCCTGCCCCACGCGTTGTACGTCCGGACGGGCCGGGAGAGCATTCGCTCTCCCGGCCCGTCCGCGTTGTGCGGACTCCGGCACAGACAGGACGGCCGCGTGCGGGGCGTGGCGGAGGCGGTGTCCTGGCTAGGGGAGCGCGGTGCTGACCGCGTCGATTGCCATCATCCACATCGGCTGCCCGCCCGTGCCGAATGCCGCGGCCAGCGCATAGCCCAGCGAGGCGTCCAGCGGCTTCACCTCCGCGTCCTCGCGCCAGTCGGCCAGCACCCTTCCGTCGCCGTCCGAGGAGAAGTCCCCGATGTGCTTCCCGTCCCGGGTCAGCCTGCTGCTCGGGATGGAATCGGGGACCAGGCGGTACGACGCTCCGTCGTACTCCACGTCGACACGGTACGAGCGGCGGCTCAGCTTGCCCTTGGCCGGCGCCAGCTTCACCTCGGTCCCGTCGATCGTCAGAGTGAGCCGCTCGGGGTCACGGGTGCCGATGGCGATGTGATCGTCCACCTCCGCCCCCGGGGCGCGGGTCAGGGTGATGCGGGGGATCTGCTCCCCGTCCACCACCAGGGATTCCTGGCCGTCCAGTTGGACGCTGACCTCGCCGAAGAGGTCGTCGTGAGTGGAGGTGGGCGTGGGGGCTGTGTCGTTCATGAGGGTCCTTCGGTCCTTCAGTGGGTCAGAACTGACGGTGTGCCGGGGGTGGTTCGGCCCCGCGGTCGCCTGCGCTGTGGTCTGCTGCGCCGTGGTCAGCTCCTGGTGGCAATCATTCTTCTTCGGCGCCCCGTGAGTCCCCCGTGAGTCCCCCGTGAGTCCCCCTGAGCCGGCCCGGACCGGCCCGGACCGGCTCGGTCCGCCCGAGCCGGCCCGGGTCAGCCCTCGTGCTCCAGAATCGCCGACTGCGCGATGAGGTAGCCGAGTTGGGTCCGACTGCCGCTGCCGAGCGCCGAGCCGAGCTTGGCGATATGGGCGCGGCAGGTGCGCACGTTCATCCCGAGGCGTCGCGCGATGGCCTCGTCGACATGGCCCTCGACGAGCAGCTTGGCGATCGAGCGCTGCACCCCCGTGATGCCGTCCATCTGCGGCCCGTACGAGATCTGCTCCTCCCATGGGATGGCGTGCAGCCAGAACTGCTCGAAGACGCCCACGAGATACTCGACGATGCCCTTGTGCCGTAGCTCAAGTGCCGACAGACGGTCGCTGCTTGCCGGGATGAAGGCTACTTTCCGGTCGACAATGATCAGCCGGTCGATGATCTCCTCGAGCGTGCGCACCTCCACTCCGGACGGCCCCACCTGCTCCATGTACGAAAGCGTGGCCGGGTGGTGACGGGCCGTGTGCTGATAGAGGGTCCGCATTCGGACGCCGCGGTTGATAAGTGGCTCGACGCGACGCAGTGCCTTCTCCAGGATGTGTGGCTGTCGCCCACTGCCGGGCTGCACCGTGAGAAGCTCCTCCGAGCAATCTGCGGTGACTTGGTCGAGGGTTGTGTTGATGCGGTTGAGACCCTCGAGGACGGTAATTCCTTGTGGGACGGTGGAGTTCTGCGCGCTGAACGCCATGAATGGCTCAAGAGCATCGGTCAGAGACACGGTTCGACGTCGACGCTCTTGGATCTCCCGCTCAATGGGGTGTATCAGCTGTGTCAGCGCAGTGGTTGGCGGAACCGGACGCAGCCATTGAGCGTCGTCCGGGTCCGGGTGAAGCAGGGCGAGATCGAAGAGACAGGGTGTGGCCTCCGCCTCTGAGCGGGTGATTCGCCCCGTACGCAGGGCAGTGGTGTAAAGACCCTTCCCCGCCTCACACAGCTCGCCGTCCGTGTGAGGGTGTCCTGAATCGCCCTCTTTCGATGGCATATGCACCCCCTCAGGCTCCTGCATTACAGGAACATGATGCCTGCCGTCGCTGGTGCAAGCGTTCGGAGTGAGACATCGTCTTATGCGCGGGGGAGGAGGAATGATCAGAAGAGGTGGAGATCGCCCATGTCTAGGAAGCTTCGAGCTCTTTGTGCTCTTGCCGTGGCGGCGGCCGCGTTCGGTGCGGTTGCCTCCGGTGAGCCCTCCTGGGGTAGCTCTCCCGCCGGTGCGGTGACGGCGGCTCCCGGCGAACCGTCGTGGGGTGTTGCTCCCGCGGCCACCAAGGGTGAGCCGTCATGGGGTGTTGCTCCTGCGGCGAACCCCGGCGAACCGTCGTGGGGTGTTGCTCCCGCGGCCACCAAGGGTGAGCCCTCCTGGGGTGTTGCTCCTGCGGCGAACCCAGGTGAGCCGTCATGGGGTGTCGCACCTGCGGCCGCTCAGGGCGAGCCCTCGTGGGGCGTCGCTCCGGGCCTCGCGGACGCGTGACCGTTCCACCGGACGACCGGGTCTTTCGGCGCGAAATGGCTTCGGCTTATCGGTCGGGGTGGCATTTCATCGACCTCGTCACGGCAATCCCCCACCGTGGCGACTCGTTGATGGTCACCCTGTTCGGAGAGCCAGTGGTCGTGGCGCGTGAGGAGGACGAGGACGTCCGTGCCTACCGCTGCCTGCGCCGGCCCCGAGGAGCCCCGCAACCCGTCCGCTGTGCCATCCGGTACGGCATGATTTTCGTCAATCTTGATCAGCGCGACCACCAGCTGGTCGAGCCAGACACCACCGCCACCCCCCGCAGTGCCTGAGCGATTCCCCCGTCGTTGTAAATCGCTCAGGCGCTTCCCCCACACAGCGGCGCCATCGTGGACCTGAAACACGATGGCGCCGCTGTGCTGTGTCTGTACAGGCTGACTCCGTGCGAGGTGGGTCCGTACCGACTGTGCCCGTACCGACTGTGCCCGTGCGGGGTGGGTCCGTGCGGGGTGGGTCCGTACGGGCCGGGTGCGGGAGCAGGGGCGGTGATCAGCCCCGCCCCATCGCCCGCTCGAGGACGATCTCGATGAGCACCCGGTCCGGATTGGGTGCCGGCGTCCGCTCGTAGCGCTCCGCGTAACGCCGTACCGCGTCCTCGATGAGCTCCGGCTCCGTGCGTACGGTCGCCCGCCCCTCCAGCGTCGCCCAGCGCCCTCGGTGGACCTGGCAGACGGCCACCCGTGCCCCGCCTCCGCCGCCCAGCCGGTCCGCAGCCAGGATGTTGGCCACCTTCGTGCTGCTCTTGTTGGTGATGATGCGGGCGAGCCCCGCCTCGGGGTCGTACGTCACGCCCACCGGCACCACGTGTGGGCTGCCGTCCGGGCGCGAGGTGGTGAGCGTGCACAGATGGTATTCGCGCCAGAACGCAAGGTACTCGGGACTGGGGTTACGTACGTCTACGGCCATGCTCAGAAGGGTAGTCACGCCTACCGAATCGTTGCTTGAGTGCACTAGACTCAACTTTGTGCAGGTTCAATGAGTCAGAGTTGAGAGTCGGAAGAGCCAGCAGAGCCCTACCAGCAAGGAGGAGAGACCCCACGTGGACGCCGAGCTGACCAACAAGAGCCGGGATGCGATCAACGCTGCCACCAGCCGGGCGGTGTCCGAGGGGCATCCCGATCTGACCCCCGTACATCTGCTGCTCGCGCTGCTCGCGGGCGAGGACAACGAGAACATCATCGACCTGCTGGCCGGCGCCGAGGCCGACCAGGCTGCCGTACGGTCGGGGGCCGAGCGGCTGCTGGCCGCGCAGCCCAGCGTGACGGGGTCCACCGTGGCGCCGCCGCAGCCCAACCGCGAGCTGCTCGCCGTCATCGCCGACGCCTCGCAGCGGGCCAAGGAGCTCGGGGACGATTACCTCTCCACCGAGCATCTGCTCATCGGTATCGCCGCCAAGGGCGGCCAGGCCGGGGAGGTGCTGGCCCATGAGGGGGCCTCGGCGAAGAAGCTGCTGGAAGCGTTCGAAACGGTAAGGGGAGGGCGCCGGGTGACCACACCCGACCCTGAGGGGCAGTACAAGGCACTGGAGAAGTTCGGTACGGACTTCACCGCCGCGGCCCGCGAGGGCAAGCTCGACCCGGTCATCGGCCGGGACCAGGAGATCCGGCGCGTGGTGCAGGTGCTCTCGCGCAGGACCAAGAACAACCCGGTGCTCATCGGTGAGCCCGGCGTCGGCAAGACCGCCGTCGTCGAGGGCCTCGCCCAGCGGATCGTGAAGGGGGACGTGCCCGAGTCGCTCAAGAACAAGCGGCTGGTCGCGCTCGACCTCGGCGCGATGGTCGCGGGCGCGAAGTACCGCGGTGAGTTCGAGGAACGGCTCAAGACCGTCCTGTCCGAGATCAAGGCGAGCGACGGCCAGATCATCACCTTCATCGACGAGCTGCACACCGTCGTCGGGGCCGGCGCGGGCGGTGACTCCGCCATGGACGCGGGCAACATGCTCAAGCCGATGCTGGCGCGCGGCGAGCTGCGCATGGTGGGCGCCACCACGCTCGACGAGTACCGGGAGCGGATCGAGAAGGACCCCGCCCTGGAGCGCCGCTTCCAGCAGGTGCTGGTCGCCGAGCCCAATGTCGACGACACCATCGCGATCCTGCGCGGGCTCAAGGGCCGGTACGAGGCGCACCACAAGGTGCAGATCGCGGACTCGGCGCTGGTCGCCGCCGCGACCCTCTCCGACCGGTACATCACCTCCCGCTTTCTGCCCGACAAGGCCATCGACCTCGTCGACGAGGCCGCGTCCCGGCTCCGTATGGAGATCGACTCCTCGCCGCTGGAGATCGACGAGCTGCAGCGTGCCGTCGACCGGCTGCGCATGGAGGAGCTCGCCCTCAAGAACGAGTCCGACGCCGGCTCCAAGCAGCGTCTGGAGAAGCTGCGCCGCGACCTCGCCGACAAGGAGGAGGAACTGCGCGGCCTCACCGCCCGCTGGGAGAAGGAGAAGCAGGGCCTCAACCGCGTCGGTGAGCTGAAGGAGATGCTCGACGAGCTGCGCGGCCAGGCCGAGCGTGCTCAGCGAGACGGCGACTTCGACACCGCCTCCAAGCTGCTGTACGGGGAAATCCCGGGACTGGAACGCGAGTTGGAGGAAGCCGCCGAGGCCGAGCAGGAAGCGGCCAAGGACACCATGGTCAAGGACGAGGTCGGCCCGGACGACATCGCGGACGTGGTCGGCTCCTGGACCGGCATCCCGGCCGGACGCCTGCTGGAGGGCGAGACGCAGAAGCTGCTGCGCATGGAGCAGGAGCTGGGCAGGCGGCTGATCGGGCAGACCGAGGCCGTGCAGGCGGTGTCCGACGCGGTACGCCGTTCGAGGGCCGGGATCGCCGACCCCGACCGGCCCACCGGCTCGTTCCTCTTCCTCGGCCCGACCGGCGTCGGCAAGACCGAGCTCGCCAAGGCGCTCGCGGACTTCCTCTTCGACGACGAGCGGGCCATGGTCCGCATCGACATGAGCGAATACGGCGAGAAGCACTCCGTCGCCCGTCTGGTCGGCGCTCCGCCCGGCTACATCGGCTACGAGGAGGGCGGCCAGCTCACGGAGGCGGTGCGCCGCCGTCCGTACAGCGTGGTGCTCCTGGACGAGGTGGAGAAGGCGCATCCCGAGGTCTTCGACATCCTGCTCCAGGTGCTCGACGACGGCCGGCTCACCGACGGCCAGGGCCGAACGGTGGACTTCCGCAACACCATCCTGGTGCTGACCTCGAACCTCGGCAGCCAGTACCTCGTCGAGCCGACGACGAGCGAGGAGGAGAAGAAGCAGCAGGTTCTGGAGGTCGTACGCGCCTCTTTCAAGCCGGAATTCCTCAACCGGCTCGACGACCTTGTGGTCTTCTCCGCCCTGACCAGGGACGAGCTGGCGCATATCGCCGGGCTCCAGATCGAGCGCCTCGCGCAGCGGCTGGCCGAGCGCCGGCTCACGCTGGACGTCACCCCGGCGGCGTTGGAGTGGCTGGCCGACGAGGGCAACGACCCTGCGTACGGAGCGCGGCCGCTGCGCCGTCTGGTGCAGACGGCGATCGGCGACCAGCTCGCCAAGGAGATTCTCGCGGGCGAGATCACCGAGGGCGACACGGTCCGGGTCGACCGTTTCGAGGACGGCCTGATCGTCGGCGCCGTCCGGTAGGCCGACCGGAGCGGGTCACACCGTGAAGGCGACCGGAGCGGGTCACACGGTGAAGGCGATGAGATCCACGAGGGCGGTGTCCCCGTCCTCGTGGACCACCGTCAGGTTCACCACGTCCGCCCCGTCGGGGGCGCCGGACGGGGCCTCCGGGTCGCCGTACTGGACGTCCAGGCAGACGTCCTTCTCGCAGTAGTTGCGGGGCTCGTGCCCCGGGAAGGTCTTCGCCAGCCACCCGGCGACGTCCGAACCCGGCATCCGGAAGGTCGCGGTGTACTGGGTGTCCATCCAGTGGGCGGCCCCGCACTTCTCGTCCCGCGCCCCCTCGGGCAGCGAGCCGCCCACGAACCGCATCGCCTCCGCGCACTCGACCTGCTGCGACTCGCCGGCCTCGCGCATGACGAACCCGAGCCAGACAATGCAGGCGACCGGCAGGGAGCACACGGCCAGCACCGTCACCGACACCCGGATCCACCGTGGCTTGCGGCTGCGCCGCTCCCGTTCCGCCCCCGTCATGCCCAGATCATGTCAGCCGGGAGCGGATCGCCGTGGCTCGGGCTTGCCAGCCCCCGCCCGGGATGGGAGAGGATGGGAGGAACCGTACGAAGGGAAATACACGGTGACCATCGATCCGTCCTCGATTCCTCATTTCGGGGGCCAGCCCCAGCCTCAGGCCGCAGGACCGGCGGGCCCCGTCGTTCCCGACCAGGACCTGGTGAAGCAGCTTCTCGAGCAGATGGAGCTGAAGTACGTCGTCGACGACGAGGGTGACCTCGCGGCGCCGTGGGAGGAATTCCGTACGTACTTCATGTTCCGCGGCGAGGACGACCAGCAGGTCTTCTCGGTACGGACGTTCTACGACCGGCCGCACGCGCTCGAGGACAAGTCCAAGATCCTCGACGCGATCGACGACTGGAACCGCCGCACTCTGTGGCCGAAGGTCTACACGCACATCCACGAAGAGGAGGACGGCCCGACCACGGTCCGCCTCATCGGCGAGGCCCAGATGCTGATCGGCACGGGCGTCAGCCTGGAACACTTCGTGTCCTCCACGGTGAGCTGGGTACGTGCGTCGATCGAGTTCGACAAGTGGCTCGTGGAGCAGTTCGGCCTGGAGCCGGCGGACGAGAAGGCCGCGGACGAGAAGCTCATGGACGACGAGGCCTGAGGGCCCCTGCCGACAGCCCGGCCGGGGCGGCGGTCATCGCGACCGCTGCCCTGGGCCGGGCTTTCGCATTGCCTATGGCCTATGGCGCATGCGCTTGCGAGCGGCGGCGGCAGCTCCCTGGCCCTTGTTGTGCCAGGGAGCCCCGGGCCGGCTCACTGTGGCGCGCGTGCCGGCGGGGTACTGGCCCGCCCGGGATCGAGTAGCACTCGCGGCTGTCGGCGGCCTCACGTTGCGGCGACTGGCCGCGCCGGGCCCCGCCGGTCTGTTGTGCCGCGTAGCTGCCGCTCCCGTGGCCTGCGGGGTTCCGCCCCGAGTTCCCCGCCCCTGACCCCCGTCAGGGGGCAAGTGCCTTCAGGCGGGTGACCGCCTCCTGGAGGATCGGCTCGCGTTTGCAGAACGCGAAACGGACGAAGGGCGCCCCCTGCTCGCGGTGGTCGTAGAACACCGCGTTCGGGATCGCCACCACCCCGCACCGCTCCGGCAGCGCGCGGCAGAACGCGAAGCCGTCGCTCTCGCCCAGCGGGCGGATGTCCGTGGTGACGAAGTACGTGCCCGACGGGCGGTAGACCTCGAAGCCCGCCGCCGCGAGACCCGTGCTCAGCAGATCCCTCTTGGCGCGCAGATCGTCGCGCAGTCCGTCGAAGTACGTGTCCGGCAGCCGCAGCGCCTCGGCGATCGCGTACTGGAACGGCCCCGACGCCACATACGTCAGGAACTGCTTCGCCGAGCGCACCGCCGTCACCAGCTCCGGGGACCCCGTCAGCCAGCCCACCTTCCACCCCGTGAAGGAGAACGTCTTGCCCGCCGAGGAGATCGAGACCGTCCGCTCGCGCATCCCGGGGAACGACGCGATCGGGACGTGCTCGCCCTCGAAGACGAGATGCTCGTAGACCTCGTCGGTGATGACCAGCAGGTCGCGCTCGACGGCCAGTTCGGCGATCACCGCGAGCTCGTCGCGGCTCAGGACCGTGCCCGTCGGGTTGTGCGGGGTGTTGAGGAGGATCAGCCGGGTCCGGTCGGTGACCGCGTCGCGCAGCTCGTCCAGGTCGAGCGTGTACGTCCCGGAGGACGGTGACGGCCGCAGCGTGACCGGGACGCGCGTGCCGCCCGCCATCGCGATGCACGCGGCGTACGAGTCGTAGTACGGCTCCAGCGCGATCACCTCGTCACCCGGCTCCACCAGCGCCAGCAGGGACGCCGCGATCGCCTCGGTCGCGCCCGCCGTGACCAGGACCTCCGTGTCGGGGTCGTACGCCAGGCCGTACCGCCCCTGCTGGTGGTCGGTGATCGCGGAGCGCAGCTCGGGGACGCCGGGGCCCGGCGGGTACTGGTTGCCGCGGCCGTCGCGCAGCGCCCGTACCGCCGCCTCCCTGATCTCCTCCGGGCCGTCGGTGTCGGGGAAGCCCTGCCCGAGGTTGATCGATTCGGTCCGTACGGCCAGCGCCGACATCTCCGCGAAGATGGTCGTGCCGAATGCCGCCAGACGGCGGTTGAGCAGCGGTCGTGGTCCCTCTTCGCGTGGTGTCATGGGCGCCATCCTGTGCCGAACCTCTGGAGTTGCTCAAGTCAGCTTTGCGTCTCCGACGGTGGGGGCATCCCAGTCACACGCAAGAAGCGGTCACGCGATGGCGCGGGGGTCTCGCTTCGGGGGAACGGAAGGATGGTGAGAGCAATGGCAGCTTTCGTGGGAATTCTGATCGTCGTGGCGGTGCTGGTTTTGATCATCTCGGTGGGGGTCGGCCGGAGCCGCAGGGGCCGCAGGCGCAGCGCGGCAGGGGGTGGCGGCAGCTGGTGGGCGGGCAACAGCCACGGGGGTGGCAACGGCGTGTCCTGCGGCAGCAGCAGCTCGTCCTGCGGGAGCAGCTCGTCCTGCGGTGGCAGCTCGTCCTGTGGTGGCGGAGGCGGGGGATGTGGCGGAGGCAGCTGACACGGGGCAGCTGGTCCGCGACCGATGAAGGTGCCCGGCGGGTGAACTCCCGCCGGGTTCCTTTCTGTTGACTGACCGGGGCGCCCTGTTGACCTTCTCACCCGGTTTTTTGTTGAACAGTTGAACGGGGAGCCCCCGGGGGGATGGAAACCCAGTCAAGTTGGGTAAAAAACGCTGTGGACGCAGCGCACTTCGTGATTCCCTCCCTGTTGGAACCTGTTGGAACCATCCAGCCCTCGGACCTCAAGTGGACCCGAGCAGGCGTTCCCAGATCATCTTGATCCCCCTTCCCGGGACGCCCCCGGTCCACGTTGTCCACCCGCCGAAGCGTGTTTGCGGAGCCGACCCATGCTCACGACCCTGAAGACCGCCTACACAGACACCCGCGCCGACGATCTCGCCTGGGCGCTGGGCCGGGAGCCGCTCCCCGCCCTGGCTGTACTCGACCTCGAACTGTCCGGGGCAAAGCTCCAGTTGAGGCTGCTCGGTGCCTCCCATCAGGTGTTGCTCGAGGAGGAGCAGGAGTCCTGCTCCGAGACCGTCGCCTGCATGCCCGGCAGCAGCACCCCGCTCCCGCTCGGCGTGGCCAAGCGGCTCGGTGTCTGGGAGTACGAGTTCGCGGCCCGCGTCGAGACGCTCTCGCAGAGGTCGTTCGCGGGGCGGGCGCAGGAGCTGCTGGCGCTCGTCGCCGATCACCCCAACGGTCTGGCGGGCACCTTTCCCGGCTCCCCGCACGCGTTCACGGCGATGCTGGCGCAGCGGACCGAGGGTCAGGTGCGATGGCGCACGTGGCACGCGTATCCGCAGGAGGGCAGCCTCGTCGTCACTCGTACGCGCGTCGGTGCCCGTATGCGCGCCGCGCTGTAGTTACACCCTTGTGGGTGACAGGTAGTGGAACTTCTGTGACGTAACGTTACAAACAACATGGTCGACCGGCATCCGACATCACGGCCGCAGAGCGCGGCGCGGCTGCCCGTGCGCCCCGACGCCGGTCGGTATCTGGTGCTGATGGCGGTCTTCGTCTGCGCCGCCTGCGGACTGGTGTACGAGCTCGAACTGGTCGCCCTCGCCTCGTACTTGATCGGCGACTCCGTCACCCAGGCGTCAGTCGTCCTGTCGGTGATGGTGTTCGCGATGGGCATCGGCTCGCTCCTCGCCAAGCGGCTGCGCTGCCACGCCGCGGTCGGCTTCGGTCTGCTGGAGGCGGCGCTGGCCCTGATCGGCGGCTGTTCCGCCATGGTGCTGTACGCCTGCTTCGCCTGGATCGGCGAGTCCCGGTATGCGCTGGTGGGTTTCTCCCTCGCCATCGGCGTACTGATCGGTGCCGAGATCCCGCTGCTGATGTCCCTGATCCAGCGCATCTCCCGGCGCGACGCGGAGGGCACGGTCGCCGATCTGTTCGCCGCCGACTATGTGGGCGCCCTCGTCGGCGGGCTCGCCTTTCCGTTTCTGCTGCTGCCGTGGCTCGGTCAGCTGACGGGCGCGCTGTTGACGGGCGCCGTCAACGCCGTGGCGGGCGGGGCGCTCGTCCTGTGGCTCTTCCGCCGGGATCTGACGGTGCGTTCGCGCGGCTGGCTGATCGTCGCCAATGTGACGGTCCTCGCGGTGCTGGCGACCGCGACCGTCCTGGTCGACGACTTCGAACGGGCGGCGCGCCGGGCGGTCTACGGCGACCAGGTGCGGGTCGCCGTCCACACCGACGTACAGGAAGTCGTGCTCACCGGCGGGCGGGCCGGCCCGCCCGATCTCTTCCTGGACGGGCGGCTGCGGGTCAGCGGGCGCGACGAGCAGCGGTACCACGAGTCGCTGGTCCATCCGGCGATGCGGGGGCGGCACGCGCGCGTGCTGGTCCTGGGCGGCGGCGACGGCCTCGCCGCGCGCGAGGTGCTGCGCTACCGCGGCGTCCGCTCGGTGACTGTCGTGGAACTCGACCCGGGCGTCATCCGGCTGGCGCGTACCGACCCGGCGCTCGCCGCGCTCAACGACCACGCGTACCGGGACCCGCGGGTGCGGGTCATCACGATGGACGCGTTCTCCTGGCTGCGCGCGCCCCGGGGGACGTACGACGTGGTGATCTCCGACCTCCCCGACCCGGGCATCACCCCGAGCACCAAGCTCTACTCCCAGGAGTTCTACGCACTCGCCGCGCGGGTTCTCGCGGACGGCGGGCGGCTCGTGGTCCACGCCGGCCCGCTCGCTTCGCGCCCGCACACGTACTGGACGGTCGACGCGACTTTGCGTGCCGCCGGGTTCGGCACCCGGCCGTACGGCGCCTCAGGGAGGCTCGCGGCCTTCGCCGCGGGCCCGGACCGCGCGACGGACACCGCTTCCCCGCCGAACGACTGGGGTTTCCTGCTGGCCGCCGCCGGGCGGCCTCCGCACCTCGGTCTCGACCGGGACGCGCCCCGGCTGCGCTCGCTGGCCGCTCCCGACCTTGCCGAGGGCGTGTACGGCGCGGAGCGCACGAGGCTGCCGGAGCTGCCGCCGTCGACATTGGTGCACCCGCGCTACACGGACTGAGTGGACGAAGCGGACCGAGCGGTCCGAGCGGTCCGAGCGGGTGCGTGGGTGCGTGGGTGAGCGGGTGCGTGACCGAGCGGGTGAGTGGGTGAGTGGGTCGAGCCGTACACGGGCGGAAACGGTGACGTGGCGGGCCGGTCTGAGTAGGCTCGACTCCCATGGAGCATGAGGTGTTCGTTCCGGTTCCGGCAGAGACTCTCCGACAGGTGCTGCGAGACCCTGCCCGGGTCGCCCGCTGCGTACCGGGACTCCAGCAGGACGCCGACGAGTCGGCAGGCCCCCTCCACGGCCGGCTGAAGGTCCGGATCGGCGGGCACACGATCACCTACCGCGGCACCCTGCGCATCCTGGAGCAGGGTGATGTCTTCGCGGTCGAGGGCGAGGGCCTGGAGGCCCGCGGTACGGGCTCGGCCAAGGTGACCCTGACGATCCGCCCGGCGGAGGCGGAGGGCGGTACGACGCTCTCGTTCGCGGGGACGGCCCGCGCGGAGGGCCGTCTGGCGGAGCTGGAGGACACGACGACGACATCCGCCGCGCACCGGCTGCTGGACCGTTTCGCCGACCGGCTCGCGACGACGGCGGAGGACCCGCTTGCCGAGGGGGTGACCGGCGAAGGGCCTGCCGATGACGCCGAGGCCCCGAAGCCGTCCACCAAGCCGTCCGTCTTCGACGCACCCGTGCCGCCGCCGCCGCTCGACCCGGTCGCCGAGTCCGAATTCGAGGCGTCAGAGGTGTCCGGTGTGTCCGACGCCTCCGACGCCTCCGACGTGCCGGATGCGCCCGGCGCGGCGGAGCTGCCCGAGATTCACGAGCTGCCCGTCGCGCCCGACGAGCCGCCGGCCGAAGCCGCCCACGCCCGCCGCACGATGATCGGGCGGAGCGCCGAGGAGGTCGACCACGCCCCGCCGCGCGGGCGTTACGCCCCCACGCCGCCGCCCGAGCCGACCACCGCCGGCGCGGCCCTGCGCTGGGTCGCTCCCGCCGCGGCCCTCGCGATCGCCTCCGCCGTCGTCGTCCGACGAGTGCTGCGCCGCCGCGCATAGGCGTCGCCCGCCAGTACTGTCGTGGTGTGAGCAGCAGCGAAGAGAGCATCCGGCTGGCCGCCGGAGACGTCGAGTTGACCGTGCATCCGCAGATCGGCTGCCGTATCGGAAGCCTGCGCATCGGCGGCACCGAAGTCCTGCACCAGGGCGAGCGTTACGGCTGCTTCCCCATGGTCCCCTGGTGCGGCCGCGTCGAGAACGGACAGTTCCGCAACGGAGCCGTACAGCATCAACTACCGCTCAACTCCCCGCCGCACGCCATCCACGGCACCGGCCGCGACGCGGCCTGGCGCACCGCCCGCGCGAACAAGAGCGATGCGGCTTTCACCTACGACCTCGCCGACCCATGGCCGTACACCGGACGCGTCACCCAGGCCTTCGAGCTGACCGAGGACTCGCTGACGCTGACCATGAGCGTGGAGACGTACGGGACGTCCTTCCCGGCCCAGGCCGGCTGGCACCCCTGGTTCCTGCGCAACCTCGGCAGCGGCGAGAGCGAGAGCAGCGAGGGCGGCCAGGGCGAGGGCGGTGAGGGCGGGAGCGGCGGGACCGGGCGCGGCGAGGACGTACGGATCGACTTCACCCCCGAGTGGCAGGAGCAACGCGGGGACGGCCACCTGCCGACCGGGCAGCGCATCGCCCCCCTGCCCGGTCCCTGGGACGACTGCTTCGGGATGCCCGACGGGGTCGACGTCACGCTCACCTGGCCGGAGCGGCTGGAGCTCAAGGTCACCAGTCGCGCGGAGTGGGTCGTGATCTACGACGAGCAGACCGAGGCCGTCTGCGTGGAACCGCAGTCGGGCCCGCCGAACGGCCTCAACACCCACCCGCAGCTCGTCACCCCGATCGAGCCCCTCGAGATCGCGGCGACCTGGAGCTGGCGCCGCCTCTAAGCTGGCGACCATGACTGACGTACGCGCTGAGCTGCTCCAGCAGATCAAGGACAAGGCCGTGGTGCACGGCAAGGTGACCCTCTCGTCGGGTCTTGAGGCCGACTACTACGTGGACCTGCGCCGGATCACGCTGGACGGCGCGGCCGCGCCGCTGGTGGGCCAGGTGATGTCCGACCTGACGGCAGAGCTCGACTTCGACTGTGTGGGCGGGCTGACCCTCGGCGCCGACCCGGTGGCGACCTCGATCCTGCATGCCTCCGCCGCCCGTGGGAAGCGGGTCGATGCCTTCGTCGTACGCAAGGCCGCGAAGGAGCACGGCATGCAGCGCCGCGTCGAGGGCCCGGACATCACGGGCCGGCGTTGCCTGGTGGTCGAGGACACCTCGACCACCGGCGGCTCGCCGCTGACCGCCGTCGAGGCCGTGCGCGAGGCCGGCGGCGAGGTCGTCGCGGTGGCGACGATCGTGGACCGGGCGACCGGCGCCGGCGAGAAGATCAGCGGGACGGCAGGGGTGCCCTACCTCTACGCGTACTCGCTCGACGAGCTCGGTCTCGCCTGAGCCGAGCAAGTCGTGACCTGGGCGCGACATAGGGTTTGACCTGCGGTGATGATGAGGGGCGGACTGTTTCACGTGAAACATTCCGCCCCTCACGCATGTGCGCGCCCCACGCGGGGTGGAGTCGCGCCGAGAGTCTGGAAAGATGGGCGCCGACGATGACGTCGCCCCAAGGTCAGGGCCCGCACATATCGCACACCCGCACATCACAAGGAGCGGACAGATGCCCATCGCAACCCCCGAGGTCTACAACGAGATGCTCGACCGGGCGAAGGCAGGCAAGTTCGCCTACCCGGCCATCAATGTGACCTCGTCCCAGACCCTGCACGCTGCTCTGCGCGGCTTCGCGGAGGCCGAGAGCGACGGCATCATCCAGATCTCCACCGGCGGTGCCGAGTTCCTGGGTGGCCAGCACAGCAAGGACATGGTCACCGGCGCGGTCGCCCTCGCCGAGTTCGCGCACATCGTCGCTGCGAAGTACGACGTCACCGTCGCGCTGCACACCGACCACTGCCCCAAGGACAAGCTGGACGGCTATGTCCGCCCGCTGCTCGACATCTCCGCCGAGCGCGTCAAGGCCGGCCGTAACCCGCTGTTCCAGTCCCACATGTGGGACGGCTCGGCCGAGACCCTCGCCGACAACCTGGCCATCGCCCAGGAGCTGCTGGCGCAGGCCGCCGCCGCCAAGATCATCCTCGAGGTCGAGATCACCCCGACCGGTGGCGAGGAGGACGGTGTCACGCACGAGATCAACGACGAGCTGTACACCACCGTCGACGACGCGCTGCGCACCGCCGAGGCGCTCGGCCTGGGCGAGAAGGGCCGCTACCTGCTGGCCGCCTCCTTCGGCAACGTCCACGGCGTCTACAAGCCCGGCAATGTCGTGCTCCGTCCCGAGCTGCTGAAGGACCTGCAGGCGGGCGTCGGCGCCAAGCACGGCAAGTCCAGCCCGTTCGACTTCGTCTTCCACGGCGGCTCCGGCTCCACGGCCGAGGAGATCGCCACTGCGCTGGAGAACGGCGTCGTGAAGATGAACCTCGACACCGACACGCAGTACGCCTTCACCCGCCCCGTCGCGGACCACATGTTCAAGAACTACGACGGTGTGCTGAAGGTCGACGGCGAGGTCGGCTCCAAGAAGACCTACGACCCGCGCACCTGGGGCAAGGCGGCCGAGGCCGGTATGGCCACGCGCGTTGCCGAGGCCTGCGCGGCCCTGCGCTCCACGGGCACCAAGCTCAAGTAGGCGCCGTTTCGTACGCAGCCGTTCGTACGCTGCCATTCGTACGCAGCCGGGCCCGGCATCCCTTCGCGGGGTGCCGGGCCCGCGGCATGTCAGGGGAGGACTCAGCGTGAGCTTCGACAGCTATGACTTCGACACCCCCGTGGACCGGCGCGGCACCTGGTGCGTCCAGTGGGACGGGGCCGCGGACCGTTTCGGCGCCGACGGGCTGCTGCCCTTCACCATCTCCGACATGGACTTCACGTCCCCGCCCGAAGTGCTCGACGCGCTCCAGAGGCGCGTGGCGCACGGTGTCTTCGGCTACACCGACTGGCGGACCGAGGATTTTCTCTCCGCGGTACGCCACTGGTTCAGCAGCCGCTACGGCACCGAGATCGACACCGGTCGCATGGTGTACGCGCCCTCGGTGCTCAGCCAGCTCTCGCAGCTGCTGCGGATGTGGACCGAGCCCGGCGACGGCGTCGTCGTCCACACCCCCACGTACGACGGCTTCCGGAAGGTGATCACCGGTCTCGGGCGCGAGCCGCGCGGGGTGCCGGTCGGCGACACGGCGGCCCTGGAGCGGCAGCTCGCCCGTGCCGACAGCAAGGTGCTGGTGCTCTGCTCGCCGCACAATCCCACCGGCAAGGTGTGGACGGAGGCCGAGCTCACGGAGACCGCCCGGCTGGCAGCCGCGTACGACGTCGCGGTCGTCAGCGACGAGATCCATGCCGATTTCGTGCACGCGGGACATGTCCATCTGCCATGGACGCGGTTCGCCGCGGGCCGCTGGGCCTTGGTCACCTCCGCCACCAAGGCCTTCAATTTCCCGGCGCTGAGCGGCTCGTACGGGATCATCGGCGACCCGGACGACCATGCGGAGTTTCTGCGCCGGATACAGACGGGGGAGGGGCTCGCCTCACCCTCCGTGCTCTCGCTGACCGCGCACATCGCGGCGTACCGGGAGGGCGGACCCTGGCTGGAGCAGCTCAACGCCTATGTGGCGGCCAATCTGCGGATGGTCGCCGAACGGATCCACTCCGCCTTCCCCGAACTGGGCTGGCAGCCGCCCCAGGCGGGCTATCTCGCCTGGATCGATCTGCGGCCGCTCGGCGTGGACGACGAGGCGCTGCAGCGGGAGCTGATCGAGCACGAGAAGGTCGCGATCATGCCGGGCACGACGTACGGCTGTGACGGTTTCGTGCGGTTCAACGTCGGCTGTCCGCGCGCCAAGGCCGAGCAGGGTGTGGACGCTCTGATCCGTGCCCTTCACCGGCTGGCCCGATGAGGTGGACCCGGGGATGATCCGGGTATGGACAACAGGCCGGGCGACGACCGGCCGGGCGAGGACCGGCTGGGCCAGGGCAGCGCGGGCGAGGACCGGCCGGGCCAGGACGGCGCGGGCCAGGACCGGCCGGGCGACGATTGGCCGCGTGACGACGGGGCGGGCGACATCAGGCTGTCGTCGGCCACCGGCCGCTGGGTGGTTCTGACGACCGTGCTCGGGTCCAGCATGGCGCTGCTGGACTCGACCGTCGTCAATGTGGCCCTGCCCCGCATCGGTACCGATCTCGACGCCGACATGGCCGTTCTCCAGTGGACCGTCAACGCCTACATGCTCACCCTGGCCGGGCTGATCCTGCTGGGCGGTGCGCTCGGTGACCGCTACGGCCGGCGCAAGATCTTTGTGCTCGGTGTGGTGTGGTTCGCCCTCGGGTCGCTGCTGTGCGGTCTCGCCCCCAACGACCTGGTCCTGGTCGGCGCCCGCGCCCTCCAGGGAATTGGTGGTGCGCTGCTCACTCCCGGGTCGCTGGCCCTGATCCAGGCGAGCTTCCACCCGGACGACCGGGCCCGCGCGGTGGGACTGTGGTCCGGGCTGGGCGGCGTCGGCGCCGCGGTCGGTCCCTTCGTCGGTGGCTGGCTGGTCGACGGGCCCGGCTGGCGCTGGGTGTTCCTGCTCAACGTGCCGCTGGCCGCGCTGTGCGTGCCGGTGGCGCTGAAGCATGTGCCGGAGTCCCGCAACCCCCACGCGCACGGCCGCTTCGATGTGCTGGGGGCGGTGCTCGGCGCGTCGGCGCTGGGGCTGGTGACGTACGCGCTGATCGCGCCGTCCCTGTGGGTCGGCGTCGTGGGCGTGGTGGTGGGGGTGGTGTTCGTCATGGTCGAGCGGCGGCGGCCCGATCCGATGCTGCCGCCGTCGATCTTCAAGAACCGGCAGTTCACCGCCGTGAATCTGGTGACGGTGTGCGTGTACGCCGCCTTCGCCGGGTTCTTCTTCCTGGTCGCCCTTCAGCTTCAGGTGGTGGCGGGCTACTCGGCGCTCGGTGCCGGTACGGCCCTGTTGCCCACCACGGTGCTGATGCTGCTGCTGTCGGCGAAGTCGGGCGAGCTGGGCGAACGGATCGGCCCGCGCATCCCGCTCACCGTCGGACCACTGCTCTGCGCAACCGGGATGATGCTGATGCTGCGCGTGGGCGAGAACGCTTCATACGTACGCGATGTGCTGCCCGCGCTGCTGGTCATGGGCATGGGGATGGTGACCCTGGTCGCCCCGCTGACGGCCACCGTGCTTGCCTCCGTGGAGACCGGGCGGGCCGGGCTGGCGAGCGGCATCAACAACGCGGCGGCCCGCGCGGCCGGCCTGCTGGCAGTGGCCGCGCTGCCGCTGCTGGCCGGGATGGGCCCGGAGGCCTACCGCTCGGCGGCGGAGTTCGAGGAGACGTTCCGGCGGGCGATGCCGATGTGTGCGGGCGTGCTGGTGGTGGGGTCGCTGATCGCCTTGTGGGCAGTGCGGAACCCGGAGCCCGGAGTGGAGTACTGCCACCCCGAGTGCAAGATCAACTGTGGCGTGGCGGCGCCGCCGTTGGAGCCGACCGCGCCCGGGCCCCTTGTGCTGACCCGGGTCTACCTGGTTGAAGATCCAGATGCGTTCCGGGTCGGTCCGGTAGCGGAAGATCCGGGTCGGCCCGGCGGTGGCGGAGGGGCTGCTGCCCGAGGACGAGGGGGACGCAGCGGGCGGGGACCAGGACGGTGGCGGCGTCGTACCGGTGGGGGACAGCGGCGGCTGGGTGGACGGCGCGTGCCGGGCCATCGTCGCGTCCGTCGTCCTGCCCATGAAATGAATGATCGCCTCCGGCGCGTAACCCCCGCACCGCTGCCACGGATTCCCCACCGACCTGTGACACTGGAGCCCATGTCCATCCATGAAAACCTGCTCGGGGGACCTCCCCCGACCCACCTGCCCGACGAGCCCGAGCCGCGCGAGCTTCTCGCGGCCGGAGCGGCTCCCGCGGACGTCGCCGCCAAGTACCCGACCTCCTCGCTGGCCTGGGCACAGCTCGCCGACGACGCCTTCGAGAACGGCCGCGTCGTCGAGTCGTACGCCTACGCGCGCACCGGCTACCACCGCGGTCTGGACTCGCTGCGCCGCAGCGGCTGGAAGGGCCACGGCCCGGTGCCGTGGGAGCACGAGCCGAACCGCGGCTTCCTGCGCGCCCTGCACGCGCTGGCCCGCGCCGCGCAGTCGATCGGTGAGCAGGAGGAGTACGAGCGCTGCACGGCCTTCCTGCGCGACTCCTCCGAGGCTGCCGCGCAGACGCTGGGCTGAGCCCACAGCCCCGGCTCCCGTGAACGCGTGGAACCGAAGGCCCGTATCCCCTGTCTGTACGGGGTGTACGGGCCTTCGGCCGGTACGCTCGCACGCACTGGCGATTTACCTACGGGTGGCCGGTGTCGATGTTCCCTGGGGAGAGGTCTGTCTTGGGCAAGCGCGCCGGCGTCCGTACCGGGCGGAGCGGCGGAAGCCGCAGCCGTACCGGTAGTCGTAGCCGTACCGCGGGCCGCAGCCGCCGAAAACCGGACCGCAGCCGCAGTCCGCTCGCCCGGATACTCCTGCTCGGCCTTGCCCTCGTCGTGCTGTCGCTCGGCAGCGGCGCGGCCCTCGCGCACTGGCGTGGCGGCAATGCCGCCGACGTGGCCGCCGACGACCCGCTGCCGCCGGCATCCCCGCCGAGCTCCCCGTCCCCGGAGGAGTCCAGGGACCGCCCGCCGCCTGCCGCCCCCTCGACGCCGGCGGAACGCCGTACGTCCCCCTCCCCCACGCCCTCCCCGTCCACGGGGAAGCCGCGCAAGCCGCCCAAGAAGGTCCCCGCCTCCGGCGACGGGACCTTCACCGGCGCGCAGGCCTCCGGCAAGGCGGCCGGGTCGGGCCCGCTGCGCCGCTACCGCGTCGAGGTCGAGGACGGCATCGGCGTCTCCGCGAAGGAGGCCGCCGCCGAGATCCAGGCGATCCTCGCCCATCCGCGCGGCTGGGCCGCGCACGGCAAGGGCTCCTTCCAACTGGTCTCCTCCGACGACTCCGACGACTCCGACGACTCGGCCGACTCAGGCGCCTCGAACGGCTCCGGCGACTCGAACGGCGCCCCCGCAGATCCCGCAGACTCCACGGCGCCCGCAGACTCCACGGCGCCCGCAGACCCCACGGCGCCCGCGGCGCCCGGCGACTCTGGCGGCGCCGATGCCCCCGAGGCGGACTTCGTGATCCGGATCGCCACCCCGGCCACCGCCGACAAACTCTGTCTCGAAGTGGGCCTCGACACCCGCGGCGAGCTGAACTGCGAGACCGACGAGGGCGTCGTGGTGAATCTGCGCCGCTGGCTGCTGGGCTCGCCGACCTTCGCAGGGGCGGCCGAGGAGTACCGGCATCTGATCATCAACCACGAGATCGGGCACGAGATCGGCATCCGCAGGCACATGGGCTGCGCGGGCCCCGGAAAGCTCGCGCCGGTGATGATGCAGCAGATCAAGGGGCTGGACGGCTGCCGTTCCAATGCCTGGCCATACGACGAGAACGGGACGTATGTCACCGGCCCGACACTGTGATGATCCCCGCGTCTGCGGTGCGTATCCCGATCTCCGGATCGGCTGATGCCCGGATTATGATGCCGGTGGGGACCGGGGCTCCCATTTCCGGACAGGAAGGGGCGGACCGCTACCCGGACACGTCGAGGAGACAGCAATGTCACATGACGCGGCCCCGAACCTGGATTTCGCGGGCACCACTCCGTACGAGGACTACGTTCAGGCGGACGTCCTCACCCACCTCCAGCATCCGCTCTCGGACGACCCGGGCGAGATGGTCTTCCTGGTCACCACCCAGGTGATGGAGCTGTGGTTCACGGTCATCGTCCATGAGTGGGAGACCGCCGCCGGCGCCCTCCGCGAGGACAATCTGCCTGTCGCGCTCGCCGCCCTGAAGCGCAGCACGTACGAGCTGGAGTCGCTCAACGCCTCCTGGAAGCCGCTCGCCCACCTCACGCCCGCGCAGTTCAACGCGTACCGCAGCGCTCTGGGCGAGGGCTCCGGTTTCCAGTCGGCGATGTACCGCCGGATGGAGTTCCTGCTCGGCGAGAAGTCGGCGTCGATGCTGGTGCCGCACCGGGGCGCGCCCCGGGTCCACGCGGAGCTGGAGAAGGCCCTCCAGGAGCCGAGTCTGTACGACGAGGTGCTGCGGCTGCTCGCGCGGCGCGGGATGGCGGTCCCGTCCGCCGTCCTGGACCGGGACCTCTCGGAGAAGTACGAGCCGTCGGCGGAGATCGAGAAGGTCTGGGCCACGGTGTACGGCGACGCGGACCAGGACACCGATCTGGTGACGCTCGGCGAGGCGCTGACCGACGTCGGCGAGCTGGTGTGGCGCTGGCGCAACGATCATCTGGTGGCGACGCGGCGGGCGATGGGCTCGAAGGTGGGCACGGGTGGTTCGGCGGGGGTGGCGTGGCTGGAGAAGCGCGCCCGCAAGAACGTTTTCCCCGAGCTGTGGTCGGCGCGCAGCCATGTCTGAGTCCCTGGCCCGGCGGGCCGCGGCGCTGGACGCCGCAGACGATCTGGCCGGACTGCGCAAACTGTTCACGCTCGACGAGGCGGTCTACCTCGACGGCAACTCACTGGGCGCTCTGCCCGCCCATGTCCCCGAGCGGGTCGCCGATGTGGTGACCCGGCAGTGGGGCGAGCTGCGGATCCGCTCGTGGGACGAGAGCGGCTGGTGGACCGCGCCGGAGCGGATCGGCGACCGGATCGCCCCGCTGGTGGGTGCGGGACCGGGGCAGATCGTGGTCGGCGACTCCACAAGCGTCAATGTTTTCAAGGCGGTTGTGGGCGCGGTACGGCTGCGCGGGGACGACTCCCGTACGGACATCGTGGTCGACGCGACCACGTTCCCGACGGACGGGTACATCGCTCAGTCGGCGGCCCGGATGACCGGCAAGCGCCTCGTCTCGGTCGACCCGGCGGACCTCCCGGCGGCGCTCGGCCCGAACACGGCGGTGGCGCTGGTCAACCACGTCGACTTCCGTACGGGCCGCCTCCACGATCTGCCGTCCCTGACGGCGGCGATCCACGAGGCGGGCGCGCTGGCGGTCTGGGACCTGTGCCACAGCGCGGGCGCGCTCCCGGTCGGCCTGGACGCCCATGGGGTGGACCTGGCGGTCGGCTGCACCTACAAGTACCTGAACGGCGGGCCGGGATCGCCGGCGTACCTGTACGTCGCCGAACGCCATCAGGGGGCCTTCGACTCCCCGCTGCCGGGCTGGAACTCCCACACGGATCCGTTCGCCATGGCGGCCGGGTACGAGGCGGCACCGGGCGCGACCCGGGGCCGGGTCGGGACGCCCGACATCGTGTCGATGCTGGCGCTGGAGGCGGCGCTCGAGGTGTGGGACGGCGTCTCGATCGACTCCGTACGGGCGAAGAGCCTGGCGCTGACGGACTTCTTCCTGGAGTGCGTCGCGTCGTACGCGCCGGAGGGCAGGGTCACGTCCCTGACGCCGGTGGAGCACGCCTCGCGGGGCAGCCAGATCGCCCTGCGGTGCGCGGACGCGCCGGCGGTGATGGAGAAGCTGATCGCGCGGGGTGTGATCGGCGATCTGCGCCGCCCGGACGTGCTGCGGTTCGGCTTCACACCCCTTTATGTGGGATTCGGGGACGCGGAACGCGCGGCGGCGGTCCTGGCGGAGGTGCTGACCGCCTGAGGCTGCGATGAGCTGACCAGCGGGGACTGATACCGTCCCCGCTGGTCAGGTCAATTCCGCCACCCTGCTGGAAGGTTGGAGCAGCATGCCGGACCCCGTCGCTCGCGACGCCGCCGAGGCCGAGTCGGCTTTTTCGCATCCCCGCGTCGCGCCGGACGTCTCCGTCGCGTACGGGGAGCATCCCGACCAGGTCGTCGACTTCTATGCACCGCGCGGGAGTCGGTCCGCTGCGCCGCTGGTCGTCGTGCTGCACGGCGGGGCATGGCGGGCGGCGTACGACCGGCAGCACATCACTCCCTTCGTGGACTTCCTTGCCCGCCGGGGGCTCGCCGTCGCCAACATCGAGTACCGGCGCGGCAGCGAGATTCCGCAGCAGCGGGGCAGCGAGCCCGTCGCCGGACGGTGGCCGGAGACCTTCGACGACGTCGCCGCCGCGATGGACGCCCTGCCGGGCATGGTCAAGGACGTCCTGCCGCAGGCGGACGCCCGCCGCACGGTCGTCACCGGGCACTCCGCCGGCGGGCATCTTGCACTCTGGGCCGCCGCCCGGCATGTGCTGCCCATCGGATCGCCGTGGCGGCTGGACGCGCCGCCCGCGCTGCGCGGTGTCGTCGCGCTCGCGCCGATCGCGGACTTCGCACAGGCCGTCGAGCTCGATGTGTGCAGTGGCGCGGTCGTTCAACTGCTGGGTGGGGAGGCGGAGTTCGAGGCGCGGTGTGCGCATGTCGATCCGGCCGCACTGCTGCCCACCGGTATCGCCACCGCCGTCGTGCAGGGCCGGGACGACATCGTGGTGCCGCAGGCCGTCGTGGAGGCGTATGCCGACGCCGCGGCGAAGGCCGGGGAGGCGGTCGGGCTGACCCTCCTCGAGGACGTCGGGCACTTCCCGCTGATCGATCCGGCCGCCGACGCATGCGCCGTCGTCGCCGAGGAGATCGCCCAACTGGCCTGGTAGTCACCACGAGCGCGCCGGCCGGGCCTGGTGGTCACCGCGGGCGCGCCAGCCGGGCCTGGTGGTCATCCCGACCGCGCTCAGCCGGCTCGGTAGCCTCGGCGGGTGCGCGCCCGGCCGGCTCGGTAGCCACCGCGAGCCCGCTCACCCCTACCCGTCATACCTCAGAGCTACGACACAGGTGCGCTCTCCAGCGGGACGCCGACCACAGGCCGTGATCCATAACTTCTGTTCCAGAGACAGACCGGACAGCACCTGGAACAGAAGGAAGAGAACTCATGGCGTCCCGCCTGCGTCGTACCCTGCTCGCCGCGCTCGTCACCGCCGCGGTGTCCGTGCCGGTGTCCGCGGCGGCGCGGCCCGCCGCAGTCCCCGCGCCCGCACCGGCCGCCCTCGCACGCCTCTCCGCCGCCGAACTCCCCGCCCTCGGTGACCGGTTCGCGGCCAACCGCGGCAACATCCGCGAGGCCGCCCGGATGGCGGACGGCCACGGCGACCGGGCGCGGGCCGCCCGGCTGCGCGCCATGGCGGACCCGGCGCGGCACTTCCTCACCTTCGACGGGCGCGACGGCGGCCGCACCGCCGAGGTCTTCGGTGACCTCGCGCGGGCCGAGCGGATCGCCGTCCTGGTGCCGGGCTCGGACACCAACCTCGATACGTACGGACGTTTCCGGGAGGGAGCGGTGGCGCTCCACGACGAAATGGGCGGCCGCACCGCCGTCGTCGCCTGGCTCGGCTACGCCACGCCCGGCACCATCAGCTCCGACGTCCTGACGGAGGGACGGGCCGACGGCGCGGCCACTCAACTGCGTTCGTTCATACGGGAGCTGGGCACCGCCAAGCCCGGCGCACAGGTCTCGCTGCTCTGCCATTCGTACGGCTCCGTCGTCTGCGGACGCGCCGCACCCTCCCTCGACGTCGCCGACATCGTCCTCTACGGCAGCCCCGGTGCCGGTGCCGACAGCGCCGCCGACCTCCACACCCCCGCCACCGTCTGGGCCGGCCGCGGCGCCGACGACTGGGTCGCCGAGGTCCCGCACGTCCGGCTCGACATCCTCGGCACCACCGTCGGTCACGGCACCGACCCCGTGTCGCCCGCCTTCGGCGCCCGCACCTTCGCCGCCGGTGACGGCGGGCACAGCGACTACCTGAAGCCCGGCTCCGTACCGCTGAAGAACCTCGCCCGGATCGCCCTCGGCCGCGCAACGGAGGTCACCCATGCATGAGTTGGTACGCCGTATCGACGCCGCCACTCCGCCCGAGCGCGACCGTGCCGTCGACGCCCTGCGCGGGCTCGCGATCCTCGGCGTGGTCCTCGGCCACTGGCTGGTCACCGCCCTCGTCACCGACGGCGGAGGCGTGCTCCACGGCGCCAGCCCGCTCCAGTACATGCCGTGGCTGGCCCCGGTCTCCTGGATCTTTCAGACCCTGGCCGTCTTCTTCCTGGTCGGCGGGCACATGGGCGCCAGGAGCCATGCCGCGGCGCGGGCCCGCGGCACCGGCTACCGGCCGTGGCTGGCCACCCGGCTGTCCCGGCTCTTCCTGCCGGTCGCGGCCGTCCTGGTGCTGTGGACGGTCGCCGCGACCGGGATGCTCGCCACGGGCGCGAGCCTGGAGACCGTACGCACCCTGCTGAAACTCGCCCTCTCCCCGCTCTGGTTCCTGCTGGTCTTCGCCGTACTCACCGCCGCCACCCCGCTCGTCGCCAAGCTGCATCCGCTCTGGCCGCTCGCCGTCGTCCTCCACATCGACCTGTTCCGCTTCGGCCTCGGCGGACCCGCCTGGCTGGGGTGGATCAATGTGGCCGCGGGCTGGCTGGTCCCGTACTGCCTCGGCGCGGCCTGGGCCCGCGGCGGCCTGCGCGGCCGTGCGACGGGATGGGCGCTCCTGCTCGGCGGCGCAGCCGCCACCGCCGCCCTCGTCCTGTGGGCCGGGTATCCCGCGTCCATGGTCGGGGTGCCCGGCGCCGAGATCTCCAACCTCAACCCGCCGACCCTCGCCGCCGTCGCCTTCGGGCTCGCGCAGTGCGGAGGGGCTCTCCTGCTGCTCGGCCCGCTGCGCCGGGTGCTGCAACGCCCCGTGGCCTGGGCGGCCGTGGCACTGGTCAACCTCTCCGCGATGACGGTCTTCCTCTGGCACCAGACCGCGCTGATGGCGGTCACCACGACCGGCCTGCTCGCGGGCGCGCTCCCCGGACTGCACACCACACCCGACAGCGCCGGCTGGGTGCTGGCCCGGCTTGCCTGGCTGCCGGTCTTCGCGCTCGCGCTGTCCGTCTGCTGGGGAGCGTTCCGGCTGTACGAACAGGGCCGACGGCCCGCCCGGGGACAGGTGGTGCGCGATGCCTAGGCTTCATCCCGTGGCGGACGAAAAGAACCTGAACAGATGGGAGCGCGCGGCTGTGCGCCCCCCTGAGCTGTGGAACTTCGAAGCGATGCCGCTTCCGCCCATGGCCCGCCCCCGCTTGCTGCGGTGGCTGCCGCACGTCGTGATTGTCTACGGCATCGTTGCCCACGCGATCCTCGGCTCGAACGATCTGATCAGCCACGGGGTGGGCGGCGGCTACGGCGTCCTGCTCGGGACCGCCACCGCCGCCGCGATCCTGTGTGCGATGCGCCGACCGCTCGCAGGCTGGTGGATATCGCTGGCGATCGCCGTAGTGACCGCGATCGCCTTGGCCAACGCTTCGCTCGGAGGGCAGATCTGGCCGTGGACCGTAGCGGGGATCATAGCCAACGCCGCCGTGCTGTTCTTTCTCGCCCTGCGCGTCCGGACACGTGTCGCCGTCAAGGCGCTGCTGGTCACCGTCACCGTCGGGTTCGTCCTCGAGGCGTTCGTGCTCGGGAAGCACGCGGCGTACAGCTCGACGTCCGTCACGGCCGCGCTCGTGTACGCGGTCGTGGTCCTCATCGGGACGTCGCTGCACGGCCGCCGTGTGGCCCGTGACCAGCTCGTCGAGCAGGAGTCGCTGACTGCCGAGGAGCGCTCCCGCCGCACGCTGCTCGAGGAGCGCAACCGGATCGCGCGCGAGCTGCACGATGTCGTCGCCCACCACATGTCGGTGATCTCCATCCAGGCGCAGGTCGCTCCGCACCTCGTACAGAATCCGTCCGACGAACTCAAGGAGAATCTGGAGGGCATCCGCGAGAACGCCCTCGAAGCGCTCACCGAACTCCGCCGCGTGCTCGGCGTCCTGCGCTCCGAGAACCCCAAGAACCCCGAGGACTCGGAGGGCATCCCGCACGCACCGCAGCCCACTCTCGCCCGGCTGGACTCCCTCGTCGAGAACGTCCGCAGCGCCGGCCTGAGCATCACCACCGACCGTTCCGGCACGCCGCACCCGCTGTCGCCCGGCGTCGAACTGTCCGCGTACCGGATCATCCAGGAGGCGCTCAGCAATGCGATACGGCACGCACCCGGGACCCACGTACGCGTGGAGATCGCGTACAAGAAGAGCATGCTGGGCGTCCGGGTGATCAACACCGCCCCGACGGAGCCCGCCCCGCCGTCCCCCGGTGCGGGCCACGGTCTGCTCGGCATGCGCGAACGCGCCGCCATGCTCGGCGGCGGTCTCGCCGCCGGACGCACCCCCGACGGCGGCTACGAAGTCACCGCACACCTGCCCCTGCAAGCTTCGAAGGACAACGCATGACGATCCGGGTGGTGATCGCCGACGACCAGGCGATGGTCCGACAGGGATTCACGGTGCTGCTCAACGCCGAGCCGGGCATCGAGGTGATCGGCCAGGCCGTGGACGGCCTCGACGCCATCACCAAGGTCACCGAACTCGGCCCCGACGTCGTCCTGATGGACATCCGGATGCCCGAGCTGGGCGGCATCGAGGCCACCCGCCGGGTCACCAAAGCCCCGGGTGCCACCGTCAAGGTCCTCGTGCTGACCACGTTCGATCTGGACGAGTACGTCTACGAGGCGCTCCGCGCGGGCGCGTCCGGCTTTCTGCTCAAGGACGCGTCGGCCCATCAGCTCGCCGAAGCGGTACGGGTGGTGGCGGCCGGCGACGCGTTGCTCTCGCCGAACATCACCAAGCGGCTGATATCGGAGTTCTCCCGGACGGCCGGCGCACCACGGGCCCCGCTGAAGGAGCGGGTCGGCGATCTGACGGAGCGTGAGACAGAGGTGCTCACCCTGATCGCGCAGGGCCTGTCGAACGCCGAGATCGCCGGCCGGCTGGTGGTGGCGGAGCAGACGGTGAAGACGCACGTGAGCCGGATCCTGGTGAAGCTGGGGCTGCGGGACCGTACGCAGGCGGCGGTGTTCGCGTACGAGACAGGACTCGTACGCCCCACGGGCTACTGACAGCCGTCCGGTCGGCCGAGGACGTCCGGTCGGCCGAGGACGTCCGGTCGGTCGAGGACGTCGGGTTGGTCGAGGACAGAAACTGACCGCAAGCCTTCCTACGGTGTTCCCATGACGCATCCAGAGAGCCCCCACCAGAGCAACCACCAGAGCAACCACCAGACCGTCCTGGTCACCGGAGCGACCGGCAGCGTCGGCCGGCAGATCGTCGCCGAACTGCTGCGTCGCGGCCACACGGTCCGCGCCCTCACCCGCAACCCCGCCACGGCCGAATTCCCCGACGGTGTCGAGGTCGTGCGCGGTGACCTCACCGACCCGGCGAGTCTGGTCCCCGCGCTGGAGGGCGTCTCCGGCGTGCATCTGATCACCTTCGGCGGCGCACTGTTCGCCCCGCTGGAGACCGGCGGGGAGATCGTCGGGCTGGCGCGCAAGGCGGGCGTACGACGGATCACCGTGCTGCACGGCGGGGGCCCGTCCCCGCTGGAGGACGCGGTGCGCGCGAGCGAGGTGGCCTGGACCGTGGTGATGCCGGTGGAGTTCATGTCGAACGCGCTGGAGTGGGCCGAGTCGATCCGCAGCGACAACGAGGTCCAGGAGCCGTTCGTCGGGCGGCTCAGCGCGATGGTCCACGAGACCGACATCGGCGCGGTCACGGCGGTCGCGCTCACCGAGGACGGTCACGGCGGCAAGGACTATCTGATCACCGGGCCGCAGGCGCTGACCGTCCAGGACAAGGTGAACATCCTGGCCGCGGCCCGCGGCCGGGAGATCGGTCTGGTGGAGTTGAGCGAGGAGCAGGCGCGGGAGCGGTGGGAGGCGTCGGGCCATCCGCAGGACGTCATCGACTTCCTGATCATGGTCTACCGGGACACCCCGCCGGAGGGAAAGACCGTACTCAACACCGTCGAGCAGGTCACCGGCCGCCCGGCACGGACCTTCGCCGAGTGGGCACAGGAGCACGCGGACGCGTTCTGCGCGTAACACTCAGCACGGCGGATAGTACTCAGGACGGACGCGGCAGGATCCATAGCGATGCTGACGACCGCGTCCGTCCTTCCGCTTACCGTTCATAGCGTGACCGAGAAGACCCGCAGCCCCGAGTACCGCCTGGCCATGGGCGCATTGAGCGGCCTCCGCCAGGACCTGTTCCATGACGCCTTCGCCTACCGCCCGCTCCCGCAGAGGCGGACGGGCGGTCGCCTCGCCCGCCGGCTCCCCGGCCGGATACGTGAGTGCGCGGGCTGGATGCCGCACGCCACGGTGGTGGGCCTCGCCCTGTTCGTGATGATCCTGGCGAGTTTCCACGAGGACGGCATCCAATACATCGTGACGGGCCTCGTCCCGGCCGCCGCGGTCGTCATGACGCTGCTCAGGCCGGTCGGCGCCTGGTGGCTCTCGCTGGCTTCCACGCCCGTTGCCGGTGTGATGGCCGACTACTGGGACGGCTGGCCGTGGTTGCCGAGCACCTTCCTCGCACACCTCACGGTGATGACGGTGGTCGCGATGAGGACCCGGCCGCGCACCGCCGGCTGGATGTGGGCGCTGACCGGGGCGTACGGCCTCTTCGCCGAGGTCGTGCTCTCCCAGGGCGGAGTCTCCGACACCCCGGCGATGCTCTTCGTCTCCGCGCTCGTACTGCTGGTGGTGACCGTGCTGCATGTGCGCCGCGCGGCGCAGCAGGAGGTCGCGGCGCAGCAGACCGTCACGGCCGTCGAGCGCGACAAGCGCACGCTGCTGGAGGAGCGCACCACCATCGCCCGCGAGCTGCACGATGTGGTCGCCCACCACATGTCGGTCGTCGCGATCCAGGCGGAGGCCGCGCCGTACCGGGTGGAGAACCCGCCCCCCGAGCTGGAGAAGGCGTTCGCCACGATCCGCGAGAACGCGGTGGCGGCCCTCACCGAGCTGCGCCGCGTCCTCGGAGTCGTACGGGCGGAGGACTACCAGGCCCCCGATGCTCCGCAGCCGGTGCTCGCGGACATCGAGAACCTGCTCTCCAACGTCCGCGAGGCGGGCCTGGAGGTGGAGAAGACGGTGACGGGCGCGGTCCGCGACCTGCCGCAGGGCGTCGAACTGTCGGCGTACCGGATCGTCCAGGAGGCGCTGAGCAACGCACTGCGCCACGCGCCGGGCTCGTCGGCGAAGGTCGAGCTCTCGTATGTGCTGGGCGGCTTGGGCCTGCGGATCGTGAACACCGCGCCCCAGGGCCTGGTCAAGGCCTCGCCGGGAGCAGGCCACGGCATCACGGGCATGCGGGAGCGGGTGACGATGCTGAGCGGCGAGATGACCGCGGAGCCCACGGAGGAGGGCGGCTACGAGGTGACCGCCTTCATTCCGGTCGCCGCGGTCGCCGCAACCGAAACCGCTGCCGCGGCCGACTCCGGGGAGACCTCATGACGATCCGTGTTCTGGTCGTCGACGACCAGATGATGGTGCGCGAGGGCTTCTCGGTCCTGCTGAACGCGATGCCCGACATCGAGGTCGTCGGTGAGGCGGTGAACGGCCGCGAGGCGGTCTCCAAGGTCGCCGAGCTCGCCCCCCACGTCGTGCTGATGGACATCCGTATGCCGGAGCTCAACGGCATCGAGGCGACCCGCGAGATCGTCGCCGCGCACAGCGAGTCCAAGGTGCTGGTGCTGACGACCTTCGACCTGGACGAGTACGTGTACCAGGCGCTGCGTGCCGGAGCGTCCGGCTTTCTGCTGAAGGACGCCTCCGCCCGCCAGCTCGCCGACGGCGTACGGGTGGTGGCGGCGGGCGAGGCTCTGCTGGCGCCCACCGTGACCCGCCGCCTGATCACGGAGTTCTCCAAGCTCTCGCAGACCCCGCGCCCGGCGGCCCTGACCCAGGTCGGCGATCTCACGGAGCGCGAGACGGAGGTCCTGGTCCTGATCGCGCAGGGCCTGTCGAACGCGGAGATCGCCTCGCATCTGGTGGTGGCCGAGTCCACGATCAAGACGCATGTGAGCCGGGTGCTGGTGAAGCTGGGGCTGCGGGACCGGACGCAGGCGGCGGTGTTCGCGTACGAGGCGCGATTGGTGACCCCGGGCTAGGCGGTGTGCCCCTGCCCGCCCTTTCCGCCCCTTCCCGTAATTGGGGGCAGGCCCCCAGAGCCCGTACGGCCTTCGGCCGTGTCCTCCATCGCCGGACGGGCTGCCATGCGGCCCCCGCCGGCGATGGAGACGCGGGGTCCGGGGAGGCGGGGGTACGCGGGTACGCCGAGCTGCGGGGCCGGGAAGGCAGGGGGCTGGGGGGCTGGGGGCTGGGGGCTGGGGAAAGCGCACCCCGGCCGGTAGCGTCGGGCCATGGCAGAGACGTTCGACCCCTGGTCACCCGCATTCGTCGCCGACCCCTACCCCGCCTACGCCGAGCTCCGCTCCCGTGGCCGGGTGCACTACTACGAGCCGACGCGGCAGTGGCTCGTCCCGCGGTACGCCGATGTCTCCGCGCTGCTGCGCGACCGGCGGCTGGGCCGGACGTATCTGCACCGTTTCACGCACGAGGAGTTCGGGCGTACGGCCCCGCCCGCCGCGCACGAGCCGTTCCACACGCTCAACGACAACGGGATGCTCGATCTGGAGGCCCCCGACCACACCCGCATCCGGCGGCTCGTGTCGAAGGCCTTCACTCCGCGGACCGTCGAGGCGCTGGTACCCACCGTGGAGCGGCTCGCCGCCGAGATGGTCGCCGGGGTCCGGGACGCCGGCGGGGGTGATCTGCTCGCCGAGGTCGCCGAGCCGCTGCCCGTCGCCGTCATCGCCGAGATGCTCGGCATCCCGGCCGCCGACCGCGCACTGCTCCGTCCCTGGTCGGCGGACATCTGCGGGATGTTCGAGCTGAACCCTTCCGAGGAGACGGCGGCCCGCGCCGTGCGGGCATCGCTGGAATTCAGCGCGTATCTGAGGGAGCTGATAGCCCGGCGGCGCACCGCGCCAGGCGAGGACCTGATCTCCGCGCTCATCGCCGCGCACGACGAGGGCGACCGGCTCAGCGAGCAGGAGATGATCTCCACCTGTGTGCTGCTGCTGAACGCCGGTCACGAGGCGACGGTCAACACCACCGCGAACGGCTGGTGGACCCTCTTCCGCCACCCCGAGCAGCTTGCCGCCCTCCGTGCCGATCCCACCCTTCTGTCCACAGCTGTGGAAGAACTGATGCGCTACGACACCCCGCTCCAGATGTTCGAGCGCTGGGTTCTCGACGACATCGAGATCGACGGAACGGTCATCCCGCGCGGCTCCGAGCTCGCTCTGCTCTTCGGCTCGGCCAACCGGGACCCGGCGAAGTTCGACCACCCGGACACCCTCGACCTCTCCCGCCCCGACAATCCTCATGTCACCTTCGGCGCGGGCATCCACTACTGCCTCGGCGCCCCACTCGCCCGCATCGAGCTGGCCGCGTCCTTCGGTGAGCTGCTCCGCGAGGCCCCGACGATGAAGCTCGCGGCGGAGCCCGTGTGGAAGCCGGGCTATGTCATCCGCGGCGTCCAGGAGCTCCTCGTACAGCTGTAGCCGACCGGTACGAAAGGCATGGCGCCCGGACTCCGCCACGGGTCCGGGCACCGCGCGTTCCTCGGGGCAGCCCGAGCGGATCAGCCCGTCCGGCGTCTGAGGACGAACCGGCTGCCGGACGGCGTACGGCCCCGCCGGCCCCCGGCCCCGCTAACTCCCCGCCCCGGCAGCCGCCGCCTCCGCACCCGCCACCGCCGGCAGCGTCAAACCCCACGCCTCCGGCCGCAACGTCCACGTCCGGGTCCGTACCGGCCCCGTGATCAGCGCATCCGCCCGGTATCGGAAGTCCGCTCCCGACACCGTCACCGTCAGCGCACGCGCCTTCACCGGCTCCGTGTCCGCGCCGTGGCGGACCGTCACCTCCGCGCGCCCGTCGCCCGCGCGAACCGTGACCGCCTCCACCACCCTGTCGAGGTCGGTCAGGAGCACGCCGTCCGCCTCGACCCGCAGCCGGTGCGTACGCACGACCTGGGCGGGCGGCGCCGCCGGCCGCACCAGGGTGCGGACCAGGGAGCGGCAGGTGTCCCACACCCAGACGCCCGTGACGGAAGTGGTCGCTCCCCGCGCCGGTCCCCGTGCCGCCGGGATGCTCAGGTCGCCGAGCACCACTCCGTCGCTCTCGTCCACCAGCAGGTCAAGACGGCGTACGGCCCCGTCCAGCACCGCACGCGCCGCCGCCACCGGCCCTTCCGGCACGCCGAGCGAGTGCGCCAGCTCCACCGACGCCCCTACCGGGACCAGCCCCAGCGCCCCGTCGCCCAGCCACCGGTCCCGGTGCAGCAGTGCCACCGCCCGCAGCAGAGCCCGGTCGTCGCCGACCACCACGGGCCGCCGACTGCCTCTGCGGGCGAGCGCCCGCGCAAACTCCTCCGGTCCCTCGGGGAGGCAGATTTTCGCCTCCGCCCCGCCACACAGCACATCCTTCGCGATTCGCACGGACTCGCCGTCACTTCGGCGGGCGACCGGGTCGATGACCACCAGTAGCTGGTCGTGAGCCGACACCTCGGTCCTTCCTCGGGTAGCATCTTTGTGCAAGAGCCCCTTGCGCTATTGCGCCAGGGGCTTCGTCTATTCCGGGGCAACCGGTCCGAAGACTCAGGCACGGCTCAGGCCCCCTGACCTTGGTCTTGCCCCGCCCGGAAGGGGTGTACGCCTGTGCCCGCACTTGTGCTGCTCGGTGCTCAGTGGGGTGACGAAGGCAAGGGAAAGGCCACCGACCTGCTCGGTGGATCCGTGGATTATGTTGTGCGCTATCAGGGCGGTAACAACGCCGGCCACACGGTTGTCGTCGGCGACCAGAAGTATGCGCTGCATCTCCTCCCTTCCGGAATCCTCTCGCCCGGATGTACTCCGGTCATCGGCAACGGCGTCGTTGTGGATCCGGCGGTTCTGCTCTCCGAGCTGAGCGGGCTGAACGACCGCGGCGTCGACACGTCCAAGCTGCTGATCAGCGGAAACGCTCACCTGATCACTCCGTACAACGTCACCGTCGACAAGGTGACGGAACGGTTCCTCGGGAAGCGGAAGATCGGCACGACCGGCCGTGGCATCGGCCCGACGTACGCGGACAAGATCAACCGCGTCGGCATTCGCGTCCAGGACCTCTACGACGAGTCGATCCTGGAGCAGAAGGTCGAGGCGGCGCTGGAGTCCAAGAACCAGCTGCTCGCCAAGGTCTACAACCGGCGCGCGATCGAGGCCGACAAGATCGTCGAGGAGATGCTCCAGTACGCGGAGCAGCTCAAGCCGTACGTCGCCGACACCACGCTGATCCTGAACAACGCCATCGACGAGGGCAAGGTCGTCCTCTTCGAGGGCGGCCAGGGCACGCTGCTCGACGTCGACCACGGCACGTATCCCTTCGTGACCTCGTCGAACCCGACCGCGGGCGGCGCCTGCACGGGTGCGGGCGTGGGCCCGACGAAGATCAGCCGGGTCATCGGCATCCTCAAGGCCTACACCACGCGTGTCGGCGCGGGCCCGTTCCCCACGGAGCTCTTCGACGCGGACGGCGAGGCACTGCGCCGCATCGGCCACGAGCGGGGCGTGACCACCGGCCGTGACCGCCGCTGCGGCTGGTTCGACGCGGTCATCGCGCGGTACGCGACCCGGGTCAACGGCCTCACGGACTTCTTCCTCACCAAGCTCGACGTGCTGACCGGCTGGGAGCAGATCCCGGTGTGTGTCGCGTACGAGATCGACGGCAAGCGCGTCGAGGAGCTCCCGTACAGCCAGTCCGACTTCCACCACGCGAAGCCCATCTACGAGATGCTGCCGGGCTGGTCGGAGGACATCACCAAGGCGAAGACCTTCGCGGACCTGCCGAAGAACGCGCAGGACTACGTGAAGGCGCTGGAGGAGATGTCGGGCGCGCCGATCTCGGCGATCGGCGTCGGCCCCGGCCGTACCGAGACGATCGAGATCAACTCGTTCATCTGATCCGGGAGTCCGTTTTCCCGCAGAGCGCCCCGGTTCTCGCAGAGTGCCCCGGCCGGCCTTTCGGCCGGCCGGGGCGCTCTGCGTTCCTCCAGATACCGGTACGTGCGGCGCGGCGCCGGCGTTCAGTCCTCGCCGCAGATGCGCAGTCCCTTCGGGGTCGCGCACGGCAGATGGCCATGGGTGCGGATGACGTCCTGCCCGCTGCCCCGGCTCAGGTAGCCGAGGAAGCTGGAGGCGAGTGAGTCGGCGGGCGGCTGGCCGAAGGTGTAGGCGTACTCGATCTCCCGGTACGGGTACGCGCTCTTGCCGATGTCGTCGACGGACGGGGCGTCTCCCGCGATGTCGAGCCGGTGCAGCCCCTTCAGGCCGGTCCCGGCCCGCAGCTCGCTGTAGCCGATCGCGCCCGGCAGCCGGGCCACGGTCGTCAGCACCTGTTCCGTGCTGTCGAGTTCGCAGCGTACGACCGTCGCCTCCGGATCGTCCTTGCGCTCGCAGTCGCGGGAGGAGTTGGCCGGCTCGTTCCGCTCCAGTACGCGGCGCTGGAACACCTCGCGGGTGCCGGAGTTGGCGTCCCTGCTGACCAGGTGGACGCGAAGGTCGGGGCCGCCGAGGTCCTTCCAGTTGCTGATCTCTCCCCGGTAGAGCTTCTGGATGTCGGCGATCGACAGGTTCCGCAGCGGCACACGGTCATTGACGACGAGGGCGAACACGGAGACGGCGACGCGGGTGTCCCGCAGCTGCGGATAGCCGTCCGGCTTGGGACCGTCGGAGAGGGCGATCAGCGCCGGGGAGCCCTTCTTGGCACGGGCGCCCGTGTCGGCCAGTGCCCGTATCCCCGCCGTGCTGCCATGGGCGTCCACGGTGACCGTGGCCCCTTCGCAGTCGTTCTCGTACTTCTTCGCCAGCTCCTGCACCACCGGGGCGAAGGCGGTGGATCCGGTCACGGTCAGCGCGCCCTTCGCGCAGCCGATGGGCGGCGGAGCGTCCTCCCGTACGACGATGATGGACGCGAGCGTGACCACACAGGCGGTGAGCAGCACGGTGATCAGCCGGGCGGGTCTGCTGAACTGCGGGGGCTTGTCGTCGGGCGTCGTGCTCCGGTTGGGCATCACCTCGCCGTCGCGGATGCCGCCGGTGACGGTGACCTCGCTGCCCACTCCCGCGCCGGTGAGCAGCACCAGCAGTTTGAAGTGCTGGCCGCGGTTGAGCGGGACGCGCGGCAGATAGATCGTGCTGCCGGTGTGCCGCATGCCCGCGGCCGGGGCGAAGTGGTCCATCAGGTGGTCGGCGCCGGGCGGCTGGGTGACGGCGATGGCCCGGATGGTGCGGTCGGTGAACTCGGCGGTCAGGCCGTGCAGTTCGCGGCCGGTGTAGTCGTTGTCCGCGATGCTCTGCGAGCCGTCGTTCTCGATGCGCAGCAGTACGAGGGTGGCGTCGGACATGTCCGGGGTCTCGTTGAACAGCCCGAGCCGGATGTTCGGCCGCCCACTGCGGACGTTGCTGCCGATGGGGGTGTCCATCTGTACGCGGTAGCCGATGCGTTTGCGGCGCGGTACCCGGCGCTCGTACCAGAGCACGCCGGCGGAGGCCAGGATGCCGAGCACGGCGGTGAGCACGGCAACGACGTTCTCGGCGCTGAGCCACTCCACGGGGTTCTCCTCGCACTCCTTCGCGGGCGCGGCCACCGTACGAGAGTGCGAGCGGCGGGGGAGCGGCTTGGCGGTTCCGACGCCGGATGTTCGCCGACCGTTCAGGGTGTCGGGCGGGGGTGGGGCGACCTCACTCTGACGGGTGAACGATCTCGATGTGGCGGGTGGGTCAACTCTGGCGCTGGCATAGTCCGTTGGCACATGCCCAATCCATGGCGCATGACGTGCCATCCGGCCGAACGGAAGCGAAGACGAATGACCTTGTTACTTGCCCCGCCCGAGACGGTATACCGGCGGTATACTGCCGTCATGGCTGACACCACCGTCAAGGTTGACCCCGCTGTCCGCGACCGCCTCCTGGTGCTTGCCCGCGAGCGCGGCATGACGATGCGCGACCTGATCGCGGAGCTGGCGGGAGCGACGCCGACGAAGGAGGAGCTCCAGAAGCGGTACGAGGAGACCAAGGCGTACTGCGAGACCCACTTCGGCGTGACCCTCACGGACGAGGACCACGACAGGGCCGAGAACGTATGGCAGGAGCTCGAGGCCGGCCGGCCTGTGGACAGCCTGTGAGTCGTTCCACGGCAGTCGTCTACGACAACTCTGCACTGCTCGCGCTGGGCTCGGGCAATGTCCTGGCTTCACAGTTCATTGCCAACACGCAGCGGGGACCAACCCGGCACGTCTTTGTCCCGGCCATGTGTCTTGCGGCGGCCGACGGCGCACGAAGGGGCTTGGCGGACCACATCGGGGCTCTGCCCGCCGCAGAGATCGTGGAGCTGGACTTCGCGGGCGCCTCGGCAGTAGGGGCGCTCGTGCGTGACGGTGTGGAGTGGCGGATCGGCCACGCCATCCACCTCTCCCGCCCGACCATCGACTGGCCGGACGGAAGACCTGTGGTGACCGCGCTGCCGGATCTGTACGCGGACATGCCGCTCGTACGGACGATCAGGCTGCCCGAGCAGCGCTGACAGGCCCAGCCGCGGGGCCCGGGATCGCGCCCGGGCCCCGCAGCCGGCGCGCAGGCGCAGACGGGCGCTCCCCCGGGGGCTTCTCCTGTGCCGGCGGTACGGGGGGCATCAGGCCCGCGCCCCGACCCCGCGGCGGTAGCCTGCGGCCATGAGTAACTGGCTGCCGGACACCGAGCCGCTGTCCGATCCCGAGGCGGTCATCGCTCCGGACATCACCGAGACCGAGTGCCGTCAGTGCGGCACACGCGTCGCCGGTCTGGACGGGCGATACGCCTGCGGCGTCTGCGGCTGGGTCAACGATCATTCCGAAGGCCACCGGCCGCTTCCTCCCGCCGGGGCCGACGTCGACTTCCCGGGCAGGAAGCAGGTCAGGGCTCCCCGGCCCGGCGGGTCGGCCGTCAGCGGGCGGTGACGGGGCGCAGCACACACCTCGCCGGACCAGCCGCCCGCAGGGTGATGCCCGTGTCCACCGGGACCTCGACATCGACGGCCGCGAGCTCGTACTCCTGCAGGATCATCGCGAGCGCCAGCACCGACTCCAGCATCGAGAAGTGCTGACCGATACAGGCCCGTGGCCCGCCCCCGAACGGGAACCAGGCATACCGGGGGCGTTCCTTCTCGCGCTCCGGCGTGAACCGCTCCGGGTCGAACCGTTCCGGGTCGTCCCAGTACCGGGGATGGCGGTGCGTCACCCACGGCGCCACGATCACATCCGCACCGGCCGGGATCGTGTGCCCCCCGACCTCGGCAGCGGCGACGGCCCGGCGTCCGACGACCGGCCCCGCCGGGTAGAGCCGCATGGCCTCCTTGAGGACCTTCGTCAGATACGGGAGTGCGTCGAGATCGGCGGCCTCGGGCCGCCGCCCGGACAGTACGCGGACGACCTCGTCCCGCGCCTGCTCCTGCTCCTTCGGATGGCGGGCCAGCAGATGCAGCGCGAACGCGAGCGAGGTCGCCGTGGTCTCGTGCCCGGCGAGCAGGAAGATCAGTACCTGGTCGCGGATCTCGGACGCGTCGAGGCTCCCGTCCTCCGCGCTCTCGGCCTGGCTGAGGAGCGTGAGCAGGTCGTCGCCGGTCGCGGAGCCGCGGTGGGCGCGGCGCTTCTCGATGATCCCGTCGCACACCGCGTACAGCTCGTCCGTCGCGGCGGCGGCCCGCCGGTTGGCGGGAGTGGGCCAGCTGCGCGGGAAGTTGGCGGGGGAGTAGCCGCGGGTGAGCGTGTACTCCCCGATGATCGGGAAGCACCGCTCCACGACGTCGACCGCCGCCTCGACGTCCGTGCCGAACAGGATGCGGGCGACCGCACGCAGAGTGAGCCGGGTCGTCTCGGTGGCCACGTCCACGGTGGCGTCCGGGGCGCTGCGCCAGGTGGAGAGCATGGCCGAGGTCTCGGCGGTGATGGAGTCGGCGTAGCCGTCGACCCGGCGGCGCGTGAACAGCGGCTGCACGAGCCGCCGCTGCCGGAGGTAGTCGGCGTCCTGGCTGGTCAGCAGACCGTTGCCGAACGACTCCCGGACCTCCTGGTAGAAGGAGTTGTCCTTGCGGAAGTTGGCCGATTCCGTGGCCAGTACCTGCTGGGCGCCCTCGGCGGAGAACACCGCGTACAGCTCGGCCCGCAGTCCGGGAGGGCCCGCGGTGATCCTGACGACGTCTCCGTGTTCGCGCTGTGCGTTGAGGAAGGTGCCGAGCGAGTCCCGCTTGAGCTCGAACATCGAGCCCAGCAACGGCAGCCCCGCCGGACCGGGTACCGGTGTGCCAGTGATCGTCATGGCTCCGCCTACGTAGGGGTTCAGCTCGCCCAGTCGAGGAAGTTCGTCCAGGTGGTGGGGGCGACGGCGAAGGTGGGGCCGTCGGTGACCTTGGAGTCGCGGATGTGGACGCTGTGGGGGCAGGCGGCGACCTCGACGCAGTTGCCGGTGCAGTCGCTGCTGTACGAGGACTTGCGCCAGTCGAAGGCGACCTCGATGCAGTCGGCACCGCCGCTGTCGCTGTAGCTGGACTTGAACCACCGCAGGGTGTCGCTCATTGCTGGTCTCCTGCCAACCGCTCGATGAGGCCCAGCGATTCGTCCGGGCACAGGGCCTGTGAACGGATCTTCGCATACCGCTGGGTGTAGGTACTCACCTTTGCAGGATCGCTGATCAGCAGGCTTTCGTCCTGGGGCTCCATGTAGATCAGGTGGTCATGCTCGGGAGTCTCCAGCAGCTTCATCTCACCTCGCATACCTGCATGTTCGCCCCGACGCCCACGGTCCAGAGGTACTACCTGGACTGTGACATTGCGCCGCTGGGCGCACTCGGCAAGCTGGAGCAGCTGGCTGCGCATGATCTCCTGGCTACCGACGGTGCGATGCAGGGCAGACTCTTCGAGCACCAATTCGATCAGCGCGGGCGGGTCGCGGTCGAAGAGCGCCTTGCGGGCCATCCGCGCCTCGACCAGCTCTTCCACTCGATGGTCCGAGAGTGGGGGATACCCGCCGCCGATCAGTGCGCGGGCGTACTCCACGGTCTGGAACAGGCCGTCAACGACCAGCGTGATGTACGAGCACAGTGTCAGGGCTCGCTGCTCCAGCATTGCATAGTCCTTGAACTGAGCCGGGAGCTTGTCCAGGCGTACGTACTCCCTCGCCTGCTCGAAGATCCCCAGACCGTCCCCCAACACCCGCTCCAGCTTGATCAGCATCTCGTCGCTCGCAGGCTGCGCACACGTCTCCATTGCGCTCACCGCCGCGCCCGAGAAGCCGAGCTCGCTGCCCAATTGCTCCTGAGTCCATCCCTTCCGTACACGCATCTTGCGGGCAATATTCGCCACCAACCGCGTCGCTGAACCCGCCGTTTCCTTGTTCTCCGCTCGTGCCATTTGCGATCACCATTTCGACTCAACCGGACTCAACCGGTCTCAACCAGTCCCCGCCGAATTCGACTCACTTTGAAGGAAGTTCGCGCAGGTCAACCCCCGCCCGACGTCCTCTGCGAGTCATGGAAAACGCTAGCCAAGCTCACCCACACTGTTCTTGTGGATACGCAAAGTCGCGAAGTAAACCTCGATTGGATTCCGGCTTCCGGATTTCAACTCCGCAAGGCCGGTGTGCAATTCGATGCCGCCCGCGTCGACGGAGACGACGGCCGTCGGCTCGCCGATCTGCTGGAGACCATGACCGGCGGCGATCCCGGTCCCGTTGTCATAGAGGACTACGCGCGGCGGTCCGTGTACTTCCTCCTGCCGGCGGGGAGTACGTCACACCGGCCGTGGCCGCCCGGTGTGACGCGCCTCAACTCAGGTCCCTCTCACGTGAGTTACGTACCCGTGCCCGCACTGCGTGGGCGTACCTGGCCGCTGTCGTGGCGGTTTCCGCCGAGTGGACCGGGGCGGTTCGTCCACCCGCTGCTGCTGCTCAATGCGGCGGCCCTGCTGTTGAAGTGACCTGCGCTGTCCGGGACATGTCCCGGACAGCGAGAAGCGGGACGGGCCGGTCGTGCGGTGTCTACGGTCCATCGCCATGGACACCACACGGAGAAACATTCTGCGCGGCATGGCCGCCGCCCCACTGATGGCGACGGCCGGCGGGCTTCTCGTCCCCTCCACGGCGCAGGCGGCGGCCCCCGGTTTCACCCTGACGATGCGACGTGGCAGGTACGCCGGGTATCTCACCTGGGCCGCTGCCTGCGACGGACTTCAGGGACGTCTGTCCCCGGCGAATGTGGCGACGGTGCTCGCCACCGCCACTCGCCGCGGGATCGACCCCGGGGACTGGCACGACGGGGAGAAGGAAAAGGGCCGGAAGCCGGACGGGTTCGCGTACGGCTTTGCCTGGGACGACAAGACCAAGGACCCGCACGGGAAACTGGACGGCAGGACCAGGCAGTGGTACCCACAGGGCGTCACCACCAGCTACGACGGCTACGGCGGCGTCGAGCCGAGCAGCGGCAAGAAGGTCATGGCGGTGACCTGGTACGGCAAGGGCGACTACGAGCCGAGAGGCGCCCGCGTCACCTTTGCCGACGTGACGGGAGATCCCGAGAATCCGAAATACCAGCATGTGCTGCTGGTGGAACCCGTCCAGCGGCCGAAGCGCAGGGCCACCTTCGAACCGGTGAGAATCCACGCCGGGGGTATCGCCTGGGTCGGGAACTTCCTCTATGTCGCCAACAGGCCCGGGGACGACAAGGACTTCAGGCTGGGCGGACTGAGCGTCTTCGACATCAGCAAGATGGCCAAGGTGACGGGAGCGGACAAGGCCAAGGCGTACGGCTACGACTACATCCTTCCGCTGCACCACCTGTACGAGAACACGAGTGGCAGGCCGTGGCATTCGCAGGCGTCCCTGGACCGGACACAGGGCTCCGTGCACTCGCTCGTCGTCAGCGAGTTCTGGGACAAGCGCAGGGGGCGCGCCGTCCGCTGGGAGCTGGACACCAACGGATACATAGCCGACGACGGACAGTCCGACGGCGACTGGCCGCTCAACACCGCAAGGGTGCAGGGCGCGGTCAGCGTGGGCAGGGATGCGTACTACGCCGCCAACGTCGACACCCCGGCCGGCAAACCCGCCGAGCCGGGCAGACTGTGGCGCCATGCGGGCCGGGACGGCACGCCGGTTGTGTACGGAGTACTCGCCATCGGTCCCGAAGACCTCAGTTACGACGAGAGTCCGCGGCCCAGCCTCTGGTGTCTCGGTGAGCACCCGTCGCGGCGGCGTGTCTACCGGATCAGGCTCGGTGTGTGAGCCTCAGCTCGTCTTCGTGTACGTGATGGGTTCGCCGCTCGAGCCGACCAGTTCGCGCACGATCGTGGTGTCGTTCGGCATGTTCAGGCGGCTCCACTGGCCGGGGGAGCAGGTCTTCGGGTCGCCGAAGGTGACCTGGGTGGGGCCGAGTTCGAGCGGGGGGCCCGAGGCGCGGAGGGTGGCCGACCAGCGGCAGTCGTAGTTCGAGCCCGTTCCGGTCAGCGTCATGACGGTCTCGCCCGTCCCGCCCTGGGTGATCGTCATGACGCGGGTGTTGGTGCCGTCGGCGGTCTCGAAGGAGCCCTGCCAGGTGCCGACGTACTCCGCCGGGACGCCCCCGGCCGCGGGGGTCGTCGCGGGCGTGGCCCCGGGCGTGGCGGACGGGGTTTTTGTGCCAGGGGTTGTCGGGGCCGAGTTCGTCGACTGCGGCTTGGGGTCCTCCGGCTGGGCGGTCTTCTTGCCGTCCTTGCCCATGAAGGCGTAGACCGAGCCGCCCGCGACGACCGCGACGACCAGGGCCACCGCGATCAGGGCGGCGGTTGCTCCGCGGTTGCCGCGGCGTGGGGGTTCGGGGGCGTACGTCGGGAAGGCCTGGTGCGGTTGGTGGGGCTGGTGGGGGTACGGCTGCTGCTGCGGGTAGCCGTACGGCGGGGGCTGCTGCTGCGGGTAGCCGTATGCCGGGGGCGGGGGCGGGGGCGGGGCCGGGGCCGGGGCAGGGGCCGGGGGAGCGGGCATCGGCGGCGGGGGCGAGGGAGCCGAGATCATCGTCGGCAGCGCGTGCTCGCCCTGCGGTGCGACGGGTGCGGGCGGTGCGGGCGGTGCCGGATGTGCCGGAGGCGCCGGCGGTGTGTCCGCAGGCTGTTCCACCTCCAGCAACTGCACCGCGTGGCGGCCGAGCTGGGCGATCAGCGCGCCCGGCAGCCAGGGCTCCCCGTCCGCGTCGGAGGTCGTACGCTCCAGGATCTGCGCGAGCGACGGGCGGGCCTCGGGGTCCTTGTTCAGACAGTCGCGTACGAGACCGAGCAGGCCCTCGGGGAGGCCCGCCAGGTCCGGTTCCTCCTGCGCGATACGGAACATCAGCGCGTGGACGCCGCTGTCGGCCGAGCCGAAGGGGAACCGGCCCGTCGCCGCGTACGCCAGGACGGCGCCGAGGCAGAAGACGTCGCAGGCGGCGGTGACGCGGTCGCCGCGCACCTGCTCGGGGGCCATGAAGCCGGGGGAGCCGATGAGCGCGCCGGTGCGGGTGAGGCCACCGTCGGTGACCGTTTCCAGGGCGCGCGCTATGCCGAAGTCGATGACGCGCGGGCCGTCGATCGTGACCAGGATGTTGGAGGGCTTGAGGTCACGGTGGATGAGGTCGGCGCCGTGGATGTTCTCCAGCGCGTGCGCGAGGCCGGAGGCCAGGATGCGGACGCTGCGCTCGGGAAGGGGGCCGTGGTCGCCGGAGACGACGCTGTGGAGCGAGGGGCCCGCGACATAGCCGGTGGCGACCCAGGGGACGGGGGCCTCGGTGTCGGCGTCCAGGACGGGCGCGGTCCACTCGCCGCCGACGCGCAGCGCCGCCCGGACCTCCTGGCGGAAGCGGCTGCGGAACTCCTCCTGTTCGGCGAGTTCACCGCGCACGAGCTTGACGGCGACAGTGCGGCCGCGGTCGGAGCGGGCGAGGTAGACCTGGCCCATGCCGCCCGCGCCGAGGCGGGCCAGCAGCCGGTAGGCGCCGATGTGCTGCGGATCCCCTGGTGCCAGCTGCTCCATCGCCACGCGGCCCTTCCCCCCATACCGGACATGCTCTGTTCGGCGTTCGACGTCGACGTTCGACGGAGGAAGGATAGTGCGACCGCGCAGGGGCCAATGAGGTCAGTAACTGGCCTCGTTGGTGGCTACGGTCGGTCTCACGAACGCGACCCCCTATGCGAGGAGACTGTCATGGCCGTCAAGCCGGTTCCCGAGGGCTACACCAGCGTCACGCCGTGGATCATTTCGCAGGACACGGCAGGCGTCATCGACTTTCTGAAGGCCGCCTTCGGGGCGGTGGAGCTGCACCGGGTGACCGGCGGGGACGGGCGGATCGGACACGCGGAGGTACGGATCGGGGACGCGGTGGTCATGATGTTCGACGCGTCGAGCGCCGACTGGCCGCCGACGCCCGCGTTCCTCCGGCTGTACGTGGAGGACGCGGACGCCGTCCACCGGCGGGCGGTGGAGGCCGGCGGCACATCGGTGACCGAGGTGACGCATCTCTTCTTCGGGGACCGGGTGGGGCGCGTGCGCGACCCCTTCGGCAACCTCTACTGGATCCAGACGCACATCGAGGATGTGAGCGAGGAGGAGATGGAACGCCGCCTCGGCGACCCGGTGTTCACCGAGGCGATGGACTACGTCACGGGCGCGGACTTCTTCCCGGGGTCTCCGGGCTCTCCTCGCTGATGCTGTCCAGGGCCTCGGACAGCTGCTCCAGCACCCTTGCCGTCTCGGCGAACTGCTCGGTGCCGAGAGCGGATTCGAGGCGGCCCGCCAGCCACGCGTGACCGGGGTCGATCTTCCCGATCGCCGCGCGCCCCTCGTCGGTGGCGTGGAGCAGCTTGGCCCGGCGGTGAGCCGGGTTGGGGCCGTACTCCGCGAGCCCCTGCCCGGCCAGGAGGTCGGCGATGCGCTGCACGCTCTGGCGGGTGATCCCCATCGCGCGGGCGATCCCGGCGACGGTCCGGGGCTCGCGGACCACGGCGCCGAGAACCTGCCACCGGGCCGCCGTCAGCCCCGCCTCTCTCGCCAGGTCGTCGGACACGGAGAGAAACTGGCCGTTCAGCCGGAAGACGCCGAGCGCCGTCCGGGTGAGCAGCTCCTGCGGGTGGTTTTCCGGCCTCATGCTTCGAGGATCTCGTATGCGGAGGCGTCGGAGTCGTGGAAGAGCCGGTACCAGGCATCCAGCTTCTCGCCCTCGTAGACCCCGAGCCGTGCAAAGACCTCGCGGGCGAAGGCGACCGGCTCGGTCGGGCCGGCGGTGATCAGGTCGCCGTCGGTGACGGCGTCCGCGTCGCGGTAGTGCTCGCCGCCCTTGTAGCCGGTGGCGTCCAGGTAGAAGGAGACCGCGCTGGTGTGGGCGCGCTCGTCCAGCACGCCCTCGCGGGCCAGCCCGGCGGTGGCGCCGCAGATGGCGGCGACCGGGACTCCGGCGTCGAGGAAGGCGCGTGCCTTGGCGCCGAAGGGGGCGAGGTCGTCGCCGGTGTCCCAGAGGTGGGCGCCGGTGAGGATGAGCAGGGCGCTGTCCTCGGGGCTCAGATCGGCCAGTGCCAGGTCGGGCTGGACACGGACACCGCCCATGGTGGTGACGGGGTCGGTGGTCGGTCCGACCGTCTTCACGGTGAAGCCGTGCTGGGTGAGGTGGGCGGTGGTGTGGCCCGTCTCCCAGTCGGCGAAGGTGTCGTACACGGCCAGATGAACGGTCTTGCGGGTCATGGTGCCCTCCTTGGCGCGAACTGCCTCAGCTCGATGACAGAAGACTGTCATGACGACAGTGTGCTGTCAACGTTCGGCCGTGCGCCGGCGGACCACCCGTGCGTCGGACCACCCGTGCGTCGAGCCCCCGTGCACGGTCCGCCCGTGCATCGAGCGCCCCCGTGCACCGAGGCGGACTTCGCGCGCAGAAGCGGACTTCGCGCGTCGGGCTCGCCCGCCCGCCCCGCCGGGCGGGCGGGCGAGCCCGACGGGGTCAGGACAACATCTCGTCCTCGTCGTATCCGAGCTCCTCCTCGATGCCCAGCTCCTCCGCCGCGTGCCAGCGCAGCGGGGCGGGACCGTCACCCGTCGCCACCGTGCGCAGGACCGCCTCCGCCTCGGGGGTGCCGATCTCGCTCAGGGACTGGATGGCCTTGATGCACAGCGGGAAGTAGGGCGCGTCCGGCTCACGGTGGGTGTCGATCACCCGGGACAGGGCCGGGACGGCCTCGGGCGCCCCGATCTGGCCCGCGATGTCGACGAGATCCTCCAGGACCGCCCCGGCCTCCCCCGACTCGATCGCCGGGACGAGGACCTCGGCGAGGCCCTCGGGGTGCAGCTCGGCCGCGAGGCCCGCGAACCTGCCGAAACGTGCCCACTCGCCGGCGGCGGCCAGCGTGCGCAGCCAGTCGAGGACGGCCGGTGACGCCGCCTCCGGCACGGCCTCGGCGACGGCGGCGGCTTTCTTCTTGCCGACGTATCCACCCTTGAGGAGGTCGTCGACGCGGGCGATTGCGTTGTTCGTCATGGTGCTGATCACTCGTCCAGGGGGAGGGGCTTGAAGCTCATGTTCTTGATGCGCGAGTTGAAGACGTCGGCGGAGTCGGCGCGCAGCCCGAAGTTCAGCCCGTCGCGCTCCAGCTTGACGTGCACGAACTTGTCGCTGTCGCCGATCTCCTCCAGGTCGATGCCGAACTCCTCCTTGATCGTGTCCTTGTTGCCGCCGGAGCCCCGCCCGTTCGCGATCAGCGCGTCCCGGGTGCCCGGCTCCATCTCGTAGCGCACGAAGTGCGTGTACTTCTGGGCGTTGCGGCCGCCGCGGCGCGTGAACCGCTCCGCGATCCCGGTCACGTACTCCTTCTCCTGCGTCACGAAGTTCTCGCCGCGCGGAGTGATCTCGCCCTTCGGGCCGAGGCCGTTGTACTCCTTGGCGGACATCACCCGGTAGAAGACCTCGTACGGCGCCAGGCCCAGCGGGTCGGTCCAGGTGAGCGGGTTGTGGACGTAGGCGACGGGATTGGGCGCCGCGGCCAGCCCGAGCGGATCGGGACTGAGGTAGCGCGCGGTGGCCGGGTCGTAGTGGCGGAAGTAGTTGTAGTGGAGCCCGGTCTCGGGGTCGTAGTACTGGCCGGGGAAGCGCAGGGGCGTGTACGTGGTGGTGCCCCGCGGCCAGGTGGTGGTGCCCCAGATGGTGCTGCGGGCGCGCCAGGCTATCTCGCCGTCCTCGTCGACGAGTTCGGTGGGAGCCCCGGCGAGATCGGTGACGATCGCGAAGAACCGCCGGTCGATCTCCTCCTGCGGCGCGTCGGCGGCCGGGCCGGCCGCGAGTATCCGCTCGGTCTGGGCGACGGGGCGCAGTCCGTCGTGGTCCCAGGTGAGGCTGACCGGATGCCGGAGCCCGGCCGCCCGGGTCGTCTGCTCGCACAGAGTCGTCCCGTCCCAGGTGAAGTCCACCTGCTCCAGGGTCCCGCCGTCGGCGTCCAGACGCCGCTTGGAGGTGCGGCGGCCGAGCGGGTCGTAGTGGTAGCGCCAGATACTGCCGTCGGGGACGGTGACGGCCGTCAGCCGGTCCTCGGCGTCCCAGGTGTAGTGCCAGGTGTCGAAGCCGCCCGACAACCGCTTGGCACGGCGTACGACGGTGCGGCCGGCCGCGTCGTACGCGTAACGGACGGATCCCGCGCTGCTGACGCGGGTGCCGGAGTACTCGCGCGGGCCTGTGGCACTGGTCGCCGCATGGGCGGCGGGCCACTCGGCGGCCGTCTGGTTCCCGGCCTCGTCGTACGCGTAGTTCTCGGTCCAGCCCTGGGCCTGCACGGCGGTGACGCGCCCGGCGGCGTCGAGGTCGAAGCGGCGGGACCCGGAGCGCTCGTCGTCCACCCGGGAGAGCAGGCCGTCGGCGCGGAAGGTGTACGCGCGGTGGCGCAGGGTGCGGTCGTCGCGGGTCAGCTGCTGGCCGGTGAGCCGGCCTGCCGCGTCGAAGGTGTGGGCGAGCGTGAGGTTCTCGCCGATGTGGCGCGTCAGTTCACGGCCCGCCGCGTCGTGCTCGAAGGCGATCGAGTGGCCGCAGGAGGACAGCCGGGTGCGGTTGCCCGCGGTGTCGTACGCGAACGTGGAGACGCCGCCCGTCGGTGTGGTGCGGTGGGTGCGCCGCCCCAGCGTGTCGTAGCGGTGGCTGAGGGTGCGGCCGTCCACTGTCTCGGCGACGACCCGCCCCAGTACGTCGTGCTCCCATGTGGCCGTGGAATCGGGACCGTTGGCGCCGACGAGGCGGCCCGCCGGGTCGTACGCGTACGTCGTGAGTGCGCCCGCCGCATCCTTGCGCAGGACACGCCCCTGGGCATCGCGCTCGAAACGGATGGTCTCGCCGGCGGCGTTGGTACGGGCGGCGAGCCTGCCCGTCGGGTCGTACGCGTAGCTGAGCGCGCGGTCGTCGAAGTCGGTCTCGCAGACCAGGTCGCCCACCGCGTCGTAGACGTAACTCCAGCTCAGGCCCTGGGGATTGGTGACCTCGGTCAGCCGCAGCTCGGTGTCGTGGGCGAATTCGTACCGTGCGCCGTCAGGGCCCGTCCTGGCCGCCATCAGGTCGAAGTGCGTGTACTCGAACTGCGTGGTGCCGCCGGCTGCGTCGGTGTGCCGGGTGCAGTTGCCCTCGCCGTCGTACGTCCAGGTCTCCTCGCCGCCGTCCGGGGCCACCCGGCGCAGCACCTTGTCCTCCGGCGACCAGGTGAGCCGGGTGGTGCCGCCGAGCGGGTCGGTGATGGTGACCGGGCGGCCGAACGCGTCCCGTTCGAAGCGGGTGACGGCCCCCAGCGGATCGGTGAACTCGACGGGGAGACCGGCCCGGTCGCAGCGGACACGGGTGGTGCTGCCCAGGGCGTCGGTCACCCCGGTGAGGCGGCCCGACGCGTCGTGCGTGTAGCGCGTGGTGGCGCCGGACGGGTCGGTGAGCGAGAGACGGCGGCCGCTCTCGTCGAAGCGCTGCCGCCAGGTGGCGCCGTCGGTCGCGGTGAGCTCGACGGGCAGCCCGAGCGCGTCGTACCTGATCGTGGAGACCAGCCCGTCCTCGCGGGTGATCGCGACCGGGAGGCCCTCGGCGTCGTACGAGACCTGGACCGTGCGGCCGAGGGCGTCGGTGCGGGAGAGCGGATTGTCCCGGCGGTCCCATGTGCGGTGGACGGTGTGACCGTGCGGATCGGTCTCGGCGACGACCTGGTACCGGTCGTTGAGCTGGAAGACGGTCGTGGCGCCTGTGGAGTCGGTGTAGTGGGTGCGGCGCGCCTCGGTGTCGTAACGGAACTCGGCCGTCAGGCAGCCGTCCGGGCCGACCGTCCGCACGGCACGGCCCTCGGTGTCGTACGTGTACCGGTACGTGGAGTCGTTGCGGTCGGTCCAGGAGACGAGGCGGGTCTCGTCGTCGTACGCGAAACGCAGCGGCAGGCCGGAGGAGTTGGTGACCGCGGCGAGGTTGCCCGCCCGGTCGTGGCCGTACGACATCACCCGCACAGAACCGTCCGGGGTGCGCAGAGAGACACCGGTGAGGCGGCCGGCGGCGCGGTCGCCGTCGAGCGTCACCTCGTAACCGCCGGAGTGGACCACGGAGAGGGGCATGCCGTCCGCCCCGCGGACGATCTCGACCCGGTTGCCGTTCCGGTCCTCCACGGCCCACAGCCAGTAGCGCAGGGTGTCGTGGGGGTGTGCCGGAGAGAAGCGGCGGGTCAGCCGGGTGCGGGGATCGGTGACCGTGAACTCCAGCTCCCTGTCGTCCGATCCGTCCCGTACGAGGGGGAGGTCGGGGCCGTCCACGGGGGAGATCTGCGGCCGGTCCGCGGCGGGCAGCGCGGGGTAGACGAGCAGGGAGCCGTCCTCGCGGGCCCATACCGCGCCGCCGGCCAGGTCGAGTTCGATGCGCTCGTCGAGGGTGGAGGCCCAGCTGCGGCCGAACCACTGGCCGTAGCGGTAGTTCGACAGATGGGTGCGCTGCAAAGACCACGGCAGGGTGCCCGGCAGCTGGAGATCCGTCTGTGTCAGCAGCACCTCGCCGGTGGCCACGTCCACCGGGTCGCCCTTGCAGGTCGTCTTGTCGAGCTCGACGCTGTTGACGCGGGTGTTGTTCTTGGCGCCCGACAGGCCGTCCGGGCCCTTGTGCGGGCCGTTGCCGGAGTCCTTGCCGCGGCCCTTGCCGTCCTTGCCGTCGTCCTTGCGCTGCTTGGCCAGGCGGGCCTTGATGTCGAGGTCGGTGTTCTTGTGGTCGACGGAGATCTGCTTGACGGCCTTGGGCAGACCCGTGCCGAGGTGGTCGCCGAACTCCTTGGTCGCCTTGCCCAGGGCGCCGATGACCTTGTCCACCACGGGGTCGAGGGCCTGGGCGATGTCGTCCTTGCCGCGGGTGCGGCCGTGGTGGGACTTGGCCTTGGTGAGCTTCCCGGTCGTCTTGCCGTGCAGACCGACACTGACGAGGTTCAGCTTGGTGCCGGCGCGGTCGTGCTCGTCGTGCTCGATGTGGAAGCCGTCACCCGCCTTGCCGGCCCCACCGCCACCGCCGCCCCCGCCCCCGCCTCCGGCCGAGGCCAGATGCATGGCGTCCTTCGCACTGCCGACGCCTTCCTTGAAACCGTCCTTGCCGGACTGGCCGACCTGGTTGAGGTCCACGCCGCTCTGCAGGCCGAGCGCCGCGGAGCCGAGCTGCACCACCAGATCGGCCGCCATGTTCTCCAGCGCCGCGACGGCCGGCTCGGTCATCGCCTCGACGATGTAGGCGACGACCTCCTCCATGCACTCCTTGATCAGCCGCTTCACGACCTCCTGCGTGGCCCGCATCGCCCCCGCGCCGATCAGCGCGGACAGACCACCGGTCACCGGGATCAACGCCATCGAGATACCGGCCTCGGCAGCCAGATACCCCAGCTGGACGACCGCGGCCAGCTTCATCGCCTCGATCGCACCGGCCGCCGTGTCCAGCGCCCCCGCGATCGTCCGCGCCGCTCCCGAGATGTCCTTGAGGTGCTTGTCCTTGACCTTGTTCCAGTGGCCGTTCAGCGCCACTATCGCCTCGCCGTGCCCCGACGACAGCAAACGCTGCACATGATTGTTGGCCAGCTGGCCGTCGTCCTCGAGGTCGTCCGCGAACTCCCTCAAAGCGTCCGCCATGTCGCGGTACGCGTCCTCATCGACGTTGGGCCACGCCACGCCGATCAGGTCCAGCATCGTGTCTGCCCAGTCCGGCACTGTCACTGCCATGTTCCGACCCCCGTTGCGGAATGGTGCATTCAAAGGGGTCAGGTTAGTAGCGCAGGCCCCTGCCGAAGCCACCCGCCCTCGGACCCGACACCATGCCCATGAAAGTGGCAGAGGCCATACAAGGTGGCCATGTCCGCCCCCACCTGCACATCCCTACGCTTGCCCGCATGACCCCTCAAGCCGATCCCCAGGCCGGCGCGGCCGTGAAGGCCGCAGACCGCGCGCACGTGTTCCACTCCTGGTCCGCCCAGGGCCTGATCGACCCGCTCGCCGTTGCCGGTGCCGAGGGTTCGTACTTCTGGGACTACGACGGGAACCGCTACCTCGACTTCACCAGCGGCCTCGTCTACACCAACATCGGGTACCAGCACCCCAAGGTCGTCGCCGCGATCCAGGAGCAGGCCGCCAAACTCACGACCTTCGCGCCCGCCTTCGCCGTCGAGGCACGCTCCGAGGCCGCACGCCTCATCGCCGAGCGCACCCCCGGCGATCTCGACAAGATCTTCTTCACCAACGGCGGCGCCGAGGCCGTCGAGAACGCCATCCGGATGGCCCGTCTGCACACGGGCCGCCCCAAGGTGCTCTCCGCCTACCGCTCGTACCACGGCGGCACCGCGACCGCGGTCAATGTCACCGGGGACCCGCGCCGCTGGGCCTCCGACAACGGCACCGCGGGCGTCGTCCACTTCTGGGGGCCGTTCCTCTACCGCTCGCCCTTCTACTCCGCGACCGAGGAGGAGGAGTGCGCCCGCGCGCTCCAGCACCTTCAGGACACGATCGCCTTCGAGGGTCCGGCCACAATCGCCGCGATCATCCTCGAGTCGATCCCCGGGACCGCGGGGATCATGACGCCGCCGCCCGGCTATCTCGCGGGCGTACGGGAGATCTGCGACCGGTACGGCATCGTCCTCGTCCTGGACGAGGTGATGGCGGGCTTCGGACGTACGGGCCGGTGGTTCGCCGCCGACCACTACGGTGTCGTGCCCGACCTGCTGACCTTCGCCAAGGGCGTCAACTCCGGGTATGTGCCGCTGGGCGGCGTCGCGATCTCCGCGGAGATCGCCGCGACCTTCGAGACCCGCCCATACCCCGGCGGACTCACCTACTCCGGCCACCCGCTGGCCTGCGCCGCCGCCGTCGCCACGATCAAGGTGATGGAGGACGAGAAGATCGTCGAGCACGCGGCCCACATCGGCGAGACGGTCCTCGGCCCGGGCCTGCGCGACCTCGCAGAGCGCCACCCGAGCGTGGGCGAGGTGCGCGGTACCGGCGTGTTCTGGGCGCTGGACCTGGTCAGGAACAGGGAGACGCGCGAGCCGCTGGTGCCGTACAACGCGAGCGGCGAGGCGAACGCCCCGATGGCCGCGTTCGCCGCCGCGTGCAAGAAGAACGGCCTGTGGCCCTTCGTGAACATGAACCGCACGCACGCGGTCCCGCCCTGCAATGTCACCGAGGCGGAGGCGAAGGAGGGGCTGGCGGCGCTGGATGTGGCGCTGTCGGTCGCGGACGAGCACACCGTCTGAGTCGGGCTGAGCTGAGCGAGCTGTGAGCTGAGCCGTGAGCTGAGCCGTGAGCTGGGCTGCACGAAGCGCCGCACCCGGAGTCCAGGAAGTACGGGCTCCGGGTGCGGCGTTTCCCGCGTGGCCGTGGCCGTGGCCGTGGCTATGGCTCGGCCGTCGGCCGTCAGCCGGCGACCGTGAGGACGATCTTGCCGGTCGTGCGGCCCGTCTCGCCGATCTCATGGGCCTTGGCCGCCTGCTCGAGCGGCAGCACCGTGTCGATCTCGACGCGCAGCTTCCCCGCCTCGACCAGCGCGGCGATCTCCTTCAGGCTGCCGTTGTCGGGCTCGACGATCGTGAACCCGCCGCGGAGGCCCTGCTCCCGGGCCGTCTCCGCGAGGTAGTCCTCTTCCGGCGAGGCGATGGAGACGAGGATGCCGCCGGGACGCAGTGTCCTGAGCGAGCGTGGGCCGTATTCGCCGCCGATGGCATCGAGCACGACGTCGATGTCGCGGGCCGCCGTGACGAAGTCGGTCTGCCGGTAGTCGATGACCTCGTCCGCGCCCAGGCCGCGGACGAAGTCGTGCTTGGACGCGCTGGCGGTGCCGATGACGTACGCGCCGCGGGCCTTGGCGATCTGGACGGCGAGGTGGCCGACGCCGCCCGCCGCGGCGTGCACGAGGACCCGCTGACCCGGCTGTACGTCGGCGGTGTCGACCAGGGACTGCCAGGCGGTGAGCGCGGCGATGGGGAGAGCCGCGGCCTGTACGTGGGTGAGACCGGCCGGCTTGCGGGCGAGGTGACGGGCGGGGGAGGTCATGAACTCCGCGTACGCGCGGGCCGGCTGGGGCAGCCGCGGCATGCCGAAGACCTCGTCGCCGGGGCGGTGCATGGTCACGCCCAGGCCGACCGCCTCCACGACGCCGGAGACGTCCCAGCCGAGCGGGACCGGTCCGTCGCCCAGCAGGCCACCGGTGGCACGGTGCCACCAGTCGGTCGGGTTGACGCCGGCCGCGTGGACGCGGACGAGGACCTCGCCGAAGCCGGGCTCCGGACGGTCGATCTCGACGATCTTCAGAACTTCGGGTCCGCCGAGGGTGTCCTGGCCGATGGCACGCATGGTCTCTGCTCCTCTGTTGCTGCCGTGAGGCGGGGTGCTGCTGTCTACGGACAACCCTGCGGGAGCCGCCGGAGCCCTTCGAGTGGCCAGATGGCCAATGTGTGCAAGGATCTGGCCATGCATCGTGTCGTCGTACTCGCCCTTGCGGGCGTCTATCCCTTTGAACTGAGCATTCCGGTACGGATCTTCGGCACCGCGGAGGGACCCGGCGGCGAGCCGCTCTACGAGGTGCTCACCTGCAGCCTCGACGGCGGGCCCGTCCGGACGAGCGCCGACTTCTCCGTCACCGTGGAGCACACGGCCGACGTCCTCGCGACGGCGGACACCGTGGTGATCCCGCCCTTCACCTGCGGTCACGACGAGGACCGGGAGTGGCTGCCGAAGCCGCTGGCCGACGCCTTCGCCCTGCTGCGGCCCGGCCGGACCCGCATCGTGTCGATCTGCACCGCGTCGTACGTCCTCGCCTCCGCCGGACTGCTCGACGGCCGCCCGGCCACCACCCACTGGAACGAGGCCGCCGACTTCCAGCGGATGTTCCCCGAGGTCAAGGTCGATCCGGGCGTGCTGTTCGTCGACGACGGTGATGTGCTCACCGCGGCGGGCGTCGCCGCGGGCGTCGACCTGTGCCTCCATCTCGTACGCCGCGACCACGGCAGCGAGGTCGCCAACCGCGTGGCGCGCCTGTGTGTCGTACCGCCGTGGCGGGAGGGCGGGCAGGCGCAGTTCATCGAGCGCCCGGTCCCCGAGCCGTCGGCGGCGACCACCTCGGCGACCCGCGCCTGGGCGCTCGGCCGGCTCCAGCGTCCGCTCACGCTCGGGGAGTTGGCGGGGCACGCGCGGATGAGTGTCCGTACGTTCTCCCGGCGCTTTCGGGACGAGGTGGGGATGACGCCCGGGCAGTGGCTCACCCAGCAGCGCGTCGAGCATGCGCGCCGGCTGCTGGAGACGACGGACTGGCCGGTGGACCGGGTCGCGGGGGAGGCGGGGTTCGGGACGGCCGCGTCGATGCGGCAGCACATGGCGGTGGCGATCGGGGTGTCGCCGATGGCATACCGGCAGACGTTCCGCGCGCAGGAAACCGTGCCGGTCGACAGCGCGCAGGAAACCGTGGCGGTCAGCAGGTAGGGCGGTACGGCACGGTCGGGAGGTACGTCTTCCAGGCCGCGCGGGACAGGCCGCTGCCGCCCGCCCGTACGCAGACCGCCTCGGCCGTACGCTCCGGGGCCAGCGGATACCTGCGGACCGCGGTGTGCGGGGTCGTCACCCGCAGCTCGGAGTCGTCGTCGCCGAAGGCCAGGGCCAGCACCGGGCCGTCCGCGGGCGGCAGGGGCGAGCCCTGGGAGCGCGGGGACGCGGTGTCCCACAGCCGCAGCGCGCCGTCCGCGTCGCCGACGGCGACGGTGCGGCCGTCCGCCGAGAACGCGAGCGCCGGTACCCGCCAGTCGTCGCGCTCAGGGGCGTCCGACACCGCGGGCGTCAGCACCGCGAGACGCTTTTTGCCCGTGCCGTCCCAGAGGGTGGTGCGGCCGGCGGAGTCGCTCATGGCGAGGTGGCGCCCATCGGGACTGAACGCCACCGCCAGGGCCCGGTCCTCGCCACGCATCACACGCGTCGCCCGGCCCGTCCCGGGGTCGATCAGCCGACGGTGCTCGGTGAGCAGCCGGCCGTCGGGTGCCGTCGCCACGAGCGCGCCGTTCCGGTCGCGGCGCAGGATGGACCAGGTGCGTCCGCCGAGGGGCAGGGCGTCGATGGCGAGGGCCGACGACACGGCGGCCGTCCGGCCGTCGGGGCCGAGCGCGAGACCGTCGACACCGGGGCGTGGCGGGAGAGTCGAGACCTTCGAGGACGCTGCGACGGTGCGTACGGTGACGGCGGCCGAGGCGTTGAGATGGGCGAAGGTCCGGCCGTCCTGGCTGAAGGCCATCAGGGTCGTGCAGGACCGCTCGCAGTCCGGTCCGCCGAAGGCCGTCCGCAGCCGGCCGCTGTCACCGTCCCGCAGCTCGACCTTCTGCCGGGCGGCGGTGGCGAGCGTGCTGCCGTCCGGGCCGAACCTGGCTGCGGCGAACGGCTGTTGGCGCGGTGGTCCCAGAGCCGCGGCGTCGAGCGCGACGGTCCGCATCGTACGGCCGGTCTGTTGGCTGTCCTGGTACCGCAGGACCCCGCCGTTCCCGCCCGCCATGTCCAGCCGCAGATCGTGCAGCCCCACGCCGGTGATGGGAAGACGGAGCACCGGCGACGACGGATCGGCGGTCCGCCAGAGCCGGATCTCCTTCTCCGTGAGGGTCGCGACATGGGCGCCGTCCGCGCTGAACACGGTGTCCGACAAGTCGGAGGTGGGGATGCGGGGGCGTTCCCTGCCCGACCGTACGTCCCAGATACGCACCCCGGCCGCGGTGTCGACCGCCAGCGACCGGCCGTCGGGCGTGAATTGGTTCTCCTCCGACTCGCAGACCTTGGCTTGCGTGGCCCACGGGGTGGGCAGCCTGCGGCGTGCGCGTACGTCCCACACCTGGAGCGGCTCGTGGTCCGCGCAGAAGGCCAGCAGCCGGTCGTCCGCGCCGACTTCGAGCCTGCGGATCTCCTGCCGTGCGCGGCCGGTGTCGAGGAGCGTACGGCCCCGGCGCGTGTCCCACAGCCGGAGCGAGGCTCCGTGGCGGTGCACGGCGAAGATGCGCCCGCCCGGGGTGAACCAGCCGTCGGACTCGTCCCCCGGCGGCCCGAACGCCGGGCCGGTCAGCCGTCCGGTGGCCAGATCCCACAGCCGTACGCCGCGCGAGGTCCGGACGGCGACGGTACGGGTGTCGGGGCTGACGGCCACGATGTGCGCGGCGTGGCGGCCCAGGCCCGCGTACGCGGGGAGCTTGCGGCGCGTCGTGACGTCCCAGCGGTGCGTACGGTCCGGGCCGACCACCGTCAGGGTGCGGCCGTCCTGGCTCAGCCGCCGCCAGACGCCGTTGTCCTCCGGCATGAACTCGGACAACGGCGGGGTGAAGGTGTCCAGTTCACGCTGGGCGGCCGCGGCGAACAGGGCCTCCCGCGTCTCGGGGAGATCGGCGATCCGCCAGGCGGCCACGCCCAGCTGCATCGCGGTCCTGGGGTCGGAGTGCCGCATCGTGTCCGCGACGCCGGCGATCCGGCGCGCCTCCGCCTCGGTGGCCCGGCGGTCGCTGACCCGGCTCTGCTGCCAGGCGGTCAGCCCGGCGACGGCGGCGAGGCAGAGCAGTACGGAGAGGGTCACGGTAAGGGCGCGCAGCCGACGGGTGGTGCGGGCGGCGGCGCGCGTCTCGCGCTGATGCGCACAGAGGGAGGCGGTCAGGAACTCCCGCTCGGACACGGTCAGGAGGCCCCCCGCGCCCGTGCCGGTCTCCGCGCCCGTGCCGGTCTCCGTCCCCGCTCCGATCCCCGTCCCCGTGAATGCCGCCCGCGCAGACGCCAGCTGGCCGCCCCGGTACAGCGCTCCCGCGTCCCGGCCCAGCTCCTCCCACCTCGCCGCCGCCTCCGTCAGCCGGCGGTGCAGCCGCAGCCGGTCGCGGTCCTCCTCGATCCAGCCGTTCAGCCGCGGCCAACCGGTGATCAGCGCCTCGTGCGCGAGGTTCACGGCGCTGTCGTCGACGGTCAGCAGCCGGGCCCGAACCAGCCGCTCCAGCACCCTCCCGGCCTGCTCCGAGGTGACCAGCTCGTCCCGGGCGGCCGGGCGGCGGGTGTCCTGGGTGCCGTCACCGGGGGAGATCAGCCGCAGCAGCAGGGACCGGGCCGCTCGCGCCTCCCCCTCCGACAGGTCCGCAAAGACCTCCTCCGCCGTGTGCGCGATCGCGCCCTGCAGGCCGCCGATCGCCTCGTACGCGCTCTCGGTGAGCGTCCGGCCGCGCCGTCTGCGCCAGATCTCCAGCAGAGCGTGCGACATCAGCGGCAGCCCGCCCGGCTCGTCCGCGGCATCGGCGACCATCCGGGCGGTCAGGGTGCGCTCCACGATCAGCCGCTGCACGGTGGCGGGCCCGACGACCGCCTCCCGCAGTTGCGCCGGTGTCATGGGCCCGACGAGCAGGGCGGAGTCCTTCAGGGCCTGGGCCAGCGCGGGATGTTCGGCGCACCGGCCGTAGAAGTCCGCGCGTACGGCGATGACGACGCGTGCGCCCGAGCCCAGCAACAGACCGATGAAGGCCGATCGTTCGGCCGTGTCGTGGCAGAGGGTGAAGATCTCCTCGAACTGGTCGACCAGGACCAGCGCGCCTTCCGTGAGCAGCGCGGCATGCGTACGGGCGGGGTGCGGTCCCGGTGTGAGGATGCGGATCACGTCCGGGCGCGGGCCGTCCTGCGCGGACTCGTCCCGCAGCGCCGGGACAAGACCCGCCCGAAGCAGCGAGGACTTACCGCTGCCGGACGCGCCGACGACCGCCGCGAAGCTGCGCCGCCGGGTCAGATCGAGAAGATCGGCGACGAGCTGTTCGCGGCCGAAGAAGTGGTCGCGGTCCTCGGGGCCGTACCGGGCGAGGCCGGGATAGGGGGCGGTCGCTTCTTCGTCGCTCGCGACGGGCTCCTCGGCGGCTTCGGCGACCGCCTCGCGCCAGCGTTTCTCCCAGCGGTCGGGGTCGCCGTCGCACGCGGCCGCGTAGGCGAGGGCGACGGGCAGCGACGGCAGGCGTTCACCGGCGGCGGCCGAGGAGAGGGTCGGCGCGGAGTAGGCGGAGTGCCGGGCCATTGCCCGATAGGTGGGGGTGCCCGCCTCGCGGCGGAGTTCGCGCAGGTCGTGGGCGAAACGCTGCACCGGCCCGGCGGCCGGGTCCAACGGCTTCTCGCGGCGCCCCATCCCGTGTCTCCGTTCCCCCGACCTGGAGCGTAATTGATTGGTGTGGCGCAGGGGGCCTGCCCATCAATGAGCCGGCCGGTGGACTCGCCGCATGATCGACACGGTTCAGAGGCTCGCTGCCCCACGCTCCGAAGCCGCCCCGCCTGTACGGCGGTTGGCGCTCCGTACGCGTACGGTCGCTCTCGCACCCGCGGCCCTGATGCTGGCTCTCGGGCTGTGGGGGATCGGCCGCGAGGACACCCTGTGGGGCGACGAGGCGGTGACGTACGAGATCGCGCACCGCACCGTGCCCGAGATCTGGCGGACGCTCGGCTCCATCGACGCCGTGCACGGCCTGTACTACCTCCTCATGCACACCGTGTTCGCCCTCTGGGACGGCGGGTTGGTGGCGCTGCGGCTGCCGTCCGTCCTGGCGATGTGCGCGACGGCGGCCGGAGTCGCGCTGATCGGCCGACGGCTGGCGGGACCGCGGGCCGGGCTGCTGGCCGGACTCGTCCTGGCGCTGCTGCCGACGGTGCAGCGGTACGCGCAGGAGGGCCGTTCGTATGCCCTGGTGTGCGCGCTGGTCACCTGGGGGACGTGGCTGCTGCTGAAGCGGTGGTGGGCGGCGTACGCGGTCGTGATGCTGTTCGCCTGTCTGCTGCACGAGTTCGCGGTGCTGGCGCTGCTCGCGCACGGCGTGACTGTCCTGCGTGCGGAGTCCGTGCCCGTCCTGCGCACGAAGAGGGTGCCCGTCCTGCGTACGGAGATGCGGCCGTGGGCCGTGGCCGCCCTCTGTGTGGCCGTGGGTCTCGCCCCGCTCGCCGTCTTCAGCACCACGCAGGCCGCGCAGGTCGACTGGATCGGCGCGCCGGGCGTGTCCGAGGTGGCCGCCTTCGCCGCCCTCGCGCTGCTGGGCCGGGCCTGCGCCCGCACCCCGGCGGGTGCGCGGGTCCGTGCCGTCGCCCTGCCTCTCCTGGTGCTGCCCATGGGCCTGTTGATGGCGGTCTCGTATGTGCACCCGCTCTTCGTCGACCGCTATGTGCTGCCGTACGTCATCGGGCTCGCGCTCCTGCTGGGCGCGGTGCTCGACCACTACTGGTCCCGGACGCTCGCGCTGTCGGCAGCGGCGGCGGTGCTGCTCACCCTGGTCGTCCACGGGCCGCAGCTGCGCTCCCCGGAGAGCCGCAAGAGCAACGTGGGGGCGGTCGCCCTCGCCGTACAGGAAGCGTCCCGGCCCGGCGACGGCCTGCTCTTCACGCCCAGCCGGCGGCGGGTGTGGACGCTGGTCCACCCGGACGCCTTCCGCGGGCTCACCGATCTCTCGCTGGAGCGCTCGCCCCGCGCCTCCGGCACACTGTTCGGCACCGAGGCCGCGCCCGACGACATCCGTGCCCGGATGCGGGCGAGCGGGCGCATCGTGGTGGTACAGGACCTGGTGGGCCAGCCGCTGGACGCGGTCGAGCCGGAGGTGGTGAAGCGGGAGGTGCTGCGTACGCACTTCCGGGAGTGCGGCAGCAGGACGGTCGGGCAGGCGCGGATCACGCTGTATGTACAGATCGACGGGCGGATCGGCGGGCGGATCGGCGCAGGCGGGTGTCGCACACCCTGACCCTCACCGCGGCGCGGGTTCCACCTCGAGGAAGCGGCGGCGGCGCGGGCCGCGGTACAGCAGCGCCTCCCAGCCCAGTTCGCCCAGCACTGCCGCGCACCGGGTGAGCCGCTGTTCCTCCTCCTGGGCCGCGCCGCTGCCTGCCGGGCCCAGCCAGTCCACGCAGACCATGTCCGCGCGGTCGGATGTGCGGACCCGGAAGCCCGTCGTCGTCCTGGCACCGGATGCGTCCAGGGCGGAGGGCGGGATGCCCGCGGCCTCCAGGGCCAGCGCAACCGCCCGCACCATCTGGTGGAGCTCCCAGGCCGCGGGTGCGGTGTTCGTCACCCGGCGGATCTGGAGCAGGCCGTCGAACGCCGTCCGCACCTCGGCGACCCGGCCGGGTCCGTCGGCCGCGGTCGGCGGCCCGTCGCCGGTGGCCACCTCGAACACGTCCCCCACGTCGGCCTCCCTGCCCGCCACCGTACCGGCCGTGGAAACGCCGGTGCCCTGGCCTATCGTGTCCGGGACCCCCCGGCGAAGGAGAAGGCCACGATGCGCGGCACCGGCAGCAACAGCGCTGTCACCCGCAACACCCTGCGTCAGCAGATCGCCGACGCGCTGCGTGACGAGGTGCTGGCCGGACGTTTGAAGCCGGGCCAGGAGTTCACCGTGAAGCAGATCGCCGAGCAGTACGGCGTCTCCGCGACCCCCGTCCGGGAAGCTCTCGTCGACCTCTCCGCCCAGGGGCTGCTCGACTCCGACCAGCACCGCGGCTTCAAGGTCCACCAGTTCTCGCTCGACGACTACCGCGACATGATCGAGGCGCGTTCGCTGATCGGGGACGGCGTCTTCAAGCACGTTGCCGAGCGCGGTCCCAGCCGGCTGCACGGCAAGGCGCTGGTGTCCGTACGCCGCCGGGCCGAGGAGGCCGCCCGGGCCGCCCGCGGCGGTGATCTGGACATCCTCATCGGCTACGACCTGCGCTTCTGGCGCGAGCTGAGCTCGCTCGTCGCCAACCGCTACATCTCCGACTTCGTGTACCGGCTGCGCGTCCAGGTCTGGGTCTTCGCGGTCCCGTATCTGCGCGGCGACGCCGAGCTGTCCGAGTGGCTGTGGAGCGGTCACGAGGAGCTCGTGGACGCCGTCACCCGCGGCGACGAGGAGGCCGTGCGCGCGGTGATCCGTGCGTACAACGACCATGCGCTCGCCTGGGCGGATCGGCTGGAGCAGTGACCGTGAGCGAGACCGCGACCGTGAGCGGGGACCTGAGCGTGGCCGTGGACCTGAGCGTCGTCGTCCCGGCGTACAACGAGGAGGCGCGGCTGCGTCCCACGCTGGACGCCATCTGCGCACACCTGCGCGCGGAACCGGGCCGCTGGGGCAGCTGGGAGCTGATCGTCGTCGACGACGGCTCCACCGACGCCACCGCGAAGATCGCCCGGGAGGCCGCGGCAGAGGAGCCGCGCATCCACCTGATCTCCGGCGACGGCAACCGCGGCAAGGGCAGCGCCCTGCGGCTGGGCGTGCTCGCCTCCTACGGCCGGCGCGTCCTGGTCACCGACGCCGACCTCGCGACGCCCATCGAGGAACTCGACCGCCTCGACAAGCAGCTCGCCGCGGAGGACAGCGCGGCGGCGATCGGCTCGCGCGCGCACCCCGACTCCCGTATCGAGGTGCACCAGCGCCGGATGCGCGAATGGCTCGGCCGGATGGGCAACCGACTCATACGGGCCGTCGCCGTTCCCGGCATCCATGACACCCAGTGCGGCTTCAAGCTCTTCGACGGCGACAGGGCGCGCGCCGCCTTCGCCGACTCGCGGCTCGACGGATGGGGCATCGACGTCGAGATACTGCGGTTCTTCCGGCGGGAGGGCTGGCCCGTGACCGAGGTCCCGGTGCGCTGGTCGCACCAGGCGGGCTCGAAGGTCAGACCGCTGGACTACGGCAGGGTGCTGCTGGAACTGGTGAGACTGAAGGCGCGTGCCGTACGGCGTGCGGACCTCGCCGTCCTGGGCCTCTTCCTCGTCGCCTCCGTACTGCTCTACAAAGACCTGTGGGCGGACCTCGACCGCGGCTATCTCGCCGACGCGGGGTCGGACCAGAACCAGTGGGAGTGGTTCTTCGCGGTCACCGCCGACAATGTCGCGCATCTGCGGAATCCGCTGTTCACGACTCTGCAGGGGCATCCCGAGGGCGTGAACCTGATGGCGAACACCGTCATGCTCGGGCTCTCCGTCCCCTTCACACCGGTGACCCTGCTCCTCGGGCCGACCGTCACCTGGGCGCTCGTGCTCACGCTCGGTCTGGCCGCGACCGCCGCAGCCTGGTACTGGCTGATCGCGCGGCGGCTGGTCCGCAACCGGTGGGCGGCCGCGCTCGGCGGAGCGCTCGCCGCGTTCGCGCCGCCGATGATCTCGCACGGCAACGCGCACCCCAACTTCCTCGTCCTGTTCATGATTCCGCTGATCGTGGACCGGGCGCTGCGGCTGTGCGAGGGCGAGGGCGGGAGCGAGGGCAATCGCGAGGGCGGGACCGGGCGCGGGGGCGGGGCCGGGGCCGGGGGCCGCAACAACGTCGTACGCGACGGGGTGCTGCTCGGCCTGTTCGCGACGTACCAGATCTTCCTCGGCGAGGAGGCGCTGCTGCTCGCGGTGATGGGCATGCTGCTCTTCGCCCTCTCGTACGCGCTGGTGCGCCGCGATGTGGCACGCGCCGCATGGCGGCCCCTGCTGCGCGGGCTCGGCATCGCAGCCGTGGTCTGTCTGCCGCTGGTCGCCTTCCCGCTGGCCTGGCAGTTCTTCGGCCCGCAGAGCTACACGAGCGTGCTGCACGGCGACAACGCGGGCAACAGCCTGCTCGCCTTCCTCCAGTTCGCGGGCCGCTCGTTGATGGGCTCCGACGAGGGTGCCGACCCGCTCGCGATGAACCGCACCGAGCAGAACGCCTTCTACGGCTGGCCGCTGATCGCCCTCGCCGTGGCGATCGTGGTGCGGCTGTGGCGGCTCGCGCTGGTCAAGGCGCTGGCGTTCACGGCGGTCGTGGCGGCGTTCCTGTCCCTCGGGCCCACGTTCCGTATCCCGTACACGGACATCGTCCTGCCCGGCCCGTGGCGGGCGCTGGCGCACCAGCCGCTCTTCGAGTCGGTCATCGAGTCGCGGGTGGCGATGATCTGCGCGCCGGTGCTCGGCGTCCTGGTCGCGCTGGCGGCCGACCGGCTGCTGGTCACGCGGGAGCGCGTGCACCGGGTGGCCGGCCTGGCCGCGGTGGCGGCGGCGCTGCTGCCGGTGCTGCCGACGCCGTACCCGGTGCGGGAGCGCGCCGAGATCCCGGCGTTCTTCACTGAGGGGATGTACCGCGCGTACGTCTTTGAGGACGAATCGGTCGTCACCGTGCCGCTGCCCCACCCCGGCAGTGCGGAGGCCCTGTACTGGCAGTCGGCCACCGGGCTCGGCTTCTCCGTTGCCGGCGGCTACTTCAACGGCCCATGGGGACCGGAGCGGATGGGAATCTACGGCGCGACGCCCCGCCACACCTCCAACCTCCTCAACGACGTCCGCAACAGCGGACGCGCCCCGGTGCTCGCGGACGGCTGGCAGAAGCAGGCACGGGCCGACCTGGAGGCATGGAAGGCGGGCGTGGTGGTGCTGGTGCCGCAGCACAACGAGGCGGCGCTGTACGAGACGGTGGAGAAACTCCTCGGGCGGCCGGGGGAGCGAGTGGGCGGCGTCTGGGTATGGGACGTGGGAGGCGCGGCGCCGACCGGCGGAGGGGTACGGAGCTGACCGGCACTCTTCGCTGAACGAACGGGTGGCACTACGCTGTCCCGACCATCGCACGAATGCGTAAGAACCCCTTGGAGAGCGAGCCTTCCCTTGGCCTGTGACCTGTGGCTGGTCCCCCTCGTCGATGTGCTGTGTCACAGCCCCGACAATCCCTTCGCCGAAGAGATCGCGTCCTACGACAAGGCCCTGACCGACGCCAGTCTGCCCACGGTCCCGGTCTTCGCCTATATGCCGGGCCTGTCGGGCGATGTGGCGCCGGTAGCAGGCTTCGACTACGACGCGCTGCACTTCCTGCGCCGTGCGTATCTGCTCCAGCTGTGCGGTCTGGCGGTGACGCCGGTCGACGAACTGGGCGGTGACTACGAGCAGTTGCTGGAGATGTTCGAGCCGACGGCGCAGAGCTCGCATCTGGTCTGGCACTACGACCACGCGGGGGCGTACGTCCCCGTGGACTTTGCATCGCCGCTGTCCAACGACGAACTGCTGTCGGGCGGCGGACCCTTGGGCTCCACGCAGGGTCTGCTGCGCGAACTGGAGTACGTCGCGCCGTCGATCGGCATCGACCCGGCGAACCCGCCGGAGGCTCCGCAGCCGCCCGAGCGGCCCACGTCGCTGGAGGAGCCGGCCGGCCCGATTCCCTACGACGAGAGCCCGTTCGCACGGGAGAGGTATGTGTGGCTGGGGCTGCATGCGGCGGCGACGCGCAGCCTGGGCCAGGGATCCATGATCATTTTCAGCTGAACTTCCGCGGTGCTCGGGTCCGGCTCGGGCATGGCTCGGGCATGGCTTGCGTCGGGGCTTCTGCCTTGCTGCCGCGGGGCTGCCGCGCTGCTTCCGCGGGGTGGATTCTCTGCCCGGCTTCGGCTGAAGCTCACCCGCGCAATGCGTGTCCTTAAACTCCGCGACACCTCGGCGCTGTAGGACCGGTGCATGGCACAGACGAGTACCTCGGCACAGTCCCCCGCGGCGACGACCGCGGGGGAATCGCTCGCCCGGCCGACGAGTTTCGCGGACGTGAAGGGCTGGTTCTGGCCCGCCGACCAACTGCTCTTCGACTGGTTCCTGAGCTATCAGCGGGACACGGATCCGGACGGCCGGGGGGATCTGCTCGAGCTCGGTGCGTATCTGGGCAAGAGCGCGATCTTCACGGGCGGGTATCTGCGGGAGGGAGAGGAGTTCACGGTCTGCGATCTCTGGGACTCGGAGGCGCCGGACGACCCCAACAGCGCGGAGATGGACCGGTCTTACTCGACGCTGACGCGGCGGGCGTTCGAGGCGAACTATCTGTCGTTCCACGACGAGCTGCCCACGCTCGTGCAGGCCCCGACCTCGGTGATCACCTCCCGGGTCCGCCCGCGGAGCTGCCGCTTCGTCCACGTCGACGCATCGCACCTGTACGAGCACGTGCACGGCGATATCGCGGCGGCGAAGGAGTTGCTGATGCCCGAGGGCATCGTGTCCTTCGACGACTTCCGCGCCGAGCACTGCCCGGGGGTCTCGGCGGCGGTGTGGGGAGCGGTGGCGACGACCGGCCTGAAGCCGATCTGCATCACGGGTACGAAGCTGTACGGCACGTGGGGCGACCCGACGCAGGTGCGCGAGGCGCTGCTGGCCTGGCTGCAGACGCGTACGGACATGTGGCACGGAGTGGAGGAGGTCGCGGGCCTGCCGCTGATCCGCATCAAGGGCAACAAGGCGGGTGTCCCGGCTCACCCGCAATCCCGCCACCAGCCGGAGCCGAAGCCCGCCCCGAAGCCCGACCCGACCCCGGAGCCGCCCGCGGTGACGACGCCCGGCCCCGCCGCGAAGCCCCGCCGCCGCTCTTCGCTCACCCGCCGCCTGGCAAAGGACCTGCTCCCCCCGATCGTCACCAGGGCCCTCACCTCCCGCAGCCCCCGCTGACCCCCCCGCCACGCCGGCCACCCCGCCCCTGCCCCCGGGCGCCTGCGCGCCGCGAAGCCGGCGCTGAGGGGTGGGGGCGTCAGCCCCCACGTTCCCTTCCTGCCCACCCCCGCCAGGTGCCCCGGAGGCACCCCGGTTCCGGGAAGGGGCGGGGTGGGGAACGCTCCCTCAGCGCGGCGGCTCCGGCGGCCGCTGGCGCGGCATGTTCGGGCGCGTACCCGGAGGCAGCGGCATCCGCCCCGACGGGTGCCCTTCCGTCCGCGCCGCCGCCGTCACCCCCGCCCCCGCCCCCAGCGACTGCGTCACCAGCGGCACCGGCCCCGAGCGGAACTCCACCATCCAGTCCGCGGTCTCCGACCGCACCAGCTCCGTGACGTCCTCCGAGAACCGCCGCAGCACCCCCAGGCACCGCTCCGTCGCCTCGCTCGCCGTGCCGTCCGTCGGGCCCAGCACCTCCCGCACACTCTCCGACGCCCAGTCGAACTGCAGCGCCAGCAGCCTGCGCTGTACCGCCTGCGCCGTCGCGACGCTCCTCATCCAGCCCGAGGTCAGTCCGAAGTAGCGGTCGCACGCCAGGCACGCCGCCCCCAGCAGCAGGGACAGATACCCCCACCCCGCGGCACCCTCCGCCACGCCCGTCAGATCGAGGAAGGGCAGCGTGACCCCGGCGAGTACCCCCAGGGCCGTCCCCACCCGCAGCACCCACGCACAGCGCCGCTTGCGGACCCGGTCCGCCAGGTACCACTCGGCCGTGCGCAGCGCCCCCGCCTCGACCCACCTGTACAGCTCGTCGAGGCGCTCCGCCGGCTCCCCCCAGTCGCCGAGCGGAAACGGCCGCCCGGCCAGGTCACCGAGCGGCGCCTCGCCGCCCTCCTCCCGGGCCGGCCCCCCGGGCTGCATCTCCGGCTGGCTCACCGGGGCACTCCTCTGCGCTCAAGCTCTCTCGACAAGGTGCGTGACGTGACAATGCGTGACGTACGGTGCGCGTGCGTGTCCTGATGCGCATGCCCTTCCTACCGCCGAATGGTGGGCTGCCGCGCCGGAAATCCCGGTATTTCCGCCCGCACGGGGGTCTTGATCAGGTAAGCGGAGCTCCGCCCATTTCACTCGAAAGAGTTGTCACCACAGGGTGGGGCACGGCGCCCGGTGACCACGTAGGCTCGGCATACCGAACAATCGTCGTCGAAATGCCAGGAGTGACCGTGATTCCCGGTGGTGGCCAGCCCAATATGCAGCAGCTCCTCCAGCAGGCCCAGAAGATGCAGCAGGATCTCGCACAGGCCCAGGAGGAGCTGGCGCAGACCGAGGTCGAAGGCCAGTCGGGCGGCGGCCTCGTGAGGGCCACCGTCACCGGCTCCGGCGAGCTGCGCGGACTCGTCATCGACCCCAAGGCAGTGGACCCGGACGACACCGAGACCCTCGCGGACCTCGTCGTCGCCGCCGTTCAGGCCGCGAACGAGAACGCGCAGCAGTTGCAGCAGGAGAAGCTCGGCCCGCTCGCCCAGGGTCTGGGCGGCATGCCGGGCCTGCCCTTCTAACGGCGCGGCGTACCAACTACCGTACGTACCAGGTAATTGAAGAAAGGCGTTTCCGTTGTACGAAGGCGTGGTTCAGGACCTCATCGACGAACTGGGCAGGCTGCCCGGCGTCGGTCCCAAGAGCGCGCAGCGGATCGCCTTCCACATCCTCCAGGCCGAGCCCACCGACGTCCGCCGCCTCGCGCACGCCCTTCTCGAGGTGAAGGACAAGGTCCGCTTCTGCGCGGTGTGCGGCAATGTCGCGCAGCAGGAGCAGTGCGGTATCTGCCGTGACCCGCGCCGTGACCATTCGGTCATCTGCGTGGTGGAGGAACCGAAGGACGTCGTGGCGGTCGAGCGGACCCGGGAGTTCCGGGGCCGCTACCACGTGCTCGGCGGGGCCATCAGCCCCATCGAGGGCGTCGGCCCCGACGACCTGCGGATTCGCGAGCTGCTGGCCCGTCTCGCGGACGGGACGATCACCGAGCTCATCCTGGCCACGGACCCCAACCTGGAGGGCGAGGCCACCGCCACGTACCTGGCACGTATGGTCAAGCCGATGGGACTCAAAGTCACCCGGCTGGCCAGCGGTCTGCCCGTGGGGGGAGACTTGGAATACGCCGACGAGGTCACGCTCGGGCGTGCCTTCGAGGGGAGACGACTTCTCGATGTCTGACGCCAACCTGCACGCCGTGAACCAGGATCCGGACAGTTTCGCCGTCCAGATCGCCGACTCGATCGAGTCCTTCATCGTGGCGACCACGGAAGTCGCGAAGGGCGACGAGCCCGACAGTGCGGTGCCGTTCCTGCTCCTGGAGATCTCCCAACTCCTGCTCACCGGGGGTCGGCTGGGCGCGCACGAGGACATCATCCCGGACGAGCGGTACGAACCGGACACCGGTCCGGACCTGGATGTCGACGATCTGCGTGAGCGGTTCGCCGTGCTGCTCGACCCGGTGGACATCTTCTCCGAGGTCTTCGACCCGTACGAGCCGCGCAAGCTGCCGGTCGCCTCCCGGATCTCCGACAACCTCGCGGACATCGTCACCGACCTGCGCCACGGCCTGGCCCACTACCGGGCGGGCCGCACCAGCGAGGCGCTGTGGTGGTGGCAGTTCTCCTACTTCTCCAACTGGGGCCCTACGGCCTCCGCGACGCTGCGCGCCCTGCAGTCCCTGGTCGCCCACGTACGCCTCGACCAGCCCCTGCAGGAGCTGGACGGCCTGGACACGGACGAGGACCTCGCCGAGGACGCGCTGGCGGAGGAGGCCGGCAGGGTCATGGTGGAGGAGATCGCGGGCCCGCTCGGTCTGCGTACGGTCACCTGAAGCCTGGGAGCCTGAGGCCTGGGAGCCGCCTCCCTGTAGCGGAACCGGGACATCCGCGTGTCCTGGTCGTCCTCGCCGCACTGCTACTTTCCGGCCACTGTCGGGACAGAGCCGGGGAGCGGTCGCAGTGAGACATGGCTGGATACGCAGGGTGGCGGGGCTCGCGGCGGTGACGGCCGGTCTGCTGGTGGCCGGGTGCTCGCCGGACGAGGTCCGGACATCCGACGGGGGCAGCGCCACGCCCTCCGTCTCCCTCTCGCCCACGGCCGCCCCGCCGGCGTCCGCGTCCCCCGTGGCTTCGCCGTCGAAGGCCACGCCGTCGTCCGCAGCACCCTCCCGGACGTCCGCCGCACCGGCGGCGCGTCCGGCGCAGCCCAGGCCGCAGCCCAAGCCTCAGCCGAAGCCGACCGTCCTGTCGATGCATGCCTCGACCGCTGCGGGTGGCCGGGTGGACCTGGTCCGCGGCGGCGCCGCCCAGGAATTCACGGTCGCCGTCCGCAACGGCAACACCCGGGCGTACAGCGCACTGCTCGTCGTCTTCCAGATGGAGATGATGGAGTCGGCCGGGGGTGCCACCCCGCCGCAGAACGGCTTCGTACTGGAACGCCGCGACCCGGTCACCGGCGCCTGGCGTGCGGTCGAGCTGCGGGTCGCCAATGACGTCCAGCCGCACTATCTGTTCAGCGGCGGCACCCCACTGGCCAAGGACGTGCCCCGGACCGAGCGTTACCGCATCCGGGCCGGATCGGCCGGTGCGGAAGGCTCCATGCCGTTGATGATCCGCCTGGTCGACACCGCGGCGCCGGAGAGCGCGAGCGACGGGCGGGGCGTCCCGGCGCGTACGTCGCTGATGGTCACCGCGCGCTGAGTGTGGGGCGGAGCGGGTGCGCGTCAGCCGAGGACGGTTGCGAAGGCCAGTGCCACCCGCTCGATCCAGTCGATGGCGTCACTCGTCTCGGCCTCGACAACCCTGAGGTTGAGAAGGCGACCCAGGATCCGGCGACCAACGTCTACATTGCGTGGGAGTACCTTGCCCAGCTGAAAGCGGAGAGCTCGTTCGCCGATGTACCGCCGGACCAGATGACACCGGCGCAGTACCAGGAACTGGCTGCCCGGTACAACGGCGGCCCGGGTTGGCAGACGAACGACGCCCAGGCATACGGTCGTGGCTTCAGCCGCAACATCGACGATGCGAGGCAGGCCCTGGGTGACTGAGCAAGAGACGAAGGAGCGCCCGGGAAGGCCGCCGACGGCTGTCTTCGCGACAGTGCTGTGCGCCGCGGTTCTGATGGCGCTGCACGCCGTCGGAGGCTTCTTTCTGCTCAACGCCCTGCTTACCGAGTCCGAGGGCCCGTGGGACGCCACCGTCACCGACACCGTGCGGTTGATGGCTGTCCTCGCCCTGGTGGCGGAGCTTGTAGCCGCAGCTGTCACTGCGGCGTTCATCGCGTTGGGACGCCTGCGGCGATGGTGGTACGTGATTCCCGCTGCGCTGATCCTGACGGCAGTTGTACGGATGGTGTTCGCTCCGGGTCCGTAGGGCGCCGTCTTCACCTGGGGCAGGCCGACGTCAGCGAGCAGGGAAACACGCTCGTCGGTGGCAGGTCTAGGCGAGAGCTGAGAGCAGGGCCGACGGGGCGACGAAGGGTGCGGTGGGCGTCGGCTCGGAGTACCAGCACAGGGGCCAGGTGTTCCCGCCCAGCGCGGGGATCCCGATGTACGCGACCGTGCGGCTGCCCGCGATGCCGAACCGCTGCACGCCCAAAGGCCAGGCCTTCAGCCCCGCTGAGTCGGCCCGGTTCGTCGAGCGGATGGTGGAAGAGCTATGAGCGAGCAGCTGAAGTGGTTCAAGTCCAGCTATAGCGACGGCGAGGGTGGTGCCTGCGTCGAGATCGCCGCCTGCCCCACGACCATCCACGTCCGGGACTCGAAGCTCGCCAAGAGCCCCGAACTGACCCTCCCCGCCGCGGCCTGGGCCGCATTCGTCGCCAACGTCCCAGGTCGGCCCGGAGCTTGAGCCTCGAGTCCCGAGCCCTTTTTGCAAGGAATGGGTGGGTTGATTTGAACCCACCCGCCCTCCCCTGTAGGCGAGTTGAGGCCACGTCACCCACGTGAGTGACTTTGTGTGATCAGCTTGCATCGCAACGTATGCACCGCCTACGTTCGCGGCAAGGAAACGGCCCCGGCCGGTGCTAGCAACACCAGGTCGGGGCCTCACCTACGCATCGAAAGCACTCGATCGTGGCTTACGCTCACACTAGCCCTGCCCTGCCTGTGTCCGCACACCCCATGGCTAATCCGGGGTACGGAAAGCGCCTCACGGCTGACGAAAGCCCGCGCGCAGAAGCGGACTTCGCACATCTGCCCAGGCGCGCGGCGGAACTGGCTTCGCTCATCGACCGCCTGCCCGAGGGCTCCGCAATGGGATACAAGGCGCTCGCCGCCACACATCCCGTCTACGGCCAACAGGCCTGCCGCAGCGCTCTCAAGGAGCTCACGGACGCCGGACACCTACGGCTGGTCAAGGAGCACCTGACACTGGCGGACTCCACGATGCGCTGGGTGACGAGGACCTACTGGTCCCGTATCCGCAGGTCGGATGTGTGGTGGGCGGAGTTCGTCCGCCGCGTGCACGGGGTCGACGTCACGGTGCTGGGCCGGGCGGGCCTGGCCCGCGTGGACGAAGCAGATGAGGCAGACGAACCGGCACCCGCCGGAGCGACCTCCCCGTCGGAGGCCTACGGCGTCCTGGCTCGGCTCGGCCGCACCGAACCCCGTATGACCCTGTCCGCTGCCGAGTGTGCAGCACTCGAACCGCTGGCCGCCGAGTGGCTGGCGCGTGGGGCCACCCACAACCACCTCACCCAGGCGTTGACCGCCGGCCTGCCGTCGCCTGTACACAGCCCGGGCGCCATCGCCCGTACCCGACTGGAGAACAAGATGCCCCCCAAGTCCACCCCGAACGCGACTCGTGCCCGCGTCAACAAGGTCGTGATGCTGTGTGGCGGCTGCGAGGCCGACGAGACGACCACAAAGCTCACCAACGGCCTGTGCGCCACCTGTCGAGAGGAACTGGACCGGGAGCCCGAGGGGGACGACGCATGGCCCCCCGTCGGCTATATCCCCGACACCTTCCGCGCGGCCCCGGTCGAGTACGTCGTGAACCACCACTACCGCGCCGACGAGGCCCGCATCGCGGCGGGGCTGCCGCCGCGGGGCCTGGGCTGACCGAATCAATACCCGAGAACCGAAGGGGACCTATCGTGGAGGAGACACCGTGAAGACCAGCTTGGACGCCGAAGGGGGGCCTGACATGGCCCGCAACGTCACCATCGAGATGGATGAGGACTTCCTCGCCGACCTGCGCAAGGTCTTCGGTGTGGAGACAGACGAGGCAGCTGTGAAGGAAGCCGCTATGCGGCTGGCGAAGTACGTGCGCCGCCAGGACTTCATCGAGGACGTCAGGTCGGGGAGGATCGACTTGCAGTACGACGTTCGAGATGAGCCCGGTGAGGGGTCGTCGGCGGCGTGAGTGAGCGATACCTCATCGACAAGTCGGCGCTCGCGCGCTGGGAGCAGGCTGTCGTGGCCGATGTGCTGGACCCCCTTCACGATCGGGGACTGCTGTGCATCACCGGTGCCGTACACATCGAAGTCAAGTATTCGGCACGTGATGGGCAGGAGTCGGAGCGGCTGGACGGTCGGCTACGCGGCTTCGACTGCCTGCCCTGCCCCGACGAAGTATGGGACGCGGCGATCGAGACTCAGGACAAGGCGATCGCGAAGGGCAACCACCGCGCTCTCTCGCTCGCCGACCTGGTGATCGCCGCCACCGCGCAGCGGCACCGAGTCACCGTCCTTCACTACGACCAGGACTACGACCAGATCGCCGAACTGACCGGATACCCGAGCCGGTGGGTCGTCGAGCCGGGAACGGCCGACGTTTAGCCGCATGCCCCGAGCCAGTGGCCCGGGGCATTTCGGCTTGGAAGTGCGGACCGCGCGGGCGGATTCGAGCGGGGGCTCAGGACTCCGCGATTGCTTCCTCTGCGTCGGGGTCCGGCTTGACCTCGCCGCCCAGTGCCTCCGCGATCGCCGCGAACTCGTCCAGCGCGGCCTGAAGGTCTTCGACGATCTCCTGAGCGATCACCTCGGGCGGCAGCAGGCTGTCCGCGTCGTCGAGGGCCGGGTCCTTCATCCAGGTGATGTCGAGATTGAACTTGTCGCGCTTGATCAGGTCGTCGTAGTCAAAGGACGTTCGCCTTGACGCCGCCCGCGTAGAAGATGCCGGTCGGCAGGCGGAGGAGGGTGTGCAGGTCGAACTCCTTAAGGAGGCGGCGGCGGATCTTTTCGCCCGCGCCGCCCTCGAAGAGCACGTTGTCGGGGAGGACGACAGCGGCACGGCCGTCGATCTCCATCAGCGACATGATGTGCTGGAGGAAGTTCAGCTGCTTGTTGGTGGTGGTGGCGCGAAAGTCGTCTCGGTCGTAGGAGATGTCCTCCCGGTCCGTCTTACCGTCCGTGCCGATGACGGTGATCGCGGACTTCTTGCCGAACGGCGGGTTGGCCAGGACCAGAGAAGCGTGCTTGGCGGGCTTCTTGGCGAGGGCGTCCTCGACCGTGATCAGGCTGTCGCCGTTGCTGTCGCCGATGCCGTGGAGCAGCAGGTTCATCGCGGCGAGACGGGCGGTGCCGGGGACGAGCTCCGTACCGAAGATCTTGCCCTCGCCGAGCGCGTGGCGCTGCTCCCGGGAAAGGCCCTTCATGTGGTGCTTGCGGATGTAACTGTGCGCGGCGATGAGGAAGCCGCCGGTGCCGCAGGCGGGGTCCGTGATGGTGTCGTTCGGCCCCGGCCGCATCACGTCGACCATGGCGTCGATGAGCGCACGGGGCGTGAAGGACTGGCCGGCCCCGGTCTTGGTGTCTTCGGCGCCCTTTGCGAGCAGCCCTTCGTAGGCGTCGCCCTTTGGGCCCTGTGGGCCGGCAGTCGAGTCGCATGTGTGAGCCACCCCACTTTCCGTGTGTCCCGCCTTCCAGCGGGCAGGCACAGCTCGAGAGCGGGTACGGCCGCCCCATGATCACGGAGTGAGCGGGACATCTCACCATGTGGTATCTGCGGGGCGGAACCGGCCCGCTCGTTAGACTGAGCCGACCGCGGTAATGACTGCCGCAATGGATTTGAGCGAGGAGCGCACGTGGGCCTTGTCGTGCAGAAGTACGGAGGCTCCTCCGTTGCCGATGCCGAAGGCATCAAGCGCGTCGCCAAGCGAATCGTCGATGCCAAGAAGAACGGCCACCAGGTGGTCGTCGTGGTATCCGCGATGGGCGACACGACGGACGAGCTGATCGATCTCGCAGAGCAGGTATCCCCGATCCCTGCCGGGCGTGAATTCGACATGCTGTTGACCGCAGGAGAGCGGATCTCCATGGCCCTGCTGGCCATGGCGATCAAAAACCTGGGCCACGAGGCCCAGTCGTTCACCGGCAGCCAGGCAGGCGTCATCACCGACTCGGTCCACAACAAGGCGCGCATCATCGATGTGACGCCGGGCCGGATCCGTACGGCGCTCGACGAGGGCAACATCGCCATCGTCGCCGGCTTCCAGGGTGTGTCCCAGGACAAGAAGGACATCACCACCCTCGGCCGTGGCGGCTCCGACACCACAGCCGTCGCCCTCGCCGCCGCACTGGACGCCGAGGTCTGTGAGATCTACACCGATGTGGACGGTGTCTTCACCGCCGACCCGCGGGTCGTGAAGAAGGCCCGGAAGATCGACTGGATCTCCTTCGAGGACATGCTGGAGCTCGCCGCCTCCGGCTCCAAGGTGCTGCTGCACCGCTGCGTCGAATACGCACGCCGATACAACATCCCGATCCACGTCCGCTCGTCCTTCTCCGGACTGCGCGGCACCTGGGTCAGCAACGAGCCGCAGGGAGACCAGCAGGTGGAGCACGCCATCATCTCCGGAGTCGCCCACGACGTCTCCGAAGCCAAGGTCACGGTCGTCGGAGTACCGGACAAGCCGGGCGAGGCCGCGGCCATCTTCCGCGCGATCGCGGACGCCGAGATCAACATCGACATGGTCGTCCAGAACGTCTCGGCGGCGACCACCGCTCTGACGGACATCTCCTTCACCCTCCCCAAGGCCGAGGGCCGCAAGGCCATCGACGCCCTGGAGAAGGCGAAGGCCGCCGTCGGCTTCGAGTCGCTGCGCTACGACGACCAGATCGGCAAGATCTCGCTGGTCGGCGCCGGTATGAAGACCAACCCCGGCGTCACCGCCTCGTTCTTCGAGGCACTCTCCGACGCGGGCGTGAACATCGAGCTGATCTCCACTTCGGAGATCCGTATCTCGGTGGTCACCCGCGCCGACGACGTCAACGAGGCCGTGCGCGCCGTGCACACCGCCTTCGGTCTCGACAGCGACTCCGACGAGGCGGTCGTCTACGGGGGCACCGGGCGATGACCCGTAAGCCGACGCTCGCGGTCGTCGGAGCGACCGGAGCCGTCGGTGCGGTGATGCTCCAGATCCTGTCGCAGCACGCCGACGTCTGGGGCGACATCCGACTGCTCGCCTCGTCGCGCTCGGCCGGCCGCAAGCTGGCCGTGCGCGGCGAGGAGACAGAAGTCGTCGCGCTGGCCGAAGAAGCCCTGGAGGGCGTCGACGTCGCGCTCTTCCTGGTGCCGGGCGAGGTGTCCGCGCAGTGGGCGCCGATCGCCGCGGCCAAGGGCGTGGTAGTCGTGGACAATTCGGCTGCTTTCCGGATGGATCCGGACGTTCCACTGGTCGTCCCCGAGGTCAATCCGCATGCCGTACGGGTCCGCCCGCGCGGCATTGTCGCGAGCCCGCACGACACCACGCTCGCCATGCTTCCGGTGGTCGGGGCGCTGCACGCCGAGTTCGGGCTGCGCGAACTGGTCGTCTCCTCCTACCAGGCCGTCAGCGGTGCCGGCCGGGACGCCGTCGACACGCTGCGCGCTCAGCTCTCGCTGGTTGCCGGTACGGAGCTGGGCGCGGGTCCCGGAGACGTACGCCGTGCGGTGAGTGACCATCAGGGGTCCTTCCCCGCGCCGCTCGCGCTCAATGTGGTGCCCTGGTCCGGGACGCTCGAGGAGGACGGCTGGTCCTCGGAAGAGCTCGGTCTGCGGGCCGAGACGCGCAAGATCCTGGGCCTGCCCGGGCTGCGGGTGACGGCGACGTGCGTGCGCGTACCGGTCGTCACCACGCACTCCCTCGCTGTGCACGCGCGCTTCGAGGACGAGGTCACCGTGGGGCGGGCGCACGAGATCCTCGCCACCTCGCCGGGTGTGGTGCTCTACGACAACCCGGAGGCGGGCGACTTTCCGACGCCGGCCGATGTGGTGGGGACGGATCCGGTGTGGGTGGGACGGGTGCGGCGGGCGCCGGACGACGCATGTGCGCTCGAGCTCTTCATCTGCGGCGACAATCTGCGCAAGGGGGCGGCCCTGAACTCCGCGCAGATCGCTGAGGCGATCGCCGCCGAGTTCTGAGCCGGGTTCGGGATGCGGTTCTGACTGGGTTCCGGCCGCGATCCCGGCCGCGGTTCGCGCTGCGGTTCGGGCTGCGGTTCTGACTGGTTCCGGCTGGGTCCTCGCCCGCGGTCCCGCCCGGGTTCGAATTCGCCGGGACTCGGCCCGAGTCCTTTGTAGGATCTGTGAACGCCCTGTGAGCAAGTCGAAGGTCTGGACCGCTTGAACTGGGCAGTCAGTATGTTCGATTATTCGCTTCCCCCTTGCTGCAACCGGTAGTTGGGTGGGAGGCGTCTTTGCGGTCGCCCCTTCGCGCTGCCGCGAAACTGGGGCATTGGGGAAGAGCGGGTACGCATGAGGGCATTCAGATCACCGCCAAAAACGGTGGCGTGCGCGTACAACCCTGACGGGGGGAAGCGTGTCCAACAGGCGTGGCAGAGGTTCTCGACATCACAGGGATGGTCCCGGTTCGCGGCGCAGCAGTGCGCCCGCTCCGCAGACCCCGCCCGGCCGGCGGCATGCCGGTGATCGCTCCCATGCCCGCTCCGCGTACCACCCGCATCCCCTCCCAGCGCGAGGGCGCTGACGGCACCATGGCCGCGGGCACCACCGTCGATCACCTCACCGAGACCTACCGCGCCCACTACCGGTCGCTGCTGGGTCTCGCTGCCCTGCTCCTGGACGACACGGCCTCCTGCGAGGACGTCGTCCAAGAGGCGTTCATCCGCGTCCACTCGGCGCGCAACAGGGTGCGGGACCCGGAGAAGACCCTGGCGTATCTGCGTCAGACCGTGGTCAACCTCTCCCGTTCCGCGCTTCGCCGCCGCATCCTCGGCCTGAAGCTGCTGTCCAAGCCGATGCCGGACATGGCGAGTGCCGAGGAGGGGGCGTACGACCAGCTGGAGCGGGACGCGCTGATCAAGGCGATGCGCGGACTGCAGCGGCGCCAGCGCGAAGTGCTGGTGCTGCGGTACTTCGCCGACATGACCGAGGCTCAGGTCGCCGAGACGCTGGGGATATCCCTGGGCTCGGTGAAGGCGTACGGCTCGCGGGGTATCGCGGCGCTGCGCGTCGCGATGGAGGCCACGGCATGAGCGGGCACGGGCACAGGTTTGAGCGGTACGGGCCGGACGGGCCGTTTGACGACCGGACTGGGAACGAAATTGTGAGCAACGGGCCGGAAAATGAGCTGGGTGGCCTCGGGCCCCTCGAGCAGGGGTCCGGGCAGGGATTCGCCGGGAGCCTCGGTGGCAGCCTGGGTGACCGCGAAGGCCCGGGCGGCGGGAGCCTGGACGGCGAGGCGCTGAGCGGCGGCGAAGCAGCCCTGCGGCGGATGCTGCAGGGTGCTGTGGAGGACCTCGCGCCCTCCGACGGTGCACTCGACCATCTGCGCAGGGCGGTCCCCGCGCGGCGCGCCCGTAAGAGGCAGGCGCTCGTCGGCATGGCGGCCGCGGCGCTGCTGATCGGCACCGCCGTCCCCGCCTTCGTCCATGTGGCGAGCTCGGGCGGCAGCGAGAACGCCAGCCCCGTCAACGCCGGACACGGTGAGCAGGCGCAGGGCGGCACCGGGGACGAGACGGGCGTCGTGGGCGGTGGGAAGGGAACGGACAACCCCTCCGCCGGCAGCAAGGACACCGAGAAGGACACGGACGGGAAGAAGCAGGAGCCGGGCGAGGAGCCCGGCGCCGGCGCCTCGCAGGGCACGACGGGCGGCACGGCCGTCCCGCCGGGTACCGCGGCGGCGACCACACCCGTCTGCGGCGCCGCCCAGCTCAGCGTCTCGGGGCAGTCGGGCGCGCCGGACGCCGAGGGCAAGGTCTACGGCACCTTCCGCATCGTCAATGTCTCGCAGAGCGACTGTGCGGTCAGCGGCGCCGGCTCGGTCGGGATCGAGACGCTGGGCGCCGCCGACCGCGCCAAGATCATGGTCATCTCGCACACGGCAGGGGACGCGGCGGGCGGACTGCCCGACCCCTCGCAGGAGGCGGCGGGTCCGCTGCTGCTGCAGTCGAACGCGGCGTACGAGGTGAAGTTCGCCTGGGTGCCGTCCGAAACCTGCCCGACCACCGGCGCCTCGCCCGACCCGACGCCGACGGACGGCGGCTCCTCGGGCGCGACCAGCGGCACGGGCACGGAGGCGGAGACCCAGCCCCAGCTGGGCAGCGAGGACGGCGGGACGCAGGACGGCAGTGTGCTCGTGTCGCACACCCCCGAGGCGGGCGGGCCGGCCGCGCAGACGACGATCTCCAACGCCTGTGCGGGCACGATCTACCGCACGGGCATGCTGCAGGCCTGAACAACGCGAACGTGGGACGGGACCGCTGCTGAGCGGCCCGCCCCACATTCATCTCCCGACCCAGGTCCACGCCTCTGTGCGAGGCCACGCCTTGCCCCGGGTCCATGCCCTGTCCGGGACCACGCGCTGCCCCAGGCCCAGCCCCCGCCCAGGGTCCACGCCCTGCCCAGGCCCATGCTCCGCCGTGCCTACACCGGCTCGGGCTCCAGGCCCAGCTCCCGGTCCCTGGCCGCCTCCGCCTCGCGCCGCAGCAGCCGGAACCACATGAAGAGCACAAAGCCGGCGAAGACGAACCACTCCCCGGTGTAACCCAGGTTCTGGAATGCCTTGAGGTCGAGCCCGCTGCCCTGCGGCGCCGCCGCGGGCACGGCCTTCAGCCCGCCGTCCGCCTCGGTCAGGGTGACCCACGCGTCGTACACATCGTCCGGCACCAGGTTCACCAGCGAGGCCGCGCTGATCATCCCCAGCTGTCCGCTCGGCAGTCCACCCGCCGCATGCACCCCGTCGGTGCCTGCGGTCTCGGAAGCCTGCAGGGCACCGGTCACGGTGACCTCACCGGCCGGGGCCGCGGGGGTTCGTGCGCCCTCGGCGAGCCAGCCGCGGACGACGGGCAACGTCCGGCCGCCGTCGGTCTTCAGCAGCGTGAGGACGTACGAGCCGCGCTTGCCGTCCAACTGCCGTTCCGGTACCAGGAACTGCTTGCCGTACTGCCCGGTGGCCGTCGCCGTGCGCCCGGAGGTCTCCTGGTCGACGGGCAGCAGCTCGTCGAGCGCCACGGCCTTCTGCTCACCCGGGCCGGGCCTCCGCTCGGCCTTCTGGTGCGAGTCGACGCGGTCCTCGAACTTGCCGAGCTGCCACGAGCCCATGAAGACGCAGAAGGGGATCGCCAGCACGACGAAGAGATTGATCCCCCACCAGCGGGGCGTCAGCAGGAACCGGTACACCCCTCCACGGTACGGGCTGCGCCGAGGCGGCCCCGGAGCGGGGGTTGCGCGGGATGCCCACCGGCCGGGCCCCGACGGAGCGGAGGGGACGCGGTGCGGAACCGTACCCCCTCCCTCTCTCTGCCCGGGCTGTCTCGCCTATCCGGGCTGTCTCGGCTATCCGGGCTGTCCGAGACGCGCGGCAGCAAATTCGATCTCGAGCCGGACCTGCTTGATCCGCTCCTCCACCACGAGCGAGCCGTGGCCCGCGTCGTACCGGTACACCTCGTGCACCGCGCCGCGTGCAGCCAGCCGATCCACGTAGTTCTCGACCTGGCGGATCGGGCAGCGCGGGTCGTTGACGCCCGCCGAGATGTAGACCGGAGCCCTGACCTCGTCGACGTACGTCAGCGGGGACGAGGCCTCGAACCGCTCCGGGACCTCCTCCGGGGTCCCGCCGAGCAGCGTGCGGTCCATGGCCTTCAGGGCCTCCATCTCGTCGTGGTACGCCGTGACGTAGTCCGCGACCGGTACGGCCGCGAGGCCCAGCGCCCATGCCTCGGGCTGGGTGCCGAGACCGAGCAGGGTGAGATACCCGCCCCAGGAGCCGCCCGCCAGGACCAGCTTCGCCGGGTCGGCGAGACCGGACGTCACCGCCCACTCGCGGACCGCCGCGATATCCTCCAGCTCGATCAGCCCGACCCGGTGCTTGAGGGCGTCCGTCCACTCCCGTCCGTACCCGGTCGAGCCGCGGTAGTTGACCCGCACGACCGCGTACCCGTGGTCGATCCAGGCCGCCGGGCCGGCCGCGAAGGCGTCACTGTCGTGCCAGGTGGGCCCGCCGTGGATCTCGAAGACGGTCGGGAACGGACCCGCCCCGGCCGGCTTCTGGACCAGCGCGTGGATACGGCCCCCGGGCCCCTCGACCCAGGCGTCCTCGACCGGCACCGACCCGGGCGCCTTCATCCCCGGCGGGTCCAGCACCACCCCGCCCGCGGTGGACCGCACCTGCGGCGGCTGCGCGGCGGACGACCACAGATACTCCACGGCCCCGTCCGGCCGGGCCGTCGCGCCCGAGACGGAACCGGTCGGCGTCTCGATCCGCACCAGCTCGCGCGAGGCCAGGTCGTACCGCCACAGCTCGCCGCGCGCCTCGAAGCTGTGCGCGACCAGCAGCCCGGAGCCGTCCGGATACCACTCCGCGTTCACGTCGCCCGGCAGGTCGATCGCGAGATCGGTCTCCCGGCCCGAGGCGACGTCCCAGATCATCGGCTCCCAGCGGCCGCGCCGCTGATGCCCGATGAGCAGCCGGGTGTCCCCGTCCACGGGAGCGAACCCGAGGACCTCGAGGCCCAGTTCCCTGGTGCCGCCCTTGGTGTCGTCGAGCTCGGCCACCGGGCCGCCGTCCAGCCGGACCACGCGCAGGGCGGAGTGCATCGCGTCGCCGTGCTCGGTGTGCTCGAGCGCGATCAGCGTCCCGTCGCGGGAGAGATCGCCGACACCGGCGGACTCCCGGTGCCGGTAGATCTCGACCGGCTCGGCTCCGGGCCGTACGACATGGATCGTCGTACCGTCCTCGTCGGTCGACCGGCCGACCACGGACGTGCCGTCCCGGCCGATCGCCAGCCCGGCCGGGTACGACGGCTCGAGGCCGGGCGCCGCGGGCACGTCGTCGCCGCCGCCGAAGGGCTGCCGCATCCACACCCCGAACTCGTCCCCGTCGGTGTCGGAGAACCACCAGATCGAGGTGCCGTCGGGGGACAGGACGCCGTCCGTGGTGCCGTTCGGCCGGTCCGTCGCCTGCCGCTGCTCGCCACTGGCCCGGTCCCAGGCGTACAGCTCGTACGTCCCCGTCGCATTGGAGACGAAGAGGGAACGGTCCGGAGCGTCCTCGGCCCAGTCGGGCAGCGAGACGCGGGGCGCGCGGAAGCGCTTCTCCCAGTCGGGCATGGTCTGTGCATCGGCGTCGGTCATGCCTCCATGAAACCTGATGGCGGTGAGCCACAGGTGCGAGGCCCGTTGTCAGTGGTGGGGTGCACACTCGGCGTATGACCTCACCGACCGAGTCGACACCACCGTCCTCATCGATCGACCTGCGCAAGACAGTGGAGACACACTGGACTTCGGCCGAGGCGCGTGACTGGGTGACCTTCGAGTCGACCCTTGCCGAGGACGTGGTCTACGAGCTGCCGCAGACGCGTGAGCGCATACGTGGCAAGGAGGCGTTCCTCCAGTTCTACCGGGAGTACCCCGGTGATTGGCATCTGCGCGTCGAGCGCATCGTCGCCGAGGGAGGACAGGTCGTGACCTGGATCCATGCCGCCGTGGGGCTGGAGGAGATGTACGCGCTCACGTTCTTCACCGGTGATGAGGAGGGCCGGATCACGACGATCACGGACTTCTGGCCGGAGGCGTACGAGCCCCCGCCGGGCCGCGAGCACCTGGTCGAGCGTTACTGAAGGCCCCCGTGCCGTCAACGGTCTCTGTCACCGGGCCGGGCACGGCCAAGGGGTTCTAGCCGTTTTCCCAGCCGCTGGTCCGGTCCGTTGGAGCCGCGCTGTCCGTGCGGTCCGTGCGGTCCGAGTGGTCCGCGCTGTCCGCGCTGTCCGTACGGCGGCGCACCGCGAGGGCGGCGGCATAGCCGGGGTCGGTGGCCAGGTCGGCCACCAACCAGTCGGCGTGCGTGGCCGGTTGGGGCCCGGCGCCGACATGAGTGAGCGAGAGATCCTCGTTCAGGCCGACCCCGGTGGCCTTCAGCAGGGCCTCCTTACGGGTCCAGCAGCGGGCGAAGGCGGCCGGGCGCTCGGCGGCGGGCAGTGCCGCCAGTTCCGTACGCTCCCTGGGGTGCAGCCGGGCCGCGACCTCGCTGACCGTGGCGGGGTCGGGGAGTGCTTCGACGTCGATACCGACGGGGGCTTCGGCGAGGGCGATCATCACGATGCCGCCCGTGTGCGAGAGCGAGAAGTGCACGGCGTAGCCGGGCACGTGGGGCCGCCCGTGCGGGCCGGAGCAGTGGGTGCACGGTTCGCGCGCCATGGTGACCGCCTGCGGAGTCTGCCCGAGCCGCTCGCCGAGCAGCCGGCGCAGGGTCACATGCGCGACCGCGTAGGCGTCGCGGTCCGCGCTCCGGTGGAAGGCGGCGAGGCGCGCGGCCTCGTCGGCGTCGAGGAGGCCGCGGTGGGCGACGGCGTCCTCGGCGTGGTCGGACACCCGCCCGCACCACAGCAGTTCCACGCCGGGCAGCGTCGCCGGGCGGGGGGCGGGGAGGTGAACCATGGTGTCTCCCAACATCCTGTACGAGTACTGCACAGTGTGCCGTTTCGACGCCCAGACATTTAACAGATCCATGGTTCCGTTAAGATGAAAGGTACTGCGTCGGAACGTGAGAACTGGAGCCCCGTGATGAATGCCGAGGATGCGGACCCGGGCACCGTCCGGCCCGGCGGGCGCACCGCACGCGTCCGGGCCTCCGTCCTGCGAGCGGCGGGTGACGCCCTGGTCGAGCACGGCTTCCACCGCCTCGACCTGACCGATGTGGCCCGCCGCGCGGAGGTGGGCAAGACAACCGTCTACCGCCGCTGGGGCACGACCACCGGCCTGGTCGCCGATCTGCTGGCCGACATGGCGGAACAGTCCGTACCGCGTTCGGACACGGGCTCGCTGACCGAGGACCTCAGGGCCAACGCCCGCCTCGTCGCCGGCACCCTGGGCGACCCCCGCCAGGGCCCCCTCTTCAAAGCCGTGATCGCCGCCGCCACCTGCGACGAACGCACCGCCGAGGCCCTGCACCGCTTCTACGCGACCCGGATCAAGGAGTGGGTGCCGTGCGTCGAGGGCGCGATCACCCGCGGTGAGCTGCCCGCGGGCACCGACGCCCATGAGGTGATCCGCGCGGTCTCGGCCCCGCTCTACTACCGCCTGCTGGCCAGCGGCGACCCTCTCGACGAGGCCGCCGCAGACCGCGCGGCCGCCGCCGCCGAGTCCGCCGCCCGGGCGGGTGCGTACGTTCCCTGACACCTCACCCGGAACACGCCAAGGGCCTGACCCTCGATGAGGATCAGGCCCTTGAGCTGTTGGCCGGCAGACCGCAGACCGCAGACCGCGACTTAGATGTTGACGCCGAAGTCCTGAGCGATACCGCGCAGACCGGAGGCGTACCCCTGGCCGACGGCGCGGAACTTCCACTCCGCCGCGTTGCGGTACAGCTCGCCGAAGACCATCGCGGTCTCGGTCGAGGCGTCCTCGCTCAGGTCGTAGCGCGCCAGCTCGGCGCCGCCGGCCTGGTTGACGACGCGAATGAACGCGTTGCGCACCTGGCCGAAGGACTGCTGACGGCTCTCGCCCTCGTGGATGGAGACCGGGAACACGATCTTGTCGACCTCGGCGGGCACGCCCGCCAGGTTCACCTTGATCTGCTCGTCGTCGCCCTCGCCCTCACCCGTGAGGTTGTCACCGGTGTGCTCGACGGAGCCCTCGGGGCTCTTGAGGTTGTTGAAGAACACGAAGTGCTGGTCGGACACGACCTTGCCGTTGGCGTCCACCAGCAGGGCACTGGCGTCGAGGTCGAAGTCGGTCCCGGTGGTGCTGCGTACGTCCCAGCCCAGACCCACGACGACCGCGGTCAGGCCCGGGGCCTCCTTGCTGAGCGAGACGTTGCCGCCCTTGGAAAGGCTGACACCCATGGAAATCCCCTGCGCAATCCGGCGCGGGCCGCGCCTCTTGACGATTCCTTTGCCCACCGGCCCAACGAGTGACCACCGGCTCGGGTTCCCCTGTGGCCGTCAGGAATGGGCCAAGGGGCTGACGGGCTTGTCGGGCTGGGCCACGAGTCCGTCCGCGACCAGGCCGGCGAGCACGGCCTCACTCAGCGCCTGCACCGCGGACTGCGGCCGGACCATGACCGTGAACTCCTTGATCCGGCCTGCCTCGTCGAACTGGAGCAGGTCGATGCCGTGGATCTGCTTGCCGTTCACGGTGGCCCGGAAGAGCAGGATCTCCGACGGGGCTTCCTCGCCGTCCCCACTGGTCTCGGCGGCGCCCTCGAACTGTCCGACGTAACGGAAGTCCTTGAAGGTACGCAACAGGACCCCGAAGAGCCCCACCACCATCGGCCGGCCCTCGAAGGGCTTGAACTTCACCGGGCTGTAGAGGCGGACGTCCTCGGTGAACAGGCCGTCCAGCGCGGTGAGATCCCGCTTCTCCACGGCGGCGCGGAATCCTTCGGCAGTCTCCATGGTCTCTCCTCGTACCTTGTCCTACTCAACAATCTGACTAGTCAGTTTCTTGAGTAGGATGATGCAGGGACGGACGAGGAAAGGGAAGGGGCTGCTGCGATGGCCTTGCGACACGCGGTACTGGCGGCGCTGCTGGACGGCGAGTACAGCGGATACCAGCTGGCCAAGGCGTTCGACGTCGGAGTGGCGAACTTCTGGCACGCCCTGCCCCAGCAGCTGTACGCCGAGCTGACCAGGCTGGAGAGGGAAGGGTTGGTCACGGGCCGCCAGGTGGTCCAGGAGACGCGGCCCAACAAGCGCCTGTTCAAGGTCACCGACGCCGGTCTCGCCGAGCTGGAACAGTTCGCGGCGGCCGCGTCGAAACCCTCGTTCATCCGCGACGACCTGCTGGTCAAGGTCCAGGCCGCCGACCGGATCAGCACCGGCCCGCTGATCGAACAGCTCGAGGAGCGAGCGTCCGTCGCCGAGGCCAAGATCGAGCTCTTCGGCAAGCTGCTGCGACAGATGCGCGGCGAACGGGACGAGGAGGAGTTCCTGCGCCGGGGCGAGCGGATCGGCCCGTATCTGACGTGCCTGCGCGGCCTGGCCTTCGAGACGGACAACCGGAACTGGTGTCTGCGGATCGCGGCCGTGCTGCGGGACAGGCGGACGGCTCGCGCCGAGCGGTGAGCACCGGGCCGTACTGCTCACGACCCGATTCTCGTCCGTGTGCGTGTGAACGACGGCGTGGAACTGCTCAATCGATTCGTGGCGCAGCGCTGGATGAGGTTGAGGTTCTCCACGTAAAGTGCGGCGGCCCGGCCGTACGGCGCTGGAAAAGTTCGTACCAGACGTCGTTTCCCTTGACCCATTGTCCGGTCGCTTTGCGTGGGATCCTGATTGTCCCGGGGGCGGATGCTGCCGAGTAATTCGGAGCGCGTGATGCGGGACCGCACGTTCAGGGACGACGGGAATCAGTGCACGAGATAGAGGGTGAAGGCTCCGCCTGACTCAGAGATGCGGGCGACGTGACCGTAGCCGCGGGCGGTGGCGTACGCGCCGGTGCCGCCGGTGACGGCGAGGTCGAAGTCGCTGGGCGGGGTGCCGATAGGGGTGGTCTGCAGATGCTGCCAGGTCACTTGTCCCCGGGGAAGGCTGAAAGTGCCTGTGCAGTGCGTGGTTTGGGCTGCCACCCGGGTGCACACCGCTCCCTCGGTGCCATAGCTGAGACCTCTGCGGTAGAGGTTCGCGGTGATGATGATCTGATCGCCGACCCCGGGTCCGGGTGTGCCGTTGTCGACCACCGTGGTTCCTGTGCCCGTCGACGTGAGGCTGATGACCTCCGTGTACTTGTCCCTGCCCCGGTCCAGCGGATACGGGTCGCTGGACGCAGAGGCGGGACCGGCGACCGTCGCGAGCGACAACGCCGTTGCTGCCACCGCGCCCCACTTCGAAATTGAAAGCATTCTTCCTCGCCTGATGAACGCGGATTCTTTGATGCGCTCAAGAATTCTCATTGTGCGATGTAGTGTCAATTCTCAAACTCATCAAAAGTGCCTGGTTCATCCATCCGGCGGCATCTCCCACAACACGCCGAGGTCGCCGGCAGTATCACGCAGCCCGTGAAAATCAGTCCTGCTCGGCGCAGCCCGAGCGGCGCGCCCGCGCCACCTGCCGACCGGCGCTCGACGAGGAGGCCGTGGGACGGGACGACGTGCCGGGTCACACGGCGACGGGCCGGGAGACGTCTGTTCTCCCGACCCGTCGCTGAAAGGCCCTAGGCACGCAGACCGTCGAACGAGATGTTGAGGTGGCGGGGTCCACGCAGCACGGCGTTCTGGCGGTAAGGGGGCGGATCCTCCACCAGGCGGGGGTTGTCGAGCCTGCGGGCGAGCTCGGTCAGGGCGAGCTGTGCCTCCAGGCGGGCCAGCGGCGCGCCGAAGCAGCTGTGGATACCGCTGCCGAAGCCCAGGTGCTGGTTGTCCCTTCGGTCGGGGTCGAAGCGGTCGGGGTCGAGAAACCGTTGCGGGTCCCGGTTGCCGGAGGCCAGGAGGAGCCACACGGCTGCTCCCTTGGGGATGGTGGTGCCGGCGATGTCGATGTCATCGAGGGTGGTGCGCTGCGGAAGCAGCTGCACGGGCGGCTCGAAGCGCAGGAGCTCTTCCACGAGCGGGACGGCCAGCCGGGGGTCGTTTCGCAGCCGCTGGAGAACGTCCGGGTTGCGCATAAGGGTGAGCATTCCGTTGGTGATGAGGTTGACCGTGGTCTCGTGGCCGGCGATCAGGAGCAGGGCGGCGGTGCTGAGCACCTCGATCGGGGTCATCTGCCCGTCCGGGCTGTGGTCGGTGACGAGGGCGGAGAGCATGTCGTCGCCGGGCGCGGCGCGGCGTTTCGCGACGAGCTCGGACAGGTACATGCCCAGCTCGTTGCGGGCCGACTGGGAGACCCGGTTCCGCTCGGCAGGGTCCTGGTCCGGGTCCGGATCGAGGCTGGCGGCGATGGTGTCGGCCCAGGAGTGGAAGCGCGCTTCGTCCTCGCGTGGAATCCCGAGCAGCCGGCAGATCACGGTCACGGGGAAGGGGTAGGAGAAATTGTCGACGAGGTCGATCCGGTCCCGGTCCCCGAAGCCGTCGATGAGGTCGGTGACGATCCCGGCGAGTTCGCCGTGCATGTTGTGGATCCGCCGGGGTGTGTGCGGCGGTCCGAAGGGGCGCGTCGTCATACGGCGCAACCGGTCGTGTTCCGGAGGGTCGAGCTTCAGGAAGGAGGGCGGCAGCGGCGATGCTTCCTCTTCCTGCTGGTCAAGTGCGCCGGTGGCCTGGGCGGAGAGGTTACGGGCGTCCGAACTGATCCGCGGATCGTGCAGGAGGCTCTTGATCTCCCAGTAGGTACTGGCGACGAACAGCCCCTCTCCCTGTTGGGACACGGGCGTCTTGCGCAGCTCGGCGTACAGGGGGTACGGGTCCGCGCGGTTGGCGTAGTCGGTGATCTGCCGAAGGAGCATGCCTTGCGTCATGGTGGCGTCCTTGTGGGCGTTGGACAGCGGGCTTGCCGCGCCGTGGTCAGGCTCGGGCAGGGGTGAAGGTGATCCGCCGGTCGGTCGGCGAGTAGCCGCTGAGGGTGACGGACGGCCCGTGGGTGGGCACGGAGGGGTCGGGGAAATCTGCCGAGACCGGCCGCAGCCCTTCGGGACGCCGGTCCACCATGGGAAATGTCGGCGGGAAGGGCGCAGCCGATTCGATCATCCGCTGGTAGAACTCCAGCCACTTCGTGTGGTCGAAGGTGACGGCGGCGATGACGCGGCCCTGGTACCCGTACACACCGGCGAAGCGGCGCTCGGCGAGTGACCCCTGGGCGATGAGGATCTCCTCGCCCAGGGACGGGACGCCCACCGACTTGATGCTGACCCCGAACTGGGAGGACCAGAAGGCCGGCACCCACAGGTGCGGACGGCGGTCCGAGCTGGCGCTGATCATGTTGTGCGCTGCGATCTCGGCCTGTGCGACGGCATTGCCCCAGTGCTCGAGGGACAGGAACTGGTACCCGAAGAGCGCGTGCGGGGAACGTGCGACGTCGCCGGCGACGAAGACGTCGTCCGTCACGATGCCCCGGACGTCGAAGGCGCGGCATCCGGCGTCGCAGGCGATTCCGCGCGGGCCGGCGCCCAGTCCGGAGTCTGCGAGCCATCCGGTGTTGCGCGTCGCGCCGAGCGAGACCACCGCGACATCCGCGTCGATCGTGCTGCCGTCGGACAGGTGCGCACAGCGCAGGCGTCCTGCGGAGTCGCCCTCCAGCCCCGTGACCATGATGTTGCAGCGCAGGTCCACGCCGTGCTCTCGTTGCAGCTCTGCGGCCGCATGGCCGATCACGCCACCGAGCGCGCCCACCAAAGGCGCCGAGCCGCGTTCGACGACGGTGACCGGCAGCCCTCGCTCACGGCAGGCGGATGCGATCTCCGAGCCGGTGAAGCCGGCCCCGATGACGAGCACCCGGCGGGGGGTGGCCGCGAGCCGCCGGTGAAGGCTCGCCGCGTCGTCGCGCGTGCGCAGTACGAAGACCCCGTCCAGGTCGGCTTCTGTCTCATGCGGCCATGGCCGGGCACGAACGCCGGTCGCGATCAGCAGCCGGTCGTACTCCACCTCGTCACCGTCGGCCAGACGCACCCGTTTGGCCGCCATGTCCAGCCCGGTGGCGGCGACCCCGAGCCGCCACTGCGCGTCGAGCTCCATGCGCCGGGGCAGTGCGGTGTGGTCGGCGGACGCAACGCCCAGCAGTACCTGTTTGGAGAGCGGAGGCCGGTCGTACGGTTCGTGGGGCTCGTCGCCGATCAGTGTCAGTGATCCGGTGAAGCCCTCTGCCCGCAGGGTCTCCGCCGCCCGGAGGCCGGCCAGGGAAGCGCCCACGATCACGATCCGCCCCTCGCGCCTCAGCGACTCCAAGAACGCGTCACCGGACACCGGACAGGCCTTCCCTCACCGTGGCGGGGTCATCGCCCAGGTCGTCCACCAAGATGGCCTGGACCGGGCACGCCGCGGCGGCACGCGCCACATGCTCGCGCTGTGCGTCGTCGGCGTGCGGGTTGTACAGCAGCGCCTCGTCGCCGTGCATGGTGAATACATCGGGTGCGAGGAAGGCGCATTGCGCGTACCCCAGGCACCGGTTGAGATCGACGACAAGTCTCATCAAGGCCGCCCTTCCAGTAGTTCCCTGCCTCAGCATGCGAGTGCCGTCGTGCTTGCGCGAGCACAGCGGGCCAGAAGGGTCATCGGACGACGCCGCGGGAGATGCCGGTCACGACTCGACGGTCGGCGCCGGCTGTCGGCGGAAACTGACGACGATGATGTGGACGCTGATGATCAGCGCCCACAGGGGGAAGACCAGTTCGCACCAGGGGACGCTGCTCGCCGCGAAGAGCAGTGTGAGGGCGACCAGATAGCCCAGGGCCGAGAGCCAGCGGGGAAGGACCCCGAGACGGTGCCCGATGGCGGACGTCGAGAGGGTGAACACCGCGGCCATGCGCATCGAGTAGGTCATCAGAAGGTTGTAGGTGAAGTGCCGGCCGAAGGACCACAGCTGAGACTGGGAATCGGCCCCGGCCTCGTCGGCCGCGGCCAACAGGCTTCCCGCTGCTGCCGCGGCCCCGAAAAGTGTCGCCACGAAGAGCAGACCGCTGCCCAGGAACACCGTGGCGAGGAACTGGTCCTCCGCCTTCCCGATCCGCGCGCGCACCACGCCCATGAACCACAGAAAGAAAATGCCGGCGAACGGGATGAGGCTGAGCGCCGCCTGGACCGTGTGCAGGCGCGAGGAATCGGAGATCCAGTTGTTGTCCGCGGAAATCGGCCCGTCGGGCAGGGCCAGGCGGACAAGGATGATGGCAGCAGTGAGCAGGAGGGCGAAGACGATCCCCACCACTCCCGCGGCTCGTGGAGTGCGCAGCGCCTGACTGGTCCTCTCCATGGGCTGTCGTTCGCTTCCTCTCCCTGTCCGTGCGTCAACCGGTCCCGTGACAGCCTGATCCCCGCTCGGCGGTGGCGGCAGGAAAGGACCGGGAGGCGCCGCTTCCGCGGCTCGTGTCACAGGGGCCGGACACGTACTGCGCCTGCGCGGGCCCCGGAGGACGACCTGGAACCAGGAAGCACCCGCGCACGCGGCCGCGCCACCCGGACCACGCGTGAGGGTGACGCGCGGGGGCGGCGGCGCGTCGCCGCTCGTGACGATGGCGGCCCCTGGCACCGGTGGCGCCGGCGAATCCCCCGACCCGGCCGAGGAAGCCCCCGGTGAGCAACTGGAGGAACCGAGGAAGCCCCGGCCAAGCAGCCGGAGGAACCGAGGAAGCCCCGGCCAAGCAGCCGGAGGAACCGAGGAAGCCCCCGGTGAGCAACCGGAGGAACCGAGGAAACTCCCGCCGTCGGCTGAAACCCAGTGACGCCCGGCTCCCGTCGGCACCAGAGGCACCCGCCCCGGCGGAGCCCGCTGTCCCGTGAGCGCGCTCACGCTCGTATCGCGTCCGGCAACCGGCTGACGGCTTTGATCAGTTGCGTCGAGCCACAGCGTCCGCGAGCGCCGCGACGGCCGCCATCGGCTCCTCGAAGGCGCGCGTCCGCCGCGCACACTCCTCAAAGGCGCGTGTGAGTCAGGTCCTGCCGGGACTCGGGTTGCCGGGCCAAGCTCGGACGCGTGCCGGGTCCTGATCGCGAAGGGGCTGCCTCCTCACGGGCTGCGTCACACAGCCAAGACGCTCATGGAGGGTTCCGTGCCCCGCCGAAGCCGATGGACGAGCGGATGGGCCACCTGGACGGTTCGGTCCAGGCGCGCTGCACGCACATCACTCGGCAGATGCGCGAGGGCCTGATGGCGGATCTCGCAGGTTCTCGACCAGCCGGCGGCGGCCCGGCCGGCCACTGGGTCGCCGGGGCGCCCATCCCCGACGGCGACGCCAACGCCGGTCTGGATCAACGGCACCCGGGCGATGAATCCGCGATCCTCGGTGGCTGTGCCCGACAGGGTGCTCGGCATACGCGGGTAGTGGTGCCGAACGGGCGGCGTCCGTCGGGGCGTGAAAGTGCCCTCGTGAGCCACTCGAGCGCGAAGAAGACAGTGAGCCCACAGAAAGGCAGGTCTGCCCACAGTCCGCCGTATCCGCGGTGACCGGAGCGCATGGCCGAAGTTGTCCGGAACGGACGCGCTCTCTCCATCGTGCGCCCTGCCGTGCCCGTCGCTGACCGTTCTATGATCGCTACTCCTTGCACGAGGGGGCGTGGCATGACGGCTGGCGGATCGGCGTCGCGGCGGGCGCAGGAGGCACGGCGGCAGGAGCGGCTGCTGCGGGAGCAGTGGCAGGCGGCCCGGGAGCAGGCGCGCAGGTGGGAAGCCGCCAGCGAGGGGGAACGCCGCGTCGCTGCCCAGCTGTTGATCCTGACCGAGCGTGGGTGGCGGCTCCTGGTCGACCGCAGATGGCCGGGCACGCGAGCAGCCAACGTGGACATGCTGCTGATCGGCCCCGGCGGTGTATTCGTTCTCGATGTAAAGAACTGGCGCTCCGCACCGGAGACTTCGGACGGGAAGCTCCGAGCAGGAGGCGAGCCGCGCGACGAGCACGTGGCCAAACTCCTGGCCGTGACGAAGGCGGCCGAAGGCGCGGTGGCTTCGCTGGGGCTGTCCCCGGTGGCGGTCCAGCCCCTCATGGTCTTCGCGGGGCAGCGGGTCGACGCCGAGTCGGGCCGGGTCCGGCTCCTGGGGGAGCGCGAGGTCGGTCCCGCACTGCTGTCGGAGCGTCACAGGCTGCGGGCCGAATCCGTACGGGCCATCGCCGACCACCTGGAACGGGTCTTCCCCGAGTACGAGGGATCGACCGTCACGCGGACGGTACCGCTACGGGCCCAGCCCCCAGAAGAGCCCACCGATGGCCTGTTCGACATCGACGGCCTGCGAGAGGCGGCCCTGGAAGAGGCGCTGCGGGCCCCGATCGAGCAGTGGATGACCTTCCTCCACCCCGACCAGGTCGCACTGGTGCGCCGCAACTGGGCCGGCCCCGCCCGGATCAGCGGCCCGGCCGGCACCGGCAAGACGGTCGTCGGCCTGCACCGCGCGGCCTATCTCGCCCGGCGCACCAACGGCCGGATCCTGTACGTTCAGCCTCGCGTGGAAGCACATGGGGCGCGACAGCTGTCTGGCGGAGATCGACCCGGCACCGGGCTACTGGCGCGAAGAGATCGCCCACGTCATCAAGGGCCGCGGCATCGCTTCCTTCGAGGAGTACGCCACGGTGCCCCGCCGACGCCGTCGCGCGAGCTTACGGCGTCCGCACCGGCAGGCCGTATGGGCTCTGTACGAGGCATACGAATCCATCCGCACCGAGCGCGGAGTGCACGACTTCAACGACGTGCTCTCCCTCGCACTGACAGAAGCGCGCCGCCGCACAGGCCCGCCTCGCTACGCGGCCGTGATCGTGGACGAGGTCCAGGATCTGACCCTCGTCGGAGTACGGCTTCTGCACGCCCTGGTCGGCGATGCCCCCAACGGACTGCTATTGGTCGGTGATGGCCAACAAGCCGTCTACCCCGGCGGATTCCGCCTGTCCGATGCCGGTATCGACGTCCGCGGGGATCGCGGACAAGTGCTGCGGACCAACTACCGCAACAGCAAGGAGATCCTTGACGCGGCGCTCGCGGTCGTCGCCGAGGACGCCTTCGAGGACATCGACGGACTGCGCACGCCGGGCCGCCGAGATGTCGACATGACATACCACGACGGTCAAGTGATCCGTGTTTCGAAGTCGGCACTGGACGAGCACGACCAGGCACTCCTGGAGGCGCTGCACGGCCTGCCGCCCGGAGCTCGCGCCGACACTGCGGTGCTGTGCCCCTCCATGCGCGCCATCGGCCACTACCAGCGGCTCCTCGAACGGGCGGGCATCTCCGTATGCCAGCTGGAGCACTACGACGGACGGCCCGTCGACGCCGTGAAGCTCGGCAGCTACCGCCGGGCAAAGGGCCTGGAGTTCAAGCGCGTGTACCTGCCGGAGCACGATGCTGCCCTGTCCCAGAGTTCCGCGGCGGGCAACGAGGGACTGTCCGAGACGGCGCACGAACGCAACGAGCTGTCCCGCAGCCAGCTCTTCGTTGCGATGACGCGGGCTCGCGACGTGCTGTGGCTGGGCAGCGTGAACCGGTAACGAAGAGGGCTCCCCGTACGTGATCAGTCGGGGGTGCGATCGCGGACCGAGCCAGAGGCGGGTGCAGCCGTGGGACTCATGGTGGCCGTGCGTCTGGTCGGATGCCTCGTCCTGGCTTTACCAGGGGCGTCGAGTGGGTGATGCTGACCCGGCGTTGGAGGAATGATCGACACGGCGGGGCCGGTCGGTGCAGAGGGGGAGGCCGTGGTCGTGCGCGTAGTGCTGCTTGGACCGATTCATGTGTACGCCGATGATGGGACGCCGGTCGAGGTGGGTGGCGTCCGGCTGCGGATGCTCCTCGCCAGGCTCGCCCTCGAAGAGGGCAGGACCGTGTCCGTCGACTCGCTCATCGACGGCCTGTGGGGCGAGGAACCGCCCGCCGACGCGGCCAACGCGCTGCAGGCGCTGGTGTCCCGGCTGCGCAGGGTGCTGCGCGGGTCCGCGGCGGTGGAGTCCGCGTCCGGCGGCTACCGGCTCTCGGTACGGGCCGAGGACGTGGACGTTCACCGCTTCGAGGATCTGGCCGCCCGGGGCAGACGGGCACTCGCAGCCGGGCGGCCCGACGAGGCGGCCTCGCTGCTCGGAACGGCGCTCGGGCTGTGGCAGGGCGCGGCGCTCGCCGATGTCCTCGACGCCCCGTTCGCCGGGCCCGTCGCGACCCGGCTCGATGATCTGCGGACCGTGGCGGCCGAGGACCGCTGCGATGCCGAGCTGCGGCTCGGACGGTACGGAGAGGTGCTGGCCGACCTCGAAGCGGCCGGGGCTGAGCGGCCGTTGAGCGAGCGGGTCGCCGGGCTGCGGATTCGGGCGCTGTCCGCGGCCGGACGGCAGTCCGACGCCCTCTCGGTGTACGAGGCGATACGCAAGCGGCTCGGCGACGAACTCGGCGTCGATCCGTCGGCCGAACTGCGGGAGATCCATCTGGTCCTGCTGCGAGGCGAGTTGGAGACGCCGGCCGAGCGGGCCGAGGCCGCCCCGAGCCGCCTCCCGGCCCGGCTGACCAGCTTCGTCGGCCGAGACAGTGAACTGGACCGGCTCGCGGGGCAGTTGGACCACAGTCGGCTCGTCACCATCGTCGGCCCCGGCGGCTCGGGCAAGACCCGGCTCTCCCTCGAAGCGGCCACCCGGGACCGCGCCCACGCGCGCCGCCGGATCTGGTTCGTGCCGCTCGCCGGTGTGAGCGCACCGGACCAGCTGGCCGACGCGGTACTCGGCGCCCTCAGCTCCACCGACGGCCGCCTCTACGACGCCGGCCAGGGGCAGCGGACCACCCCGGTCGAGCGCATGGCCGGACTCTTCGGCAGCGGCGACGCCCTGCTCCTGCTCGACAACTGCGAGCACCTCGTCGAGGCGGCCGCGGAACTCACCGCCGAACTTCTCGAGCAGATACCGGAGTTGCGGATCCTCGCCACCAGCCGCGAGGCCCTCGCCATCACCGGCGAGGCCCTGTGCCACCTCGGCCCCCTCGACATACCGATGGGATCACCGGAGCCTGCCGAGGCCGCGCAGTCGCCCGCCGTCCGCCTCTTCGTCGACCGGGCCGCCGGAGTCCGGCCGGACTTCACGCTCGACGACTCGACCCTCGACGCCGTGGTCGAGGTCTGCCGACGGCTCGACGGGATGCCGCTCGCCCTCGAACTGGCCGCGGCGAAGCTCCGCTCGATGAGCGTCGAGCAGATCGCACGCCGCCTCGACGACCGCTTCCGCCTCCTCGCCTCGGGCAGCCGCACGGCCCTGCCCCGCCAGCGCACCCTGCTCGCCCTGGTTGACTGGAGCTGGGACCTGCTCGACGAACCCGAGCGGATCCTCGCCCGCAGACTGTCGGTGTTCCCGGGCGGCGCGACCGTCCCCGCGCTCGAAGCGGTCTGCGCGGACCCGTCGCTGCCGGCCGCCGACATCCCGTACGTCCTGGACGCCCTGGTCGAGAAATCACTGGTCCACACCGTCGACGAAGGGGTGGGCGAGCCGCGCTACCGGATGCTTGAGACGGTACGTGCGTACGCGGCGAGGCAGCTCGCCGACGCCGAGTCCGGGGACGCCGTCACCAAGCGCTATGCCGCGTACTTCCTGGCCCTCGCGGAAGAACACGAACCCCGCCTTCGTACCGGCGAACAGCTGCGCGCGATCGAGGTCTTCGACGCCGAACACGACAACCTCGTCCTCGCGCTGCGCTCGGTCGTCGACGCCCGGGACGGGAACCTGGCCGCGCGCTTCGCCGGGGCGATGTTCTGGTACTGGGGGATCAGGGGGATGAGTACCCGGCTCGACACATATCTGGAGGAGGCAGCCGGGCCCGGCGGGCCGGATTCCGTACAGGCGCGAGATTCCGTACGGGCAGCGGGCAGCGAACGTCCGGCCGCCGAGGGTGAATCGGCGACGGCGCGTGAGTTCCACCCGGCCGTACTGCTCCTGCGGATGTCCCAAGCCTCCTTCCCCGCACGCGTATCAGGACCGGGCGGAACCGCGGACCAGGACCCCCTCGACTCGCCCGACCCCTGGGTCCGGGCCAGCGCCCACCTGGCACGGGACTTCGCGCTCACCGAACAGGGCGACCTGGTCACCGGCGCCGAGTCCCGGATCGAGGCCCTGCGCGGCTTTGAGGAGGTGGGCGACCGCTGGGGGCTCGTGATGAGCCTGCTCCCGATCGGCCGCGACCACTCCCTGCGCGGCGAGTACCCCCAGGCCATCGCCACCTTCGAACGGACCGTGGCACTCAGCTCCGAACTCGGCACCGAGGACTACCTCTACCTCAGCAAGGCCAGACTCGCCCGCGAACGCCGGCGCAGCGGCGACCTGGAAGGCGCCTTCCGCGATCTGCACGCCGCACACCGGCAGGCCCGCGAGCGCGGACAGCTGCGCCTGGAGGCCAACATCCTCGTGGGCCTGGCCAATGTGCACCGCAGGGCCGGTGACCTGGCGCAGTCCGACGCGACCCTCGACCGTCTCGAGGCGCTGAGCGCCCGGCGCCCCTCCCTCAGAGAACTGGCCCGCGACCTGATCGTCAGCACCCGCATCGAGAACCGTCTCGCTGAGGGTGATGCCGTGCAGGCCAGGGCCCTGCTGCCGGAGGCGGCGGGCGCCCTGCTCGGCCAGGGCGCGGGCGCCGCGCTCGCCTGGGTGGCCGAATTGCTGGGCGGGCTAGGGACATTGGAGGGCGCTCCCGAAGAGGGCGCCAGGTCGCTCGGCATGAGCCAGGTGATGCGCGGCGCCTTCGACTGGGGCGAGCCGGAGCGGTGCGAGCTGGTCGACCGCATCGTGACGACACTGGGCGAGGAGGGCTTCAAGCAGGCGTACGAGGAGGGGGCTGCGTACTCCCGTGAGGACGCGCTGCGGTGGCTGGAGGCAGAGACCTTGCGGGCAGTGCAGCGGATCTGACGAGGCGCGCGCGGTCATGCGGACAGCCGGGCGGGGTCCGCACTGTGGGTGCGGACCCCGCCCGGCCGGGCTTGTCACCGGAGGATCATTCGGCGTTCTTGCGGTAGGCGCGCATGGCCAGCGGGAAGAAGACCACGATGACGCCGGCCATCCAGGCGAAGGTGCCGACGAGCGAGTCGGCGACCGGGCCGCCGTTGAGCAGGCCGCGGACCGCGTCGGCCACCAGGGAGACGGGGTTGACGTCGGACCAGGCCTGGAGCCAGTCGGCCATCTTGTCGGTGGGGACGAACACGTTGCTGGCGAAGGTGAGCGGCAGGATCAGGATGGTCATCAGGCCCTGTACGGAGGCGGGGTTCTTGATCAGCATGCCGAGATACACCGAGATCCAGGAGAAGCTGAGAGCGAAGCCGACGAGCAGGGCGAGAGCGGCCAGTGTGGCGACCGGGCCGGTCTCGACGCGGTAGCCCATGACCAGGGCGAGGACGACCAGGGTGCCCAGGCAGACGACATAGCGGACGATGTCGGCAAGGACGGCGCCGATCAGGGGGCTGGAGCGGGCGATCGGCATGCTCCGGAACCGGTCGAAGATCCCGGTACTGGCGTCCGCGCAGAGCGAGGCGCCGATGCCGACGCTGGCCTGGAAGACGGCCATGACCATGACGCCGGGGGTGACGAGCTGTAGGTAGCGGTCGGTGTCGCCGCCGGACATGGCGTCCCCGAAGAGATAGATGAACATCAGCAGGCTGATGATCGGGGTGAGGATCACATCGACCAGCTGGATCGGCGACTTCATGAACCGGGTGACGCCGCGGCCGGCGAGGGCGAGGCTGTGCTGGGCGGTCTGCGCGAGGCCGATACGGCTGGGGAGCTCGGCGTGGGCGCTGAGGGGCTGGGTGCTCATGACGGGGTCCTCTCGGGAAAGTCTGCGCGGAACGGGGGAGCCGGGGGCTCAGACGGCGACGGGCTGTTCGTCGGTGACGGCGGGCGCGTGTCCGGTCAGGGCGAGGAAGACCTCGTCGAGGCTGGGCAGGCGCAGGCCGAGCTCGTCGGCGGTGATGCCGGCGCCGTCCAGGCGGCGGGCGACCGCGGCGACGAGCAGCGGGTCGTCGGCCGGGACGGTCAGCACGCCGGAGTCCTGCGCGGGGGAGTGGCCGGACAACTCGGCGAGCAGCTGCTCGACCTGCGGCACATCGGCGGCCATGGCGGGCCGGACCTGGAGGATCTGGCCGCCGACGCGGCGCTTGAGCTCGCCGGGCCGGCCTTCGGCGACCTTGCGGCCCTTGTCGAAGACGGTGATGGAGTCGGCGAGCTGGTCGGCCTCTTCGAGGTACTGCGTGGTCAGCAGCACCGTGGAGCCGTCCGCGACCAACTGCCGTACGACATCCCAGACTTCCTGCCGGGCGTGCGGGTCCAGGCCGGTGGTGGGCTCGTCCAGGTAGAGCACCTGCGGCCGGCCGACCAAGGAGGCGGCCAGGTCCAGGCGCCGCCGCATACCGCCGGAGAAGGTGGCGATCGGCTTGCGGGCCGCCTCGGTGAGGGAGAAGTTCTCCAGGAGCTCGGCGGCCCGCGCCTTCGCATCGCGCCGGGACAGGCCGAGCAGCCGCCCGATGAGCACCAGGTTCTCGGCGCCGGACAGGGTCTCGTCCACGGAGGCGTACTGACCGGTCAGCCCGATCAACTGCCGGACCTTGACCGGGTCCTTGACGATGTCGTGGCCGCCGATGCTGGCGTGCCCGGCGTCGGGGCGCATCAGCGTGGCCAGGATGCGCACGGTGGTGGTCTTCCCGGCGCCGTTGGGGCCCAGGACGCCGACGACCTTGCCGGCCGGGACCTCCAGGTCGACGCCGTCCAGGGCGGTGAAGTCGCCGTACTTCTTGACCAGTCCCTCGGCCCGGATTGCGTACGCCATGTTCAACAACTCCTCGTCAGGTCCTCGTCGTTCTCGATGACCATGACGATGCCGGGGCCCGCTGACAGTCCGCGGACAGCACGCTGACAGCGGTCGCCGACAGCTGTCAGGCGGCATCAGAGGCTTGCGCGAACGGGCGCCCGGCACACGCTCCCCGAGGAACGTGTGCCGGGCCGAATGAGCCGGTGGTTGACCAAGGGGAGGTGTTGCGTCTCGATGTGTGTGCGGCAGCGGGGGCTACTTCATTCCGGAGATTCTGAACAACACATGTGCGGTCTCGCCGTCGATCCGCCGGGACAGCTGACGCAGCGCGGTTACGACGCAAGTCGGCAGCCCTGTCTCGGAGGAGCCCATCCAGCGCCGGGCGGTGAGGAAGGTCCGCGTCGTACCCCCAATCCGACGAGGGGCCGCGCTCCGGTCGGTCAAGGACCGCACCGCAACCCAGTTCACGTACTGGCCGCACCTGCCGACCGCGATGCAGGCCGCCCACGACGAGCGGGCTCTGGACACCGCGGCGGCGAGGCCGCCCACCCCATGACCCCAACACCTCGCAAGGAGGAGGTGAGCACCATGACCACCCTCATCGCGGCCGTGGCTACGTCCATGAGAACGGACAGCAGATGTTCACGACTTCGGGAGGCGCCATGAGTCGAACAGGCGGCCTGGACGTGGTCAGTGGTCGCCCGTGTGCGGGCGCACGGGGCGTGGCAGTGGCTGACGCCAGTCGCCCAGGGTCGTGAGGAGAAACTGGCGGGCGAGAGAACGTATTTCGTCCCACTCCGGATCTGTGGCCAGTGCGTTGGCCCAGAGGCCGACGCGGCAGGCGGCATCGATCTCGCCGAGGCGACGGCCGATGGCCTGAAGATCGCGCAGATTCCTGGGTTCGAAGGCTCCGCGCTCCGCGAGTCCTTCGGAGATGCGGCAGAGGAGCTCCACCTCTTCAACGACGGGCTCCGTCTCCAGCTCACGCTCGCCCAGCCAGGCAAGCTGATCCTGGGTGTCGGCTGCGAGGAGGGCCATAAATCGCAGCGTCCAGGTGCGCAGGTGCGCGTCGCCGAGATGGTTCATACATGCAGGATCGCACCTAGCTCCCGCCGGACCGTGTTCGATGGCACGGATGGGAGGAAATGGCCGCGCGGCGCCCGCGGAGGTTGAAGCGCGAGTGCTGCTGCCGCAATCGAACAGTGCCAGACAGCGGTGCCTCCCGAAGTGGTGAACATCTGCTGTCCGTTCTCATGGACATAACCAGCCGCAGCACCATCACGGGTACCTGATCGGCGACTGGCAGGCCATGGAAGCCGACTGTCTCTGCCGCTGTCAGCTGCAGCACCATTACGGCATGAGCAGACAGCGGGTAGTGGCGACCGCCCGTGCTGTTTCTGCGGCTATCGGCCGCAGCCCCATCACGGACCCGTTGTCGTGGTACTCAGTCCGTCGTTTGACTTGGGGTCGGCGGTGGCGCCTTTTCAGCGTGGCGCGCGTGGACTCGCGGTCCTAGAGTTTCCTTGATCCACTCCCCAGGGCACTCAGAAAAACGAATCAGGCCCGGTCTCCAATGAAGGAGACCGGGCCTGACCTGGTGTTTCAGCTGTCGGGGTGGCGGGATTTGAACCCACGACCTCTTCGTCCCGAACGAAGCGCGCTGCCAAGCTGCGCTACACCCCGATGTCACCGGCGTCGCGGCGACATCGATTACTTTAGCCCACCCGCGCCGGGAGGCGAAATCCGGTTTTCGCGCCCCCTCGGCGGCCGTCAGTCGCGCGCGGTCAGCGTCAGGAGTGTTGCCTCCGGCGGGCAGGCGAACCGCACCGGTGTGTAGCGGCTCGTGCCGCAACCTGCCGAAACGTGCAGGTACGAGACGTTTCCTGCCATCTGGTGGGTGGAGAGGCCCTTGACCCGGTCCGTGTCCAGGTCGCAGTTGGTGACCAGCGCCCCGTAGAAGGGGATGCACAGCTGGCCGCCGTGCGTGTGGCCCGCCAGGATCAGGGGGTAGCCGTCGGCCGTGAAGGCGTCCAGTGTGCGCAGATACGGGGCGTGGACGACGGCCACTGACAGATCGGCGTCCGGTTCCGGGCCGCCCGCGACCTCCTCGTAGCGGTCCCGCTTGATGTGCGGGTCGTCGAGGCCGGTGAAGGCGAGCTCGTAGCCCTCCAGCTTCAGCCGGCCGCGGGTGTTGCTCAGGTCCACCCAGCCCGCCGAGTCGAAGGCGTCGCGCAGGTCCTCCCACGGGTTGTGGACCACGCCGACGGCCGGTGCGTTGCCGTTCAGGCCGTGGCGGCCCTGCGCCTTCTCCAACAGATAGCGGGCCGGGTTGCGGAGCGTGGGGCCGTAGTAGTCGTTGGAGCCGAAGACGTAGACGCCGGGGAAATCCATCAGCGGGCCGAGAGCGTCGAGGACCTCCGGCACGCCGTCCGGGTCGGAGAGGTTGTCGCCGGTGTTGACCACGAAGTCCGGGCGCAGACCGGCCAGGGACTGCAGCCATGCCCGCTTCTTGCGCTGGCCGCTCACCATGTGGATGTCGGAGACCTGGAGCACGCGCAGCGGCCGCATTCCGCGCGGCAGCACGGGAACGGTGATCCGTCGGAGCCGGAAGGAGCGGGCCTCGATGCCGGCGGCGTAGGCGAGACCGGCGGCGCCGACTGCCGTGATTCCCAGGGGTACTTTGTAGCGTGCGCGCATGCGCCCATCGTTGCAGACCCTTCCGGGTGCGGGCCGGGGTGGGCGGATTCCTCCACCGCGATCTCCACCGCGCTCTCGCGCAGGGGAAGGGCGAGCAGCAGGCCGAGCGAGATCCAGACGTACGTATTGCTGCCGAGGAAGCCGTCGATGCCCGTGGCGTCCCAGCTCCACAGCCAGACGACGCTGCTGCACAGTACGACGTAGATCGCGACGGCCCACGTCAGCAGCCGCCGTCGGCGCACGCTGCCCTCCCCGGAGCGGAGTCCCGCGTCGATGAGTACGGCGAGGGCCGGGAACAGCCAGACCAGGTGGTGCACCCAGGTGACCGGGCTGATGAGGCAGGCCGTGAGACCGGTCAGGGCGAAGCCCGCCCACTCGTCGCCGGCGGCGACCGCCCGGCGCACCCGCCATGCCCAGACGCACAGGAGCACGATCACGCCGAGCGCCCACACCGTACGGCTGGGGGCGGCGGGTTCCGTCAGGCGTGCCAGGACTCCCTGCCAGGACTGGTTGGAGACGTACGCGAGTGAGCCGACGCGGTCGGTGTCCCACATCGCCTCGGTCCAGTACACCCGGGACGCGTCGGGGGCCGTCCACAGGGCGAGCAGTGTGGCGCAGATCGCGACGGCCCCGGCCGTACCCGCTGCCCGCCAGCGCCGGGTGATCAGCAGATAGCCGATGAAGACGGCAGGCGTGAGCTTGATCGCGGCGGCGAGGCCGATGCCGAGGCCCGCGAACCGCTCGCGCCCCCGCCCCGTGGACAGCAGCCAGGCATCGGCGAGAACCAGCGCCAGCAGCAGCAGATTGACCTGCCCGAAGCTGATGGTGTCCCGGACCGGTTCCAGCAGGGCGAACAGACAGCCCGCGACGGCGAAGGTGAACCATCGGCTCCAGCCCTGCCGGCGGACGAAGGATGCGGCCGACCAGTACAGCGCAGCGGCCGCCGCCACTGCGTTCAGCAGCAGACTGATCGCGACGGCGCTCCGCCAGCCGACCAGCGTCATCGGCAGCATGGTCACGGCGGCGAACGGCGGATAGGTGAAGCCGTAGTGCGTGCCCGGCACCAGATAGTCGTAGATACGGCCGCCGTGGACCCAGTGGTCGACGGTTCCGTAGTAGACGCCGAGATCGAACCAGTCCCGGTGCAGCGGGACCGTCGCCAGGAAGAGTCCGACGGCTGCCGCCAGCCCCACCACGAGAAGCAGCCGTCCGCGGGTGCCCGTCGGCCATGTCATGCCGTGCTCCCCACCGGGCCGGTCCCGGTACCAGTACCAGTCCCTGTCCCGGCGCCTGCCCCGGTGCGTCCCGCGATGCGGTGCGTGCACCACAGCGTCAGCACCGCGAGTGCCCCGCCGCAGGTGGCCAGCGCCAGCTGCGCCCTGTCCGGTGCGAATCCACTGGGCAGTACGGCCAGGGCCAGTACCGCGCTCGCTACGGCGACCGCGCGGCGTACCGAGGTGCCCGGCCCGGCGGCGGCTATCAGGAACAGCCCCCACAGCACGTACCAGGGCCGGATCGCGGGTCCGAGCACAGCCACTGCCGTCAGGCTCAGCCCGAGTGCGTAGACCGGGCGCAGCAGATGGTGGCGCCGCCAGGCGATCAGTACGGCGAGTGCGGTGGCGGCCAGCCCCGCCAAGTGCCAGGCAGGGGTGGCGAATGGGGCGAGACCGCTGTCGGCGCTCTCCAGCAGGGCGCCGGTCAACCGGCCCAGCGAGGAGGTGAGTGACCAGTTCTGGGGTGAGACGGGGGTGTTCAGTGCGGCTATCCACCCGTATCCCGTGCCTGCCAGGGCGGTTGTCGCCGCGGTGGTGGCGGCGCAGACTCCGAGCACGGCCAGCGCCGCCTTCAGCCGCCCCGCCCGGCCGCCGAGCTGCCGGCCCCAGAGCAGGGCGACGGCCAGCAGTCCCAGCACGGCGGGCGCCTTCACCAGGGTGGCGAGGGTGATCAGTACGGCAGCCGTCACCGGCCACCGGCCCAGCGCGGCCACCAGCCCAGCACCCAGCAGGCCGAGCATGATCGCGTCATTGTGGGCCCCGCCGACGAGATGCAGCAGCACCAGCGGGTTGAGCGCCCCGAGCCAGAGCGCTGCGGCCGGATCCGCGCCGCAGCGCCGGGCCAGCGCGGGCAGACAGAGGACCATCACGGCGACCCCGAGCAGCGCGACGAGCCGCATGCCGAGCACTCCCGCGGACACCTCGGTACGGGAGAAGCCGGTTATGGCGGTCGCGCAGGCGAGGAAGACCGGGCCGTACGGAGTCGGGGTGTGCTGCCAGAGCGGCGCCACCTCTGCGGTGAGCGGTCCGCCGAGCCGGGAGGGGCCGTACGCATACACATCGATCTGCGCGTCGACCATCGCGCCCTGGGCGAGATAGCTGTACACATCCCGGCTGAACAGCGGCGGCGCCAGCAGCAGCGGCGCCGCCCACAGCCCGAGCGTGAGCAGCAGGGTACGGCGGTCCGGTGGCTCGGGACCGCGCACCGCCCGCCCCAGCAACGCCCAGGCCGCGACCAGGAGTACGAGTCCGAAGTACGCGCCGACCAGGCCGAGCGCAGCCCGGCCGGACTCCGGGGCGAGGGCCTCCCGGACGGGCAGTGCACCCGCGGTCACGCCACCCGCGGCGAGCGCTGCCGAACCCAGCAGCCCCAGCAGTTGGCAGCGGCGGGTGTCGAGGGGGAGGGGAACGGCCGGCATCTGAGCAGACTGTCAACGGGCGGTGTCGGCGAGGCGACGCAGGCACCGCCGTCGAGCGGCCGCCGTATGTCGGCCGTCTTACGGCAGGCAGGGGAACCGCGTTCCGGCCTGCGCAAGCCACACGAGTCGAGACTCGGGACGCGGGCGAACCTGCCGCCGGATGCGGGCGAACCCGGCGCTCTGGTCGGCGAACTACTGAGCCATCGCCCCGCTGACCGTTGACCGTGGGCGGGGTGCCGCAGATCGTATGCTCAGCCGTGCTCCCGTCATCAGCCGCCGCCCGCGGTGCGACTACCGGACGGTGGGCACCCGGCTGCCCACGGGGGACCTGCTCCATCACGGCAGCCCAGTGATCGGCGGTGGCGCGACGGCGCTCTGTCAGCAGGGGCGGCGCATCGTCCCGGCGACCGTCGGCGCCCTCCCTCTGCGGTACACGCTGCGGCGCGGGCCGGTATCGAGCAGGGCATCACACCCCTTCCGCTTCCTGTTGCGCCGCCACGCCGAGCGGATGTTGCCCACGAAGAGCGTGCGCTGATCGGCCATCACACCGGGACGCTGCGCGATGTCGCGGCGATACGCTCTTGTCGGTCGACACCTGTCCGGCCGTCGTCGTTGACGTGCGAGATCCGGCAACAGATCGCTGCCGGGTCCCCGGTCCCGTCGGTGCGGCTGCGCTTGCCTCGCTGGGCGCCGGTCATCCGGCCGGCTTGCGGAGACGTTCCGAGTCGCTGCTGACCTGCGAAAACTCGTTTGCCGGGTCCATGGAACAAGGCTATGAAGGAACTATGACAACGCTCAAGTCCAAGCTGCAGGAAGACCTCACGGCCGCCATCAGAGCGCGCGACGAGCTGCGCTCGTCCACGCTCCGGCTCACCCTCACCGCGATCACCAAGGAGGAGGTCGGCGGCAAGACGGCGCGCGAGCTCTCCGACGACGAGGTGCAGAAGGTGATCGCCAAGGAGGCGAAGAAGCGCCGTGAGGCGGCCGAGGCATTCGCGCAGGGCGGTCGGACCGAGTCGGCCGAGCGGGAGAAGGCCGAGGGCGAGCTGCTCGACGCGTATCTGCCGAAGCAGCTCTCCGACGACGAGCTGAACGCCATCGTCGCGCAGGCCGTCGCAGAGGCGAAGGCCGCCGGCGCCGAGGGCCCGCGTGCGATGGGTGCCGTCATGAAGATCGTGAACCCGAAGGTGGCGGGCCGCGCCGAGGGCGGCAGGGTCGCCTCCGCGGTGAAGCAGCTCCTCGCGGGCTGAGCGCGTACGAAGACGCGGGAGAGCGCGCACGGAGTGAATGAGGGGGACCCGGCCACCGGCCGGGTCCCCCTCACTTTGCCTGCGGCCGAGCTTGCCGGCCGTCGTTACGGCCCTTGCCGTTGCCCTGCTCGACGGCCCTGCTCGACGGCCGAGCGTTACGGCCCGTCGCCGCCGTCGCCGTTCCCGCCGCCGTTGCCCTGACCGCGGTTCGTCCCGCCGCCGATCAGGTCCGGCGGAATGGAGATGCCGGGGAAGGGCTCCTGACCACCGGCGCCGCCGATGTCACGGGGCTTGTCGTCGTGCCGGTCCCTGTCCCGGCCCCTGCCCCTGTCCTCGTCGTCCTCGCCCTCCGGCTCGGTGTTTCCACGGGGTACGGAGACGGGGTTGAAGGACGGGGTCTCCGCGGCGTCCAGCGCCCCGGTCATCGCGATCTTCCAGATGGGACCGGGCAGGCAGCCGCCGCAGACCTTGTCGTAGTACTGGCCGCCGATGGTGACCCGGTACATCGACGACTTCTCGCCGATGTCGTCACCCACCCACACCGCCGTGGAGAGATTCGGGGTGTAGCCGACGAACCAGGCGTCCTTGCGGTCGTTGGTGGTACCGGTCTTGCCCGCGTTGTCGCGGTCGCTGAGACCGGCCTGGGTACCGGTGCCGTCCTCGACGACGCCCTTGAGCATCTGGTTGATGGAGTCCGCGGTGCCCTGGCTCATCGCCTGCGAGCACGAGGACCCCGACACCTTGAGGCGCTTGCCCTCCGCGTTGGTGATGGACTCTATGGCGACCGGCGTGCAGTACGTACCGCGGTTGGCGAACGTGGCGTACGCGGCGGCCATCGAGAGCGGCGTGCTCTCCTCACCGCCGAGCGTGATCGACGGGTTCTCGCCGAGCTTCTTGCCGTCGCCCCGCTCGTAGCCCATCTTCTTCGCCATCTCGACCGTCTCGCACAGCCCGGTCTTCTGCTCCAGCAGCGCGAAGTAGGTGTTGATGGACTTGCCGAGCGCGCTCGTCATGTCCCAGGAGCCGGTCTCCGACGCCACCTCGTTCTGCAGGTCCCAGTTGCCGCTTCCGGCAGTGCCGCCCGAACAGTTGGTGAAGGAGTTCATCGGCACCGAGAGCTTCCACCCGCTGGAGAATGCCTGGGCCGGGCTGATGCCCTTCTCCAGTGCTGCCGCGGCCGTGATCGGCTTGAAGGTCGAACCGACCTGGAAGCCGTAGGTGGTGCCGCCCATCCTGTTGTCGACGGCGAGGTTGAGCACCGACTCGTTCTGACTCTGGTCCAGGCCGTACGGGCGGGACTGGCCCATCGACAGAATCTTGCCGCTGCCGGGCTGGACCTGAACCACCGACGCCGCGACCTTGTCGTCCTTGTTGACCTTCGAGGTGGCGGCCTCGTTGGCGGCCTCCTGTGCTCGCGGATCGAGGGTGGTCCTGATGGTCAGGCCGCCCAGGTTCCACAGCTTCTGCCGCTCCTCCTCCGTCTTCCCGTAGACGGGGTCGGCGAGGATGACCTTGCGTACGTAGTCGCAGAAGTAGCCCGCGCCGTCGACCGCCGTGATGCAGCCGTTCTTCGGCCGGCTGACCTTGAGCTTGATCGGGGCCGCCTTCGCCCGGTCCGCCTCGGCCTGCGAGATTTCGTGGACCTCGGCCATGCGCTGCAGCACGGTGTTGCGACGCTTGGTCGCCTCCTGCATGTCATTGACCGGGTCGTAGCGGCTCGGCGACTGGACGACACCCGCGAGCAGCGCCGCCTCCTCGAGCTTCAGGTCCTTGGCCGACTTGGAGAAGTAGCGCTTGGACGCCGCCTCGATGCCGTACGCCTGCTGCCCGAAGAAGGTGATGTTGAGGTAGTTCTCGAGGATCTTCTTCTTCCCCAGCTCCTCCTCGACCTGGATCGCGTACTTGAGCTCGCGGATCTTACGGCCGATGGTCTGCTGGGTGGCGTGGGCGACCTTGTCCGGGTCGTCGCCGGCCTCTTCCACGAAGACGTTCTTCACATACTGCTGGGTGAGGGTGGAAGCACCCTGGGACACGCCGCCCGACTGGGCGTTGCGGTTGAGGGCGCGCAGCACACCCTTGAGGTCGATCGCCCCGTGCTCGTAGAAGCGCGAATCCTCGATCGCGACGATCGCCTTCTGCATGTACGGGGAGATGTCCGTGAGCGGTACCACCGTGCGGTCACGGGAGTAGACCGTGGCGATCGGCCCGCCCTTCGCGTCCAGGATGGTGGTGCGCTGACTCAGCGGCGGCGTCTTGAGATTGGAGGGGATCTCGTCGAATCCCTCGATCGTTCCCTTGGCCGCGAGTCCCAGGGCTCCGGCGGCGGGCAGGGCGATGCCTGCCAGCACGGCTCCCGAGAGAACGCTGACACCGAGGAACTTGGCGGCCTGCTGGGTCCCGGTCAGACCTCCGCCCGAGCGCTTCTTTGGCATGGGGGCAGCCTACGTTCTCATTCGCCGGACACGCGTATAGGCCTTGGCCTAAGCTGCTCACAACTGTCACAGCAGTGCTGTTTTGTACCAAGCACGCGACATGACCTCCGCTGCCCCCGAATCCGGCGGACCCATGTCCGAATCCGCCTCATCCGTCATCAGACGTCCTTTGTGACTCTACTGAACCGTCCCGGATTGCCGGAATAGTCTTGTATGCCCTCAGGTCACTCCCCTGGGTGATCTGCCGCGTACGCATAGTCCGTTCGGGCCATTCAAGAGTGGGCCCCACGGGGGTGTTGCGCTGCACCCACCTTCCGTAACGTCCTCAACTGGTAGCGGTGAATATGCCGCTGCCGCCGTGGGGGAGCCTCGATTCGGGAGAGGACGGCGCCGGCATGGGCTGGGTAACCGACTGGAGTGCGCAGGCAGCCTGCCGCACTACCGATCCGGATGAACTGTTCGTACAAGGAGCAGCGCAGAACAGGGCCAAGGCGGTGTGCACCGGATGCCCGGTGCGGACCGAGTGCCTGGCCGATGCGCTCGACAACCGCGTCGAGTTCGGCGTGTGGGGGGGAATGACCGAACGGGAGCGGCGCGCACTGTTGCGCAGGCGCCCCACGGTCACCTCCTGGCGCAGACTGCTCGAGACCGCGCGTACGGAGTACGAGCGCAGCGCGGGCATCCTGCCCGTGGGCCTCGACGACGACGAGACGTACGAGACGTACGCAGCGGTGGGGTAGCCACCCCGTAGGCAGCGGTGGGGCGGACGACCGTCACCTGCTGCGGCTCTACGCAGCTCCGGCCGGGGTACGACCACCGGTCGCGAGTCGATCACCGATGGCCCGAAGCCCCGCGAGATCGTGTACATCGCCGGGCAGAGCGGGCACGTGGGCCACCGGCACCTCCGGGTGGAGGGCGGTGAAGCGGTCGCGCGTTCGCTGTTCACGCGCGAGCACCTGCATCCGTTCGGCGTGCAGGCGCAGCAGACCCGCCGTCAGCTGCTCCGTCGTGTGATCTGCCGTGCCGTCTGTCGTGCGGTCCCCGTTGGCGTGGTCTCCGTTGGCGTGGTCCCCGGATTCGGGATTCTCGGGGGCGTGATCCTCGGGCGGGGATTCGGGAAGGGACTCTGCAGAGGGCTCGGATGAAGACTCGGGAAAAGGCTTGGAAGAGGGCTCGGACGAAGGCTCGGAAGAGACGCCCGTGGCGTCACGAACACCAGTCTTCCCGGACGCCTGATCCACAATGCGGCCCTCATCAAGATTTTCTGCCGCGGCCAGTGCGCGCTCGGCCGACAGCCGGGCGGCGCCGCTCCCGTGGACCCGGTTGAGGACCAGACCGGCCAGCGGCATGTCCTCCGCGGCCAGCCGCTCCACGAAGTACGCCGCCTCGCGCAGCGCGTCCCGCTCGGGCGCCGCGACCACCAGGAAGGCCGTGCCGGGGGCCTGGAGCAGCCGGTAGGTCGCGTCCGCACGGGTGCGGAAGCCGCCGAACATCGTGTCCATCGCGGCCACAAAGGTCTGTACGTCGCGCAGGAGTTGGCCCCCCAGCAGCTTGCCGAGCGTCCCCGTCATCATCGACATGCCGACATTGAGGAACTTCATCCCGGCCCGGCCGCCCATCTTCGCCGGGGCCATCAGCAGCTTGATGAACTTCCCGTCCAGGAAGGACCCCAGTCGCTTGGGTGCGTCCAGGAAATCCAGCGCCGAGCGCGAGGGCGGGGTGTCGACGACGATCAGATCCCACTCGTCGCGGGCGCGCAGCTGCCCCAGCTTCTCCATCGCCATGTACTCCTGCGTGCCCGCGAAACCGGCCGACAAGGACTGGTAGAAGGGGTTCTCCAGGATCGCGCGGGCCCGCTCACCCTCCGCGTGCGACTCGACGATCTCGTCGAACGTCCGCTTCATGTCGAGCATCATGGCGTGCAGTTCGCCGTTGCCCGTCGGGTCCTCGATGCCCTTGACCCTGCGCGGGATGTTGTCGAGCGAGTCGATGCCCATGGACTGGGCGAGCCGGCGGGCCGGGTCGATGGTCAGGACGACCACCTTGCGGCCGCGCTCCGCCGCGCGTACGCCCAGAGCCGCCGCGGTCGTCGTCTTGCCGACACCTCCCGCGCCGCAGCACACGATGATGCGGGTGCCCGGGTCGTCGATCAACGGATCGACCTCGAGAGAAGCCGAGGCGTCCAGAGTCATGAGCCGGCCCCTTGCTTTCGCAGTTGCTTCGCCAGTTGATAGAGCCCGGCCAGGTCGACGCCCTCGCTCAGCAGGGGGAGTTCGTACGAGGCCAGATCCAGGCCGGTCAGCGCCGCGCGCTGTTCGCGCTCCAGCTCGACGCGCTGGGCGTGGTCCGCGGCCTGCTCGAGCAGGGGGGAGACGAGCTTCGCGGAGCCGCTGACGCCCGCCGCCGTGAGCGCCTTGGCGATGTCCGCCCGCCGGTCGCCCGCCGCACTGCGCACCGCCTCCTCGTCGAGGAGGTGCGGCCGCACCATGTTCACGATGACATTGCCGACGGGCAGGTCGGCGGCGCGCAGTTCGGCGACGCCGTCCGCGGTCTCCTGGACCGGCATCTCCTCCAGGAGGGTGACCAGATGGACCGCCGTCTCGGGGGACTTCAGTACGCGCATCACGGCCTGTGCCTGATTGTGTATCGGGCCGATTCGGGCCAGGCCGGCCACCTCGTCGTTGACATTGAGGAAGCGGGTGATGCGGCCGGTGGGCGGGGCATCCATCACCACGTAGTCGTACGCGTACTTCCCCTGCTTCGTCCTGCGGCGTACGGCCTCGCATGCCTTGCCGGTCAGCAGTACGTCCCGCACGCCCGGCGCGATGGTCGTCGCGAAGTCGATCGCGCCGAGCTTTTTGAGGGCACGGCCGGCGCCGCCGAGTTTGTAGAACATCTGGAGGTAGTCGAGGAGCGCCCGCTCGGCGTCGATGGCCAGCGCGAACACCTCTCCGCCGCCCGAGGAGACGGCGATCTTCCGCTCCTCGTACGGAAGCGCTTCCGTCTCGAAGAGCTGTGCGATGCCCTGCCTCCCTTCGACCTCGACGAGGAGAGTGCGCTTTCCCTCGGTCGCGAGGGCGAGCGCGAGGGCAGCGGCCACCGTCGTCTTACCGGTACCGCCCTTGCCGCTGACGACCTGGAGCCTGCTCACATATTCGAGCCTAACCAGTCGGGCCGCCGCCTACGCACGAGGCTGCCCGTCGGTGCGACTACAGTCGGCTCCATGACCAAGTGGGAATACGCGACCGTGCCCCTTCTCGTGCACGCGACCAAGCAGATTCTGGACACCTGGGGCGAGGACGGCTGGGAGCTCGTCCAGGTCGTGCCCGGGCCGAACAACCCCGAGCAGCTCGTGGCGTACCTGAAGCGGGAGAAGCAGGCGTGAGCGGCGCTGTCGAGGCGAAGCTGGCCGAGCTGGGGCTGACGCTCCCCGAGGTCGTGCCGCCGATCGCCACGTACCAGCCGGCCGTGCGGTCCGGCGTCTACGTCTACACCGCGGGCCAGCTCCCGATGGTGGAGGGCAAGCTTCCGGTCACCGGCAAGGTGGGCGGCGAGGTCACCCCGGAAGAGGCCAAGGAGCTTGCGCGGACCTGCGCGTTGAACGCCCTGGCCGCCGTGAAGTCGGTCATCGGCGATCTGGACCGGATTGCCCGGGTTGTGAAGGTCGTCGGATTCGTGGCGTCCGCCCCGGACTTCACCGGGCAGCCCGGCGTGATCAACGGCGCGAGTGAGCTGCTGGGCGCGGTGCTGGGCGACAAGGGTGTGCACGCGCGCAGCGCGGTGGGCGCGGCGGTGCTGCCGCTGGACGCTCCGGTCGAGGTCGAGATCCAGGTGGAGCTCGTTCAGGACTGAGTGGTGTTCGTCCGGCGCTGAACCGCCGGTCAGTACGTATGCGGCCCCGTGTCCGCCGGTCCGCCGGCGGGTGCGGGGCCGCGGCATGTGTGTGGCAATCTCTTGCGCTTCTCTTGACGTGGGCGCGTCGACTTCGACTCCGAGGGACGGCTCTGGCAGGCGGAGTTCGGCAACAGCGTCATGGACGAGGTCAATCTCATCCAGGAGGGCGGCAACTACGGCTGGCCCAACTGCGAGGGAACCAGCGGCAGCTGCGCCGGCTGCAGCGCCCCCAAGCAGACCAGGGGACGTACGACCGACTGCTCACCGTAGAGGTCGACCATGACGGCGGCATCCGGCTCACCATGTCGAGGGACAAGGACGGCACGAACGACAACGACCGGGTCCTGCTGATCGGCATCGTCTGCCCGGGCGGCACGCTCGGGGCACCTTCACGCTGTACGCGGTGAATACCGTGACCGTGTCAGGCGTCACCTCCGGCTCGTCGACGGCCCGGATCGTAGCGGCGATCAAGAACGCGAGCGCCGCGAAGGTGACGCTGCGCGGCAGCTCCGACGCACCTGCCTGAGCGGTCGAGAGGCAGCCCGCCCCGGCCGCCCCTCGAACATCAGGACAGATGCGCATAGCATCCGTCCATGTCCAATGGTCAGTGGTACCCGCCGGAGTGGCCGGACCGGATTCGCGCCCTCGCGAACGGCGAACTCACCGCCGTGACGCCGAAGCGGGCCGCGACGGTGATGCTGCTGCGCGACACGGCGGACGGCCCAGCTGTCCATATGCTGCGCCGACGCGCCTCCATGGCTTTCGCCGGAGGCGCGTACGCATACCCCGGCGGGGGAGTCGACCCCCGCGACGACGACCACCTGGTGCGCTGGGCGGGCCCGCCGCTGGACGCCTGGGCGTCCCGTCTCGGAACCGACCCCTCCGCCGCGCAGGCGATCGTCTGCGCGGCGGTGCGGGAGACGTACGAGGAGGCGGGCGTCCTGCTCGCCGGCGAGACCCCGGACTCGGTGGTGAGCGACACGAGGGGCGCGGAGTGGGAGGCGGACCGCGAGGCGCTGGTCGCCCGCGACCTCTCCTTCGCGGACTTCCTGGACCGGCGCGGCCTGGTGCTGCGCTCGGACCTGCTGGGCGCGTGGGCGCGGTGGATCACTCCGGAGTTCGAGCCGCGCCGCTACGACACCTGGTTCTTCGTGGCGGCACTCCCCGAGGGCCAGCGCACCCGGAACGCCTCGACGGAGGCAGATCGCACGGTGTGGATCCGCCCCTCGGAGGCGGTGGCGGGCTACGACAAGGGTGACCTGCTGATGATGCCGCCGACGGTCTCCACGCTGCGGGCACTGCAGCCGCACACGACGGCAGCGGCGGCGCTGTCGGCGGCGCGGGAGCAGGACCTCACTCCCGTACTGGCGCAGGCGCGCCTGGAGGCGGGAAAGCTGGTCCTGAGCTGGCCGGGCCACGAAGAATTCACGAAGCACATCCCGATGGAGGGCCCGCGATGACCGACGCCGGAGCGGCAGTGGTTCCCGTGGGAGGCACCCGATGACCGATGCCGCAGCGCTGCCCGGGCAGCCCCGTGGGGGCGTGCTCTCCGGACCCGCCACAGCCCGTGCCGTCAACGTCCTCGCGCCCAATCCGTCGGCGATGACCCTCGACGGCACGAACACCTGGATCGTCTCCGAGCCCGACTCCGAGCTCGCCGTCGTCATCGACCCCGGCCCCTTGGACGACGGGCACCTCCAGGCCGTCATCGCCACCGCCGAGAAGGCGGGCAAACGGGTCGCCCTGACCCTCCTCACCCACGGCCACCCCGACCACGCCGAGGGTGCCGCGCGCCTGGCCGAGCTGACGCGTACGGACGTCCGGGCACTCGACCCGGCTCTCCGGCTCGGCGACGAGGGGCTCGCCGCCGGGGACGTCATCACCACCGGCGGGCTGGAGATGCGCGTCGTCCCCACACCCGGCCACACCGCCGACTCGCTCTGCTTCCACCTTCCCGCCGACCGGGCCGTGCTGACCGGTGACACGGTCCTCGGCCGCGGCACGACGGTGGTCGCGCATCCGGACGGGCGGCTCGGCGACTACCTCGACTCGCTGCGGCGGCTGCGCTCGCTGACGGTCGACGACGGGGTGCACACGGTGCTGCCGGGTCACGGCCCCGTACTCGACGACGCCCAGGGCGCGGTCGAGTTCTATCTGGCCCACCGCGCGCACCGCCTGGCCCAGGTGGAGACGGCGGTCGAGGCCGGGCACGTCACCGCGGCCGCGGTGGTGGAGCAGGTGTACGTGGATGTGGACAGGTCGCTGTGGCCGGCGGCGGAACTGTCTGTGCGGGCGCAGCTGGAGTATCTGCGGGAGCACGGGCTGATCTAGTACGGGCCGGGTGCTGATCCCGTACGGGCTGATCCCGTACGGCTGGGTCCCGTACGGCTGGGTCCCGTACGGCTGGATCCAGGCTGGGCCCGATCCTGGGGTGCCCGATCCACGTGCGGGCTGACCCACTACGGCAGGCTCCGGGAGGCCGGAACCGGGGTGCCCGCTCCCTTGGACCCCTCGCGCAGGATGCATTGACTCATGCTTTACGCTCCGTTTACTTCTGGCATCCGTTCCTGGGGGGAACCGTCGTGTTTGTCCTGTTCATCGTGCTCATTCTCGCTGCGATCGTGATGTATTTCGTCGCGCGCAGCGGCGACCTCCGCGGCCTCAAGCTCGGCGCTCTCGGCGCCCTGATCGCCGGTCTGTTCGCCGGTGTCGCCAGCTGTGTGCACATCGTCAGCGCCTACGAGGTCGGCGTCCCCGTCACCTTCGGCAAGGTCGGCACGCCCATGACCCCCGGGGTGAACGTCACCTCGCCGTTCACCAACGTCACCACGTTCTCCACCCGCCCGGTGGACCTCAACCTCTCCGACAAGGACGTCGTCGAGGTGCGCTCCTCGCAGGGCGGCGTGATGTACGTGGAGCTCACCGTGAAGTGGGCGGTGACCCCGGCCAAGTCCGTCGAGCTCTACCGGCTCGCCGGCAGCGAGAGTGCGATCCAGCAGCGGCTGGTCTTCCCGGACAGCCGGGAGATCATCCGCAATGTCTTCGCCCGCCACACCAGCGAGGAGGGCTACTCCTCCGCCCGCGAGAAGATCAACTCTGAGATCGGTGATCTGATCAAGGACCGGCTCGCCCCCCGCGGCATCGACGTCACCACCGTCAATCTGCGCAATGTGAAGCCGTCCGACCGTCTGCAGGACCAGATCGACCGCAAGATCCAGCAGCAGCAGGCGACGGAGCGGGCGACCGAGGCGGCGCGTACGGCGAAGGCCGAGGCGGAGCGCCGCAGGATCGAGGCCGAGGGCATCGCCAAGGCCAACAGGATCCTGAACGACTCGCTCACCGACAAGGTCCTGACCAACCAGTGCATCGACGCCTACAAGCACGCGGCGGCGAAGAACCCGGTGTACGCCGTGCCGTGCGGCGGGGGCTCGGGGAACCCGCTGATCGTGGACGGCACCAAGAACTGACCTCAGGTACGCGTACGACAAGGGCCGCCCCGGAATCGACCGGGACGGCCCTTCTCGTGCGTATGCGTACTAGCGCGAACGCTTGGCGAGGCGCTCCACGTCCAGCAGGATCACCGCACGCGCCTCCAGTCGCAGCCAGCCGCGCTGCGCGAAGTCCGCGAGGGCCTTGTTCACGGTCTCGCGGGAGGCGCCGACCAGCTGGGCCAGCTCCTCCTGGGTGAGGTCGTGCACGACGTGGATGCCCTCCTCCGACTGCACACCGAAGCGGCGTGACAGGTCGAGGAGCGCGCGGGCCACGCGGCCCGGAACGTCGGAGAAGACCAGGTCGGACATCTGGTCGTTGGTTTTGCGCAGCCGACGGGCGACTGCGCGCAGCAGGGCGGTGGCCACCTCGGGGCGCACGTTCAGCCAGGGCTGCAGATCGCCGTGGCCGAGGCCGAGGAGCTTGACCTCGGTCAGAGCGGAGGCGGTAGCCGTGCGCGGGCCCGGGTCGAAGAGCGACAGCTCACCGATCAGCTCGCCCGGGCCGAGGACGGCGAGCATGTTCTCGCGGCCGTCGGGGGAGGTGCGGTGGAGCTTTACCTTGCCTTCGGTGACCACGTACAGGCGGTCGCCCGGGTCGCCCTCGTGGAAGAGCGCATCGCCGCGGGCGAGCGTCACTTCACTCATCGAGGCGCGGAGCTCCGCGGCCTGCTCGTCATCGAGCGCCGCGAAGAGCGGGGCGCGCCGCAGAACGTCGTCCACGAGTTCTCTCCTTGTCGACCTGCTCAGGGGACCGTCGGCCCCCCATGATGCCGGACTGCGGTGTGCAGGTCCGGAGGGCAACCCTCCGGACCCCCGGCAGTAAAAATTCGTGCGATCAGTCACAACAAGTTTGACGCACGGGAGCGCCTGTTCGTGCGGCAGGGGCCCGATTGGGTCCTGATTGGCGGTGACCGGGGCGGATGTCAGTGGTGGCCCTTAGGCTGGCCGGGTGTCCAATTCGCCGGTGAGAGCGCAGGCCAAGGGGGCTGGGAGAGTGTCCGGAAAGCAGAATTCCGCTGTGGGCGAACAGTCCTCACCCGGCCCTAAGAAAGCGACGAAAACGCCCAAACAGGAATCAAGACTGGCGATGGTCCGCCGTGCCCGCCGGATCAATCGGGAGCTGGCCGAGGTCTTTCCGTACGCCCATCCGGAGCTGGACTTCGAGAACCCCTTCCAGCTTCTGATCGCCACGGTCCTCTCCGCCCAGACGACGGACCTGCGGGTGAACCAGACCACCCCCGCGCTCTTCGTGAAGTACCCGACGCCCGAGGACCTGGCCGCCGCCGTGCCCGAGGAGGTCGAGGAGATCATCCGCCCGACCGGATTCTTCCGGGCCAAGACCAAGTCGATCATGGGCCTCGCCAGGGCTCTGCGGGACGACTTCGGCGGGGAGGTCCCGGGCCGCCTCGACGATCTGGTCAAGCTGCCGGGAGTCGGCCGCAAGACCGCCTTCGTGGTGCTCGGCAATGCCTTCGGCGTCCCCGGGATCACGGTCGACACGCACTTCATGCGGCTGGTGCGGCGCTGGAAGTGGACCGAGCTGGAGGACCCGGTGAAGATCGAGGCGGAGATCGCCGCCATCTTCCCGAAGTCCGAGTGGACGATGCTCTCGCACCGGATCATCTTTCACGGCCGCCGCATCTGCCACGCCCGTAAACCCGCCTGCGGCGCCTGCCCCATCGCGCACCTCTGCCCTTCGTACGGCGAGGGGGAGACGGATCCGGAGAAGGCGAAGCTGCTGCTGAAGTACGAGATGGCCGGCCGGCCGGGCCAGCGTCTGAACCCGCCCCCGGACTACCCGGGCAAACCGGCCCCGGCGCTGAGCGCGGCCGAGTGACGCCCTGCCCCGGAGCCGTACGGCGGCGCAGAACTCACGGAACGATCCATGCGCCCCATGGCGTTGGGAACGAGGGGGTGCACTGATGCGCGCTGGAGAAGAGACGTACGAAGGAATGCACGACGGCGAGGTGGCCGTCACGACCGACGGTCTGCCCGAGTGGCTCGATCCCGTCGTGCGCGCCGCGCACACCGTCGAGCCCGAGCAGCTCAGCCGCTTCCTGCCGCCCGAGAGCGGGCGCGGCCGGCAGTCCGCCGTCCTCGTCCTGTTCGGCGAGGGCGCCAGGGGCCCCGAGCTGCTGCTGATGGAGCGCGCCAGCAGCCTGCGCTCGCACGCCGGGCAGCCCTCCTTCCCCGGCGGTGCGCTCGACCCGGACGACGGCGACCCGGAGACGACGGGCCCGCTGCGGGCCGCGCTGCGCGAGGCCGAGGAGGAGACCGGCCTCGACCCGTCGGGCGTCCAGACCTTCGGCGTGCTGCCCAAGCTGTACATCCCGGTGAGCAGTTTCGTCGTCACACCCGTATTGGGTTGGTGGCGGACGCCGAGCCCTGTCGGAGCCGTCGATCCCGCGGAGACCGCCCGGGTCTTCACGGTGCCCGTGGCGGATCTCACGGACCCGGCCAACCGCGCGACGGCCGTGCACCCGAGTGGCCACCGCGGACCGGCATTCATGGTTGAGGGGGCTCTGGTCTGGGGTTTCACCGCCGGTGTGATCGACCGGATTCTGCACTTCGCCGAGTGGGAGCAGCCGTGGGACCGCACGAAGCAGGTCCCGCTGGACTGGCGCTCATGACAGGCTGACCCAGTACTGCGCTTCCGGGGGCGCAGCATCGCAGGCGGCTCCGCCGCCGGCCCGGACCCCCAGCCGGACGGAGCACCCGGCGACGAAACTGCGAGGCTAATGACGGTGAACGTGCTGGACATCCTGTTGCTGCTCGCCGCCGTATGGTTCGCGATCGTCGGCTACCGCCAGGGTTTTGTCGTCGGCATTCTGTCGGTGATCGGCTTTCTCGGTGGCGGTCTCGTCGCGGTCTACCTGCTCCCCGTGATCTGGGGCTGGCTGACGGACGACTCGGACGTGTCCTCCACGGCCGCGGTCGTCGCCGTCGTGATCGTGATCGTGTGTGCTTCGGTCGGCCAGGCCTTCACCACCCACCTGGGCAACAAACTGCGCCGGTACATCACCTGGTCACCCGCCCGCGCTCTGGACGCAACGGGCGGCGCGCTGGTCAATGTGGTCGCGATGCTGCTGGTCGCCTGGCTGATCGGCTCCGCCCTCGCCGGCACCTCCCTGCCCACGCTCGGCAAGGAGGTCCGCAACTCCAAGGTCCTGCTCGGGGTCTCCCGGGTGATGCCCACTCAGGCCTCCACCTGGTTCACGGACTTCTCCTCCGTCCTTGCCCAGAACGGCTTCCCGCAGGTCTTCAGCCCGTTCGCCAACGAACCCATCACCGAGGTCCAGGCGCCGGACCCGGCGCTCGTGGGCAGCCCGGTCGCAGCCCGCGCCCAGCAGTCCATCGTCAAGGTCGTCGGTACGGCCCAGAGCTGCAGCAAGGTCCTGGAAGGCACCGGGTTCGTCTTCTCCGATCGCCGGGTGATGACCAACGCCCATGTCGTCGGCGGCGTCGACGAGCCGACCGTGCAGGTAGGCGGCGAGGGCAGGCTCTACGACGCGAAGGTCGTGCTCTACGACTGGCAGCGCGACATCGCCGTGCTGGACGTGCCCGATCTCAAGGCGCGGCCGCTCCAGTTCGCCGACGCCGACGCGCGCAGCGGCAACAGCGCGATCGTCGCGGGCTTCCCGGAGAACGGCTCGTACGACGTGCGCTCGGCCCGCGTCCGTGGCCGCATCAACGCCAACGGCCCGGACATCTACCACCGCGGCACCGTGCGCCGCGATGTGTACTCCCTGTTCGCGACGGTGCGTCAGGGCAACTCAGGCGGCCCGCTGCTCACCACGGACGGCAAGGTCTACGGCGTCATCTTCGCGAGGTCGCTGGACGATGCCGACACCGGGTACGCCCTGACGGCCGACGAGATCCGCGAGGACATCACGCGGGGCCTGGCCGCCAACCAGCAGGTCGACAGCCAGGCATGCGCGCTGTAGAGGCGGCTTGTGGAGCGACGGCAGAGGGAGAGCCGGGCGTCAGCCGCGGGTATGACGCAACCGCGCAGAGACCCAGCGGGCCCGGCGCCTGAGGATGCGGGGAATGCCGATCCCCTGCCCCGTATGCTCGTGGCCTTCGCCCGGGGGGCCGCCCCTTTCGTGGGTGATCGGCCCACTGGCCGAGCGGCGGTTGCGTGCTGCGTCACCGTAGTCGTGCGTCCAGCCCATACCTCGACCTGTGCCCGTGCCCCATGGTCGGTAACCGCGTCAGGGGCGGCCAATTGGCCTATGCGCCAGGCAATTGGCTGTTCGTCGTACAAGCGTTCCCTGTGCTTGACGGGGAGTGGCTTACGGCCGCGACACGGGACGTGCGGGGGCTGCCCGCGGGACGTGCGGGGATTGCAAACGGGACGTGCGGGGATTGCCCACGGCATGCGGGGATTGCATACGGGCCGCGTCCGGACCTAGCGGTCGGGTTCGGGGTCCTTGAGCCAGTTGATGAGCTCCGTGGAGAACGCCACCGGATCCTCCTCATGAGGGAAGTGGCCGAGGCCGTCGAACAGGCGCCAGCGGTACGGCGCTTCGACGTACTCTCCCGAACCCGCCGCGCTGCGCGTCCGCATCGCCGGGTCCAGCGAGCCGTGCAGATGCAGTGTCGGCACCCGCACCGGGCGCTTCATCCGCCGGTTGAACTGGATCCCGTCCGGCCGTGCCATCGACCGCACCATCCACCGGTACGGCTCGATCGAGCAGTGCGCCGTCGACGGGATGGACATCGCCCGCCGGTAGACCTCGACCGCGTCCTCGTCCGGCAGCTGCGGCCCGGACCAGTCGTTGATCAGCTTGCCCACCAAGGCCGCGTCGTCCGCGACGAGCTGACGCTCCGGCAGCCACGGCCGCTGGAAGCCCCAGATGTACGACCCCGCGCGGCTCTGCGAGAAGTCGGAGAGCATCGCCGAGCGCCACCGGCGCGGATGCGGCATCGAGGAGACCGCGAGCCGGCGCACCAGCTTGGGCCGCATCACCGCCGCGGTCCACGCCAGATACCCGCCCAGGTCGTGCCCGACCAGCGCCGCGTCCGGCTCGCCCAGCGACCGCACGACGCCCGTGATGTCGAGCGCGAGGTTCGCGGGGTCGTAACCCCGTGGCGTACGGTCGCTGCCGCCCACACCCCGCAGGTCCATCGCCACCGCCCGGAATCCCGCGTCGGCGAGCGCGGTCAGCTGATGCCGCCACGTCCACCAGAACTGCGGAAAGCCGTGGAGCAGCAACACCAGAGGCCCGTCGCCCACCTCGGCGATATGGAAGCGCGCACCATTGGCCGCCACGTCGCGGTGGGTCCAGGGACCATCGAGGCGTACGGGACTGCCGAGGCTGCCGAAGCCGCCGGGGTTGGTATCAAGGGCCGTCATGCTGACGAGCGTGCCACACCTGGACGCCTCCCGGTCGCCACCGGCCGCTCACCCGGGCCCCGTACACCCCGTCAACGCGACGGAGCCGCAGATCGACCCGGGCGCGCCCGCCTTCTCACACGGTGAGTTTGTCCTGAGCCGGTCGGGTATGCGGCTTGACGCCCTGCAGTACAGCCGCCGTCTGCTTGGCCGAGGCGATCGACTTCTCCGGTGGCTTGACCTTCTTGAACTTGGACACGGCGAGCAGCGCCAGCAGCGCTGCCAGCAGCAGAAACGCTGCGCCCACAATCAGGAAGGACCAGGCGAGGCCGAGGCCCAGATTGTGGATCCCGTACGCCGCCGCGAAGCTCAGCACGGGAAGCGAGAAGAGCGCGAACACTCCCGCAATGCTGATGGCCGTACCACCGATCGCGCCGCGCTTGACGTCCTGTCGCAGTTCGGCCTTGGCCAGGGCGATCTCGTCGTGCACGAGCGCGGACATCTCGGCGGTCGCCGAGGCGACCAACTGGCCGAGACTGCGGTCGGCGCCTACAGCGATTGCCGCGCTGTTGCCGGGGTCGCTCATCGCTGACTCCCTCTCCTCATCTACGGATCCGATGTCAGATCATGCCGGACTGCCGAGCATTCTGCCCCGGCAGGGGGCTTGTGGCCCTGCCTGCCCCTGACGTGCCGCCGGGTGGTGGACGTCGGTCGTCGTTGGTCGCCACTGGCTGCCTTCTGACGGCCCACAGACGGCCCGGCCTGCCCACCGAGGCTCGCTCAGCGACTGGACGGCAACTGTTCAGGGGCAGCGGTTTCCTCCATGAATCCGTGATCTGTCGGGCGGGCGGCGTGAAGCCATGGCCTGCTGTGCGGGTGTTCCGGGTGCGTGCAGGTCTGCCCGGCCGGTACCGCGCCACGGCCGATCTCGGGGGCGGCTGCGGGCTTCGGCAAGGGGAGATCTTCGGGCTCCCGCCGACGAAACCGGCGTTCGCGGTGGCCGGCTGCACGTGGCTTGTCAGGTAGAGCTGGTGAGGGGGCAGCCGGTATTCGCCCCGCCGAAGGGCGGCAAGGAGCGGCTCGACATGTGCGCCTCGCGCCCCTGCCACACGCTGTAAGCATGACCAACGATGCTGAAGAGGCATTCCACCCCGCCCCCCTGGTCGTCCTCGGTGTCGTGCCGGACGACCCGCCGTACCGCCTGGTGGAGATCAACGGGGAGTTGGCCGGGCGTGCCTTCGACATGGTGGATGTGATCAGCCTGGCGCACCGGGCGGGGCTGACCCATCTCGACCTCGACGATCCCGCGGACGTGAGATGGGTCGGCGGAGACAAGTACAAGTGGGTCCCCTTGGCGGGCGGGTTTCTGGCGTAACCGGGTCATGCCCCGATAACACCCACCCGCTTCCGCACCACGGTCCCGGGCCCCGATCTCGGACACCAGGGACAAGTAACCGGCGAGCCGGTCCGTGGGAGTCCACCGTTTGTCGACGATGACTCCCCGCAGGGGTTGCTTCGCCCCTGGGATCAGAGAGAGGAGTTCCGGGCCCTGTAGGACGACCACCGAGGCGAACGACGGCCCGGAGACGGCCCAGGCAGCGTGACCGAGCCCCCTCCTGGTGGGAAATCCGCTGGTAGGGGGCTTCTTCATGGCCGTCTGCCGTCAGATCACGCCGGACTGTCGCCGTCGTTGCGCGACGCCCCCGCCACTTCGGCCTTCCGACGGTGCTCCGCGGCCTTCTCCTCGTAGATGGCCGCCATCCGCAGATGGAACTCGGGCTTGTCCTCCTCGTAGACGTCGGGGATACCGTCGCGGTCGTCGTCGCGCTCCTCCTCCTCGTACAGCGCCTGGTACTTGCGTACCCGCAGCTTGAGCAGAATCCCGGCGAGTACGGCGGCGATCAGCGAGCCCATCAGGACCGCGGCCTTGACCTCGTCGGTCAGTGTCGCGTCGCCGGAGAAGGCGAGCTCTCCGATGAGGAGAGAGACGGTGAAGCCGATTCCGGCGAGCGCGGAGATGGCGAAGACGTCGGGCCACGCCAGGTCGTCGTTGAGCTCGGCTCTGGTGAAGCGCGCGGCGAGCCATGTGCCGCCGAAGATGCCGACGGCCTTGCCGACCACCAGGCCGAGAACGACACCGAGGGTCTCGGGCCGGCTGAAGACATCGGTGAGCGCGCTGCCGGAGATCGAGACACCCGCTGAGAGCAGCGCGAACAGCGGAACGGCGAGTCCCGCCGAGATCGGCCGCGCGAGGTGCTCGATGTGTTCGCCGGGGGAGTACTGCTCGCCCTCCCGCCGGGTGCAGCGGAGCATCAGGCCCATCGCGACACCGGCGATGGTGGCGTGGACGCCGCTGTTGTACATCAGCCCCCAGATGACCAGGGCCAGCGGTATGTACACGTACCAGCCGTGCACCCCCTTGCGCAGCAGCAGCCAGAAGACGAAGAGTCCGACGACGGCTCCGCCGAGCGCCGCGAAGTTCAGGTCACTGGTGAAGAAGACCGCGATGATCAGGATCGCGAAGAGGTCGTCGACGACGGCGAGGGTCAGCAGGAACGCGCGCAGCGCGGACGGCAACGAGGTGCCGATGACCGCGAGAACGGCCAGCGCGAAGGCGATGTCGGTGGCGGTCGGTACGGCCCAGCCGGCGGTGGACCCACCGCCGACGGTGACCGTCAGGGTGTAGACGAGCGCGGGCACCGCCATGCCGCAGATCGCGGCGATCACGGGGAGGGCGGCGGCCTTGGGGTCGCGCAGCTCACCGGCCACCAGTTCACGCTTGAGCTCGATGCCGGCGACGAAGAAGAAGATCGCGAGCAGCCCGTCGGCGGCCCAGTGCTGCAGGGAGAGGTCCAGGCCGAGCGAGGCGGGACCTATGTGGAAGTCGAGTACGGACTCGTAACTGTCGCCCAGCGGGGTGTTCGCCCAGATCAGGGCGGCGATCGCGGCGACGAGGAGAAGTACGCCACCGACGGTCTCGGTGCGCAGCGCGTCCGCCACGTACGTCCGCTCGGGCAGAGGAAGGCGTCCGAGGAACTTGCGGTGGGTGGGGGTGGGCGCGGCCACGTCGGCGGACCTCCGGTCGGGTGGGCAGGACAAAGCACATGCCGACCAGACTTCCCGGCGCACCTGGGTCTTTCTTGTCGCGTCATTGACGCGGTGAAGCGGTCCTCACCTTACCCAAGTGCGCAAGGACGTATCCGGTGAACGTCACTTTAGGTGCGAAAGGGGCACCCGGCGCGTTCTTGCCGAGTGCCCCTCCAGGGAATCCGAACCCGGCCAGTCTCCTGGCCAGTCCCCCGATCGGTCTCTTGATCGGGGGACTGATCGGTCTCCTGGTCGGTCCCCTGCTCAGTCCTCGCTGGCGGCGCTCGGCAGCCTGGTCTGGATGAGGTCCATCACCGATGAGTCCGTGAGCGTCGTGACATCGCCCAGCTGACGGTTCTCGGCGACATCACGCAGCAGCCGGCGCATGATCTTTCCGGAACGGGTCTTCGGCAGCTCCGCCACCGGCAGGATCCGCTTCGGCTTGGCGATCGGGCCGAGCGTCGCACCCACGTGGTTGCGCAGATCGCTCACGAGGTTCTCGTCCTCGCTCGCCGTACCGCGCAGGATCACAAACGCCACGATCGCCTGGCCGGTCGTCTCGTCCGCCGCGCCCACGACCGCGGCCTCGGCGACCTTCGGGTGTGAGACCAGCGCCGACTCCACCTCCGTGGTCGAGATGTTGTGGCCGGACACCAGCATCACGTCGTCGACGCGGCCGAGCAGCCAGATGTCGCCGTCGTCGTCCTTCTTGGCGCCGTCGCCTGCGAAGTACCTGCCTTCGAAGCGCGACCAGTACGTGTCGATGAAGCGCTGGTCGTCGCCCCAGATGGTGCGCAGCATCGACGGCCACGGCTCGGTGAGGACGAGGTAGCCGCCGCCTCCGTTGGGAACCTCGTTGGCGTCGTCGTCCACGACGGTTGCCGAGATGCCGGGCAGCGCGCGCTGCGCCGAGCCGGGCTTGGTCTCGGTGACGCCGGGCAGCGGCGAGATCATCATCGCGCCGGTCTCGGTCTGCCACCAGGTGTCCACGATCGGCGTCTTGCCTGCGCCGATGTGCTCCCGGTACCAGATCCACGCCTCCGGGTTGATCGGCTCACCGACCGACCCGAGGAGCCGCAGCGACGACAGGTCGAACTTCGCGGGGATGTCGTCGCCCCACTTCATGAACGTACGGATCGCGGTCGGCGCGGTGTAGAGGATCGTGACGCCGTACTTCTGCACGATCTCCCAGAAGCGGCCCTGGTGCGGGGTGTCGGGCGTGCCCTCGTACATCACCTGGGTCGCGCCGTTGGCCAGCGGTCCGTACACGATGTACGAGTGACCGGTCACCCAGCCGACGTCGGCGGTGCACCAGTAGACGTCCGACTCCGGCTTGAGGTCGAAGACGGCGTGGTGGGTGTAGGCCGCCTGGGTGAGGTAGCCGCCGGAGGTGTGCAGGATGCCCTTCGGCTTACCCGTCGTACCGGAGGTGTAGAGGATGAACAGCGGCTGCTCCGCCTCGAAGGCCTCCGGGGTGTGCTCGGCGGACTGCCGGGCGACGATGTCGTGCCACCACACGTCCCGACCCTCGCTGAAGGCGGTGTCCTGGCCGGTGCGCCGTACCACCAGGACGTGCTCGACCTGCGGGCACTTGGCGACGGCCTCGTCGATCGCGGGCTTGAGCGCGCTGGGCTTGCCGCGCCGGTAGCCGCCGTCCGCGGTGATGACCAGTTTGGCGTCGGCGTCCTGGATACGGGAGGCGACGGCGTCGGCGGAGAAGCCGCCGAAGACCACCGAGTGCGCGGCGCCGATGCGGGCGCAGGCCAGCATCGCCACGGCGGCCTCGGGGATCATCGGGAGGTAGACGGCGACCCGGTCGCCCTTGCCGATTCCCAGCTCGGTCAGGGCGTTGGCGGCCCGGGAGACCTCGTCCTTGAGTTCGGCGTAGGTGAGGGCGCGGCTGTCGCCCGGCTCGCCCTCGAAGTGGATGGCGACCCGGTCGCCGTTGCCCGCTTCGACATGACGGTCCACGCAGTTGTACGCGACGTTCAGCTTGCCGTCCGCGAACCACTTCGCGAAGGGTGGGTTGCTCCAGTCGAGGGTCTCGGTCGGCTCGGTGGCCCAGGTGAGCCGCCTCGCCTGCTCGGCCCAGAAGCCAAGCCTGTCCGCCTTTGCCTGCTCGTACGCCTCCGCCGTCACGTTGGCGTTGGCGGCCAGCTCGGTCGGCGGCGCGAACCGCCGCTCTTCCTTGAGCAGGTTGGCCAGGCTTTCGTTGCTCACGACATCTCCCTTTCCCAGGGCGTCCTATGTGCCTATGTGTCCCAGGCCATAGCTCATCAGCCAGACGGCCGGGTGACAAGGGCCTTCCGGAAATTGGTTTAGACCTGTGGGTGGCCCCTCTCCCCGGGCAGTGGGAAAGAGGGGCCACACGTTCTCACGGACAAGGCGGGCGAGAAGTTCAGACGCGCGCCTTCTGGAGCGCCGAGGGGGCAGGGGCAACCCGGTCGAAGACCTCGTCGATCTCGTGCTCGTCGCTGCTCGCCAGCAGATACGCCTGCGCCTCGCCGACATGGAAATACATGCCGTGCAGCTGCAGCCTGCCGTCGGCCAGCCGCTGGGCCACCGCCTCATGGGCGCGCAGATGCTCCAACTGCTGGATCACATTGGTCAGACACAGCTGCTCCACGGCGTCGGTGGGCAGCCGTCCGGAGATCCTGGCCCAGGAATGGTTGCGGCTCCTCATCCGCTCGAGGCTTGGAAGCCCGTGCCGCAGCCAGCGTCCCAGCGGGGTCCGGGCGTTCCGGGGCGGGCTGCTCAGCAAGGCCTGCATCGCGCCGCAGCCGGAGTGCCCGCAGATGGTGATCGAGTCGACCTCCAGCACCTCGATGGCGTACTCGATCGCGGCCGCCACCGAATCGTCGCTGCTCTCGGCGCCGGGCAGAGGCACCAGATTGCCGATATTCCGCACGGTGAAGAGATCGCCGGGACCGCTGGCCGTGATCATGCTGGTGACCAGGCGGGAGTCGGCGCAGGTGAGAAAGAGCTGCGAGGGCCGCTGACCCTCGCGCGCCAGCCGTGCCAGCTCGTCGCGCACCAGCGGAGCCGTATTGCGCTGGAACGAGCTGAGGCCGCTCGCCAGTTGATGCGAGGCTGTGCGCCGGGGCTGCTCGTCGCAGTGGTGGTTGCGCCAGGGAGTCCAGGGGCGGCAGCAGCCATGCGTCTCGGAGGCGGGCTCACTGATCCGGCCCCCGGCGCGGCCGGTGAACTCCACCGTCCCGCCCTGCGCCACATGCGAGGCCTGCCAGTCGTGCAGTGCTTCGTACGCGGCATGGTCCATGAAGGAGCCGTCCAACTCGACGACGCAGTCGGCCCCCTGGGGCACCTGCCCCAGCATCCGGCTCAGCCGCGGCACGGCCAGGAAGGTCAGCTGGCCCCGCACCCGCACCCGGTGGAGCCGCTCCTGCTCGTCCACGGTGATCCGGGTTCGGGTCAGCCGGTGCAGCGCGACCGCGACCGCCACCGCGACCCCGATCAGCACGCCTTCCAGTACGCCGGTGACAAGGACCGCGGCCAGTGTCATTGCGTACACCAGCATCTCCCGGTTCCGCTTCACGCTGCGCATATGCGTGATGTTGACCATCTGGACGCCCACGACCATCACCAGCGCGGCCAGGGTGGCCAGCGGGATCAGATCGAGCAGAGGCACCAGTAGCAGCGCGGCGACCGCGATCCACAGGCCGTGCAGCATCGTGGAGTTACGGCTCACGCCGCCCGCGGACACATTGGCGGCGCTACGGACGGCGACCCCGGTGACGGGGAGCCCGCCGAGCGCGCCGGAGACGACGTTCGCCGCACCCTGCCCGGCCAGTTCCCGGTCGAGATGGGTGCGCGGAAGGCGGACGTCCGGCTCTTTGCGGGCGGCCGCCAGCTTGTCGACCGCCACGGCCGACAGCAGCGACTCCACGCTGCCCACCAGGGTGATGGTGAGGACAGCGGCGAGGATGCCGAGCACCGGCCCCTCGGGCAGCTCGGGCAGGGCATGGTTGCGCCAGGACGGCAGATCGACACGCGGCAGGCTCAGCCCGGCGAGCGCGGCGAGGACGGTCGCGCCCGCCACTGCGGCGAGGGCGGCCGGGATCTTCCGTGCGATCCGGCCCGTGCGCCCCGGAATCCGTGGCCACAGCAGTAGTAGGGCAACGGTCAGGACGCTGACCGAGAGTGCGGCCGGATGGAGATCGGCCAACTGGGCGGGCAGACCGCGGACGTTCTCGATCGCGGAGCTCTGGGGGGTGCCGCCGAGGACGATATGGAGTTGGGCGAAGGCGATTGTGGCGCCGATGCCGGCCAGCATGCCGTGCACGATCGCCGGGCTGACGGCGAGAGCCGACCGGGCCACCCGCAGGGCAGCCAGACCGAGTTGGGCGAATCCGGCGAGGACAGTGATGGCGCAGGTGGTGCGCCAGCCGTACCGCTGGATCAGGTCGGCGACGACGACGGTCAGCCCGGCTGCCGGGCCGCTGACCTGCAGCGGTGACCCGCCGAGCCGGCCGGCGACGATGCCGCCGACAGCGGCGGCCACCAGCCCGGCCTGGAGCGGTGCGCCGGTGGCGAGCGCGATGCCGAGGGAGAGCGGCAGCGCGATCAGAAAGACGGAGATCGAGGCGGACAGGTCGGCGCCGGCGATACGGAATCGGCGGGGGCGGCCGCCTCCGGGCGGTGGCGGGCCGTGCGGTCGGTTTGGGCGGTTCAGGCGCTGGAAGCGCGCGGCGATGTAGGTGCGAGATGAACGCTTCTTGCGGGGCTTGCGCGAAGGGTCATCGGTGCGAGTGGGGACGCAGGCGGACATGGTTCCCGTCTCCTCCGGGGCAGCGCGGTCGCGGGATGGGGCGCGGCCGTGGGTCACGGCGTGCAGTGGCGGGATGCTTCAACTCTCGGTAAATGGATCGTAATGCAGAGTAAAGAATCAGGCATGATTTTCGGGGCAAATAGGGCAGTTGTTCACCCGATTCAGTGATTAGTAATTTCATCGCGGCTCGTCGCGCCTCCCCCTCAGCACCGCGATGCAACTTTGTCGGCGCCGCAGGAACCCGCGTCGTACAGGGAGAGGGAAAGAGGTGGGCGGATGTTGGCCGCCACGAAGAGGATCGCCGTCGCCGCAGTTGCCGCGGCGCTGGTCGCAGGACTCACCGGATGTTCCGGCTCGGACGAGTCGGACCCCAAAATGGGCTCCCCGGAGGCGGAAGAGGGCGCCGCCGCCCCCAAGAGCTCGGCACGCCTCATCGGCGACGGCTCCACCGCGGTCACCGGAGCCCAGCCGGGCCTGCTCAAACCGGAGCGACTGAAGCCCGGCGAGAAGCCGCCGCAGTTCGTTGTTTTCTCGTGGGACGGAGCCGGCGAGGACAACCAGAAGCTCTTCTCCCACTTCCGCCGGGTGGGCAAGAAGTACAACGCGACGATGACGTACTTCCTCAGCGGTGTGTATCTGCTCCCCGAGGAGAAGTCGGACCTCTACGACCCGCCCAAGCACGCGGCCGGGCGCTCGGACATCGGCTTCAACGACGTCCAGGGAGTCAAGAACACCGTGCGGGAGCTGCGCGGGGCCTGGTACGACGGCAACGAGGTGGGCACCCACTTCAACGGCCACTTCTGCGGCAAGGACGGCGGGGTGGGCACCTGGTCGGTCGCGGAGTGGAAGAGCGAGATCAGCCAGGCCAAGTCCTTCGTGAGGAACTGGAAGACGAACGCCGGCCTGAAGAAAGAGAAGCCGCTGCCCTTCGACTACGAGAAGGAGCTCATCGGCGCCCGCACCCCGTGCCTGGAGGGCCGGCCGAACTTCCTGCGCGCCGCGAGTGAACTCGGCTTCCGCTACGACACCAGCGGCATCAACCCCCAGGTCTGGCCCGAGAAGGAACTGGGCCTGTGGAACCTCTCGTTGCAGATGGTCCCGGTGCCGGGTCGCGCGTTCGAGACGCTTTCCATGGACTACAACTTCATGGTCAACCAGTCCGGCACCGCCAGTGGCGCCCCGTCGATGCACAGGTACTGGGGCAACCAGATGCGTGATGGCCTGCTGCAGGCCTTCGACCGCGCGTACCGGGGCAACCGGGCACCGCTGATCGCCGGCAACCACTTCGAGTCCTGGAACGGCGGCACGTACATGCGCGCTGTCGAGGAGACGATCGCGACGGTCTGTGTGAAGCCCGACGTGAAGTGCGTGTCGTTCCGGCAACTCGCCGACTGGCTGGACGCCCAGGATCCGAAGGTGGTGCAGAAGATGCGCACCCTGAAGGTCGGCCAGGCACCGAAGGGCGGCTGGGCGAGCTTCCTCGCCGCCCAGCCGCCGGTCCGGCCCGCCTCGACCGAGGTCAAGCGGGCTGAGCGGCGCTGACCCCTGACATGGGCTCACCGAGCACGAAGGCGGGGTCGACCTGCGCAGCCAGGTCGGCCCCGGTCTTCGCGTTCCCCCAGCTCTCCGCGTTCTTCAGGTGGAAGTGCACCATCTGGCGTGTGTAGCGCTCCCAGTCGCGGTTCTCGTACGAGTCCTCCGCGGCGTTCTGCAGGACCTGGAGCGACATGCGGTTGTCCACCTCCAGCAGCTCGAAGTGGGACGGCCGTCCCTTCTCCATCGCCCGCACCCATTCGGAGTGCCCGAGGGTGACCAGCAGGTCGTCGCCCACCTCGTCGCGCAGGAAGTCCACGTCGTCCTGGCCCTGGACCTTGTTGCCGATGACCTTCAGCGCGACGCCGAAGTCCCGCGCGTACTCCTTGTACTGGCGGTAGACCGAGACGCCCTTGCGGGTCGGCTCGGCCACCAGGAACGTCATGTCGAAGCGGGTGAACATCCCGGAGGCGAAGGAGTCCGATCCCGCGGTCATGTCCACGACCACGTACTCGTCGGGGCCGTCGACGAGGTGGTTGAGGCAGAGCTCGACCGCGCCGACCTTCGAGTGATAGCAGGACACCCCCAGGTCCGACTCGGTGAACGGGCCGGTCGCCATCAGCCGGATGTCCCCGTCGTCGAGGCGGACGGTGCGGGCGCAGGCGTCGTAGACCGGGTTGTCCTCGTCGACACGCAGCAGCTGCGAGCCCTCCCCGGGCGGCGTGGTCTTGATCATCGTTGCGGCGGAGGCGATCCGGGGGTTGGAGCCGCGCAGGTACTCCTTGATGAGCGGCAGGTGCGCGCCCATCGCGGGCAGCGCGGCGGCCTCCGCCTCGTCGAGGCCGAGCGCGGCCCCCAGATGCTGATTGATGTCGGCGTCCACCGCGACGACGGGAGCCTCATTGGCGGCAAGGTGGCGGATGAAGAGCGAGGACAGCGTGGTCTTGCCGCTGCCGCCCTTCCCTACGAAAGCGATCTTCATGTTCACCTAGGGTAGTGGTTCGATCGCATGGTGTGGTCGAAGTGCGTGAAGAAGACCACTCCAAGGTGGGGCGTGCGCCGTGGGCGCGTAGCCTCGCTACCTATGAGTACGAATGCCTCGTCGGCCGACCCCCTCGCGGCTCTCGGCACCCTGCCGGGTGTCGCCGACGCCGTGGACTCCGTGCGCAAGGCCGTCGACCGGGTCTACGGACACCGGGTCATGCGGCGCCGCAGCAACGAGGTCACCTCGGAGGCGGCGCTGCGCGGAGCGCGCGGTTCCGCCGCGCTCTCCGGCGCCGACTGGGCGCTGGAAGAGGTGCGGCGGCGCACCGACTTCAGCGTCGAGCCCGAGGCACGCACGGTCGGCGCGGCGCTGCGGTTGACCGCCGAATCCGGTCAACTGCTCTCCATCTGGCGGCAGTCGCCGCTGCGGGTGCTGGCCAGGCTGCATCTGGTCGCGGCGTCCGGCGCCGACGACGAGGAGAGTGTGGGACGCCCGCGCCTCGACGGCGAAAAGGTCGACGAGCCGCTGATCGAGGCGCCGCTGCCGGACGCGAGTGAGGTGAATGGCCGGCTGGACGGCCTGGCGGAGCTGATCATCGCGGGCGGTTCCGCGCCGGCGCTGGTGACGGCGGCCGTGGTCCATGGGGAACTGCTGGCGCTGCGCCCCTTCGGCTCGTACAACGGCCTAGTCGCGCGGGCGGCCGAGCGCATCGTGCTGATCGGCAGCGGTCTCGACCCCAAGTCGATCTGTCCGGCCGAGGTCGGTCACGCGGAGCAGGGCCGGGCGGCGTACGTCGCGGCTTTCGAGAGTTACCTGACGGGGACCCCTGAGGGCATGGCCGCCTGGATCGCGCACTGCGGGCGGGCGGTGGAGCTGGGAGTCAGGGAGTCGACGGCGGTATGCGAGGCGCTGCAGCGCGGCGCTGCCTGAACCACTCCTGCAGAGTCCCCGGAAAAAGCCCCTGAACAGGGTTGCGGCGGTACCGGAATTGGTACCGCCGCTGGCACGTCCACCGTGTTACCAAGCGTCCTCGAAGTGTTGCCCATCAGGTCGGGAACTTCTGCCCGTCACCTGGTGCGGCTGGCCCGTAATCGACGGGTCGACGTCGCGTGGGTACTCGGTTTTCATGCTTCGGTCCGTGGGGCCTTCATGCGTTAAAGGTGATCCTTTCGGATGTCCTTGGTCTCGCGGGCCGTTGACTCCTTTCTACTCCTGTCCGCCGGGAAGCGGAACCCCTGCCTGCACTTCTTTACTTTTAGGTTCAAATGCGGACGAACTGATTCATAGCGGCCGCCTGGGAAGCGGCACTGCGTCGACGGCTGGCGTACCAGACCAGGCCGGCGGTCGCGGCCGCCGCACCCACGGCGGCCGCGGCGACCAGGGCGGGGCGCGGCGGCATGGAGAAGGCGGGCAGTCGCTGTTTCAGTCGTACCGGCCGGTTGAAAACGAGAATCGGCCATTCTCGGGCGGTCGCCTCGCGGCGCAGCGTACGGTCCGGATTGACGGCGTACGGGTGGCCGACCGACGCCAGCATCGGCACGTCGGTGGCCGAGTCGCTGTACGCGTAGCAGCGCGACAGGTCGTATCCCTCGGACGCGGCGAGCTCTCTGATCGCCTCTGCCTTCGTCGGCCCGTACGCGTAGTACTCCACCTCGCCGGTGAAGCAGCCGTCGTCGCCGACCACCATGCGCGTGGCCACCACCCGGTCCGCGCCGAGGAGCTCGCCGATCGGCTCGACGACCTCCGCGCCCGACGTGGAGACGATGACGACGTCGCGGCCCGCGGTGTGGTGCTCCTCGATGAGCGAGGCGGCCTCGTCGTAGATGATCGGGTCGATCAGGTCATGGAGGGTCTCGGCGACGATTTCCTTGACCTGCTGGACGTTCCAGCCCCGGCAGAGGGCGGAGAGGTACTGGCGCATCCGCTCCATCTGGTCGTGGTCGGCTCCGCCGGCGAGAAAAACGAACTGGGCATAGGCCGTGCGCAGCACGGCGCGGCGGTTGATCAGCCCGCCTTGGTAGAAGGACTTGCTGAAGGTCAGAGTCGATGACTTCGCAATGACCGTCTTGTCCAGGTCAAAGAAGGCGGCTGTGCGCGGCAAGGAGTGGTTTTCCACGAGCCGAGCATAGGTGCCCGCCATTCGGCGTACGCTCGGGCGCGTGGGTTTGCCTGAGAAGGCTCTCGGGTACACCATGGAAGTCACGGATCGTTCGCGACCGTGCTAACCCGGTCCGGCTCCTCCCCCCCCCGAGTCGGCCGGAGAGACGACCCCCGCTCTCCCCCCCGGCGGGGGTCGTCGCATGTCCGGACGCGTTTCGTCCGCCTTTCGCGATCGACTCCGATCGTTCTTCCCTTGTTCGGGCCGTGCAGGCACTGGCTCCCCACTGCCCAGACTTGTCACTGTGCGTAGTGGTTGCGCTGCTCTCCGGGAGTCACCGGTATGAGCTAGCGGGATATTCACAAGTGGCTAGTTGTCCACAGTTTTTCAGCAAGATCCACACGATTTGCCGGTGCGCTGCACGGTGATTCCACCCGCGCAGTTCGCGGACCGAAGGAATCGCAGATCTCGGCGTGAAGCGAGATCGCAGTAATGAGGGGGTGGAGATCGTGGCTGGATCCATCACATCTGATCGACCGCCGGTCGCCGAAGGGCGGCGGGACGGACCGCTGATCGTCACTGAAGATGTGGAACTGCTCGACGATCTGCTGCGGCTGTGCGCCGCGGCGGGAGCCGAGCCGGACGTTCATCATTCGGTGCCGGAGCGCAGGGGAAGCTGGGAGGGCGCGCCACTGGTCCTCGTCGGCGACGACGCGGCCGCGCGCTGCCGCGGAGCCACGCGCAGACGCGGTGTGCTGCTCGTCGGGCGTGATCAGGACGACCCGGACGTCTGGCGGCGGGCGGTGGAGATCGGGGCCGACTGTGTGCTGCGGCTGCCCGATGCGGAGGGATGGCTCGTCGACCGGATCGCCGATGTGGTCGAGGGGGTGGGGCGCCAGGCGCTGACCGTCGGGGTGATCGGCGGACGAGGCGGCGCCGGCGCATCGACGCTGGCCTGCGCCCTGGCAGTGACCTCGGCCCGTACGGGGCGGCGCACCATGCTCGTCGACGGCGACCCGCTGGGCGGAGGCCTCGACATCCTGCTCGGCGGGGAACAAGCGGAAGGCAGGCGATGGCCGGATTTCGCCGCTTCCAAGGGCCGGGTCGCCGGCGGCGCGCTGGAGGAGTCGCTGCCCGAGCTGCATGCGCTGCGGGTGCTCAGCTGGGATCGCGGCGACTCGGTGGTGATCCCGCCGGAAGCGATGCGGTCGGTGCTGGCCGCTGCCCGCAGGCGCGGCGGGGTGGTGGTCGTGGATCTGCCGCGCCGGGTCGACGAGGGTGTGGTGGAGGCGCTCGCCCAGCTGGATCTCGGACTGCTGGTGGTGCCCGGCGAGCTGCGGGCGGTCGCCGCGGCCAACCGGGTGGCGTCGACGGTGGGCATGGTCCTTGAGGACCTGCGAGCGGTGGTGCGCGGTCCGTACGCCGCAGGGCTGGACGAGCAGTGGGTTGCGGACGCGCTGGGGCTGCCACTGGCGGGCGAACTGCCCCTGGAAGCAGGGTTGCTGGCCGCGCAGGACGGGGGAGCTCCGCCGGGCGGGAGCGCGCGCGGGCCGCTGGCCCGGTTCTGTACGGCCTTCTGGGAGCGGGCGCTGGCCGGGGGTGGGGTCTCATGAGCGCCGGGCTGCTGGATGCCGTACGGCAGCGGCTCGCCCAGAGCGGTGCCGAGCCGACGCCGGCGCGGGTGGCGGCCGCCCTGCGAGCACAGGGGCGGTTGCTCGGGGACACGGAAGTGCTGGGCGGTACCGAGGAGTTGCGGTGCGACCTGGTCGGCGCGGGGCCGCTGGAGCCGCTGCTGGCCGACCCGGCGGTGACGGATGTGCTGGTGTCCGCGCCGGACCGGGTGTGGGTGGACCGGGGCGGTGGGCTCGAGCTCACTGAGGTGACGTTCGCGGACGCGGCCTCGGTACGCAGGCTGGCTCAGCGGCTCGCGGGGCTGGCGGAGCGGCGGCTGGACGACGCGCGGCCGTGGGTGGATGCCCGGCTTCCGGACGGTACCCGGCTGCATGCGGTGCTGCCACCGGTCGCGGTCGGCTCGACGTGCCTGTCGCTGCGGGTGGTGCGGCCCAGGGCGTTCTCGGTAGGGGAACTGGTGGCGGCGGGGACGGTGCCGCCGGGCGGGGACCGGGTGCTGCGGGCTCTCATCGAGGCCCGGCTGTCGTTCCTGATCAGCGGTGGTACGGGATCGGGGAAGACGACCCTGCTCTCGAGTCTGCTGGGGCTGGTGGGGGTGCGCGAGCGGATCGTGCTGGCCGAGGACTCGGCGGAGCTCAGGCCCGAGCACCCGCACGTGGTGCGGCTGGAGTCGCGGACGGCCAACCAAGAGGGCGCGGGCCGGGTGACGCTGCGGGACCTGGTGCGACAGGCGCTGCGGATGCGGCCCGACCGGCTGGTGGTGGGGGAAGTGCGGGGAGCCGAGGTGACGGAGCTCCTCAGCGCCTTGAACACCGGCCACGAAGGCGGCTGCGGTGTCGGGTGGCTCTGAAGATTTCAGTAGCGCAAGATTCATTTCAGTAGAGATTTCAGTAGCGCACGAAAGATTTCAGTGCGACCACCAAGGGTGACGGTGACTGGTGCGCCCTTGCCGCAGCTCGGGTGCGTGACGGGCGCAAGCTGTCGTACGGTGCAGCGTGGTTAGGGGCTGCTGCCCACCTTTCCCTTGACCCCACCCGTGTCCTTTCCCGCGGGCGGGCCGCTGGAGCTGGCGCGGTGTTCGGTTCGGGCGACGACGATGGCCGCCACGATCAGGAAGAGGACGGCAATGGTGCCGGTCCAGGTAAGTGGGTAGCCGAGTACGCCTTGCACGAGGTAAGCGAGGCCGGGTTGGGTGGCGAGGAGAGCCATGGTGACGGCGGCCGGAGTCCGTTGGACACCGATCTGCAGGATGTACAGAGGCAGGACCACGCCGACGAGGGCGATCAGCGCGGTCACCGTCCAGCTGAGGCGAGGGGGTTGGGTCAGGCCGTCGCTGGTCAGGGCGAGGGCGGCGAGCAGGTAGGTCAGGTGAAAGCGGTGAGCCATCACGACGGCTGGTGCGATTCCGTGTGCACCGAGCTGCAGGGACAGGTGGGCGATGGCCGCGGCGCCCACCCCGGCCAGTACCGCGAGCCCGGCGCCGACCGCGCTGGCGGCTGGCCCGGACTGCCAAGTGGAGGTGTCCAGGAGGGAGGGCTGGACGGCCGCAGCGGTGATCACGGAGGCGGCGAACAGACCTGCGGAGCGCAGCCAGCTCGCCGCCGTGTGGCGTCGGCCTGACAGGGTGGCGAGCACCGTCGCGGCGGTCGGGCCGACCCCCGCCATCAGGCTGGCGGCGAACGCAGCTGGCACCCACACCAGCGCCAGGTACAGGCCCAGGAACGTCACCGCGCTGGCTACGTTGAGGGCCGCGAACAGGCGCAGTTTCCCCGGCCCGGCATGCGGCTCTGCCGCCCGGCGAGCCGGTGTGCGGCGTATCCGGCTCACAGCCAGGAACAGCAGCGTGCAGCCGAAGAAGGCCACCAGAGAGAAGCGCAGGCTGTCGCCGCTACTGATGCGGCCGGACAGGAACGCCTCAGCGGCGGCCTGAAGCAGCACCGAGAGGGCGATGAGTGCGGGTGCCCCTGCCATCAGGCCGCCGTCCGCTGCAGCGGCTCGCTGGCGTCGTGCCGTTGGCCGGGGTCGGCCATGCGGTAGAAGGCGCCGTCGTCCTCCAGGTGGTGGATGAACCCCAGGGAGCTGTAAAGAAGTTCCTCGTCATCGTGGACGAGGTAGGCGATGCCGGAGGCGCCGGTGGTCAGCGTCGGGTCCGGGATCGGCACGCCGGTCGCGGGCAGCCGGTCGATGGAGTGGAAGCCGGGCAGTCGGCGCAGGATGCGCGCTCCGTCCACGGCGGCCAGTACCCCCTCCCGGAAGGTGCGCAGGAAGATCTTGGCGAGGGTACGGCCTCCCCCGTAGGGCAGCTCGAAGCGCTGGGCGAAGTCGTCCGGGCGCAGAAAACGCTCGGCGACCAGGTGCTGGTGGCTGTAGCCGAAGGCGGCGTGGTACGGGTCGGGTGCCAGGGACGGCCCCATCACCCGGGAGTTGACCTCCACCAGGCGTGGTCCGGCCGTGGTGAGCATCACCTCGGTGTGCGCGGCGCCTTCCCGGATGCCGAGGGCGTCCAGACAGCGCAGCACGTACGCGACGAGGTCCTGCTCGCGGTCGTCGAGTTGGGGTCGGGAGACGATGTGGCGCAGGACCGGCGCCCCGGCGATGGTGTCGATGCGCTCCCGGTACACCTCCGAGAGCAGGTGGCGGCCGTCCATGCTGACGGTGTTGACGATGTACTGGGTCCCCTCCAGGTACTCCTGAAGCAGCACGTCGGTATTGGTCTCGCCCATCAGATTGGGCTGGAGCAGGGTGGCCTCGGCCGCTGCGCGGGCTTCGGCGCGGCTGGCGACCACGGTGCAGCCGTCGCTGCCCGCGCTGTTGCGCGGCTTGACCACCAGCGGGGTGCCGGGGGCAGCGCCCCAGGCGTCGAGGGTCTCGTCGAGCTCCGTGAGCGAGCTGATTGCCCGGGTGCGGGCGGCCGGCACGCTCTCGGCCTCGAGGGCGCGCACCATGAGTTCCTTGTCACGGCGGGCGGCGGCCAGCTGGACGTCGTGGTGCGGCAGTCCGAGTGCGTGAGCGAGGGCGTCGGCCAGCAGCACCCCGCGTTCGCTGGCCGCGATCACCGCGGTGATCTGCTTGTCGCGCAGCAGCTCTGCGGCCTCGGCAACGGCTTGCGGTCCGGTGGCAGTCAGCAGGCCGGTGTGCGGGGCCGGGTCGCTCGCGTGCTCGGCGTGCAGGGCGGCCTCGTAGAGATGCAGGCAGTCCGCACCCTCCTCGCGGAAGGCGGCGGCCAGCTCACGGCCGGTGGAGACGGGATCGACGAGCACGTACATGGGCGGCGTCCTTTCGACAGGATTCAACGGGTGGAGACGGCGAGGGCCTGGGCGACGGTGCCCGCCTGGCCAGCCGCGGTCCACAGGTAGTTGACGATGGCGGTGCGGGCGGCCCCCATGGCTCCGACCATCCAGATGCGTTCCGGGTCGGCTCCGCCGGGACGCAGCAGCCGTAGGTCCGGGCCGGTGAGCGGTGGAGCGCAGTGCGGGGAGCAGGCGGCGGGACCGAGGGCGAGCAGCGCGGGGCCGTGCGTGCACACGGCAGGCCTGAGGTATCCGGAGGCCGACAGCACATGAGTGTGGTGCTCGGCCGGGCCGGCGGCCGTCCAGCGCACCTGCCAGCCGCCGTCCGGGTCCGGTGTGAGCGCCGCAGGGGTGCCGCGGCGCACGGCGAGCCGTCCGGCCAGGCCGTGCCCGGCCAGGGCGCGGGCGCTGGACACCGGGATGGCCGAGATGTGGCGGGCGATCAGCGGGCGGAAGCGCGTGAGCAGACGGTCTCGCTCGGCGGAGGGCCAGCCCTCGGTCCAGTCGTTCACCGCCTCGATGAGTTCGGCGATCACGTCTTGCCAGGCATTGTCGCCCGCCTCGGTCTGCCGCAGTTCTGTGGTGAGCCGCTCCAGCGCCTTGGGTTCGGTGCCGAATTGCCGACGCAGCGCGGCCGCCGGGTGCCCCCAGCCGGCCCTGGCGCTCCGGACGGCGCGCGCCAGGACCCGGGTGAGCGTCCGGTCGAAATCCGGGGTGCCGGGGTTCAGTTCGCGCAAGTCGGCCAACAGCCCGGTCGGCCGGGCCGTACGGCACAGCCGGTTGCGGACGGCTGGCAGTTCGCCGGAAGGCGAGCACAAGGTGACCTGCCGGTCAGCCCCGCACAGCACCAGAGCGGCATCCACCGCGGACAGCTTGCTGCCGACGACCAGCACTCTGGCGTCGGTGGGCAGTGCCCGGAGCCGGTCCGTGGGGTAGGGGCCGGCAAGTAGATCCGGATGGTCCGCATACGCGCGCAGCAGCTCGGGCAGGTGCGGCTGGTCGCCACCGGCCGCCACCACCACATCGGTGGCCTCCAGCGTGCTGCCGTCGTCCAGGGTGACCCGGTATCCCTCGCCCGCGCGTTCTGCCGGGAGTACCGTACGGGCCCGCGTGGTCACCTGGCGCACCTGGGCCCCCCGCGCCTGAAGCTCCCGGCTCAGCTGCCCGAACCGTTCCCGGCAGTACTGCCCGACCAGCGCACGCGGGACGAAGTCGGCGCGGCCCACCGGCCAGCCCCGTGCCGCCAGGTAGCGCTGGAGGTCAGAGCGGTCAGCGCGGTACAGCGAGGTGACATCGACCGAGGTGTTGCAGCGCAGCTTTGGGTCGGTGGTGCCGAAGGCCACGCCGAACCCGGCCGGCCGCGGGTCCACCACCGTCACCGATCCGGGCCGGAACCCGGCGTGCTCCGTCAGTTGGTGCAGCACCGCCGTCGCGGCGGCACCACCGCCGATAACCACCAGGTGCCCGCCCGCGGTGAGGGGACGGCTGTTCACAGGACAGATCTCCTTTCCCGCCAGGGACGGCGTTTGCTCAGCCGCGTACACGTATCTCACGCAGCCATGCGGCGAATTCGGGCGAGTTCAGCAGGGCCGAGTGACCGCCTGGGAATTCCCGGTGGATACACCCCTTGGCAGTGACACCGGCCCATGCGCCGATTCCGCCTGCGGACGTGAGCGGGTCCTCTTCACCACGCACGGCGAAGACCGGACACCGCACTTCCGGATGGGCCGAGGCGGTGAATTCCCTGAGTACCCGGAGGTCCTCCCCCGCGGTGTCCACAACGATGTCCCGCCACTCATCGGACTCGTCCGGCAGCAGGCCAGGGTCGATACCGTCCAGGTAGGCCGCAGTGTCCGACCGGCTCCGACACGCCTGCTCTGGCACCGTGAGCAGGGCCGGCGCGGTGGCTCCGGCGACCACCAGTGCGGAGACCTCCGTCCCGCGGTCCTCCAGTTCCCTTGCCGTGGCATAGGCGACGTAGGCGCCGAAGCTGTGCCCGACGAGAACCGGGCGATACGGCTGAAGCCGCCCCACCTGGGTGACGCACGACTCCACGACCTTCTGGAACGATGCCGCCGCCTTGCCGAAATCCCTACCGAAACGGCCTGGATACCGGGCGAGCCACGCGGAGGGTTCCAGCTCACGCAGCAGTGGACGGAGCTCACTGCCGAACGAACCGGCACCCGGGAAGACGATGATGCCTGGGCTCTCGGGACTCACTGAATTCTCCAATCCTCAGACACGAGTGCGCGCGTATCGGGGCCACGGGAGTCAGAGTCCAAGGCCGAGCTCGTCCATGACCATGGCGATGCTGATCGCGCTGAGCCTGAAGTCCCACTTCTCCGCGCCCTGACCGGCGCGTGTGCCGAGACAGCCGGGAGTGAAGATGCCACTGGCCTCGACGAGGCCGCGCCACTCGTCCCAGGTCCGCGCATCCGTGACCGAGCGCAGATCGTATGCGGTGAATCCGTGCTTCCCACGGCGGAGAACCGAGTCCGGGACGATTCCCTCGTACGCCGATTTCAGGCAGGCCTTCCCCTCGAAGTCGACCACCTTCGCGCTGTCTTCGACTTGCAGGGCGAGTGAGACGACCGCATTGCCGAGGAACGGGTAGCGCCCCTCAATGGAATTTCCCATGAGCATCGAGTCGCCGTGATCGCCGAGCAGGTGGCCCGACAGCTGGACGTACACGTCGGCGATGGAGCGCAACTGCATCGGTGAAAGCGACTTCACCTCGTCCTCGGAGAACGGGATGAGCCTCGTACGCCAGAACTCGTCGCCTTCCAGCGCTTCTTGCGCCACAGGGGCGAGGTAGTCGTCCCGCCGCTGGCCCACCTTGCGCCAGTCGACCTCCCAGCTGAAGTCCGCCCTGCCCCACGCCCGCTCGTTCTCCGCGCGGGAAGTCCGGCTCGAGCGGGTCGCACTGTCGAAGGCGTAGGAGTCATAGCCGAAGAACAGCTCGTCCGCGCCTTCGCCGGACACCACTCCCTTGATTCCGGAGAAGCGCACGCTATCGGCCAGCATCATGGCGGCCACGTTGTACGTCTCACGCTGCGGATAGCAGCAGTGCCGGACCATCTGCTCGAACTTCGAGGCGATGTCGGTCTGCCGGCACAGGATCTGCTCGTGTTTGCTTCCGACTGCCTGCGCCACTTCCCGCTGGAAACGTCCCTCGTCGAGGCCCGGATCGTCGAAGACTACCGAGAACGTCCGGACAGGCCGGGCAGTGAGAGCCACCGCTTCCGTCAGAATCGCGGTGGAGTCGAATCCTCCGCTCAGATAGGCGCCGATCTCCACGTCGGCATGCAGGCGGTCCCGGACCGACCGCTGCAGTCCCTCGCGCAGCGCCTCGCCGGATACGGGTTCCGCGGCCGGTGCGAAGTCGCCGTAGCGCCAGTAACGCAGGGTCTCCCGGCCACTGGCGTCGAACCGGACGGCGCAGCCGGGGGGAACGGCCTGCACCTCTTTCACGAGAGTGCGCGGCGCGACGATGTTGCCCATCGAGAAATACTGGTCGACCGCCCCCATATCCACCTTCCAGGACCGGCTGACGCACTGAACCAGCGGCTTGATCTCCGAGGCGAAGTGCACGTCCGGACCCGTAGCGGTGTAGTACATCGGGCAGATGCCGAACCGGTCCCTGGCCAGGAACATCGCATTCTCGGCGCGGTCGAGAACGACCGTGGCGAACTGTCCGTCCACCAGTCGGAGTCCCTCGATCCCGTACTGTGCGACTAGCTCTGGGATGACGGATACGTCGACGCCGTTGTTCTGCCGGTCGGCGCCCACTCTGGCGCGCAGATCCCGAGCGTTGAACACTTCGCCGTTCGTCATGGCCACGTAGCGGCCGCTGCGGTCCTCGGCCGGCTGCCACCCGTCGGTCAGGCCGGTGAAGCCGAGGCGGCCGAGCTTCGCGGAGATCGTCTCGGTGTTCAGCGAGTAGGTCTCGTCGGGCCCACGGTGGATGAGCCGGGAGTGCATGGCAGCGGCAATGCTGCGATCAACCCCACCGTTCGGGGAAAAAGTCCCGCATACGCCACACATCGCTTTCACACACCCCGGTCACGAAGTTCGTCGGCAAGGACCTTCAAGTTCTCCGCCCGGAGTACGTCCCGGACACCGGCATCCATCCAGCCGAGTTCCTTCAGCTTGTTGACGAGGATCACCGTGGAGGCCGAATCGCCACCGATGTCATAGAAGTTGTCGTTGAGGGCGGCGTCGTTCACACCGGTGAGGTGGCGCACCAGATCGAGGATCTGCTCCTCCGGCGGGACGGTTTTGCCGCCGGTCTCACCAACTTCCGGCGCGGAATGACGGCTGGCCTTGAGAGCGTCGCGATCGACCTTGCCGTTACGCGTGTAGGGAAGCGACTCGATCTGCTGGATCACCGAGGGGACCTTGTAGGAGTCGAGGACCGTCTCCAGGTGCGCACGCAGCGCCCGGGGGGTGACGGTGCCCTGGTAGTAGCAGACCAGAGCCTCAGCGGCGTAGTCGTCCGCGCCCTCATGCGACTCTGCGGTCACCACCGCCTCCACGACTCCGTCGAGCCGGCATGCCGCGCTCTCGATCTCGCCGGGATCGAGCCGGTAGCCCCGGATCTTCAGCTGCCGGTCCAGCCGTTCGACGAAGAAGACCTGCCCGCCGCGGCGTTCGACGATGTCGCCGGTCCGGTAGACCCGGCTCGCCGCGCCGTCGGTGAAGGGCCGCAGGCCCTGCGCGGTCAGATAGCCGATCGCGACGCTCTCGCCGGTGATGACCAGCTCACCACGGGTGACTTGCGATCCGGTGGGCCCGTCCCCGCCCGCCGTCGGCAGGGGGAGGATGTCGTAACTGCAATCGCCCACCACCGCGCCGAGCGGCACGGACTCGGTGCAGTCGTCCGGGTCCAGCGGGTCGCTGAGGAAGTTGCAGACGGTGGTCTCCGTGGTCCCGTACGCGTTGTGGAGCGCCGCCTCCGACGACCACTTCTGTACCACCGCCTGGCGGCAGGCTCCGCCGCCGTTGATGACGTGCTCCAGGCTCATCGCGCTCGACGGCTCGGTCGCCGTCAGCGCGAACGGAGTCGTCTTCAGATGAGTGATGCGGAACTTCTCCAGAGTGGCCTGGAGCACCGTTCCTGGGCTGAGCTGCTCCTCACCGAGAACCACCAGGCACGCGCCTGCGGTCAGGGTCCACAGGATCTCCGTGATGCATCCGTCGAAGGTCAGTCGGGCGAACTGCAGCGTACGGCTCTTTGTGCCCAACTCCAGAGAGCGCACATGGTCCTGGACCATCCGGGCCAGCGGTCCGGTGCGCACCAGCACACACTTGGGCTCCCCCGTCGATCCCGAGGTGTGGATCGCGTAACCCACACTGCCCTGGTACGGCGCAAGCTCCGCAGGTGCCCGCAGCTGCCGCTCTCCCGCGTCCCCGCGCCACTCGGCCGGCGTGTCGACGAGCTCTGGCGGGTGCGACAAGGCAGGGCTCTTGGCGACCCTGTTGATACCGAGCGAGGACACCTTGGTCCTGTTCGAGGACCCGCTGTCACGGGGGTCGATGAACACGAACGGGCGTCCGGCCCGCAATGCGCCCACCATGGCGACAATGGAGCCCGAGGTACGTATGGCCTCGATCCCGATGAACTCACCGGGCGCGGTCAGTGCTTCGAGCTGCCCGATGAACTCCCGCACTTGCTCGCCGAATTCCCGGTAGCTGAGCACCCCGTCCGCGGTCTCCAGGGCAGTGCATTCGGGACGCTCCTGGATGGTGTGCTCGATCGCGTCTGCCACTGATATCTGCTGTACGGGCACGCCTTCAGCCCTTCACGGAGTGGGAGAGGGTGCCGATGCCCTCTACGACAGAGGTGATGGAATCGCCGGAGTTGATCACTGCGGCTCCCGGAGTTCCCGTGCAGATGACGGTTCCGGGCACGAGGGTGCGGCCGGCCGTGAAGTACTCGACCAGGTAGCCGAGGTCGTACTTCATGTCGGAGACCTGTGCGGAGGCGACGACCTCACCGTTGCGCACGGTCGAGACCCGGATCGACTGAAGGTCCGCGTCTTCGAACTCGTCGAGGGTCACCAGCTGCGGGCCCACGCTGCAGAACGTGTCGAATCCCTTGGCCCACGGAATGTAGCGGGGGTTCTCTCGGATGACGTCTTCCGCAGTCATGTCGAGGACGGCCGTGACACCCGCGATGACCGACCTCCACTCGTCGCGCCGCACGTTCTTGCATTCCGTCCCGACGACGAGGCCCAGTTCCGCTTCCGCGGTCACCCGCTTGCTCTGCGACGGAAGCTCGATCACCCCGCCGTTTCCGATGAGGCAGTTGGCCGGCCGCAGATACGAGCCGGGCCCGGACGAGGGCTGCTGTGCGCTCAGGTCCTGGGAGTGCCCCTTGTAGTTGAGGCCGGCCCCCCAGATGTCGCCGGCGTCGATGATGGTCGCGGCCTCCTCCAGGCGGACGTCGGCCGGCTCGGCGTCCGGCCGGGACTCGAGCAGCCCGGCGAGCTCGCTCCTGCGGGACGCGTCCAGCAGGTCGGCCAGGCGGTGCGGGGCTTTGTAGCCTTCGATGCCGGACAGTGAAATCCAGCCGCCGCGGTGGCTCGCCAGAATCTGGTGCCCGTCTTCGGTGTTGAACCGTGCCAGTCGCACTTTGTTGCTCCCTATTCGCGTGGTTTGAAGGGGTCAGGCCACGGCCGTGCGCTGGGAAATTCGCTGAGCCGCGGCACGGATGTCGTTCTTGCCCGCGCTCCGCGGGGCCAGCTCGACGGCGGCCTCCATCAAGGAAGCCGGGTCGACGATGAGCTCGGAGCACAACTGCTCGATGAGCGGGAAGAATCCGGAGTGCATGCCGATCACGCCGCCGAGCACCTGCATGTTCCGGTCTTCGGGCAGGAGGTCCAGGCTGGTCCGGCAGAAGTGCGCGAGCCTGGCCAGCTGCTTGTAGTCGAACCGATCTTCACCGAGAGTGCTGATGATCCCGGCCAGCGACTCGGTCTCCGCGTTGCCGGCGCCGCGGCCTATTCCGTCGAGCGTTCCGTCGACGATCGCGGCGCCCGCCTCGATCGCGGCGATGCTGTTCGCGTTTGCCATGCCCAGGTTGTCATGGCCGTGGAATCCGATGACGGAGAAGCTCTCCTTCGCGACGGCCACGTAGCGGTGGACGTCGCTGGGAAGCATGGAGCCGTACGAGTCCACCACGTACACACCGGCGATGGCGGGAGTGACGCCACTCAGCAGGCCGGGAATCTCCTCAGCGGGCGTGCCGCTCGTCTTCATCAGGTTGAGGTAGACCTCGCCACAGATCTCGGTGGCGCGCTCGATGTACTCGAGGTGGTCCGGGACCCGCTCGGGCTCCATGCCGATGCGGACGAACGACATTCCCTCGTCACAAAGTTCGCGGAGCGTGGAGAGCCGGCTGAACTCTGGCTGCGCGAACATGCCCCACGAGGTGGCCGTCAGCTCCTCCCGCGCGATCGCGCACCAGCGCGCGAGATCGATGTTGCAGGCCTTGATGCCGGACCGCTCCGCCTCGAAGCCGAGGCCGTGTCCGATCTCGACCTTGCCGATCGGCGTCTCATTGAGCCGGCCGAGGAGCTCACCGACGAACTTCTCGTCGAGCTGGAAGTCGACTGCGTAGGAACCATCACGCAGTGTCGCGTCAAGAATTTCCGCCTTCCGCGGCTGGAACGGCGGGGTATGTACTGCAGACATATGTTTCCTCCGGAGCTCGGAAGTGTGGACATGGACTTGGTCTACCGTCGCGAATTGAGCGCCGACAGCACAAGAACCAGGAGTAGAGCAGGAGATTGACCCCTGATTCCGCGAAACCGTTATGGAATCCGCGGACTTCACATCGACGCAGTGCGCACCGGTACTCCAGGGCGACGCCTGTATTCCGCCGCGTCCGGTGCGGCATGGCAACACATAGCGCACGGACTCATCAGAGAGCGACGCGACGGCGCGCCCTTCACGGAGGATTCTGTGGAGGAGTTCAGAGCGGAGTTCCCATGTAATCCAGGCCTACCCGGCCAGGCAGTG